>JAPOSC010000037.1 GCA_026709935.1 Thiotrichales bacterium
ATCAGCATCCTTCATCACGTACTGGACCGCGACCGGGGGTAGCGGCAGAACGGCCTTGCGCCGAACCCCCAATCCTCACCGAAGCCCGAGACCTCGGGCCACGATGCCGCGCAGGATCTCGGTGGTTCCTCCCTGGATGGTGAGCTTCGGCGCGATGAGGGTCGCGTAGCGCAGCACTTCCTCGAAGTCCACCCGGTTGCCGGGGTCGGTGTACGCGGACGGGGCGAGATCGCGGGCGCGGGCGGGAAGCGCCTGCTCCCAGTGGGTGCCCCGCTCCTTCACCACCGCCGCCTCCACATCGGGGAGCTTTCCCGCTTCGAGCATTCCGGCCACCGAGACGGACATGTTGCGTAGTGTCGAAAGCTCCGCCACGAGGCGCCCGAGCCCCTCCGCCGTCCGGTCGTCCGGGGTCTCGCCGGCGGTGCGGGCGAGCTCGTAGAGCACGAAGATGGTCTCGAGGAAGCGCTCGGGGCCGCTGCGCTCGTACGCAAGCTCGCTCGCGGCCTGCTTCCAGGCGCCGTCGACCTCGCCGATGAGGTGTGCTTCGGGCACGAAGACATCGTCGAACACTACCTCGTTGAAGTCGGAATCGCCGGTGAGGTTGCGGATGGGACGGACCTCGAGGCCCGGCGAGTCCATCGCGACGAGGAACTGGGTCAGACCGTGGCGGCGGTTGTCGGTGGTGGCGGGCGAGGTGCGAAGCAGCGCGATCATGTAGTGCGACCGGTGCGCGTTGCTCGTCCATATCTTGCGCCCGTTGACCTTCCAGCCGCCAGGCGCCGGCTCGGCCCGCGACTTCGCGGAGTAGAGGTCCGAACCCGAGTCCGGCTCGCTCATGCCGATGCAGAAGAAGCACTCACCGGCCACGATGCGCGGCAGAATCGCGTCCCGCACCTCTTCGCGGCCGTAGCGCATGAGCATTGGCCCGCTCTGCCGGTCGGCGACCCAGTGCGCCCATACTGGCGCCCCCGCCGCGAGCAGCTCCTCCGTGACCACGTAGCGTTCGAGGAAGCTCCGCTCACCCCCGCCGTAGCGCCGGGGCCACGTCATGCCGATGAATCCCTCCTCGCCGCAGCGGCGACTGAACTCCGGCGAGTGGCGGTTGAGGCCCGGTCCGAGACCCGCCACGAAAGTTCCCGCCTCGAGCTCGCGCGCCAGGAACTCGCGCACCCGCGCCCGCAGGGGCTCGGTGGATTCGGGAAGGGGCGAGTACTCGAAGCGGATACTGTGGGTCACGGCAGGCTCGACAACCGGAGGCGGCACTCGATGCGAATGGCGGGCGATTGTCACGAAAGCGGCGCGACGATCCAAGCGCGGCGGGCGGAATATAATCTAGGTGCCGAGCCCTCAGGGAGTCACGAGGATGAAGGAGAGCGCGCGCTACGCGAAGGTCGTTGAATGGTCCGGTGAGGGTGGATGCCACTTGATCCTGCGGTAGTCGCAGGCGAGGCCCGCGCTCCGAATCCCTCGTGAACGCTGACCCGCTCATCGTCGACACCACCGCCCGCATGCTCTCCGAGCGCTGCGGGCCGGAGGTGGTGACCGCGGCCGAGGACGGCGCCCGGCCGGACGCGCTGTGGGAAGCGCTGGATGAATCGGCGCTGACCCGCGCGTGGATCCCCGAGACGCTCGGCGGACCGGGGACAAGTCTCGCGGACGGCTTCGCGATCGTCCGCCTGGCGGGGACGCACACCGTGCCCGCCCCTCTCGCGGAGACGCTGCTGGCCGGATGGCTTGCGTCGGAAGCCGGTCTCGAAGCCCCGGAGGGTCCCCTCACCGTCGCGCCGGTGGATGCCGCGGCGCCACTCCAGCTCCGAGGCGACGTGCTGGCCGGCTCCGCAAAGCGGGTCCCGTTCGCGCGCGTCTGCGAACACATCGTCGCCGTGTACACCAGCGTCCGTACGAACGACAGCCCGAACGGTGGCATGGAAGGCGGCACGGACGGCGCAGGTAACGCGCACCTGGGATTGGCGCTGGTCCCGCGCCGCGCATGCACCATCGAGCCGGGGACATCGCTCGCCGGTGAGCCGTGCGACACCGTCGTCTTCGACGGCGCAGTCCCGATCACCCGGTCGACGCCGGTGGCCGTGAACCTCACCGAGCGGCTGCAGCGGATGGGGGCGGCGATGCGATCGCAGCAGATGGCGGGAGCGCTCGAAGGCTGTCTGGAGCAGTCGCTCCGGTACGCAGCCGACCGGCGCCAGTTCGGCCGGCCGATCGGGAAGTTCCAGGCGGTCCAGCACAACCTCGCAGTGCTGGCCGGAGAGGTAGCAGCGGCCACCACCTCGGCCGATGCGGCGGCGTCGGCGATCATCCGCCACGGCATCGACGACGATCGCACCTTCCTCGCCGTCGCCACCGCGAAGATCCGGTGCGGACAGGCGGCCGGCGCCGGGGCCGGTATCGCCCACCAGATACACGGTGCGATGGGATTCACCCGCGAGTACAGCCTTCAGCACCGCACCCGGCGACTTTGGGCATGGCGCGACGAGTTCGGCCCCGAAACGGTCTGGGCGATCGCGCTGGGCCGGCACCTCGCACGTCGAGGCGGCGACGCCCTGTGGGCCACGGTCACCGCGGTGTGACGAGCCAGACCCCCTGAGCAATTCGCATCCGCTCGGGCTGCTTCTCGGCGCATCGCGTCCTGGCCGAACGCCGATGCCCGCTTCCACCGCGCCGGCCCTGACGGGACGAACGCCTACATCAGTCGGGCTGATAGTCCATAGCCGCGCCTCCGCCGGCGGGGGACGGTTCGCGTTCCCACTGCCCGCCGTCGGAGCGATCGGATGGCCCCGGTCCGAACCCTGCCTTTGCGCACCGGCCCCGTCCTTGGGAGCCCGGGCGGTGCCGTGCTACCGTCCCGCGGGACGCATCCGCGATGACGCTCCCGCCGTCCCACGGAGGATCCTCCCATGAGCCGCATCGGTCTGCTCGACGACGGCGTCGTCTACCCCACCTCCGACGACCAGCCCATGGCTGAGACCCCGGTTCACGGTGACTGCATGATGTACGTGACTTCCGCGCTGCGGTGGTGGTTCGGCAGGCATGGGCGCGACGACGTGTACGTCGGCATGAACAACTTCCTGTACTACGAGCGGGGCAACCCCCGAGCGGTGGTGGCCCCGGACGTGTACGTGGTGGTGGGGGCGCCGGCCTCCCCTCCACGCGACAGCTACATGCTGTGGAACGAGCCGAAAGCGCCAGACTTCGTGCTGGAGGTGACGTCGAAGAGCACACGGCGCGACGACGAGCGGCGCAAGCGACAGGTCTACGCCGCGCTCGGGGTGCGGGAGTACTTCCTGTACGACCCGCGGGCGGAGTGGCTGGCGCCGCCGTTGCAGGGCTTTCGGCTACATGAGGGCGCATATCGGCGACTGGCGGCGGTGACGGTACTGCCGGGCCGGGAGGCGGCGGTGGCGAGCGAGGTGCTGGGCCTTGAGCTGCGCGACGAGCGCGCACAGCGGCGGGTGCGGCTGCGCGACCCTGCGACGGGGGAGAACCTCCTCACGCACGAGGAGAGCGAGCGGGCGCGGCAGGAGGAGACCGCCGCCCGCCGCGAGGCGGAGATACGCATCGCGCAGGAGTCCGCTGCCCGACATGAGGCGGAAGCGCGTGTCGCCGCGCTGGAAGCTCGCCTCCGGGCGCTCGAAGACATCCCGCAGGACTCGGAGGCGCCCCGGCGCTGAACGCGATCGCGCGGACTGGCCGCCGGATCGTCGCGCAAGGCCCGCAGGAGATCGCCAGGAGATTGCATGGACCGCGAATTTCGGATCGATCTCCGCCTTCGCTTCCGGCACCCACACGAGGGCGGCGCGTTCCCGACTTTCCACTGAATGGCCTCCGACCCCTTGCCCGACCAGGGAGCGGACAGGTCTAGTGGAACAACTATTCTGGCCAATGTTCCGGGGAGGCATCGATGAAGATCGGACTGTTCCTCACCAATCAGCAGCACCTCGACACCGATATGGTGAGTGCGCTCGCCGAGCAGATCACCATGGTGCACCATGCCCGCGACCGCGGCTGGGACTCCTTGTTCTCCGGGCAGCACTACCTGAACGAGGGCAACAACAATCAGCTACAGATCGTGCCCTTTCTGGCCCGGCTGATGCCCGAGGCGGGGGAGATGACGACCGGGCTCGGGATTCTGCTGCTCGGCTTGCACAACCCGGTGTACGTGGCGGAGACGGTCGCAACGCTGGACGTCATCGCGAAGGGCAACTTCGTCTTCGGTATCGGGCTCGGGTATCGCGACGTCGAATTCGACGCCTTCAACGTGCCGAAGGGCAAGCGCGTCGCGCGCATGGTGGAGTGCCTGGAGCTCGTGCGCAGGCTGTGGACCGAGGACTCGGTGACGCACCACGGCGAGACCTGCCGCCTCGACGCGGTGCGGATGAACATCCGGCCCGTGCAGCAGCCGTCGCCGCCGGTGTGGGTCGCCGCGAACAACGACCGGGCGATCCGGCGCGCCGCGGAAATCGGCGACACCTGGATGATCAATCCTCACTCGACCACCGCCACCGTCCGCCGCCAGCTCGTCCTCTACCGTGAAGCGCTCGGAGCGGCGGGCAAACCCTTCCCTCGCGAGCTTCCGTGCATGAAGGAGATCTTCTGCGCCCGGGATCGGAAAACCGCGATCGAGATGGCGGGACCGTATCTCTTCGCCAAGTACCGCGACTATGCGTCCTGGGGCCAGGACGCTGCGATGCCCGCAGACGAGTCGTTCGATCAGGACTTCGACGACCTGCTGCGCGATCGCTTCGTCCTGGGGTCACCCGAGGAATGCTACGAGCAGCTCCGCCCCTGCTTCGAGGAACTCGGGTGCAACCACTTCATCTTCCGGACCCACTGGGCGGGAATGCCGCTCCCGACCGCCCTCGCGAGCATGCGCCTTATCTCCGACGAGCTGCTGCCGGCGCTGAAGAAGCTCTGATCGGTCGGGGCGGGGCCGTCTCTTCACGCTCCGGTGACTCGTCGAGCCACCGGGGCTCGACCGGTCGGCCTCGGCCAGCAAGCTTCCTCCTCCCGCATGCCCCTCACCGCGGCGATCCGGCCGAACCCGGGAGGGGTGCCACGCGCAGATTCGTCGTCTACTCGCCGCGCGTCGCCCGATCCTTCACCCACTTTCGGCCGTGCCACATTGATGCGACGAGATTCTCGCGCTTCCACACGAGGTAGTAGAGGATGGCGGCCAAGTGCAGGGCGACGAGCACCAGAACCACTCTGGCGAAGAGATTGTGGTAGCCCGTCATCATGACCACGGTGTCGGAGGAGACCTCCGACGCCAGCGGGCCGGAGTAGAAGAGCGCGTCGTCCTGCGAGAACAGGCCCGTCACCACCTGGGCCGTGAGCGCGAGCACCATCGCGATGACGGACAGGGCGCCGACCGGATTGTGGCCGGGCACGCCGCTCGGGCGCCGCGCGCCGATCCGGCGAACGTAGGCGGGCATGCCGCGCAATGACGCGAGAAGCGTTCGGTGGCGCACCGGGGCGGGACCGACCCAGCCCCACACATAGCGGAGGACGAGCAGCGCCCCGGTCAGGTAACCGAGGTAGATGTGCCACTGCATGATGGAGAAGGTGCGGAACTCCCCCAGCATCCAGCCGGTGATGACCGAGGCGGCCAGCACCCAGTGCCATGCACGGGTGAACGGATCCCAGACCGCCTCACGGCGATAGCCTTCCATCAATTCAACGGTGTTGGCCCATTAGCCCGAAAATTTTACCGATTCGCGAAGCGAGGGCGCGTAGATGGTCAAGCATCGGCTTGCTTCGCAAGCCTTGTCCATGCCGTGATCAACGCGGCGGAAACAGTCAGATCCGTGCCCACAACCGTGAATGGGTGCAATTTTCGGGCTAATCGGCACGAAAATCGTCGTGGCAGCCCTTGCAGGCCTGACCGACCGCGCCGACCTTCGAGCGCAGCGCGTCAAGCCCGTCGCCCGCCACCTCGGCGAGCGCGGCGGACGCATCGAGGAGCGCCTGGCCCTTCTCGCCCACCGCCGGCCAGTTCGACCAGAGTTCGGGAAGCGTCCGGCTCTTGTCGGGGTAGGCGTCGCTGTCGGTCCCCGGGGGCCACATCATGTCGCCCTTGACAGTGACCATCGTGTGCAGGGCCATTGCGTAGACCGAGGCCGACCCCGCGTCATAGTCCATATCTCCCTTGGCCATCTGGAACAAGGGACCGGCGTACCAGCTCTGCAACGTCATCACGGCCTGGCGCGCCTTGATCGCCTTCTCGTTCGGGTCCTTCGCGGCCGATGCGGTGAATGCGAGGGTCAGGCCGACGACTGCCAACGTCCATCGAGCGACGGAATGCATGAGAATCTCCCCGGTGCGTAGCCATTGCGTGGAGTCAGTCTAGCCCGCATTTCCAACCAGGTCACGGCTGCGGACGCGAGCGGTTCTGCATGTCCTCCCCCCGGCCGCCGCGCCCCGCCGGCTCGCGGAGTTCAAGCTGCACGGAAACGACCTCACGGTCGTACGCCTCGAAGCCGGCGCGAAGGTAGACGGCCAATGCCTTCGGATGGTCCAGCGAGCAGGTGTGCAGCCAGACCCGTCGGGGGGTGAAGCTCCAGGCGCGTTCGAGAGCCCAGCCGAGCAGGGCCGGCCCGAAGCCGCGGCCGACGTATTCCGGGATGAGGCCGAAGTAGGCGATCTCGACCTCGTCCTCGATCCGCCGATCGAGCTCGACGAATCCGGCCGGCACGCCACGGACGTAGAGGACATTTACCTCCACCGCGTCGTCGTGAACGATCGCAGCGAGCGCATCGTTGCCGAGCCGCCGCCGCTCGTACCACTCCCAGTCCGCCCCCACGGTGTTGTAGAGGTAGCGGTAGAACGACAGGGTGGGGCGTTCGGCGCGCCGCACCACAGCCCGCTCCGGCCACCCGGGAGCGGCCGATCGACGATCCGGTGACTTCATCTCCAGATAGTTGATGGTCACCAGGACCATCCGTTTTTCGGAGGCCGTCATGTGGTCGGCATGGCACCGGGTTCGGTCGCCTTCGGACATATCGCTCCCTCCTTCGTCTCGTCCCGTGCGCATCGCAGGACCGGCGCTTCCACCCTCCGGCATGATTGGGACTCCCGACAGAACTCGCATGGACGGTCAGTCGAGGCGGAATCCCTGCGAGCGGATGAACGCCCCGAAATCCTCCCGCTCACTCACCGCGACCTGGCGGGCCTTGTCCTCGGACCATCCGTAGAAGTCCGCGCACCCGAACCGCCCGGGGTCGCGCTGCCGCTCGGGGCGGAGCGGAAGCACCGCGTGGCGGCGCGCATCGTAGCTTGTGATCCACGGCTCGACATCGCCGTCGTCGTAGCGGTCGGTGTGCACGAAGGCGTCGAGCGGCAGCCGGGGCGTGATCCTGCGCTCGGTCGCCGGGTATCCCGCCACCATCCCCGCCACGGGAAACACGTGCTCCGGCAATCGGAGCAGCCCGGCAACCTCGGCCGCATGATTGCGGACCGCACTCAGGGGACAGCAGCCGAGCCCCGCCGCCTGCGCGGCGCGAATGAACCCGGCCATCACCAGGCCGGCGTCCACCGCAGCGTTGAAGAAGCTGTCGAGATGGTCGTTGGCGAACGGGGCGCTCCGCAACTCGCAGATGCGCCGAAGGCGGCGATGATCCCCGCAGAACACGAGCAGCACGGGTGCGTCGGCGATCCACGGCATCGACGGAATCAGCGCGGCGATTTGCTCCCGGACGGCACGGTCTTCCACGTGCACGACGCACGACTGCTGGAGATCGGACTTCGCGGGGGCGGAGAACGCGCACGCGAGCAGGGTCCGGAGGAGCGCCGGCGCCACCGGTTCGCCGGTGAACGCACGGTGGCTGCGGTGCGCGGCGAGGCCGGTGAGCTCCGAGTTGTGTTCCAGCCGCCCGGGCACGTCAACGCTTTCGCCGAACCTTTCCCGGATAAGACTCGACAGGGTTTCGCTCATGAGTTGCCCTCCTCCTCGGGAATATCGTCGTCGACGCCGGATCGAGGCCGACAGGGCAGTGTCTCACTTCGACCTCCGACTCTCGGGAAACCTGTGCATACAGGCGGGAGACACCAGGCTGAATTCCAAAATGAGGTACCGTCGACAGCCCGCGTTTCAGTTGATTCCGGTCACGGCGCCGAGCGTCGGACCGATCTCGCGGTGGAGTACGAGATCCGCGAGCGCGTCGAGTTCGGTCGGGTCACGATTGAGGATCACCAAAGTCGCGCCGAGCCGCCTGGCGTAGGCAGGAAATCCCGCGGCGGGATAGACCACGAGCGAGGAGCCGATGGCGAGGAAGAGATCGCATTCGGCCGTCGCGGCCTCGGCGCGGCGCATCGCCGCCTCCGGCATCGCCTGTCCGAACGAGATGGTTGCGGTCTTCACATGCCCGCCGCACCGGTCGCACACGGGCAGGGTGCCGTCAAGCGTGAACGCTTCGAGGATGGGATCGAGCGTATACGGCGCCCCGCACTCGATGCACCTTGCGTACGTCGAGTTCCCGTGCAGCTCGACCACCCGCGCATCCGGCACTCCCGACCTCTGGTGCAGTCCGTCGATGTTCTGGGTGATCACGGTGGTCACGATGCCGCGGTGCACGAGCGACGCGACGGCACGGTGGCCGTGGTTGGGCTCGGCGCGACCCATGGTGCGGTGGCTCTCCACGCGCTGGCTCCACGCTTCGCGCCGCGCCGACTCCGATGCGACGAAGTCGCGGAAATCGACCGGCCGGCGCCGCGACCACATGCCGCCGGGGCTGCGGAAGTCCGGGATTCCGGACTCAGTGCTGATGCCGGCCCCGGTGAATACCACCGCACGGCGCGCGTTCTCGACGAGAGCCCGCAGGCGCTCGACATCCGGATCGCCGACGACAGGGGAGGTCAACGACCATCCCGACCGGAGCGGTCGCCGGCGCAGACTGTCGCACAATCGGATGTATTCCGATCAAGCGCGGGGGGCATCGCAAAGCTCGATGATGGTGGTGGTGAAACACATGTGCCGCTCGCAGCGGAACGCTGGTCGCACGGTATTGGACAATGTTATGGGGTGACGAAGAAAATCAAATCGACATCGCCGAAAATGGATGATAAGGAGTATGAGCAGGACATCGCCATTGCGCTCGACGCCCGCGCGCATACCGGGTTCGGGGTCCGATCGTCGGAACTTCGCGGCTCCCGTCCTCGCCAGGTAGTGCAATCGCCGCCGTCGGACTTGTCGCGACAGGGAGATGACATGAGGAACGTACTTGATGTCGGCGCAGCCGTACTGAACGGACTGTGCCAAACGCGGCGGCCCGACGGTATGCCGACCCAATCGGAAGCACTTCCGCCATCCTCGCGCGGTTCTCGCCTGGCGGCAGGCGCCCTTGCTCTCGGGGGGCTTCTGTACGGACTACCTGCTCAGGCCGTCGAGTTCGGCGACGGACCGCTCAGGGGCAGCCTGGACACCACGCTCTCGCACGGACTGACGTTCCGCGTCGAAGACCGCGACCCCGAACTCACCGCCGACGTCAACGGCAACGACGGCAACCTGAACTACGACCGCGGCCTGGTCAGCAATACCTCGAAGTTCACTACCGATCTCGACATCGACACCGGCGACTTCGGCGTGTTCGTGCGGGCCACCGGATTCTTCGACTTCGAGAACGAGAACGGGACCCGCGAGCGCACCCCGCTGAGCGACGCGGCCAAGGATCGCGTGGCCAGCAATCTCGATTTGCTCGACGCCTACGTCACCGGCACGTTCGATGTCGGAGACACGATCATCGACGCGCGCCTCGGCCGACACGTGCTCAACTGGGGAGAGAGCACCTTCATCCCCAACGGCATCAACGCCATCAATCCCTTCGACGTGAGCAAGCTGAGGCTGCCGGGCTCCGAGCTGCGCGAGGCGCTGCTGCCGGTCGGTCTGGCGTCGATTTCCGTGGCCCCGACCGACGCCCTCTCGGTGGAAGGGTTCTACCAGCTCGACTGGGAGAAGACGGAGATCGATCCGGTTGGCTCCTACTTCTCATCCGTGGATTACGTGGGGCCGGGGGCGGAACGCGTGGTGATCGCCCTGCCCGGACTGGACCTCGGCGACATGGGCCTCACCGGAGACGACAACAATCCGTTCAGAATTTTCTCCCGTACCTCGGTCGCCGGCGCATTCGGCGCCGTCACCGCGGAAGATCCGGACTTCCTCATCGCGCCACGCCACGCGGACCATACGCCGGACGACTCGGGCCAATGGGGGCTTGCGCTGCGCTATCTGGCCGAGGAGCTGAACAACACCGAGTTCGGCTTCTATTACATGAACTACCATAGCCGCCTACCCTTGGTCAGTGCGCACACCGGGACGGCGACAGACGCGGGGGCCGGGCTGGTGACGGCTGGAACAATCGGTGCTGCCGGCCCGACCGCAGTGCAAGACGTCGTGACCGGTGCCATCACCCAAGCCATGATGATGGCGGACTGTTCCTCACCTCTGCAAAGTCCGCGATGCACCGAGATCGCACAAGGCGTTCAAACCGAGACCACACCCCGGATCAGCGCCCTCGCCGGTGCTGCCGCGCAAGCTGCCGGCATAGACGCCTACGCCGACAAGGGGTATTACTTCATCGAGTATCCCGAAGACATCCAGCTCTTCGGGGTCAGCTTCAACACCGAGATCGGCGCTACGGGCTGGGCACTGCAAGGCGAGTGGTCCTATCGTCGCGATGCACCCCTGCAATTGGCCGAACGCAAGGTGTTTGCCGACGCCCTCGGACCATTCAGCGGGTTGGGAGGCTGTATCGGCGGAAAAGTGGCGAGCGGCATTCCCCAGAGTCAGGCGGGACCCGCCTGTATCGGCGAGAATGCCCAGGCCAGCCTCTATGACGCAGACACTGTCGGCCATGTCCGACGCAACGTGAGCCAGTACCAGACCACCGCCACCAGGGTGTTCGGGCCCACCATGGGTGCGGATGGTCTGGTGTTGATAGGGGAAGCGGCCGTGATGCACGTGCACGGTATGCCACAAGGCAAAGGTGTGGCCGCGACGGCTCTGACTCCGAACGACATGCCTCTGGAGAGCCTCGCCGGCGGCACGCTCGAAGAGGGTGAGGCCGATGCCGACGCCACCTCCTGGGGCTACCGAATCGCGGCGCGGCTCGATTACAACAACGCGGTCGGCGGCGCCAACCTGCATCCCTACACCCAGTTCCTGCACGATGTGAGCGGCAACAGTCCCTCTCCCAGCGGCCCGTTCGTGGAAGGCCGGACCGCGCTCACGATCGGGCTGCGGGCCGACTACCTCAGCCGCTGGCAAGCGGATATCGGCTACACGCGGTACGCGGGCGACGGCAACGAGCTTAGCGACCGCGACTTCATCTCCGCGTCCCTGAAGTACTCGTTCTGAGGGGTCGAAACCATGAACGCCAAGACGCACACCGCGAAGACCATCACGTTCCGGTTCGCAGCCACTCTCATCCTCGGATGCGCCCTCACCGCCCCCGTCTCGGCCAGACTTTCCGCCGATCAGATTGCACGCCTCGGCGCAGACCTCACGCCCCTTGGCGGAGAACGGGCCGGCAACGCCGACGGCACCATCCCGGAATGGACCGACGGCATCACCGAGCCTCCGGCAGGATACGTCGCCGGTGAGCACCATCGCGATCCCTACGCCGGCGATGCGCCACTTTTCGTTATCGACGCATCCAACCTCGACGCGCACCGCGACCGGCTCTCGGTCGGACACCAGCGCATGCTGGAGACGTACCCGAGCTTCCGGATGACAATCCATCCCACCCGCCGCAGCGCCTCCGTCCCGTCGCGGATCTATGACGCCACCCGTACCGCCGCCGCTGCCGCGGAGTTGGTGGACAACGGCAACGGCGTCGGCGGCGCGGTCATCGGCATCCCGTTCCCAATTCCTTCCAACGGCCTGGAGGTCATCTGGAACCACCTCCTTCGCTACCGGGGCGAGTCGGTGGCGTGCGTCATCGGCCAGGCTGCGGTGACGCGTGGGGGCGACTACACGCTGGTCAAACAGAGCCTGGAGATCGAGTTGCGCTACTCGCTGCCGGGGATGACGCTGGAGAAGCTCGGCAACACGATGGCCCTGTTCAAGCAGAAGACGCTCGCCCCGGCGCGGCTCGCCGGCGACATCGTGCTGGTGCACGAAACCATGAACCAGTTCCGCGAACCCCGCAACGCCTGGACCTACAACCCGGGCCAGCGCCGGGTGCGGCGCGCCCCGAACATCGCCTACGACAACCCCGGCACCTCCTCGGACGGGCTGCGCACCGCGGATCAGCTCGACATGTTCAACGGTGCGGTGGATCGCTACGACTGGGAACTCGTCGGCAGGCGCGAGATGTATGTGCCGTACAACGCCTACAAGCTGCACAGCGACGACCTCACGTTCGCCGACATCCTGACGCCGCTGCACGTCAACCCGGATCACCTGCGCTACGAGCTGCACCGGGTGTGGGTAGTGGAGGCGACGCTCAAGGAGGGTGCGACCCACCTCTACAAGCGGCGCACCCTGTATGTGGACGAGGATTCCTGGAGCATCCTGGTCGCGGACATCTACGACAACCGCGACCAGCTCTGGCGCATCTCCGAAGGCCACGTCATCAACTACTACGAGAAGCCTCTGGTCTGGCCGACGCTGGAGGTGCACGCCGACCTGCAGGCGGGGCGCTACCTCGCCTTCGGCCTCGACAACGAGTTCCCGATGTGCACCTGGGACACCGACCTGAAGGCCCGCGACTTCACCCCGGCGGCGCTGCGTCGCGAGGGTCGGCGATGACCGCGGATCCGGCCGTCTGATACTCCGGGCGCGACGACCGCGACCGGCGCTACCATAGGACTCTGGTCAAAATAATTTTTCCATTCAACGCACCGCCTGCACCCCCTGCATGACAAGAGATTGGAGTCGATGGGGGCGGAAAGTTGATTTCGGTCAGGATCCCTGGCTTCAACCGGATCGGCGCCCCGCTTCGAATCTCTCCGTCTCCGGGCATTCGAAGCAGGGCGTCGGCAGGTTGGGGAAGTGAGAAGCCGTTTGGGGTCGCAAGGGGGCCGAGAGTAGTGACCGGATGGCGTGTCGTGGGATTGCTCGGGTCGGATGACGCGGCGGCAATCCGACCCGCGGTTCGTGCGAGCCGTCCGGGCGTCTCATTCCGTTGGTTGCGATTCTTGCGTGCCGGCAGTCTCGCGCTTGTCGTTATTCCGGGACTCGTCACACCTGTCGGAGCGGGTGAGGCGGGGGCGGCGAAAGCACCATTGGCGATCGAATCGCTGCTGCTCGGTGGGGCAGTGGCCGGTTCACGGCTGGTGGTGGTCGGCGAACGCGGCCATATCCTCGTGTCCACCGACGACGGCGCGAACTGGACGCAGGCCGCGGTGCCGACCCGCGTCCTGCTCACTGCGGTACACATGCACGACGAGCGCACCGGCTGGGCGGTGGGACACGATGCGGTGATTCTCCGCACCGTCGACGGCGGCGAGACCTGGACCCTGGTGCACCAGGCGCCGGAGGAGGAGCTTCCGCTGCTTGACGTCTGGTTCCGTGACGAGCGCAGCGGCTTTGCGGTGGGAGCCTACGGCTACTTCCTCGCGACCGAGGACGGTGGCGAGACATGGGCCCCGCAGTCTATCAGCGAGGATGATTTTCACCTGAACGCGCTGGTGCCGGTGGCGGATGCGGAGGCCCGAACGGAAATACTCGAACCGGACCGAACGGGGACACATCAGCCTGAGAATCGAACCGCGCGGACGGAAACTCGCGGCACGGGGCTCGAACCGAAACGGACCGGGTCCCAACGTTTGTACATTGCGGCGGAGGGAGGGGTCGCCTATCGCTCCGACGACGGCGGAAAGACGTGGCGAGAGCTGCCCTCCCCTTACGCGGGATCGTGGTTCGGCGGTCTCGCCCTCGATGAAAACCGGGTACTGCTCGCGGGGCTCCGGGGCCATCTGTTCCGATCCGAAGACGGGGGCAAAACCTGGATGGAGGTGGCCACCCGCACCCAGGCGACCCTGACCGGAGCTATCCGGCTCCCCTCCGGCTCAATCGTGATCACCGGGCTGGAAGGAAACGTGCTGACCAGTGGAGACGGTGGGCACAGCGTATCGGCCCGCAGGCTGCCGGCGCGCAAGGGGATCTCGGCCGCACTCCCGCTCGCCGACGGCGATGTGCTCCTGATCGGGGAGTTCGGTGTCGAACGCCTAGCGCAAGGCGAGTAGTTTTGCGATGCAGACCCCGAGTCATCCCCGGACCGCCTCCGGGCCATCCCTGAACTGGTGAGAAATCCGGGCCAGGTTCCCGTGTTCAGCCCACGCGCCGACGGGCGTAGAGTCCGGGATATCGATTGGCCGAAGGCATAATCCGATGTCCCGCCATCATCTCCTGCGGCCTATCAGGCACCGGAGGCGCATACCCCGGATGCTCTCTTGATCGCTCGCATCGAACAGCTCCTCTTCGCCCGCCGCCGCCTGGTGCTCGCGGGGTTCGCGCTCGTCACGGTGGCGATGGCGTGGCTCGCGACCGAGTTGCGGGTCGATGCCGGCTTCACCAAGCTCGTGCCGATCGAGCACGAATACATGCGGACCTTCCTCCAGTATCGCGAGGAGTTCGGGGGGGCGGACCGCGTGGTGATCGCGGTGATGGCACGCGATAGCGACATGTTCACGCCCGGGTTCTTCGACGTGCTGCGCAAGGTGACCGACGCCACGTTCTTCCTGCCGGGCGTCGATCGCACCCAAGTGTTCTCGATCTTGACGCCGAACGTGCGCTTCATCGAGGTGGTGGAAGACGGCGTCGCTGCCGGCAATGTGATGCCGGCTGACTTCGCGCCTACCGAGGCCGGCTTCGCCCAGGTGCGGGAGAACGCCATCAAGGCTGGGGTCATCGGCCGTCTGGTGGCAAACGACTTCACCGGCGCTCTCGTCGCCGCCAAGCTCCAGGAGTTCCACCCCGACACCGGCGAACGCCTCGACTACATCGAGGTCGCGCACGCGCTGGAGCGCATCCGCCGCGAAGCCGCTTCGGGAGCAGACGCAGGTGTGGACATTCACGTGGATCTTCACATCATCGGGTTCGCGAAGATGGTGGGAGACATCGCGGACGGCGCGGTCCGGGTCATGACCTTCTTCGGAATCGCGTTCCTGATCACTGCGCTCTTCGTCTGGGCCTACACCCGGTCGGTCCGGCTGACAGTACCGCCCCTAGCCTGCTCCCTGATCGCGGTGATCTGGCAGCTCGGCGGACTCACCGCGCTCGGCTTCGGCGTGGACCCGATGTCCATCCTGGTGCCGTTCCTGGTGTTCGCGATCGGGGTGAGCCACGGGGTGCAGATGGTGAGCTCGGTACGCGCGGAGACCGCAGGCGGGGCCAGCGGCCTCGATGCCGCGCGCGCGAGCTTCCGCCGCCTCCTGCTGCCGGGAGCGGTGGCGCTCGCCTCCGACTCGGTAGGCTTCGTCACCATCTCGCTCATCGAGGTGCAGGTCATCAAGGAGATCGCGATCACCGCGAGCCTCGGGGTGGCTGCGATCATCCTTACCAACCTCGCGCTGCTGCCGGTGCTGCTCTCGTACTTCGAGGCCGGAGACGAAGAACGCCGCGCGGCCCGGGAGCGCGACGACATCCTGCGGCCGTTGTGGTCGCGGGTCGCGCGCGTGGCGCGGCGAGGACCCGCCGCGGCGGTGATCGGCGCGGCCGCGGTGCTGCTCACCGCCGGTGCGTACCTTGCACCGCAGGTGCGGGTGGGCGACGAGCAGCAGGGCGTGCCGGAGCTACGGGCCGACTCCGTGTACAACGTCGACTCCGCCGTGATTACCGACTACTTCGAGATCGGCGTGGACGTGCTCATGGTGATCTCGGAAACGGTGGAGGAGGGGTGCATCGACTACGAAGTGATGCGCACCCTCGACGCCTTCGAATGGCACATGCGCAACATCGAAGGCGTCCAGTCCGTCCGCGGGCTCGCGGGCGTCGCCCGCGGCATCAACGCAATGTGGAACGAGGGCAGCCTGAAGTGGAGGGCGCTGCCGCGCAACCACTACATGCTCGTGCAGTCGGTCTCTCCGGTGCCGACGAGCAGCGGGCTACTCAACCTCGACTGCAGCGTGATGCCGGTATCGATCTACACCACTGACCACAAGGCGGAGACCATTGAACGGGTGATCGCGGCAGTCAAGGAATTCAGCGCCACGAATACCAACGACCGTATCGCCTTCCGCCTCGCCTCCGGCAATGTCGGTGTGATGGCGGCGACGAACGAGGAGGTGGAGACGTCTCAGTTCCCGATCCTCGCCTACGTCTATGCCGCGGTCATCGCGCTGTGCCTGATCTCCTTCCGTTCCATCGCGGCAACGGTGTGCATCATCGTGCCACTCGCGGTGGTCTCGCTGCTCGCCTACGCCCTGATGGCACTGCTCCAGATCGGGCTCAAGGTCTCTACCCTGCCGGTGGTAGCGCTCGGAGTGGGGATTGGAGTGGATTACGGGATCTACATCTACGGGCGGCTTCGCACGCATCTCGCCGAGGGGCTCGACTTCGCGACCGCCTACGAGCGAACGCTCGCTACCACCGGCGCGGGCGTGGTGCTCACCGGACTCACACTGGCGGCGGGGGTGGCAACCTGGATTGTGGCGCCGCTGAAATTCCAGGCGGATATGGGAACGGTGCTGACGTTCATGTTCCTGGTCAACATGATCGGGGCGGTGCTGCTGCTGCCCGCGCTCGGGGCGTGGCTGGTCCGGCCGGGAAAAACCGAGTCACGCACCCCCTGACGGACGCATCAGGGATTCGCCTCCACATCGAGGCGGAGAGTTCGGCGCGGGGAGCCACGGTCATGGCTAAGATAACCGAAATGACCTTCATGTGACGAATCCGGTCGACCGTTCTGGCCACCGCGTCGATCGCCGGTGGCACAAGCGGCGAATCGGCGACGAACTTCACACCGCCTCACAGGCAAATATCCCGTGCCATAACGAAACACCCCGGCGCCGATAGCGCCGGGGTGTTTCTTTCAAAAATGCTTGGCGGTGTCCTATTTTCACATGGGGAGGCCCCACACTATCGTCGGCGCTGAGCGTTTTCACTACCGAGTTCGAGATGGTATCGGGTGGTTCCCGCCCGCTATCGCCACCAAGCAAGACCGAAAATTCAGAGAGTCGTTTGCGCTTCAGGATATATCGCACCGCACAGACAAAAATTGCTTGGGTGTTATATGGTCAAGCCTCACGGGCAATTAGTACCGGTTAGCTTCACACATTACTGCGCTTCCACACCCGGCCTATCAACCTCGTAGTCTTCGAGGGCCCTTCAGGGATCTCAAGGATCCAGGGAGACCTCATCTTGGGGGAGGCTTCCCGCTTAGATGCTTTCAGCGGTTATCCCGTCCGTACTTAGCTACCCGGCAGTGCCACTGGCGTGACAACCGGAACACCAGAGGTACGTCCACTCCGGTCCTCTCGTACTAGGAGCAGCTCCTCTCAATTCTCCAACGCCCACGGCAGATAGGGACCGAACTGTCTCACGACGTTCTAAACCCAGCTCGCGTACCACTTTAAATGGCGAACAGCCATACCCTTGGGACCGGCTACAGCCCCAGGATGTGATGAGCCGACATCGAGGTGCCAAACACCGCCGTCGATATGAACTCTTGGGCGGTATCAGCCTGTTATCCCCGGAGTACCTTTTATCCGTTGAGCGATGGCCCTTCCATGCAGTGCCACCGGATCACTAAGGCCTGCTTTCGCACCTGCTCGACTTGTCTGTCTCGCAGTCAAGCGCCCTTCTGCCTTTACACTCACCGCGCGATTTCCGACCGCGCTGAGGGCACCTTCGCGCTCCTCCGTTACTCTTTGGGAGGAGACCGCCCCAGTCAAACTACCCACCACACACTGTCCTCGACCCGGATGACGGGCCTGAGTTAGACCCTCAAACATACCAGGGTGGTATTTCAAGGATGGCTCCACGAGAACTGGCGTTCCCGCTTCAATGCCTCCCACCTATCCTACACAAGCATATTCAAAGGCCAGTGTGAAGCTATAGTAAAGGTTCACGGGGTCTTTCCGTCTTGCCGCGGGTACGCTGCATCTTCACAGCGAATTCAATTTCACTGAGTCCCTCGTGGAGACAGCGTGGCCATCGTTACGCCATTCGTGCAGGTCGGAACTTACCCGAC
>JAPOSC010000041.1 GCA_026709935.1 Thiotrichales bacterium
GATCGTCTGTCGGTTCGACCCGGCGAGACGGTTCGATTTCACCTGAGCAACGCCACCGGCGCCGACGTGAAGGCGAAGCTCGTGCGCGTCGTCTGCGCGGACGCGAATCCTGCCGGTCCCGGCATCCTCCTTGAGCCGGTGGCGAGCAACCCCGTCAGGTGCGGAGACGCACAGGCGCAACGTGCGCCGCAGGGGTCGTACGCACGCATCGAGGACCCCGGTCCATGCTTCGGCGCGGGCAGCTTCTCCGTGACCTGCCTCGTCCATCCGACGCGGCTCGCGAGCGGGCGGCAGGCGATCGCTTCGCGCATCGGCGATGCGGCGGTGAGCGGCTTCGTTCTCGGTATCGACGAGCGGGGTCGGCTCTGCGCATCACTCGGCGACGGCGCCTCGATGCGCGAGGTGGCGGTGGTCCCGGAGCCGCTCGTCGAGCGGGCGTGGCATGCGGTGTGGCTCGTGGTGGACACCGAATCCGGAGAGGTGGACGCCGGCTGGGCCCCTCTGTCGCCCCGGCTCGGGGAGATCGGAGCGCCCCGGAGGGCGAGGGCGGCGTTTCCCGCCGGCGCTGCGCCCCACGCGAATGCACCTCTGCTGCTCGCGGCCGCGGATCATGGGCATCCCGCCCGGCACTTCAACGGCAAGCTGGAAGTGCCCGCGGTGTTCGACCGGTCGCTCACCGCGAACGAGATCGACACGCTTGCGGTTGGCGGAACGCCCGGCGGCGCGAGCGCGGGCTGGGATTTCTCCCGCGGGATCGGGTCGAGCCGCATCGAGGACACGGGTCCGCACGGGCTCCACGGCACGCTCGTCAACGTGCCGGGGCGGGGGATGACCGGCTCGCGGTGGAACGGCCGCGAGATGTGCTGGCGGCACGCTCCGCAGGAGTACGCGGCCATTCACTTCCATGAAGATGACATCGACGACTGCGGCTGGCCGGCGGTGTTCGAGTGGACAGTTCCTCGGGACACGCGCTCGTCGACCTACGCGCTGCTGCTCTCGGCCGGGGACGCCGAGGACAACATCCCGTTCTTCGTGGTACCGCCGAAGCGGACGACCACCGCTCCCATTGCGGTGCTCGTCTCCACCTTCACCTACACCATCTACGCGAACCATACCCGTCCCGAGTGGTCGCGCGAGCCGCAGTGGAAGGCGGACTGGAAGGCGCAGGCCGCCGAGTGGGACGCGTCCCCGCACTATCCCGGCGATCACCTGGAGTACGGACTTTCGACCTACAACCACCACACCGACGGGAGCGGTATTTCCATCGCGTCCTGGCACCGGCCGATGCTGACGGTGCGGCTCGGCTTCATCACCTATCCGTACCCCGAGATCCGGGGCTCGGGCCTGCGCCACTTTCCGGCCGACACCCACCTCACCGCGTGGCTGGAGGCCAGGGGATACGACTACGACATCATTACCGATCAGGAGCTGCACGACGAAGGCGTCGAGGTGCTGAAGGGTTACCGGATGGTCACCACCGGCACTCATCCCGAGTACCACACTCGGGAGACTCTGGATGCGCTCGAGGCGTACCGCGACGGCGGCGGTCGGCTGTGCTACCTCGGGGGGAACGGGTTCTACTGGAAGGTGGCACTCTCGCCCGAGAAGCGCGGGGTGATCGAGATCCGCCGCGGGGAGGGCGGTATCCGCGCGTGGGCGGCGGAGCCCGGGGAGTACTACAACCAGTTCGACGGCGAGTACGGCGGACTGTGGCGGCGCAACGGCCGCCCGCCCCAGCACCTCTCCGGGGTCGGATTCACCGCCCAGGGCAACTACGTGGGGTCGTACTATCGCAAGCGTCCGGAGGCGGCCGACCCGAGGGTCGCCTGGATGTTCGACGGCATCGACGGCGAGATTTTCGGCGACCACGGCCTCGGTGGCCACGGGGCGGCGGGGTTCGAGCTGGACCGCGCCGACAAGCGGCTGGGAACCCCCGCCCACGCGGTGGTGGCCGCAAGCTCGGAGAACCACCCGCCGGACGCGCCGTGGGTGCTGGTCCCCGAGGAGCACCTCACCCACATCGTCACCTGGCCCGGCGAACCGGCGGACAAGCTGATCCGCGCCGACCTCACCTTCTTCGAGACCCCGAAGGGCGGGGCGGTGTTCTCCACCGGCTCCATCACTTTCTGCGGCAGCCTCGTGACCGCCGGATTCGAGAACGATGTCTCTCGGCTGCTCGCCAACGTGTTCGACCGCTTCCTCGATCCGGAGCCGTTCGAGATGCCGGACGGCTGAGGACGAGCAGCCCTCCGCTTGAAAATCCGCCCGTCGACTCCATATCGAAATTCACGGGAGGCCGGCACGTGAGGCGGGCGCACCGCGCCGGTCCGACTTCCATCCGCGAACACAAGGACGGGCTCTGCATGACCACCACCCTTGCTCACCGGTTGCCGACACCGGCCGCGGACCTGCAGGGCTACCTGCGGGCGGTCCATGCGTTCCCATACCTGAGCGCCGAAGAGGAGCGAGACCTGGCCACCCGCCTGCGGCGTGACAACGACCTGGATGCGGCGTGGCAGCTCGTCACGTCGCATCTCCGGTACGTCGCCAAGGTCGCTCGCGCCTATCGCGGGTACGGCCTGCCGCAGGAGGACCTGATCCAGGAAGGCAACATCGGTCTGATGAAGGCGGTCAAGCGCTTCGACCCCGACGTCGGGGTCCGGCTCGTTTCTTTCGCGATGCACTGGATCCGGGCCGAGATCCACGAGTTCGTGCTCCGCAACTGGCGCATCGTCAAGGTGGCGACCACCAAGGCCCAGCGCAAGCTCTTCTTCAACCTGCGCAGCGCAAAGCAGCGCCCCGGCGCGCTCTCCCGCCGCGAGATCGAGGACATCGCGGGCGACCTCTCGGTCCGGCCGGAGGATGTGGTCGAGATGGAACGCAGGCTCGGAGCGCACGACGCGGCGTTCGACGGCCTGACCGACGACGATGATCGCGCAGCTCCCGCCGCGTTCATCGCCGACCCGACTCCGGATCCGGCAGAGATGGTCGAGGCGGAGCAGTGGAGCGAATCCGCGGCCGGACGACTTCAGGCAGCGCTCGCCACGCTCGATGAACGCACTCGGGACATCGTGACGCGCCGCTGGCTGGCTGAACCGAAGGCGAAGCTGCGGGAACTCGCCGAGGAGTACGGGATATCCGCCGAGCGCGTGCGCCAGATCGAGGCGCAGGCGCTGCGCCAACTGAGAGACGTGCTCGGGGACGTGGTTCCCGCCTGAGCTTGCTTGTTCCCTTCGCCGGTCGTCAGCCGACGACCGGCTCATTGCCGATTCCCCGGCGGGACGGCTGCTGCCATCCCGCCGTACATGGGGTTCCTTCAGTGAGTGACTTCGATGCGCTTTGGCTGCAATGCCGCGCGTTTCGGAATGGTAACCTCCAGCACCCCGTGCTTGCCGCTGGCGGAGATGGCCTCGGCGTCGGCGGTGTCGGGCAGGGTGAACCGGCGGTAGAAGCCTCCGTACACGCGCTCCACCCTCCGGTAACCGTTGTCGCCTTCGCCCCGGGTCTCCAGCTTGCGCTCGCCCTTGATGGTGAGCACGCTGTTTTCCATGGTGACCTCGATGTTCCCCGGCTCGACCCCGGGGATGTCCGCGGTGATCACGAACCGGTCGGTGTCTTCCCTGATGTCCACCGCCGGCGTCCAGCGGCTGGTCGCCACGTTCGAGCCGTCTTCGGCTCCGGCCACCGCGTTGTCGAATACGCGGCTCATCTCGTTCTGGATCTGACGCATCGCGCTCCAGGGTTCGTATCTGGTCAGCAACATTTCCGTTTCCTCCTTGGTTCGAGTGCACGGCGGTGCTTCGCCGCTTGCTCGAACAGGTTGGAGCACCCCGGATTTTTTCAAGCGGATCGCCGGCTGGTTTACAATCGCGACCCGCGATTTGGCCAGGGAGAGTGAGGCATGGCGGTACGAGAGATCCTGGAAATCGGGCATCCCGTGCTGGCCGCGCGAGCGCGCGAGGTGGAGGTGGCCGCGATCGGTTCTCCCGAGGTGCAGGGCTGGATCGACGACCTGATCGACACCATGCGCGCTGCCAACGGCGCCGGGATTGCCGCCAACCAGGTCGGCATTCCGTACCGGTTGTTCACCGTTGAAGTCGGGACCGACAACCCGCGCTATCCCTACAAGCCGCCGATTCCGCTCACCGTTCTTGTCAATCCGGAGATGACCTTCCTGTCCGACGAGACGTTCGAGAATTGGGAGGGTTGCCTGTCGGTCCCGGGCCTGCGCGGGGCGGTGAGCCGGCACCTGGAGGTGTCGGTCTCCGGACATGATCGCGACGGCGTGCACCGAACCTTCGATGTCCGCGGATACTCCGCCGCCACCTTCCAGCACGAGTACGACCATCTCGACGGCATTCTGTTTCCCCACCGGGTCGCCGATCCGCGCACGTTCTGTAGCTGGTCGTCGTTCGCGGCCTTCCGCCAGGAGGCGTTCGCCGATCGGGTGCGCCAGCTCGTGGACCGCTGGGGAGCGTGACGCAGCCATGAGCGCCCCCTCCCCGGAAAGTGAGTCGTCTCCAGGCTCCTCCACCCCGGGCAAGTTCGGCCGCTACGTCGTTCGCCGGGCCATCGGACGTGGAGGCTTCGCCACCGTATACGAGGGATTCGACGGCGAGCTCGAACGGCCCGTCGCGATCAAGGTCGCGCACATCGGACGTACGGACTCCAGCGAAGGGCGGGCCGCGTTCATCAAGGAAGCCCGCCAGCTCGCCCGCCTGCAGCATCCCCGTATCGTCACCGTGTTCGACGCCGGAGTCGAAGGAGAGCACCGTTATATCGTCTCCGCGCTGCTTTCGGGCAAGAGCCTGCTCTCGCATCTGAAGCAGCGCCGACCGGACTTCCGGGAGACCGCACAGACCGTCGCCGACATTGCGGACGCGCTTGCGCACGCGCATGCGCAGGGGGTGGTGCACCGTGACGTCAAGCCCTCCAACATCATCCTGACCGACGACCAGGGTCCGGTCCTCATCGACTTCGGTCTGGCGTTCAATCAGGGCGACGCGGCGGCGTTGCCCCCCGGACGCGCCGCGGGTACCCCGAGCTACATGGCGCCGGAGCAGATCGCCGGCAAGGGGCACGCAATCGGTGCGCGCAGCGACATCTACAGCCTCGGGGTCGTGCTCTACCGCATGCTCTGCGGCACGCTGCCGTTCGTCGCCACCGACAAGGAGAAGCTCTATCGCCAGATCGTCGAGGTCCAGCCCGAGCCACCATCGAGGATCGACGGCGAGGTGCCCGAGGAGCTGGAACGGATCTGCCTGCGGGCGATGGCGAAGGATCGGGGCGAGCGCTACGAGACGGCAAGGGATCTCGCCGATGATCTGCGGGGTTATCTCTACACCGGCGCCGGTGGAGAGACGGAGCGCTCGGGCATGGAGCACGCGATGTTCATCGAAGAGTCGTCCGTCATCGAGAGCGGTGCGAGCGTGGCGTCCGTGACGATCGACGCGCTCGATGTGCGGGCCTGTCTCCAGGATGGCTGCGAGGCGCTCGACAAGGCGCACTACCTGCGAGCGCGCAAACGGTTCGAGGCCGCCCTGGAGGCGGTGGCGGTCTCCGATACCCTCGCCGCGGCGGAAGTCCGGATCCATGTCGGCCTCGTGCACGCGCTGTTGCTCGTCGAAGGCCCGGCGCATCCGGCGATCGAACGCTCGCTCTCCCGCGCGCTGCTGCTCGCAGGATGGGAAGGAGACGAAGAGACCCGGATGGCGGCCCTGGGGCTTGCGTCGGCGGCGGCGCTGGCGCGCGGAGATTGCGATGGCGGCCTGGAGCTCGCGCGCGAGCTGCTTTCCGACGTGCGCGAGCGCGAGACCGAGCCGCTGTTCGTCGAGGCCCACCGAGTCGCCGGCGTGGCGCTCAGCATGCTCGGCGACCGTGCCGCGGGCGGCACCCATCTCGACATGGTCATCGATCGATACCGACCGGGAGAGCCCGGTGCCGGCGCCGTCAGCGGCACCTACGACGCCGGTGTGGTGTCACTCGCCTGTCTCGCCTCGAATTTCTGGACGTTGGGACAGCTCCGCCTGAGCGAGCATCGGTTGTCCGAGGCGCTGATGTTGGCGGAGCGCATCGAGCACCCTCCGACCGACGCCTTCGTCCATGCGGCGGCCGCGCGGATCCTCGCCGAGCGCCGGGACTGGATGGGCGCCCGCGACGCGGTCGGGCGGCTCCTGCGGGTCGCGAGCGGACACGCGCTTGCGGAGTGGCTGCCGTGGAGCGCGGTCCTCGATGGACTGGTGACCGCGGCGGGGGGCGACCTCGACGAGGGCATCGTGCGGGTCCAGGACGGCCTGAACGGACTGCGCAACGTCGGCGTGGACGCCGGTCGGATCTATGCGCTGCTGACCCTCGGACGCCTGTGTCTGGCCGGCGCCCAGGTGCAACGGGGGCTCGAAGCCGTCGACGAAGCCCTCGCTCTGTGCGGTGAGCGCGGGCGCGCGCAGGAGCACCTCTCGGAGCTGTTCCGGATCCGGGCCGCGCTGCTTCTCGCCCAGTCCAGCGAGCTGGAGCCGGAAGCGGAGGATCTGCTGATGCGCGCCTACGATGTCGCCCGCAATCAGACCGCGCGCATGCACGAGCTGCGCGTGGTGCTGGATCTTGTACCGTTGTGGGCCCGGGCCGGGAGGAACGCCGAGGCCGTTGTCGCCATCGATGCATCGCTCCAGTGGTTCGAGGAGGGTGACAGCGCCCAGGAGCTCGCCCTGGCGCGGGCGTTGCGGGTCCGGATCGACGAAAACGTCGGGTCGTGAGCGGCTCGAACCTCTCCACCCTGACGGCATCCGGTGACGCCCATGCAATCGGCCGCGCTCTCGGCGAGGCGTCGGCCGCCGCGCTGCGGGACATCGTCCCCACCATCGGCCGATTTCAGGCGCTCATGCGCGAGTGGCGAGGCACGGAACGCCTGCGCGCCCTGGAGGCGGCGGCCCGGTCCGTCTGGCCGCAGTACGTGCGCGAGATCGAGGGCCTGGCGCATGGTGCCGGCGTCGCGTTCGAGACGGTGTTCTTGTGGAATTGCCGGGGTGATCTGCCCGAATCGGGTTGCGGGGCGCCTCGAGGAAACGCCGCCGGCTGCACTACGGTAGCGGTTCCACCGCGGGAAGGGCGTCCGGCCCTCGTCGCCCACAACGAAGACGATGCCCCGGAGCTGCACGGCCACTGCCGCATCGTCGATGTCCGGCCCGACGACGGTCCGGGCTTCGTGAGCTTCTACTCCCCCGGCCTGCTCCCCGGCCACGCCTTCGCCGTCAATCGCGCCGGTCTGGTCCAGGCCGTCAACGACCTCCGGCCGGAGGACTGTGCCATCGGGGGGGCCATCGGGGTCCCCCGCCATCTGGTGTGCCGCGCGGTGCTCGACTGCGAGGGGCTCGATGCCGCGCTCGCCTGCATTCGCGACCCGGACCGGGCGAGCGGGTTCCATCACACCCTCGCACGGGCCGGGGACCGGCGTCTCCTGTCGGTCGAGGCGCCGGCGAGCGGATGCGAGGTGGTGGAGGTGGACGCGCCGTGCGCACACGCCAATCATCTCCTGCACGAGCGATTCGCACCTGTCCCGCAGACGATTGCCGCCTCGTCGCGCAGCCGCCAGACCCGGGCGGATGCGCTCATCGCAGGCGGCGCGCTCGACCACGGCGATCCGCTGTGCGTGCTCGGCGATGTGGGGGGATGCTTGCCGATCCGACGTCGCGAGAAGGACTGCGGCGACGCCGGATTCACCCTCGCGACCGCAGTGTTCCGGGTCGCTGAAGGCGGAGTCGATTACGAGGTGTTCGACGAAATCATGCATCCACCCGTGCACCGGGGGGAGCTACGGGTGGAGCCGGGGCCGGTCCGGGGCCGATCCGAGGCCGATCCGAGGCCGATCCAAGGCTTGCTAGACCGACACCTTTGAATTGACCGATCCAGGTGCTCTATCAGCGCAGATATGCGTATTCCGATGCGAGCCACTTGTCCATCAGTGGTGAATTGTCGAACCATCAGTGCGTGTAGTCCGGCTCCTCGCGATCGAGGATACGCTTCAGGGCCGCAAAGTGATGCTCGCCCGCGTCCCATCCCTCGTCGTACCACTGCTCGGCCGATCGGCGGGCCACTTCGTCCGACAGCAACCGCAACGGCCGTCCGGTGGACATCGCCATGACCTGGTGCTGGCACGAGCGCTCCAGGTAGTACAGGGTGTCGAATGCCTCTGCCACCGTGTTGCCGGTGACGAGCACCCCATGCCCGGCCATGAACATGATCGGCTTGTTGCCCAGCGCGTTGCAGATGCGGTCGCCCTCGGCGTCTTCGAGCGCGATGCCGTTGAACGCGTCGTCGTAGGCGATGCGGCCGTAGAAGCGGGCCGAGCTCTGGTGGCACATCTCGAGCTTGCCGTCCTCGATGCACGTGAGCGCGGTCGCGTAGGGCATGTGGGTGTGGAGCACGCACCGGGCGTGCGGAATGCGTTCGTGGATCGGCCCGTGGATGCAGGCTGCGGATCTCTCCACCACGCCTTCGCCCTCCTGGACCTCGCCCCGGGCATCGGAGACGAGGAGATCGCTGGCTCGCATTTCCGAGAAATGTTTGCCCCACGGATTGACGAGAAAGTGGGTGCCGTCGTCGTTGACGGCATAGGTGAAGTGGTTGGCGATCGACTCGTGATAGCCGAGCCGGGCCGCCCATCGGCATGCCGCGGCCAGATCGGCCTTCGCCTGGCTCAACGTCTCATTCATGGCGGATTCGACTCCCCTGGACGGAATGAGTGGATGGCGCGAATCTGGACTCCGGAACCGCCGAGGTCAACCCCTGGCGCCGTAGCTTGAAACGCCTCTGCCAATATCCCCGGTGCCGAATCCCCGGATTCACGTTCGCGGCGGGGCGGGGAGGAAGGACAGGGGGTCAGTCGAGGGTACGCAGCAGTCGCAGCACGAGCGGCGTCCACGCCGCCAGCATCGCGACCAGCAACACCGCCTCGGTCTGTGCGATACGCAGTAGCCGGCACCGTTCCGGGCCGTGCCGTTCCGACATGAACACGAGCGTCATGGTGATGTCCAGAGGAAGGACGAACGCCATGATCACGAACAGCGTCGGCGCGATGACGCTGCCCACGAGCGGCCAGCCCGTGGTGTAGGCAGGGCCGTCGGAGAACGGCGCCGCGACGATGAGCACCACCACGCAGAGCACGAGCAGGACGCGGAGCGCTCCGAACATGTCGGCCAGACGATACAGGCGTTCCATTGCCGTCCGCTCATGCACGAGGGAGGCGAAAGATACCCTCCGGCGGCCTGCACGGACACTCCCGGGAGCCCGCTTGCTTCACATATGCAGTCGGATCCGCACCCTCGAACCGGAGCCATCCAAGCCTGAGTGGTTCTCTGGTCCTTGCTAAGAACAAGTGGGAAATGCGAGCTCAGAACACGCCGATTTCGAGGCCGGCCGCCATCGTGGCGCCGAGCGCTTCGCAGCGGGAGAGCATCTCCCGGCCGAGCGGTCCGTTGCAGACGATCGGTTCCTGCACCTCGTTCATCGGGAATCCGCGCACGATGCGCCGTAGCGCCGCGAGCGCGCCGGTGCCGTCGTTGCCGGCACCGACTACCACCGCGAAGGGCGTCCCCTCGAGCCGCCCCTGGCACGGGTAGAAGGTGCGATCGAAGAAGTCCTTCATCGCGCCGGCCATGTAGCCGAAGTTCTCCGGCGTGGCGAAGACGACTGCGTCGCACCACAGCAGGTCGCTCGGTCCCGCGTCGGCGGCCATGCGCGTGCGTACCTCGACGGATTCGATGTCGGGGTCCGTCGCGCCGCGCCGGATGGCGTGCGCCATGGTGGCGGTCTTGCCCGATTGCGAGTGATAGATGATCAGGAGATGCTTCAACGCAGGATGCTTCAGGCCGCGTAGCGTCCGGAGGCTGGCACGGGTACTGTAGCAGGCACCGGCCGAGGGAAGTTTCGGGAGAGATCGACGATGGCCAGATCGCTTCGCGACGAGCTGCTGAAAGCGGGGCTCGTCACCGGCGAGCAGGCGGCGCGAGCCGAACGCGGGCGCCGGGCATTCTCCAAGTCAACCGCGGGCAAGACCGCACGCAAGGCGCACCGTGGTGGCGAGCGTCGCCTGGTGCGGCCCGCATCCGGTGGCGAGCCGCAGGAGGCCCCCGTGCGGTGCCCTCCGGTCGTGGCCGAGCCCGCGATCCCTGATCCGGAGGAACGGGTCCGGCAACTCAATCTCGCCATTCGTCGCATCCTCGATACCGAGGCGGAGAAAGCCGCGAATGACACCGATACGCCGTTCCACTTCCCCCGCGGCGATCGGCTCAAGCGGTTGTACGTGAGCGAGGCCCAGCGCCGCCGGCTCGCGTCCGGCGAACTCGCCATCATCGGCTTTCGAGGCCGCCATCATCTCGTTCCCCGTTCGGCCGGAGAGCGGGTGCGCGAGCTTCGCCCGGAAGTGTTCGTGTTCATCGCGTCCGGCGAGGATGCTGCGCCGGAAATCGAAGACGGCTACGAGGGCTACGAGATCCCCGACGGGCTGGTGTGGTGAGGGCATGGCGTCGCCTTGAATCGGTGCCGCGCCGGCCCCGATAATCCGCGTCCGCTCGGGCACAGGATCCGGGCCGCAGACCGGGAGTCGAGCATGAGTGATTCAGCGCACGTTGCGTCCAAGGTTGGACTTGGGGTTGGGCCTGACGTTGAGCCTGGAAAGGTCGCATTCCTCGGCCTCGGGGTCATGGGCTACCACATGGCCGGGCATCTCGCGAAAGCGGGTCACGACGTGACCGTCTACAACCGGACTGCCTCGAAGGCGGAGCGCTGGACCGGGGAATTTGCAGGCGCGCAGGCGGCGACCCCCGCCGCGGCCGCGGCGGGGAGCGAGATCGTGTTCGCGTGCGTCGGCAACGACGACGATGTGCGCTCGGTGACCGTGGGCCCGGACGGCGCCTTCGAGGGCATGAGCCCCGGCGCGATATTCGTCGACCACACCACGGCCTCTGCCGATGTCGCGCGCGAACTCGCGGCGGCGGCGGCGGAACGCGATCTGGGTTTCATGGACGCGCCGGTGTCGGGGGGCGAGGCCGGCGCCGTGAACGGGGTGCTCACGGTCATGGTGGGGGGCGAGCAGGACGCGTTCGACCGATGCTGCGGCGTCATCGACGCGTACGCCCGCGCCGTCACCCTGCTCGGTCCGGTCGGCGCCGGTCAGCTCACCAAGATGGCGAACCAGATCTGCATCGCCGGTGTCGTGCAGGGACTCTCGGAGGCGCTGAATCTGGCCGAGCGCTCCGGCCTCGACGCGAAGCTCGTGCTGGACGTGATTTCCAAGGGCGCGGCCCAGTCCTGGCAGATGGAGAACCGGGGCGCCACAATGGTCGACGACGAGTTCGACTTCGGATTCGCCGTGGACTGGATGCGCAAGGATCTCGATATCTGCCTTGCGCAGGGGCATCGGGTGGGCGCGCTGCTGCCGCTGACCGCGCTCGTCAACGAGTTCTACGCGCGGGTGCAGGCCCGCGGCGGCGGACGATGGGATACCTCCAGCCTGATGCGCCTGCTCACCCATCCCTGATCGGCCGCAGATCGCCTGTTGCTCTCCCGCGGAGAAATTCGATGAAGTTCGACACCAAGGTAGTGCACGCCGGCATTCGCCCGGATCCGACCACCGGCTCGATTATCCCCCCCATCTACCAGACCGCGACCTACGTGCTCGACGAGGTCGGCCGCGACAAGGGCTTCGACTACACGCGGTCCTCGAACCCGACCCGACAGGTGCTGGAGGAGAACCTCGCCGCGCTCGACAGCGCTCGCTTCGGGGTGATGTTCGCAAGCGGCATGGCCGCGGTGGACAGCGCGCTCAGGCTGCTGCGGGCGGGCGACCACGTGGTGTGCTCGGACGATGTCTACGGCGGCGTTTCGCGGCACTTCAACCAGGTGCTCGCGAGCCACGGTCTCGGGTTCACCTACGTCGACACCTCGGCGCCGGAGACCGTGCGCCAGGCGATCCGGTCGGAGACGAAGATGCTCTGGGTCGAGACACCCTCGAACCCGCTGCTGAAGATCACCGACATCGAGGCGATGTCGGTGATCGCGAAGGAGGCGGGGATCTACCTCGCGGTGGACTCCACCTTCGCGACGCCGGTGTATCTGCGTCCGATCGAGCTCGGCGCGGACATTGTCATGCACAGCACCACGAAGTATCTGAGCGGCCACAATCAGATCATCGGCGGAGTGCTCGTCACCGACCGGGAGGACATCTTCGACCGGTTCAAGTTCATCCAGAAGACGATTGGCGCAGTGCCGAGTCCGTTCGACTGCTGGCTGACCCTGCTGGGGATCAAGACCCTGCACCTGCGCATGCCGCGGCATTCGGAGAATGCGCAGGCGGTAGCGGAATTCCTGGAGGGCCACGACAAGGTCGAGCGGGTGACCTATCCGGGACTCGCTTCGCACCCTCGCCATGCCCTCGCGCGGGCGCAGATGTCGGGATTCAGCGGGATGATGACGTTCGAGCTGAAGGGCGGCGTCGAGGCCGGGCGCGCGGTGATGAATGCGGTGGAGCTGGCCGGGCTCGCGGAGAGCCTCGGAGCGGTGGAGACGATGATCACCCATCCGGCGACGATGACGCATGTCGACGTTCCGGTCGAAGAGCGCCGCGCCCGCGGGCTCGGCGACGGCCTGGTGCGTCTGTCGGTCGGAATCGAGGATGTCGCCGACATCATCGCCGATCTGGAACAGGCGCTCGACAAGGCGTGAGACCGGCCGCCGGAGCATTTCACGCTCCGGATTGAGGACGCCTCTCGACGATCCGTCCTGCAATGTCGGGAAGTGATTTCGTCGAGGATCGGGTCGGTTACCTGACGTACTCCAGCCCCTCGTTCGTGAGCCGTACCGTTCCCGGCCGGTACCGCGCGTCTCCCCATTCGATTCGTCGCATTTCCAGCGTGCGGCCGACCGAGAGCGCGATGCCGATTCCCATCTGACAGTAACTTCCTCCCGGGTCCGGGGTGAAGATGGCCGGTCCGTCCGGTCCGAAGACGAACTCGATGGAGAGCTGTCCGGCTCCCGGGTCGCAGTCGAGACCCGGGATGCGCTCGCCCTTTCTCAGCACGAAGACGAGTGCCGATTTCGGTACGAACAGAGACCCGGTCCCCCGCTTGAAGTCCCGAGGTACGCCGAGCGCGCCGAGTCGCTCGAGCGCCTTCCCGCCGGTCTGGGGGGGGCGCCAACCGAGGACCGAGTAGCTGAGCCTCGACTTCGTCGCGGCCCTCCCCTCGGGGGCGGCTGTCGCCTTGGCGGCGGGCTCCGCGCGTGACGTGTCCGTATCCGTGACGACCCCGTCCACGGCCGAAGCGGGTTCTGCGCGTGGCGTTCCGGTTCCGGGGGCAGCGGAGTCCGAACCGGTGTCCGCGGGCTCGGGTACCGGAGCGGGCGCGTCCGGGTCCGACCCTGACTCCACGACATCGATATCGCGTTCGGTCGTGGGCCCGCTGCCCCGCGTTTCCGAGCTCGGAGACTCCCGACTCGGTTCGGGCTCCGCGTCAGTCCCTGCCCCAGTCCCTGCCCCAGTCCCAGTCCCAGTCCCCGCCCCAGTTCCCGTTCCCGACGCTCCCGCCGGTGGTGTCCGCTCCACCTGCGGTACCCGTGGCTCCACCCGGGCGTCTTCCGCGCCGGGGAGAGCCAGCCCGAGCGCTTCAAGCGTTGCCGCGTCGGCTTGCCCGGTGTCGGGCAAGCCGAACGCACGCTGGAACGCGCTGATCGCCCCGCGGGTGCGTGGCCCCATGGCGCCGTCGATCTGGCCGGGGTCGAAGTTTCTCTCGACAAGCGCACGCTGGACCGCCTCGACCACCGAATCGGGCGCCGCCTGCACCGCCGTGCCCGCACCGGCGAGCAGAACCACCAGCAAGAGCACCGACGCGCAATACCGTCGCAACGTCGCCGACCACATCCACCATGCGGGTCGATTGCTCACGATTCCTGCCCTCGCCGCCTCATCGAGCCGTGAACGGGGCCGGGGTTGCAGACGACCCGCCGGCGCCGTCGCGAGGGCGCAGATGCGCGTGCCAGCGCCGCTCCCACCGCTTGAACAGCCAGGCGATGACGAAGGTCAGGCCCAAGTAGAACGCGCCGGCCGCGATGAACGATTCGAACGGCACGAAGTGACGGGAGTTCACGATGCGCGCCGCACCGAACAGATCCACCAGAGTGATCACCCCCGCAAGGGCGCTGCCGTGCAGCATGAAGATGACCTCGTTGCCGTAGGCGGGCAGGGCGCGGCGAAACGCGCTCGGAAGCACGATGCGGGCGTGAATCTGCCACTGCGACATCCCCACGGACCGAGCCGCTTCGACTTCGCCGTGCGGCGTGTTGGCGATGGCTCCGCGCAGGATCTCCCCCGTGTACCCGGCGGTGTTGAGCGCGAAGGAAACGAGCGCGCACCACCAGGCTTCGCGCAGGACCGGCCACAGCAGACTCTCGCGCACCGCCTCGAACTGGGCCAGGCCGTAGTAGATGATATACATCTGGATCAGCAACGGTGTCCCGCGAAACACGTAGATGTACGCCGTCGCGGGCATCCGGAGCCACCATCGGCGCGATGCGGCGAGAAGCGCGACGGGAATGGCCAGCGCAAGCCCGCACCCCAGCGAAAGGGCCACGAGCTGCACCGTCGTTCCCAGCCCCTCGAAGTAGAGGGGCAGGTTCTTGATGATGACCTCGACGTCCATGCTCAGGCTTCCCGCACGCCCACGCTGTAGCGCCGGTTGAGCCAGCGCAGGCAGAGATCGGAGGCGCCGGTGAGCAGCAGGTAGAGCACCGCGACCACCATGAAGAAGGTGAACGGCTCGCGCAGCGTGTTCCCGGCCTGTGCGGCGCGGAACACCATGTCCTGCAACCCGATGACGGAGACCAGGGCGGTCGCCTTGGCGAGCACCAGCCAGTTGTTGCCGAAGCTCGGCAGGGCGTGACGCACGCTCGCCGGCAGGGTGATGCGGAAGAACACCTGTGCCGGAGTCATGCCGAATGCACGGCCGGCTTCGATCTCGCCCCGCGACACGGCGAGAATCCCGCCCCGGAACGTCTCCGTCATGTACGCCCCGAAGATGAAGCCGATGGAGAACGTGCCGGCCGCGAAGGCGCTGATCTCGATGTAGTCCCAGCCGAGCCGCACTCCCAGGCGCTCCCCCAGGTCGGTCAGCTCGGCGCCGCACCAGTTCACGAAGATCTGCCCCCCGAAGAAGAGAATGAACATCAGTACGATGTCCGGGACCCCGCGCACCACCGTGGTGTACACGGCCGCAGTCCCGCGTGCGACCCGCGAACGGGAGAGTCTGGCCACCGCGCCGAGCAGACCGAGGGCCACGGCGAGGGCGAGGGAGGCGAGCGCGAGCTTCAGGGTGAGCGCGAAGCCGGCGAGGATGTACGGGTAGAGATAGCCGTCCAGCAGGGCAGGGCTGCCGAGGGTGGTCCCGAGCAGGGCGTCGATCGGTTCGAACACGGCGGCGATGATGTCCCCGGATCCCGCGGCGGGCTCGCGGAATCCGGGGCCGGAACGTTACTGCGGCAGAGGTTCGCCGTAGACGTTGAAGTCGAAGTACTTGTCGTTGATGGCCTTGTAGACGCCGTTGCGCAGTATCGCGTCGAGCGCCGCCTCAAGTCTGGCGAGCAGCTCGGTGTCATCCTTGCGTACCGCGATGCCGGCGCCTTCGCCGAAGTACTTCACTTCGGTGAAGTCGGGTCCGATGAACTCCCAGTCCTTGCCCTGATCGGTGGCGAGGAAGCCATCGGCCATCGCCACCGAATCGGCGAGCAGCAGGTCCAGCCGTCCCGCCACCGCGTCGAGGTAGGCTTCGTCCTGGCTCGCGTAGCGCTTGATTTCGACATCATCGCCGAAGACCTCGGTGATGAAGTTGTCGTGGGTGGTGGCGCGCTGCACTCCGACCGTCTTGCCGGCGAGGCCGGCGGCGTCGATGGTGATGCCGGCGCCCTTCTTCTGAGCGAACTTCGCGGGCGTGTTGTAGTACTTGGCGCTGAACGCCACCTTCTTCTTGCGCTCCTCGGTGATCGACATCGATGCGACGATGGCGTCGTACTTGCGGGCGAGGAGGGCGGGGATGATCCCGTCCCAGTCCTGCTGGACCAGCGTGCACTCCGCGCTCATCTCCTCGCACAGCGCGTTGGCGATATCGACATCGAAGCCGACGAACGTGCCATCCGCCGACACCGCGCTGAACGGAGGATAGGCGGCCTCGATGCCGATCTTGACCTTGTCCGCGAACGCCGGTCCGGCCGCGAGAACCAGCGCGGCGAGCAGAGCAGTGGTGAGTCTTTTCATGGTTGCGATTCTCCGTGTTCCAAAGCTGAAGAGTGGGTGGTTGTCCCACTTCTGAAGTGGGTGATGGCGCCACCCGGAGAGCGTGTGACTGGCGAAGTCCGGCCGATGCCCTGGTGCGAAAATTTTTGCCGGCGGACGCCCGCCGCTGCGAATCGGCGAGATTTTTCCCGCCAGCGGCGGCACCCTGGAGTGGCGAGCATACACCCGAACGCGCCCTGTCGGCCCCGCTCTCGGGACCGTTCGCGGAATCAGCGGCGGCAGCGCCAGCGCGCTACTTCAGCGTGCCAGCGAGGAACTGCCGGAATCGCTCCGAAGCGGGCTGCTCGAACATCTGCCCCGGCTCGCCCGTCTCTTCCACCCGTCCTTCGTGCAGGAACGTCACCCGCGTGGAGACCTCGCGTGCGAACCCCATCTCGTGGGTCACCACCAGCATGGTGCGCCCTTCCTCGGCGAGACCGTGCATGACCCTGAGCACCTCGCCCACGAGCTCCGGGTCGAGGGCCGAGGTCGGCTCGTCGAAGAGCAGCACCGCGGGCTCCATCGCCAGCGCCCTCGCGATCGCGGCGCGCTGCTGCTGTCCGCCGGACAGGTGGGCGGGGTAATAGTCCTTGCGGTCGTGCATGCCGACGCGCTCCAGCACTGCATCCGCGCGTTCGATGGCCTGCGCCTTCGGTAGCCGCAGGACCTGCCGCGGAGCTTCCACGACGTTCTCCAGCACCGTCATGTGCGACCAGAGATTGAACTGCTGAAACACCATGCCGAGCTTGGCGCGAATCCGCTCGACCTGCCGCCGGCTCTCGGGCACCGGCACGCGGCCGGCGCCCCGACGCATCCGGATCAGCTCTCCCTGTACGGATACGTCTCCGGCGTCCGGGGTCTCCAGCAGGTTGATGCAGCGGAGCAGGGTGCTCTTCCCCGAGCCGCTGCTGCCGAGGATCGAGACCACATCGTGCTCGTGGGCGGTCAGGGAGATGCCCTTGAGCACCTCAAGACCGCCGAAGCGTTTGTGGAGACCTTCGACGACGAGCGCTTCGCGCGGCTGGCTCATGCGGACCGTCCACCCGATAGGGGTGAATCATGATACGGCAACGAAAAGGTGTGACGCCTTTCCATTACCGGTCCGGTGCGCCCGAATGCCAGCACGGCGGCGCCGACGCGGCGAGAGCGTCGGCGACACGCTCCGAAACGTCGAGGTGGCGTGCGGCCGGTGCGTGGCGCCGGGCGGTCATCGGTTCAGCCATTCCCGCCGGGCCGGAGCACGTTCTCTGGATGGCCCGCCATGAATGCGGCGGGGGGCGCCACGTCGATCCCGACCGGGCGCCCCCCCTCGCCGTGGGATGGTTCGATCAGTCGCGCCGGAGCGACTTGATGTCGTCGTCATCCGGCATGAGCATGAACTCGGGGTAGGCTTCGATCCCGAGTTCGGCGGCGTCCTGCCCGAGCTCTTCGACCGTCTCGGAGACCCGCGCGCCGATGGTCTTCTCGATCACCAGCCACACGAGCAGCGAGACGACGAACACGAATGCCCCGACCGCGAGCACCCCGATGAGCTGGGTGACCACGTTGCCGCCGGCCGCGATGCAGACCGCGAGGGTCCCCCAGATGCCGGCGAAGAGATGGGCCGGCACCGCGCCCACCACGTCGTCGAGCTTCAGGCTCTCCATCGCCTTCATGCCGATGGTGCAGACGATGCCGCCGATGGCGCCGATGATGATGGCCCAGTAGTGGTCGACGATGTCCGGACCGGCGGTGATGGCGACGAGGCCCGCGATCGCTCCGTTCAGCCCCGCGAGCAGGTCGACCCGCCCGAGAATCGGCCGCGCGACGCTGATGGCGGCCATGACTCCCGCTGCCGCCGCGAGGTTGGTGTTGGCCAGAACGTTGCTCATGGCGACTGCATCGACTGCTCCGCCGAGCGCAAGCTGCGACCCGCCGTTGAAGCCGAACCACCCGAGCCACAGGATGAACACGCCGAGGGTCACTACCGGGACGTTGGAGGGTGGGGTGGACTTGACGCTGCCGTCCGGGCGGAACTTGCCGCGCCGCGCCCCGACCACGATGGCCCCCGCCAGCGCCGCCCAGCCGCCGGTGGAGTGCACGATGGTGGAGCCCGCGAAGTCCTGAAAGCCCAGTTCATTGAGCCAGCCGCCACCCCAGGTCCAGGCACCGACGATGGGGTAGATGATGGCGGTCAGCACCATCACGAAGGCGAAGAACGACCACAGCTTCACCCGCTCGGCCAGCGTTCCGGACACGATGGACGCGGCGGTCGCCACGAACACCATCTGGAAGAACCAGTCCGACATCGTGGAGTAGCCGCTCTCCACCACGGCTGCCCCCGCCTCCTCGTTCCCGCCGAGGAGCGCAAGCTCCGCCTCCGACGGGCCGTAGAAGAGCTGGAACGAGCCGATCCATCCGGACACGTCGGTGTACATCAGGTTGTAGCCGATGATGTAGTAGGCGAGACCGGCGATGGAGTAGAGCCCGATGTTCTTGAGGCAGATCACCGAGGCGTTCCTGGTGCGCACCGAGCCGGACTCCAGCATGGTGAAGCCCGCGCACATCCACATCACCAGCGCCCCCCAGATGAGGAACGAGAAGGTGTTGAGCACGAACTGCGACTCGGCCGGAACCGCGGCGTGCGCACTGCCGGCCGCGAGCAGGGCGACGGCGCCCGCCAATCCTTTTCCGGCCACCGCCTTGCGGCCGGATGTTCGATGATCGATGCGATCCGGCGACCGGCGATTCTCCTTGTTCATGCCCACCTCCTGTGAAGTCCGTCATCCGCGTTCGGCTCGGACAGGCTGGATTGCGGCCGGCGCCGGCGAAGCTCGCGCTTGATGCGAGCGGGCGCCCGACCAGTCTGTACACCGGCTGCGGTCGGTACAGCGACCGCGGCCGGTGCGATTTTTCGAGGGCGCAACGATACTCCAGATCGCCCCGCCGGTTCACCGCCGAGCCTGGTTCAGAGAGAAGTGAGCCTGAAGGCAGCGATTCCTGCTGACGCTCCGAGAGGCCGTTTCGCGGCGCCACTCCGACGAAATTTCGACCTCCCGAGCATCCGATCGGGGCGATTTCGAGAGAACATGTCGGCCCGGCAGGAATGGCTGCCTGTCCGGTAGGAAGTGGGCCTGCAGGGAGAGGCAAGGCTGGGGCTGTACCGAACGGAAACGGTCGCATAGACTTCGATCGTCCCCGGCCGAGAGCGTCCATGACCGCGAGTACGTTCGATACGCTGAGCGCTGCCGACAGACTGCGCGATGCCGGCGTTGGCGACGTGCAGGCACGAGCCATCGTGGACTCGATCCGCGATGCGCAGGCCACCGGAATTCAGTATCTCGCCACGAAGGCCGATGTCGCCGAACTGAAAGCCGATGTCACCGAACTGAAAGGCCGCATCGTTGCGTTGGAAGGACGGGTCAATACCCTGCAATGGGTGGTCGGGATCCAGTCTGCGCTGATGCTTGCCATTGCTCTCCGCGTATTCGGCCTGGTGTGACTTCGGGCCTGGTGTGACTTCGGAGACGATGCGCACGAGCCGGTACCCCGCCCTTCTCCAGCCGTTCCGGCTGCGTCATCTGACCTTCAAAAACCGGGTCATGAGCACGAGCCATGCCCCCGGCTACGTGGAGGACCGGCACCCGAAGCTCCGCTACCAGCTCTACCACGAGGAGAAGGCGAAGGGCGGGCTCGCGCTCACCATGTTCGGCGGCTCGTCGAACATCGCCCCGGATTCGCCCTCTGCCTTCGGCCAGATCTACATCGGCGAGGATTCCATCATCCCCGTGCTGCGGGAGTTCTCCGAGCGCGTGCACCGGCACGGTTGCGCCCTCATGTGCCAGATCACCCATATGGGGCACCGCACGCTGTGGAACGTGGAGGACTGGCTGCCGCCCCTCGCCCCCTCGGTGGTGCGCGAGCCCGCGCATCGTTCGTTCCCGAAAGAGATGGATCGCCACGACATCCGCCGGGTGGTGCGGGCGTTCGGCGATGCCGCGTGGCGCTGCAAGGAAGGCGGGCTCGACGGCACCGAGCTGCTCGCCCAGGGCCATCTCATCCATCAGTTCTGGACCCCGCTCGTCAACCGGCGCACCGACGAGTACGGCGGGAGCCTCGAGAACCGGGCGCGGTTCGGCCTGGAGGTGCTGGAGGAGATCCGTCGGCGGGTGGGGGATGACTTCCTGGTCGGCTTCCGGATGATGGGCGACGAGCTGAAGGAGGGCGGCCTCGACCAGGAAGACTGCCTCGCGCTCGCGAAGATCTACGCCGACACCGGCATGTGCGACTTCATGAACGTGATCGCTGGGCAGGTCGGGGACGAGCGGGGGCTCTCGAAGGCCATTCCGAGCATGGCCGGCCCACGCGCGCCCTTCGTGCACATCGCGGCCGCGATGAAACGCGAGACCGGGCTCGCGGTCTTCCACGCCACCCGCATCGCGGATCTGGCGACGGCCGAGCACTGCGTGCGCGAAGGCTGGGTCGACATGGTGGCGATGACCCGCGCCCACATGGCGGACCCGCACATCGTCGCCAAGATGATGCGGGGCGAGGAGGATCGGATCCGGCCCTGCGTCGGCGCCGGCTATTGCCTCGATCGCATCTACGTGGGCGGCGACGCGCTCTGCCTGCACAACCCCGCCACCGGGCGCGAGCGGACGATGCCCCACGTGGTGGAGCCCGGCTCCGGCCCGAGGCGCAAGGTCGTGGTGGTGGGGGCGGGGCCGGCCGGTCTGGAGGCGGCCCGGGTCTCGGCGTTGCGCGGGCACGAGGTGGTGGTCTTCGAGGCGGCTGCTTCGCCGGGCGGGCAGATCGTGCTCGCGGCGCGGGCGACGTGGCGCAAGGATCTGCTGGGCATCGCGCAGTGGCTGGCGTCCGAGGTCGAGCGTCTCGGGGTCACCGTGCGCCTCAACCGCTACGCTGAGGCCGACGATGTGCTCGCCGAGCGGCCGGACATCGTGGTCGTCGCCACCGGCGGGACGCCGAACACCGAGTGGGTCGACGGCGCCGAGCACGTGGTCAGCGCCTGGGACGTGCTCGGGGGTCAGGTCGAGCCCGGAGCCGAGGTTCTGGTGTACGACGACCACGGAGACCACCAGGGGCCGAGCGTGGTGGACTTCCTGGCCACCCGCGGTTCGAAGGTCGAGCTTGCGACCCCGGACCGGATGGCGGCGCACGAGATCGGCGCCACCAACTTCCCCGTGTACCTGGAGAGCTTCTACTCGAAGGGGGTCCGGATGACCCCGGATCACCGCCTGCGCCGTGTGGAACGCGACGGCAACCGGCTGCGTGCGACCCTGCGTAACGAGTACAACGACGCGGAGGAGACGCGCACCGTCGATCAGGTGGTGGTCGAGCACGGCACCCTGCCGGCCGCGGAGCTTTTCCATGCTCTCGCCCCCCGGGCCCGCAACGATGGCGAACTGGACATCGAGGCGCTGATTGCCGGCCGCAATCAGGAGATCGTGTCGAACGAGGACGGTGCGTTCATGCTGTTCCGGGTAGGCGACGCGGTGGCCAGCCGCAACATCCACGCCGCGATCTACGACGCGCTGCGGCTCTGCAAGGCGTTCTGACGCGCCGCGAAGCTACTGCCCGTCCGGTCGGTCGCCGGCCGGTCGGCCCGGATTGAACGCACGGCCGGGAACGTGGATCTTGCCGTCGAAGATGAGGCGCGCGGTGCGTACCAGGCCGGCGGAGGTCACCTCGATGCCGCCGGCCGTGCGACGGATGTCGATGGAGACCTCGATCCGCCCCGCCGGGTGCTCGATGCCGACGGCAAGGGGATTCGATGCCGGGCCGAGCCGGGCGACTTCCGACGCCACGGTTCCCGGGGCCGCGGCGGCGCTGGCGACGCAGATCGCACCGGTCGCGGCGTGGGCCTGGTGGGTGCGGGTCGGGACCAGGTAGCGCGACGAGATGCCGCAACCGGCGCGCGGGGGGGCCACGAGGGAGACCTTGGGGATCACCAGGTCCGAGACGTTGCCCAGTCCCATCATCTCCCCCGCCGTTCGCCGCATCCGCTCCACGCGCGCGAACAGCGCGGTGTCCGCATCGAGTTCGGCCGGGGTTTCGTATCCGGTCTTGCCGAGCGCGTCGGCCCGCACCACCATCATCGGCACGGCGACATCGATGAGGGTGACCGGTATGCCGTCGATCTCGTCCCGCGGTCGCCCCGAAGGGAGCAGTGCGCCGGTCCTGGAACCGGCGCACTGCAGCAGGTTGAGCACCACGGGCGCGCTCGTTCCGGGCACGCCGTCGATCGCGACCTCCCCGTCGTAACGAACGCGCCCTCCCGGCGTCTGCACGACGGCCTCGGCGAGACCACCGGTGTTGACCATGCGGATGCGCACCCGCGTCTCGTCGTCGCCGGCCTCGATCATGCCGCGCTCTACGGCGAACGGTCCGACTGCGGCGAGGAGGTTTCCGCAGGTCGGATTCAGATCCACGAACGCCCGCTCGACATGCACCTGAGCGAACAGGTAGTCGATATCGACATCGTCCGCCTCGGAGGGGCTGAGGATCGCGACCTTGCTGGTGAGCGGATTCGCGCCCCCGGCCCCGTCGATCTGCCGGGGATCGGGAGACCCCATCGCCGCGAGGAGTACCCGGTCCCGCGCCCGCGGGTCGTCCGGAAGATCGGCGCGCCGGAAGTACAGCCCCTTCGACGTGCCGCCCCGCATCAGCGCCGCCGGAATCCCGACCTGCGCCTCGTATCGCGCCGGCGGCGCCGGTTGTGCGCTCATCGGGGAATCACCAGACCGCCCATCCCGAACGGCATCGACGACACCCTGGGACCGTTCGCCGATTCGATGCTCCATTCGCGTTCAGCCAATGGGCCATGGCAGCCCGAAGGCATCTTGCCGCCGCCCGCCGCGCAAGTACCGTTCGGCGATTCTCCCGCTTGGAGTCTGCGTCATGTCCTTCGCCGGTCGTTACAAGAATACGCGTCATTACCAGTTTCGGTGACGACATCACAGTGCCTCGATTCCGGTCTCCCGGTGGATCAGGTCCCGATCGAAAGCCCCAGCTTGCGGCCCTCGTAGATCGCGGCTGGCGCCTGGCGGGCGGCGACGCAGTCGCCGATGGCGTGCACTTCGCGTGCCGAGCCCGCGAGGGCGTCCGCAAGCCAGCGCTCCGGGGCGTTGACCGTGGCAAGCACCAGCGCGTCGGCGTCGATGCGCCGCTCCGACCCGTCGAGCAGGTCGACGACCGTCGCGCCGTCGCCGTGCCACTCCTTCACCGCGGACTCCACCACGAATTCCACCCCGAGGCGCTTCAGTCGCTCCCGCAGCGGCCAGTCGGCGGAGGTGCGCACGATCTCGCGTCCCACGAACGGGTCCGGGGTCACGATGGTGACCGCGTGTCCCTGTTCGGCGAGATGCCAGGCGGTGCCGCCCCCGCGCCAGGTGCCGGTGTCGTCCAGCACGATGATCCGGTGCCCGGGCCGCGCCGCGCGGCCCATCACGTCCTCCACCGAGAACACGCCGGGCCGATCGACGCCGGGGAGCCGGTCCACGGTGGGGAGCCCGCGCTGCCAGCCGTTGGCGGCGGGTTGCGAGCCGGTCGCGAGCACCACCACGTCCGCGTCGAAGCCCTCCACCTCGTCGGGGTCCATCGGAGTGTTGAGGCGCACGACCACCTGGAGCTTGGTGAGCTGGCGCTCGTACCAGTCGATAAGGTCGAGAATCTGCCCGCGTCGCGGCTGCATCCCCGCCAGCCGGAACTGGCCGCCCAGTCTGTCCGACGCCTCGGTGAGCGTGACGCGATGACCCCGTTCCGCCGCTGCCCGTGCCGCCTCCAGTCCGGCCGGACCGCCGCCCACCACCAGGACCGAGCGCGGTGACTCGCTGCGGGTGAACCGGTCCCCGCCCCACTCGAATTCGCGCCCCGCCGACGGATTGACGAGGCAACTCACCCAGTAGTCGCGCGAGCGCCGGCCCCAGCACATCTGGTTGCACGACAGACACGGCCGCACGTCTTCGGCCCGCCCCTCGCGCGCCTTGTTCGCCAGGTGCGGGTCCGCGATCTGGCCGCGCACGATGCTCACCATGTCGGCCTGGCCGGAAGCGATGACGTAGTCCGCGTTCTCCGGGGTGCGGATGTGGCTCTCCGCCTGCACCTTTGCGTGCCGCACCGCCTGCCTGATGCGCTCCGCCCAGGGTGGACCCAGCTTGTCCTCGTAGACGAATGTCGGCATCAGGCGCGTGAATTCGAAGTAGCTGCCGGTGCCCACTGTCACGTAGTCGTAGAGGCCGCGTGCGTCGTGCCAGGTCGCGATTTCCTGTTGGTCCTCGACCGAGAGCACGTCGGGGCGAGTGGGGTCCACGCTCACACAGACTCCGATCACGAAGTCGGGGCCGCAGCGCGCGCGGATCCGCGTGAGGGTCCGCGCCGAGAACTGCATGCGTTTCTCGAACGACCCGCCCCACGCGTCGTCGCGGCGGTTCGAATACGGCGACCAGAACTGCTCGAAGAGCGCGTTGTAGGCGGCCATGATCTCGCAGCCGTCGAACCCCGCCTCCTTCGCCCGGCGCGCGGCCTCGGCGAAGCCCTCGACGAGCTCTTCGATCTCGGCTTCCGTCATTGCGTGGCTGCCGTCCTGATCGTGCATGGAGGGCAGCCCCGACGGCGACCAGTTGGGCTGGTAGGAGAGGTCGAAGTCGCCGTGCGCGCCCACGTGGTAGAGCTGCTGGATCATCACCGTGCCGTGCTCGTGGCAGGCGTCGGTGATGCGGCGAAAGTGCGGGATGACGCCGTCGTCGCCGTGGCGGAAGTTGCCGCGCGTGAGCACCGCGGTGCGGTGGATGGGCACTGGCTCGACCACGATCATGGCCGCCCCGCCCATGGCGCGCTCGAGGTAGTAACCGAGGTGGCGTTCCGCGGGCAGGCCCTCGGCGCTCATGTTGGCGGTGTGGGCGCCGAAGTTCAGGCGGTGCTTGAGGGTCTTCGCCCCCACCTGAATGGGACGGAAGAGGTGGGGGAAGGGGGTTGGCGTGGTCATTGGGCCGCGATTCCGCTGGCGATCCGAAAAGCGGTCACGTGGTGTGATTCCGGCGAGATGTCAGCCGGCGGAGCGTCCATTCGGGGTGATTCCGTGCGCATGTTCCGGTCTGGCGGGAATGGCTGAACATTGGCGGGCGACGCTCCTCGTCACCGTCGATGGGCAAGCTCAGCCCGTGCCCCGGGCGTCTCGCCATGCGAGCCACCGCTTCACCGTGCTGAAGTCGAACTCCGGTCCGGCGACCCCGACCGATATTTCGTCGGCACCGGCGTCGGCGATTGCATCGGCGAGGTCGAGCGAAGCGGCATCCACCCCGATGGATCGGTCGATGGCCTTCGGGTCTCGTCCGACCTTCGCGCACCAAGCGTCCAGCACCGCGTTCTTGTGCCGCACCTGCTCGGCTGGCGAGCGCTTGCCGGAGCTGTCGCGCGCGAATCCGTGCCAGATGTCCGCGTGCTCGGCGGTAAGACGCAGGGTGACCTTCTCGCCTGCGCCTCCGATCATCATGGGCAGCGGACCCATCGGCGGCGGGTTGAGCTTGCCGAGCCGGGTCTTCATGCGCGGGATGGCGGCGGCAAGGTCGCGCAGCCGGCTCGGAGCGGTGCCGAACTCGTAGCCGTATTCGGCGTAGTCGCGCTCGAACCATCCCGAACCGATGCCGAGGATGAAGCGGCCGCCGGAGACGTGGTCGATGGTGCGGGCCATGTCCGCGAGCAGCTCGGGATTGCGGTACGAGTTGCATGCGACGAGGGGCCCGAAGCGGATGATCGAGGTCGCCTCCGCGAGCGCGGCGAGCATCGTGAAGCATTCGAAGTGCGCGCCTTCGGAGTCTCCGAACAACGGGAAGAAGTGGTCCCACGTGTAGACGCGGTCGGCGCCGAGTTCCTCCGCGGTCAGGAACGCGCGGCGGATATCGGCGAAGGCGCAGTGCTGGGGGTACACCTGAACGGCGATTCTGGTCATGGTTTCGGCTTCCTGTCCGGCGAAGTGATCGGTCCGCGGTGGAGGCAGGGACCGCAGTCCGATCAGGATACGGTCCGCAACGGCCCCACGAAAGGCCGCACGGGACGCCGGCTCGCGCCGACCGGTGGAGACGTGCATCGACGGCAGCACCCAATCAGGGTCGGGAGCTCTGGTTGGCCCGGAAAGGTTGCATCCGGCCGTGGAATCGCTAACGTGGCGTCTGTCTTTCGACGCCACGATTCGGAGGAGCCGCCATGCCCGTGATTCCGGATGACGCCCATCGGTGCGTGCCCGATCGTCCCCGTCTGTTGTCGCTGCCCAATGGCGAGAAGGCGACGCCGACCTTCTCGCGCGAGGAGATGGAGCGGCGGCTCGCGAAGCTGCGGAGCTGGATGCGGGGGGCATCGGTCGACGCCTGCCTCTTCACCTCCATCCACAACGTCAACTACTTCGCGGACTACGTCTACTGCAGTTTCGGCCGACACTACGGGCTCGTGGTCACCCACGACGCGCACACCATCATCGCCGCCAATCTCGATTATGGCCGGCCGTGGCGGCGGAGCTCCGCTGACCATCTCGCGTACACCGACTGGCACCGGGACAACTTCTTCGTCGCGGTGCGATCGCTATGTCCGGGCCGCGGGCGGCTCGGCGTCGAGTTCGACCACCTCACCTGCGCGGCGCGGGCGAAACTGGAGGCGGCGTTGCCGGAAGCGGAGCTGGTCGATGCCGGTGAGCCGACAATGCGGATGCGGATGATCAAGTCCGCCGAGGAGCAGGCGCTGATCCGCGCCGGCGCGGCGATCGCCGATATCGGCGGCGCCGCGGCGGTCGAGGCCATCGCCGAGGGCGTGTCCGAGCACGAGGTAGCGCTGCATGCGACGGTCGCGATGACCCGCGAGATCGCGCGCCGCTACCCGCACGTGGAGCTGATGGACACATGGGCGTGGTTTCAGTCGGGACCCAACACCGACGGCGCGCACAACCCGGTCACCTCGCGGTCGGTCGCGCGCGGCGATGTCCTGAGCCTCAACTGCTTCCCGATGATCGCGGGCTACTACCACGCGCTGGAACGCACCCTGTTCTTCGATCACGTGTCGGACGAGTCGCTCCGGCTGTGGGAAGTGAACTGCGAGGTGCACCGCCGCGGCATCGAGCTCATCCGCCCCGGCGCATGCTGCATGAATATCGCCCGCGAGCTGAACGCGATCTACGCTGAGCACGGTCTGCTCGACCGCAGAACGTTCGGCTACGGCCATTCCTTCGGCACGCTGTGCCACTACTACGGACGCGAGGCGGGTCTCGAGTTCCGCGAGGATGTGGAGACGGTGCTCGCGCCAGGCATGGTGGTGTCGATGGAGCCGATGATCACGTTGCCGGAGGGGCAGCCCGGCGCGGGTGGATACCGCGAGCACGACATGCTCGTCGTCACCGGGGACGGCGCCGAGAACCTGACCGGTTTTCCGTTCGGGCCGGAACACAACGTGATCGGAGCCTGAGTCGGCGGCGCCGGCGCTCTTGAACTTCCCGGACGACGGATCCGTCGCCCGGGAAGTTCTGGTCGCGCAGAATGCCCTGAACCGAGCCTGTCGCTGCGTGCCGGATACCGCGACGGTGGCCCACAATTTTCGCCAGCGAGTAAGCTTGCGCTAGTAAGCACATCCGCGCTGGCGACGGATCGTTGGTCGCCGGCCGCCATCAATAGTGATGCGCTCCTACGCATGGACGCTTGTGCTCGCCGGCAACGGCATCCTCAATCAGGTGCTGGTGGGCGCGGGATTCGTCGAAAGGCCGCTCGAACTCGCGTCGACGCGCATCGCCACCGTGATCGGGTTCGTGCACTTCTTCGTGATGCTGCTGACCCTGACCATCTACGCGAACCTGAAGCAGCTTTCTCCGAACTACGCCAAGGCCGCAGCGGATCTCGGGGCGAGCCGCGTGCAGACGTTCATCCACGTAATCGGGCCGCTCACCTTGCCTGGTATCGCGGTCGGCGCTTTCGTCACCTTCGTGCTGTGCATCGGCGACTACATCACGCCGCAGATCCTGGGCGGCAACAAGGAACTCGTCCTGCCACAGATCATCATGCAGCAGATCGGCCGCCGCGCGGATTTTCCGACCGCATCGGCGCTGGCCATCATCCTGATGCTGGTCGTCACCGCCGTCTACGCCGGGTGCGCGCGCTGGCTGCGCCTGGAGCGGGCATGAGGATCGGTTCGGCGGGCGCGTACTGGCTCGGTGCGGCTTACGCTACTGCGCTCTACGGGTTCATTTTCCTGCCGGTGGCGGTGTTGGTGCTGTTCTCCTTCCAAGGCGGACGTTTTCCTGTTCCTCCGTTCAACGGCCCGTCTCTGAAGTGGTACCAGGCGGTCCTCGCCGACGGTCGGCTGGTCGAGGCGCTGGCGAACTCGCTCGCAGTGGCGACGTTGTCCTCGGCCGTTGCCTGCCTGCTGGGATTTCTTGCCGCGTACGGTCTCGCCCGCTATCGGCTGCCGGTCTCGGGTTTGCAGCGCGCGTTGCTCATGGCGCCGCTCGCAGTGAGCTACCTCATCATCGGGATGGGCCTGCTCATCATGTTCAACATGCTGGGAATCTCCCGCTCCCTGCTCACCGTCGGCATTGGGCACACGGTGATCAACATGCCGCTGTGCTTCGCGATCATCTACAGCCAGATGGGCGCCCACCAGGTCAACATCGAACGCGCCGCCCGCGATCTGGGCGCAAGCAACTGGCAAGTGATGCGGCTCGTTACCGCCCCGATGCTCGCCCCCGCGGTGATCGCCAGCTACTTCCTGTCGGTTACTTTCTCGTGGGACGAGTTCATCATCGCCTTCCTGCTGTCGCGGTTCGAAGTCACCTTGCCGGTGGAGATCTGGAGCCTGCTCCGATCCGGGCTCACCCCGAAGACCAACGCGGTCGGCTCCATCGTGTTCCTGATCTCCATTCTGGCGGCGGTGATGCTGGAGGCGGTGGTGTTCCGCAGGGCGAAGCGCGGATGACCGCCGATGTCCATCTTGATGCCGTGAGCCACCGCTTCGGCGCGTTCACCGCGGATGCATCGATGGCAGTGGTGCTGGCAGCAGAAGAGGGTTGAAGTCATGCAACGAGCGGCACCCGAGGATTGGTATCGCGTCGAGCGGGTCGGGGACGACGTGACCCACATCTGCGAGCCATTCATCCGCGAATTCTACCGCTGCAACATGTGGCACGTGCGCGGACGGGATCGGGACCTGCTGATGGACAGTGGCATGGGCGTCGTCAGCCTGCGGGCCTGGGTTCCGTTGGTGACCGAGAAACGGTGCTTCGCCGTCGCCAGTCACACCCACTTCGATCACATCGGAGCTCACCACGAGTTTCCCGACCGCCTGGTCCACGCCGCGGAGGCGACGCTGCTGGCGCACCCGACGCGCACTGGCACCTTGGTCGAGCCCTATGTGAGCGACGAGATCTTCACCCGGCTGCCGCCCGAGCCGTACCGATCCGCCGCCTACGTGGTCCCGGCCGCGCCTGCCACGCGCATCTTGGCCGATGGCGACGTCATCGACCTCGGCAACCGGCATTTCGAGGTTATTCACACCCCGGGACACTCACCCGGCGGGATCGCGCTCTGGGAGGCGGATACCGGGATCCTGTTCTCGGGGGATATCGTCTACGACGGGCCGCTGGTCGAGGATGCCTACCACTCGGACTCTCGCGATTACCATGCCAGCATGAAGCGGCTTCACGACCTGCCGGTGCGGATCGTGCACGGAGGCCACTTCCCGAGCTACGGCGGAGAGCGCCATCGGCGGATCATCCGCCGATGGCTGGACGAGAAGGAGCGCGGTTGAGGGACGGGCAGGAGAGCCCGACCAGTCGCGGACGGGCTCTCCGGTACCCGGTCGAACTGCCGGGGCCGTCCCAGCCGAAACCGTCAATCGATATCGGAGTCCCCCAAGGTATCGGTATCAGGTCGGACGGCGCGGTGTCGATGCGGCGTGGCAAGCCTTCAAGGTTCCTCCGGCCCGCGCGGGCCCGCCTCAGTCGAGGAAGCTTCGGAGCTGCTCGGAGCGGCTCGGGTGGCGGAGCTTGCGCAGCGCCTTGGCCTCGATCTGGCGGATCCGCTCGCGGGTCACGTCGAACTGCTTGCCGACTTCCTCGAGTGTGTGGTCGGTGTTCATCTCGATCCCGAAGCGCATGCGCAGCACCTTCGCCTCGCGCGGGGTGAGTCCGGCGAGGATGTTCTGCGTCGACTCCCGCAGCCCTTCCGAAGTGGCCGAATCGACCGGGGAGACGAGGCTCAGATCCTCGATGAAATCTCCGAGATGCGAGTCCTCGTCGTCGCCGATCGGGGTCTCCATCGAGATCGGCTCCTTCGCGATCTTGAGCACCTTGCGCACCTTTTCCTCGGGCATCTCCATCCGTTCGGCCAGCTCGTCGGGGGTCGGCTCCCGGCCCTTCTCCTGGAGGATCTGGCGCGAGATGCGGTTGAGCTTGTTGATCGTCTCGATCATGTGTACCGGAATGCGGATGGTGCGGGCCTGATCGGCGATGGAGCGCGTGATCGCCTGCCGAATCCACCAGGTCGCGTAGGTCGAGAACTTGTACCCGCGCCGGTACTCGAACTTGTCCACCGCCTTCATCAGTCCGATGTTGCCTTCCTGAATCAGGTCCAGGAACTGCAATCCGCGATTGGTGTACTTCTTCGCGATGGAGATGACGAGTCGCAGGTTCGCCTCCACCATCTCCTTCTTCGCGCGGCGCGCCTTCGCCTCGCCGATCGACATGCGGCGGTTGATCTCCTTGATATCGGTGATGGAGACCATGCTCTCGCGCTCGATCGTTCCCAGCCTGATCTGCAGGCGCTTGATGTCCTTCGAGAACGGCTTGAGCGCATCGCCCCAGGGGTAGTTCCTGCGCACCTGGACGTGGAGCCAGGGCACGCGTGACTCGTTGCCCGGGAACACCTCGGTGAAGCGCTTGCGCGGCATCCTGGCCTCGTGCACGCACATGCGCATGATCGACCGCTCATTGGACCGAACGCGCCTGATCACATCGCGCAGGTTCGACGTGAGTCGTTCGACGATCTTCGGCGTGAATTTGATCTGCATGAACTGGTCGACAAGGGCGTGACGCATCTTTCCGACCTCCTCGGTGCCCCAGCCGTGCAGGTCCGTGGCGGCCACCAGGTGCTCGTATCCCTGTTTCATGCTGGCGAAACGATCCGCGGCTTCCTGCGGGTCGGGGCCGGTATCGACTTCCTCTTCCTCCTCCTCGTCGTCCTCGCTCGCCGCCGCGCGTTGCTTCGGAGTGGGGATCTCCTCTTCCTTCGCGTTCGGATCGATATAACCGGTGAGGAGGTCGGTGAGTTTGGCCTCGTTTGCTTCCACCCGCGCGTATTCTTCGAGGAGCGTGCGGATGGTCGGTGGGTAGGCGGCCAGCGCGGCCAGCGCCTGGTTCAGCCCCTTTTCGATGCGCTTGGCGATCTTGATCTCGCCTTCGCGGGTCAGGAGGTCCACGGTGCCCATCTCGCGCATGTACATGCGCACGGGGTCGGTGGTGCGGCCGAATTCGCTGTCGATGGTCGCGAGCGCGGCGGCCGCCTCCTCGGTCTCGTCGTCGTCGGCGTTGACCGTCGAGCCCATCAGCAGGAGTGCATCGGCATCGGGCGGCACCTCGTGCACGGCGATACCCATGTCGTTGATCATCGATATGATGTCTTCAATCTGCTCAGGATCGACGATGCCTTCGGGCAGGTGGTCGTTGACCTCCGAGTATGTGAGGTAACCTTGCTCCTTTCCCTTTGCAATCAGTAACTTCAGTCGAGATTGCTGTTGATCGAGGTCCATGGTTCCACCTGCTTGATAGATGTGGTTGGCTGAATACGGCCGAACGGCGAATTTTAGCAGATCCGGTGATGTTCCGGACGAACTCGCCCCGCCGGCGACCAGAGCCGTTTCACCCGGGCCCTTCCACCCAGACGCCGTTCCGCGTTGTCCCCGCCGCGCCCACCTTGGCCTTGCGAAGACAGGTACGACCCACTGCGCTGGCAACCGGGGACAGCTCACGCCTCGTCCCGGTGTCAGTCGTCGGGCCGGGGTGCGGACTTTCGGTTTCGGGAGCGGCGAGCGGCGAGGTCGGTGAGTTCGCGTCGTTCCTCGTCGCTCAGCTCGGATGGATGCCGCTTCTTCAACTCGTCGAGGCGGCGCTGTGCCTGGTGTCGCCCGACGCGTTCGCGGACCAGCCGCAGGCAGCCCACGAACTCCTCGCGAAGCCCCTCGGGATCCGAGATCTGCGGTTCGCTGTGGGCGAGCACCTCCAGCCACCGGGACCACTGGTGCTCCCGAAAGCGCTCCAGAAGCACCCCGGTGGTCAGGTCGGGGCGCGCGTGCAGCGTTTCAACCAGGTCGGCGAGCAGGTCGGCGCCCGCGATATCCGAGCCGCGCACCGCCGCGACCGCTCCAGCGTGCGCGGCGAGCGAAGGCTCGTGCAGCAGCATGCGGATCGCGCGCCTCACCGGGGTCTCCGAGGTCTGGTGGCGCGTCGGGTGCACGAGCCGCCGGGTCGGGGCGCGGTCGGGGGCGATCGTCGATGCATCTCCCGACAGTTCGGCGAGCCGCATCGAGAGCTGGCGCCGATAGGGTCCGGGCGGGACTCTGTCGAACAGGGGGCGGGAAGATTCGACGAGCCGGGCGCGTCCTTCGGGCGTGCTCAGATCGACTCCGATGGTGAGGTGATCGAACAGGAACCGACTCAGCGGGATCGCGCCGCCGATGCGATTCTCGAAGGCTTCCCGGCCTTCGGCCCGGACGAGGCTGTCGGGATCCTCGCCTTCGGGAAGGAACAGGAACCATGCCTGCCTTCCGGCCTTCAACGTCGGGAGCGTGTTCTCCGCTGCGCGCCATGCCGCGCGCCGGCCGGCTTCGTCGCCGTCGAAGCAGAACACGATGTCGGCGACCGCCCGGAACAGGTGCTGGACGTGCGCTTCGGTGGCGGCGGTGCCCAGCGTCGCCACCGCGTAGTCGATGCCCGACTGCGCGAGTGCGACCACGTCCATGTACCCCTCCACGACGAGCAGTCGCTTCGGCGATCGCCCCGCCCTTCGTGCGCGCCACAGTCCGTAGAGCTCGCGACCCTTGCGGAACACCGGCGTCTCGGGGGAGTTGAGGTACTTGGGTTCGCCCCTGTCGATGATGCGCGCGCCGAAGCCGGTGACCCGTCCTTTCGTGTCGTGGATGGGAAAGGTGATCCGGTCGCGGAAGCGATCGTAGGGCCGGCCGCTGTCGCCTGCGACAAGCAGTCCGGCCCGGACGAGCGTCGCGCGGGCGGGCTCGTGCGCCCCGAGCTCGCGGAGAATTCCGTCCCACCCCGGGGGTGCGAAGCCGAGCTGAAATTCGGCCGCGGTCTTCCCGGACAGTCCCCGCCCCTTGAGATACTCCACCGCCCGTGACGCCTGCGGGTGGCGTCGGAGCTGGCGCCGGTAATACGCGTTCGCTCGATCGAGCGCGTCGAAGACGGGTCCGAGATCGTCACGGGGTCCACTGTCGCCGCTGATTTCGCGGGGCACCTCGCGTCCGGTCCGGCGCGCGAGTTCTTCCACCGCTTCGACGAACTCCAGGTTCGCGTACTCCATCAGGAATCCGACCGCGGTGCCGTGGGCGCCGCAGCCGAAGCAGTGGTAGAACTGCTTGTCCGGGACCACGGTGAACGAGGGCGTCTTCTCGTCGTGGAACGGACAGCACGCCTTGTATTCCTTACCGGCGCGCTTGAGCGGGACGTAGTGCCCGATGACCTCGACGATGTCCGTCGCCGCGACGAGGTCGTCTATGAAGGACTGGGGGATTCGCCCCGCCATGGCGTCGACGATGTCGAAGGGTCCGCCGGACGGGGCCCCGGAGAGGCGATCAGCCGGACAGCCGGGCTCTGACCGACGCGCTCACCGCGCCCATGTCCGCGCGGCCCTGCACCCGGGGCTTGAGCAGGCCCATCACGCGACCCATGTCCTTCATCGTCGCCGCACCGGTGTCTTCGATGATGGCTTCGATGATCGCGTCGATCTCGGCCGCGCCGAGCGCTTGCGGCATGTACTGCTCGATGACGGCGATTTCCTCGCGCTCGCCCGACGCCAGATCCTCGCGGCCCGCGCTCTCGTACTGTCGCACCGACTCCCGGCGCTGCTTGAGCATTTTCTCCAGCACCGCCACGACGGCGGAGTCGTCGAGGGATGCGGTACGCTGGTCGACCTCCTGCTGCTTGATGGCGGCGGTCACCATGCGCAGGGTGCCGAGCCGCGCCCTGTCCCGGGCGCGCATCGCATCCTTGACGTCTTCGAGGATGCGGGATTTCAGCGGATCGGCCACGGGGCGGGACGACGCAGGAGAGGGGTTCAGTACAGCCGGGTGCGCTTGAGCTGCTCGCGCTGGAGCTTTTTCATGTGACGCTTGACCGCGGCGGCGGCCTTGCGCTTCCGGATCGTGGTGGGCTTCTCGTGGTACTCGCGACGGCGTACTTCGGTCAGCACGCCCGCCTTTTCGCACGCGCGCTTGAAACGGCGGAGCGCGACATCGAACGGCTCGTTTTCTTTCACTCGGATCTGCGGCATCGAGACGGGTTCCTCATCCGGCAGTGGTCGGCAAAGCCGCGGCAATATACCTGCGTTCGGGCCTTTCGGCAAAGTCGCGCATCGGTAGGTGGCACGACTGCGCGGACGGCCGCCGGGCTCATTCAAAGCGCCGACCTATCCCGGAAATTTCACCCATTCTCGCATCGGTGAAATTTCCGGTTTCGGGGCACCAGCGGGAATCGCCGGCTCGGGAACGGACAGGTTGCCAAGTGCCGAATGATGGGGCATATAGCGGCCGATGCGCGTACTCGGAATCGAAACCTCCTGCGACGAGACCGGGGTTGCGGTGTACGACGCCGCGCATGGCCTGCTCGCCCATGCCGTGCACTCGCAGGTCGATATCCACGCGGAGTTCGGGGGCGTGGTGCCGGAGCTCGCTTCGCGCGATCACGTCCGGCGGTTGCCGCGACTGGTGCGGCGGGTGCTCGCCGCATCGGACTCGCGGCCGGGGGACATCGGCGGAGTCGCCTATACCGCGGGCCCGGGGCTGGTCGGGGCGCTGCTGGTGGGCACCGCGTTCGGCCGGAGCCTCGCCCGGGCGTGGGGTGTGCCCGCGCTCGGCGTGCACCACATGGAAGGGCATCTGCTCGCGCCGATGCTGGAGCCGGACCCGCCCGCGTTTCCGTTTCTCGCCCTGCTGGTCTCGGGGGGACACACGCAGCTCGTCGGGGTCGAGGCGGTCGGCTCGTACGAGATTCTCGGCGAGTCGGTCGACGACGCGGCCGGCGAGGCATTCGACAAGGTCGCGACCCTGCTCGGTCTTCCGTACCCCGGCGGCCCCGCGCTCGCGGCTCTTGCGCAGCGCGGCGACCCCGGTCGTTTCCGGTTCCCCCGGCCCATGACCGACCGTCCCGGGTTGGACCTCAGTTTCAGCGGCCTGAAGACATTCGCGCTCAACACCTTGGTGAGTGGCGAGCGTGACGAACGATTCCGAGCCGATGTCGCCCGTGCGTTCGAGGATGCGGTCGTCGACACCCTGGTCATCAAATGCCGCCGTGCCCTGCGGGCGACCGGACTGCCGGCGCTGATCATCTCCGGTGGAGTCGGCGCGAACCGGCGGCTGCGCGCAGCGCTCGCCGACATGGCGCGGGAGGAGGGTGCGACGGTGAGCTATCCGCGCCCCGAGCTGTGTACCGACAACGGAGCGATGATCGCGTATGCGGGATGCTGCCGGCTTGCCCCCGGGGCGTGCGAGCCCCGACGGTTCGGCGCCCGGGCGCGCTGGGCGCTGGAGGAACTGAAACCGCCGGATGGCTGACGGGTGCAAGTCCGATTGGTGACCGCGGAGCCGAGGGTGTCCCACCCTTGCCAGTGAGGGCAGGATGCTCTCGGTCCCGGATATTCCGGGGCTGGAAACGAGTGCCCTCGCAAACGTACACCCATGGTTGAGTGTGCCGGTGCGGCCAGTGCGGAACTTCGCGCTACCTTGTCGAGCGGCGGCCGATGCGACTCTCGGTGCCATTGGCGAGTCGCCGGATGTTCCCGCGATGGCGCCACAGCAGCAGCGCGGCGATGACCGCCAGCATTCCCGGATTCGCGGGGTGGGGCGCGAGCCACAGCGCCACGACCGGTGCGCCCGTGGCGGCAGTCATCGAGGCGAGCGAGGAGTAGCGGGTCGCCGCCGCGACGACGAGCCAGAGTGCGCACATCACGGCCGCCACCGGCCACGCGAGGGCGGCGACCGCCCCGAGGGTGGTGGCTACGCCCTTTCCTCCCCGGAAACGGAAGTACAGCGGATAGAGATGACCGAGAAAGGCGGCGAGGGCGCAGAGCGCCACGACTGTCGGCGACAGCGACAGACCCTTCGCGAGGAGCACCGGGACGACGCCCTTCAGCACGTCGCCGGCGAGGGTCAGGGCGGCAGGCCCCCGGCCGGCGATGCGCAGGACATTGGTCGCCCCCGGATTGCCCGAGCCTTCGCCGCGGGGGTCGGGCAGTCCCAGTGCGCGGCACACGACGATCGCCGACGCGATGGACCCGGCGAGGTAAGAGACGAGCACGATGACCGCGTCGATCATCGTCTTATTGGACCGGGACCGGCGCGAATCGGTCAAGCGCCCTGCGCCAGCACCTCCGCCAGCGGCCGTCGTTCCCGCCGGGCCGGAACATGTCCTCGCCCCGAACAGATGTCATTACTCCGAACAGACGTTCCAGGGGCCGGAATCTCGCCGCAGTCGCACCACGGGCCGGCCCCTCGGAGTGCCGTCGGGAATCGCTGCGACAGCGGGGTGTACGTCCCATGGTTCGCAGTGAACGCGGCGGGGGTCGATACCTCGTCGGAATCGCAACGGGCCGGCCTGTCGGAGCGCCAGCGGGCATCGCCGCCACTTGCCACGGCGCCCCGCATGCGCGTCTGTGGCGGAGCAGGTAGAGTTCCATGCGCGCGGCGGTCAATTGCAGCAGGACGGTGCCACCGAAGGCGGGCGAATGCACGCACCGGGGCCGAAACCATCGGGAGAAGGGACTCTGGACATCATCTTCATCGAGGCGTTGCGGGTCGAGACCGTCATCGGCATCTACGACTGGGAGCGCCGGATCCGGCAGCCGGTGGTCATCGACCTGGAGATGGGAACCGACATCGCACGGGCGGCGGCGAACGACGACTTTTCGGATGCGCTCGACTACAAGGCGGTGTCGAAGCGGGTGCAGCAGTTCGTGGCCGAGTCGAGCTTCTTTCTGGTGGAGACGCTCACCGAGCGTGTCGCGGCGCTGATCCTCGACGAGTTCGCGGTGCCCTGGGTGCGGGTGAAGCTGAACAAGGTCGGCGCGCTCCGGGGCGCGAAGGGAGTCGGCATCGTGATCGAGCGCGGGCGTCGGCCGGAATGACTGAGCGGGCGTACGTCGGCGTCGGGAGCAATATCCGGCCCGAGCGGCATGTGCCGCGGGCGCTTGCGATGCTGCGGGCGGAATTCGGGGAGGTCCAGGCCTCGAGCATCTACGAGTGTCCGCCCCTGGGATTCGAAGGCGAGGCGTTCCACAACCTTGTGGTCTCGTTCGAAACCGGCGTCGGAGTCGACGAGCTGGTCGCCACGCTGCGCGAGATCGAGGACGCCTGTGGCCGGCAGCGTGGTCCCCAGGCGCCGCCCTCGCGCACCCTCGATCTCGACCTGCTGCTCTTCGGCGAGATCAGGTCCACCGGCGCCGGCATCGAGCTGCCGCGCGACGACGTGCTCTCGTATGCGTTCGTGCTCGCTCCGCTCGCCGAGATCGCCCCCACGGTGATGCACCCGGTGGTCCGACGCACGTTCGCCGAGCTGTGGAGCGAATTCGAGCCGACCCACGAGATGCGCCGCATCGCCGGCAGGTGACGGGGGAGAAGGCGGCGGTGAATTTCTGCTCCCGGTGCGCGGCTCCGGTGGTGTGGCGCATTCCCCCCGGCGACAATCGCCCGCGCCACGTCTGCGAAGCTTGCGGGACCATCCACTACCAGAACCCGAAAATCGTCGCCGGGTGCGTGCTCGAGCACCAAGGGAAGGTTCTGCTCTGTCGGCGCGCAATCGAGCCGCGGCACGGGCGGTGGACGCTGCCGGCGGGATTCATGGAGAACGGCGAGACGATGGAGGAGGCGGCGGTGCGGGAGACGTTCGAAGAGGCGAACGCCCGGGTGGAGATCGACGCCCTGTTCTCGTGCCTGGACATCCCCCGGATCAATCAGGTCTACGTGATGTTCCGCGGCCGGCTCGCCGGCGGGTCGTTCTCACCGGGGGCCGAGAGTCTGGACACTCGCCTGTTCGATGAAGCCGGGGTCCCCTGGGAAGAGATCGCGTTCCCGGCGATCACCCGTACGCTGGAACTCTGGTTCCGCGATCGCCGCAACGGGGCATTCGGAACCCATACCGACGTGATCCATCGCCGCGCGGCACCATGAGCGGCGACGAAGGACGCCGGCCGCACAATTCCCCGCGCGTTTCGCCGACGGCGGCTCAGGGCCCGACGGTGGCGATTCCCCGGCCGCCGTCGATCGCCATTACCTCTCCGGTCGTGTACGACGCATCGAGGGCCAGCCAGGTAACCGCGTCTGCCACCTCTTCGGCGGAGCCGGTCCGGCGCAGGGGAACGAGTTGCTCCGCCCGCCGGCGCGCCTCCGTATCGCCGTTGCCTTCGGGCCAGAGCGCGATGCCGGGAGCGACCGCGTTCACCCGGACTTGCGGCGCAAGCTCCAGCGCCAGCGCACGGGTGAGCATGATCAGACCGGCTTTCGCCGAGCAGTAGGCGGGATAGCCGGCGACGGGGTTGCGTCCATGGATGTCGGCCAGGTTCACGATCGAGCCGCGGCGGGCGGCGAGAAACGGCGCGGCGGCCTGGCTCGCGAAGAACGGCGCCTTGAGGTTGGTGCCGATCAGGTCGTCGAACTCCGCCTCGGTGGCGGTGTCCATCGGGGTCGGGTAGAAGCTCGAAGCGTTGTTGACCAGCACATCGAGGGCTCCGAACCGCGTGGTGGCGTGGGAGACGAGCCGCGCGGGGGCGCCCGGGTCGAGGAGGTCGCAGCCGAACGTCGTCACCGTTCCCGGCCGTTCGAGATCGAGCGCGCGGGCGAGCGCCTGCGCCTCGTCGCGAGCGTTCCGGTAGTGCACCACGACGTCGAGACCCCGCCCGTGCAGGGCGCGTACGACGGCCGCTCCGATGCGGCGCGCGGCTCCGGTGACGAGTGCCACCCGGCGTCGGGTCGCGGCGGGGTTGCTCACCCGTGCCCCCGCACGGCTCCGCTGGTTGCTGTCGGCGCCGGCGCATCCGGGTTCGGGCAAGATCCACGGGATGCCCGTCTTCGCGGCAATGATGGCGTCAACGCTTGTTCGTCACTCCCGCCAAAGCGAGAGTCCCGTGATACTGCTGTCGTATCTCGTCGAAAACTCGATGACCGGATCCGGACGGGTGCCGACGTCCGGACTCGATCACGCGGAGCGCCGTCCGCCGCGCGGTTCATGGGAGACGCGGGAGACCCGGGCAGGGTTTGCATGGATTCTGAGGTCTCTTCCCGTTCGAGGAACGCGATGATAACGGACGGGCGCCAGGAGGCATGATGCGGTCTCCGTCTGGACTTCCCGACCTCGACTCCGCCGAGCGGGTTCACGTCGAACGGATGCACGCCCTCCTCCGGGCCGAGGTCGAGGCCGCTGGAGGGGCGATCCCGTTCTCGCGGTACATGGACACCGTGCTCCATGCGCCGGGGATCGGCTATTACCGGGCCGGCTGGCGGACATTCGGCGCCGGCGGCGATTTCGTCACCGCGCCCGAGATCTCCCCGTTGTTCGCGAGCGCCGTGGCGCGCCAGGTCGAGCAGGCCCTGTCGTCGATCGGGGTGAGGGAGGTCATCGAGATCGGCGCCGGGTCCGGGGCGATGGCGGCGCAGATGCTGCTCGATCTCTCCCTCGGAGGAGCCGTCCGCTATCGCATCCTCGAGCCGAGCGCCGCGCTCGCGGCGCGGCAGCGGGAGACCATCTCCGCGCGGGCGCCCGGCGCGCTCGCGAGCGTGAGCTGGATCGGCGCGCTTCCCGAGCCCGGATTCCGGGGCGTGGTGCTGGCCAACGAAGTTGTCGACGCCCTGCCGGTGGAGCGGTTCGAGGCGACCGCGAACGGCGTCCTCGCGCACTGGGTCGGGTTCGACCACGGCGGACCGGTCTGGTGCCCGCAGCCGGCGGAGCCCTGGCTCGCCGAGGCGGTGGAATCCCTCCAGCACGAGCTCGGATACCGCTTCCCCGTCGGGTATGTCTCCGAGATCGGGCCGGCGCGGTGCGCCTGGGCGGCGAGCGTGGCGGAGCGGGTGGAATGCGGCCTCGTGCTTCTGATGGATTACGGATTCCCCCGCCGCGAGTTCTACCACCCGGACCGCCGCGACGGCACGCTGCGATGCCACTTCCGGCATCGCCGTCACGACGATCCCCTCGTGCTGTGCGGCCTGCAGGACATCAGCGCCCACGTCGACTTCACCGCCCTCGCCCGCGCCAGCGGACTCGATGTGGCGGGATTCACCACCCAGGGTGCTTTTCTCCTCGGTTGCGGATTGCTCGACCTGATCGCCGACATCGATCCGGGGACCCCCGAATTCGTCGCATTGACCGCCCGGATCAGGCGAATTACCTTGCCCGGAGAGATGGGGGAGGCCGTGAAGGTCATGGCACTCGCCCGCGGCATGGAGGTCCAGCTCATGGGCTTCTCGGAGCGGGACCACCGGGCGCGCCTGTGAGCGGGACGCGGCGTGGCGCGAGACGGGCCGGGGCGACTCCCGCGCGCCCTGACTCGCGTCCGCCTTGCGAAATCATGCGAGGCTTGTGAAGCAAGCCGATGCATGACAAGGCTTGTGAAGCAAGCCGATGCATGACCATCTACGCGCCCTCGCTTCGCGAACTGGTGATAAATGCGGGTCAAGTCGCATATGAAGGAGACAAGCATTGGACCGCATTTCTCACCGACTCTCGAACCGGAGTCATCCAACGCTTGAGCGGTTCTCCGGTCCCTTGCCGAGAACAAGTGAAATTTCCGGGCTGGCGAGATTGCGCTTCGGACCAGGGAGTCCAGGTTGATGGAGTGGTTGCAGGTCCTCGTCCTCGCCGCGGTTCAGGGCCTGACCGAATTTCTGCCCGTCTCGAGTTCCGCCCACCTCGTCCTGGTGCCGGTGCTGACGGGATGGCCCGACCAGGGCCTCGCCTTCGACGTCGCGGTCCACGTCGGCTCTCTCGCCGCGGTGCTGATCTACTTCCGCCGGGATTTCCTGTCGATGCTGCGCGACGGGTGGCACGGGCCCCGGGAGCCCGGCGGGCGGGTGCGCCTCGGATGGCTGGTAGCGATCGCGACCGTTCCCGTGGGGGCGGTGGGGCTCGCCGTCGACGCGAACCTTGCCGATTCGTTGCGCGACCCCCTCGTCATTGCCGTCGCCACCATCGGGTTCGGCCTCGCGTTGCTGTTTGCGGCCGGGGCGGGAGCGAAGGACCGCGATATCGAGTCCATCGGCGTTCGCGACGCGATCGTGATCGGCTGCGCCCAGGCCATCGCCCTTGTCCCCGGCACATCCCGGGCCGGAATCACGATGACCGCCGGTCTGCTCGTCGGCCTCACGCCGGCCGCTTCGGCCCGGTTCTCCTTCCTGCTGTCGGCCCCGGTGATTCTGATTGCAGGGGCCTGGAAGACGTTCCAGCTCGCGGCCGGGGCGGGCTACGCGGACTGGTCTGTCCTCGTCGCCGGCGCACTCGTCGCGGCGCTCTGCGCCTATGTCTGCATCCACGCGTTCCTGCGCTTCATCGCCCGGATCGGCTTCGCGCCGTTCGTCGCCTACCGGCTGGTGCTCGGCACGGTGCTGCTCTGGGTCTTCACATGATGCGGGACGGGGAGCAGGCGGGGAAACATCGCTCGGGGGGGAACGATGCGAGGGGGCGCCATCGCGCCGTGCCGATTCGGCAGTCTTTCGGCCTTCGGAGCGTCCGGCCGGGCCGGCATGGAGCGCCGGTTCCGGCCCCGTGGGAATTCCTGTCCGGCGGGCGTGGTCCGGACGATTGATCCCGTCAGTCGCGGTGTGCCGCGGACGCCCGCAGCCGCCCGAGCGAGGAGTTGCGTTCGCGTCTTCCGAGATACCCGGGAACGATGCTTTCGATGCTGCGCGCAGTGATCCCGAGTTGCCCCAGGCCGTCGCAGGAGCAGACGTTGTCGAGCTTCGTCGAGAGATAGTTGTCGGTGCTGAACGGCTTGCCGGGGATACGTTCGAGCACCCGTCCCTGCAGTCGCGAGAGTCGGTCGCCCAGCCCCACGATCAGCCGGCGCCGGCCGGTGACGCGGGCGGTGTAGGCGACGAGTTCGCGCATCGTGTAGATGTGCGGCCCGCACAGCTCGTAGCGCTGGTTCGCGGTCGAATCGTCGCCGAGCGCGGTGAGGAACGCCCGGACCACGTCGCCGATGTACACCGGTGCGAACCGCGCCTCCGGACAGGCGAGCGGGAACACGAACGGCGACAGCGCGAGCAGACCCGCGAACCGGTTGAAGAAGCTGTCGCCGGGTCCGAAGATGATGCTCGGGCGGAAGCTCGTGACTGCGATGCCGTCGCCCTCCGCCGCGTGCACCGTCTGTTCGCCGCTGAACTTGGTGCGCAGGTATTCGCTGGGGGCATCGGCGCCCACGCCGAGCGCGCTCATGTGCAGCAGGCGGCGCACGCGGCGGCGTCGGCACGCCTCGACGAGCCGGCCGGGAAGTTCCGCGTGCACGTCCCGGAAGCGCTCGCCGGCCCCGGGATGCTCGTTCAGGATGCCGGTGAGGTTGATCACCGCGTCGCAGCCCGAGAGATGGGCGTCGAGGTTCGATGCCTGGTGGACGTTCGTCTCGACGACCTCGCACGTCGGCATCACCAGCAGGGGCCGCGAGCGGCTCCGCCGCCGGGTGAGGACCCGGGTCGCGTACCCTTCGCGGGTGAGCGCGGCCACGAGGTGGCGGCCGACGAACCCCGAGCCGCCGAGAAGTGCGATCCGTTTCGCCGCCATGTTCTTGATCCGGAGGAATCGAAGGCGTAGTTTCGCGGGCGTCCGACGACCCGGTCAAGGTGGGGGGTGTGAGATATCCGGGCTGCAATCCGCTGCTTCTTCACCTGCCAGGTGCCCAATCAACCAGGAGACATCAATGAAACACTCGCAAAAACTGACCATGGGGATTGCCGTTCTGACCCTTTCCCTTATCCTGGTAAAACCGGCATCGGCGCAGTTTCTGCTTGGACAATGCGTGTCATTCCATGAAGATGTGACCCTTATAGATGCAACCAATAAAAAGTGTCGATTGCGTTTTATGAGTATTTATAACACGAACCACTACTCTACGACGGCTCGTGTAATGGCGAAAAATTGTCCTCCCTTCAACGCTTTGGAAACTGAGTCCCAAATACCAAAACGAGTTACAGTGATGCTCAATGAGACCGGAAGGGATTTTCCTGCATATAGTAGGACCAAAACTATCGATGTCAGGAAACCCCTCGAAAGGTGGCCATGGCTACAGTCACCGAGAGATGACGTTACTTTCACCGGCCTCGAACCCGGCGGTTATTATGCAATAGAGGTATACAACGATGACGGGCTCATGCACCGCATGTGCTTGAGGTTGCCCTTCGATCCGAATGGATAATCCGACCGAGTGTAAGAACCAGACCAGCAACCCCTCGCGACCGCAGTCCGACCGCACCGCCGCACCCCATGGATCCCTTGGTATGGATCGCCCGGTGAAGACCTCCTGGCTTGACGAAGTGCGCTGGAACGAGCAGGGCCTGGTGCCCTGCGTGGTGGAGGATGTGCATTCCGGGCGACCCCTGATGATGGCGTGGATGAATCGCGAGGCGTTGGAGTGCACCGCGCACGAAGGACGGGCCGTGTACTGGTCGCGCTCGCGGCGCCGGCTGTGGCGCAAGGGCGAGGAATCCGGTCACGAGCAGCGGGTGCGCGAGATCCGCTTGGACTGCGACGCGGACACAGTGGCGCTCGTGGTCGAGCAGGTGGGAGGCATCGCCTGCCACACCGGCCGCGAGCGGTGCTTCTTCCGGCGCCTCGAAGACGGGCGCTGGGTCGACGTGGAGCCGGTGCTGAAGTCGCCGGAGCAAATCTACGGCAGGGGTTGAGCGATGGATGAGGTGCTCAAGGACCTCGCGGCGGTGATCGAGGCGCGAAAGGGCGTCCCGGCCGCCGAATCCTACGTCGCGTCACTGTACGCGGGCGGAGTGGACGCGATTCTGAAGAAGGTGGGCGAGGAGGCGGTCGAAGTGGTCATCGCCGGCAAGGGGGATGACCGTGACGCACTCGTGCACGAAGTCGCGGACCTGTGGTTTCATTGTCTGGTGTTGCTCGCGGCGCGGGGCTCGCATCCGGAGGCGGTCACCAGCGTTCTGGCCCGTCGGTTCGGGATTTCCGGCCACGTGGAGAAGGCGCGGCGCGGGTGACCGCGGCCAGCCTGCATCCGGCCCGGCCGGGAATGCCGGAGTGGGGAGCGGGCCGGATTTGCGCTAAAGTCACCGGCGGAACCGGATCGGCAGGTCCGGAGGCGTCCAGAAGAAGGCCCGGGAGAAGGTTATGGGAATCAGCATCTGGCAGCTCTTGATCGTTCTGGTCATCGTGCTGCTGCTCTTCGGTACGAAGAAGCTCCGCAACATGGGCGGCGATCTCGGCACCGCGATCCGCAACTTCAAGGGTGCGGTGAAAGAGGGTGGCGACGAGGCAAAGGACGCGGCGGAGGCGGCCCGTATCGAGAATGACGAGGAGCCGGCCCCGGATGCCGCGACGATGTCCGCGAAGGAGCGTGAGAGCGCTTGACGCACGGCCCGTCCCGGCCTTCGGCCCTGCTTCCTCTGCGCAAGTGGCAAGGGCTTCGGCTCGAACGCCGGCGCCGCATTCCGCCCGCCGTGCCCCCGGACTCCCTGCCGCGCCGGACCGGTCTGCGCCACGCGTGAGGTACCGGCTCGATACGCGCCCGGACCGCTCTCCATGTTCGACGTAGGATTCCAGGAAATCACGCTGATCGGCCTGATCGCGTTGATCGTGGTCGGTCCCGAGCGGCTGCCCCGAATGGCGCGCACCCTCGGGTTGTGGGCGGGCAAGATTCGCTTCTACGTGAATCAGGTCAAGAGCGACATCGATCGCGAGGTGCGGGCCCAGGAGCTCAAGGAGATGCTCGACAAGCCGGCGCGCGAGCTCGACGATCTCAAGAGCGTTGCCGAAGAGACGAAGGGCACGCTCGATCGGGCCAGAGGTGCGCTCGGAGAGGCGAAGGCTTCGTTCGACGGTGCGGTGACCGGAGGAACTTCGACGGCCAACGAGCCGGCCGCGGGATCGATCTTCCCGACCGAACTGCCGGGCACCGGGCCGGCGCGGCCGGAACCGTCGGAGACGGTGACCGCGCCCTCCGCAGAGACGGCTCCGCCGCCGTCGGATTTGCCGGAGACGGCCTCCGTGCCTTCCGCGGAAACGAATCCGGCGTCCTCCGACTCACCGGAAACGGCATCCACGCTTTCTACGGAGACGGCTCCGCCGCCGTCCGACTCACCGCCGACGGTTTCCGTGCCTTCCGAGGAGATGAATCCGATAACGGAAGACCGCGATCCGACGGCCCGGCCGGAGCCGGACGCGGCGGCTTCCGGCGCACCGGGGTCACCCTCCGTCGCAATGCAGGCCCGCGAGAGTGATGAACGACCCAGCGAAAGACACTGACCCGGAGGGCGCGGCGGAGTCCCAGGCCGAGATGACGTTCGTGGAGCATCTCGTGGAGCTCCGCAACCGACTGCTCCGCGTGGTGATCGTGGTGGCTGTTCTGCTGCTGTGCATGATGCCGTTCGCCAACGACCTCTACGCGCTGCTCGCGGCGCCGTTGCTGGCGCAAATGCACATGGGCGGGAGCATGATCGCCACCCAGGTGGCGTCGCCCTTCCTCACTCCGTTCAAGCTCGCCCTGGTCGCGGCGATTCTGATCGGGATGCCCTACATCCTGTACCAGTTCTGGGCCTTCGTCGCGCCAGGGCTGTACCGCAACGAGAAGCGGCTTGTCTTTCCGCTGATGGTCTCGAGTTCGTTCCTGTTCTACCTCGGGATGGCGTTCGCCTACTTCGTCGTGTTTCCGCTGATGTTCGCATTCTTCCAGGCGGTGGCGCCGGAAGGCGTGGAGATCATGACCGACATCACCGCCTACCTCGACTTCGTGCTCAAGATCTTCTTCGCCTTCGGGCTGGCGTTCGAAGTGCCGATCGCGACCGTGGTGCTGGTGTGGACCGGGTTCACGACGCCGGAGGCGCTGAAGCAGAAGCGGCCCTACATCATCGTCGGCGCCTTCGTGGTCGGCATGCTGCTCACTCCCCCGGACATCATCTCGCAGACGCTGCTCGCGCTGCCGGTCTGGGTGCTGTTCGAGCTGGGGCTGATCTTCGCGAAGCTCTACGCGCGCCGTGACCCGGACGAGGACGCGAGCGGCGCCCGCGCCGGCTGATCTGATCGTGACCTGACGCGCAATGCGGGATAGACTCCGCGCGGTCCCGGATCTCCGGCGTGTGCGGAGATTCAGGGTCGCGGCAGGTGGCGATGCGACACCCGTTTCGGACGGTGCGATGGCCGGTGGGCGACCGAGAGGGTCGGCGCGGCATCGCACGGACAGGGGGATTTCATGTACTTCGGTCTGCTCGATCTGCCGTGGTGGGGCTATGTTCTCGCAACCCTCGGCATGACCCACGTCACGATCATCGCGATCACGATCTACCTCCATCGCCACCAGGCGCACCGTGCGCTCGACCTGCATCCGGCGCTGGCTCACTTCTTCCGGTTCTGGTTGTGGCTCACGACCGGGACCGTCACCGAGGAATGGGTGGCGGTGCACCGCAAGCACCATGCCTGCGTCGAGTCCGGTGAGGATCCGCACAGCCCGCAGGTCTTCGGAATCAGGAAGCTGTTGCTGGAAGGGGCCGAGTTGTACCGGACCGCGGCGACCGATGCGGAGACGATCGCCAAGTACAACCACGGGTGTCCGGACGACTGGCTGGAACGCAACGTCTACAAGCCGTTCACGAACCGCGGCTACTACCTCATGCTGCTCATCGACGTGGTCCTGTTCGGCCCCATCGGACTCACCATCTGGGCGGTGCAGATGGCTTGGCAGCCGGTGTTGGCGGCCGGGGTCATCAACGGCCTCGGCCACTGGTGGGGGTACCGGAACTACGAGACGCAGGATACCTCCACCAACATCATGCCCTGGGGCATCCTGATCGGCGGTGAGGAGCTCCACAACAACCACCACGCGTTCGCCAGCTCCGCGAAGCTGTCGATCAAGCCGTGGGAGTTCGACATCGGTTGGTTCTACATCCGTGTGCTCCAGGCCCTCAGGCTCGCGAAAGTCAAGAAGTTGCAGCCCGAGGTGGTGATGGTTCCCGGCAAGGTCGATCCGGACATCGACACCGTCCACGCGGTGACCGCCGCCCGGTTCCACGTCATGGCCGACTACGCGAAGCGCGTGCTGAGTCGGGTGTACGCCGAGGAGATCGCCAAGATCGATTCGAGCCAGCGCGGACTTCTGGAGTCGGCGCGGTCGCTGCTGATGCGCGAGGAATCGATGCTGAGCCGGGAGGCGAGGCTGCGTCTGGAGCGGGCGCGCGCCCACAGCGATGCACTCGAGACCGTCTACCACCACAAGCATCAGCTTCAGGCGCTGTGGCAGCAGCGCCATGCGACCCACGAGCACCTGGTCGAGGGGTTGCGCGAGTGGTGCCGGCAGGCGGAGGAGAGCGGGGTGCGGGCGCTGGAGGAGTTCGCCAGGACGCTGCCCGGCTACTCGATGCGTCGTTCGGAGCGCTTCGTGTCCTGACCTCGTCCCGTCTCGTTGCGAATGAAAAAGGCCGCCCGGATCGGGTCGATCCGGGCGGCCTTTTTCGTGTCCGTGCGGTGCCGTTGGCGCGCCGCTAGCCGCTACTTGATCTTGCCTTCCTTGTACATCACGTACTTGCGGGCCACGGGATCGAACTTCCGGATCTCCATCTTTCCCGGCATGGTCCGCTTGTTCTTGGTAGTGGTGTAGAAATGCCCGGTACCGGCACTGGAGGTCAGTCGAATCTTCTCGCGCATCTCGCTTCTCCTGTTCCTGTTCGTTCGGTCCAGCCTGTCTCGGGAGGGCTCAGATCTTGCGCCCCTGCGCCCGCAACTCCCCGAGCACGGTATCGATCCCCTTCTTGTCGATGATCCGCATCCCCTTCGCCGAGACGCGCAACCGGACGTAGCGGTTCTCGTTCGGGACCCAGAACCGGTGCGTGTGCAGGTTGGGCAGGAACCGCCGCTTGGTCTTGTTGTTGGCGTGGGAGACGTGGTTTCCGGTGACGGTGCGTTTCCCGGTGATTTCGCAGACCCTCGACATGGTGCGTTCTTCCGTGGCTGAACACTTCGACAAGGCGGCGCCTTATAGCAGGCATGCCGCGGTGAGGCAAGAAAGCCATTCGGAGCGGCGGTGTCTCACTTCGACTCCTGAACTCTCGGGAGAGCCCGCACGCACGGGCCGGAGACACCAGAGCAAGAGTGTCGAATCGGGACACCACCGTCGGAACGGACGAGGAACGCCGGCGCCTTTAGCTACCCGATCGAGACGGGATCGAGCGAGCGGATTCTCAGCATCACCCGGCGCGCGCCCTCGCCCTCGCCATCGACGAACGCCGAGCGGCGGTGCAGCACGTTGTTGCAGATCACGCCTTCGCCGGCCTCGAATCGCACGTGCACGTACTCTGACGCGAGTAATGCAATCGCCTCTTCCAGTGCGATGACGGCCCGCGTGGTGTCCGGCGTCGAACGCCACTGGATCGATCGGGTGCGCATCGTGTAGCGCATGTACAGTTTCGGGGGGGCGTCGAGCCCGAAAATTTCACCGCTTCGCGAAGCGGGGGCGCCGAGATGGTCGGTCGGAGCTGCGCCCGCAGCCGTGAATCGGTGAAATTTTCGGGCCAGGAAGCGGAAGACAGGTCCGGCGCGGGCGGGTCGGATCACCGTTCCTTCGGCTTCGTGCGCCGGGATGGTCATCGCGTATGGGTGCGCGAGAGCCTCGACCAGCGCGGGATCCTGTGCGTGCATCGTCGCGTAGACGAGATCCGGGTCGAGCAGGGTGGTCTCGCCGCCGCTCGCGGCGGGAGACGCACAGTGCATCACGATGCTGCGAACGGACCGCTCCAGTGCGTTGTAGTACCCGTCGGTATGCCAATTGAGTGCGCGCGAGGTGAACGGGATCATTTCCGGTCCGTTCGGGCGCGGGACCACCCGGACCGCCGCGATGCCGTGGTGGTCCACGCCGAGCGTGAGGTCGCGGCGGTGAAGTCCCATCGCGCTCGCAAACGCCGAGAGCGCGCCCGGGTTGCTGTGGCCAGGGTTGCTCCCACCTGAGTCGCTCCTGCCTCGCGCGAATCGATAGAGCGCGAAGTTGAATCGCGCGCACTGTCCTGCGATGGCGTCGCGTTCGGTCGCACGCAACCGGTATGGATCCCGGATTTCGATCCGACGTCCCGGTTCGCCCGTCGCGTGCGTCTCGCGCCGGGCGTCGCACCATCGCGATACTTCGTTTGAGTCCATGAGATATTCCTTTCGAGATACGGGAATCGAATCCTGTCCTTCTGTTTGGGCGGATGCCGCAAGCGTACGCAGACACTACAATCATGAACAGCGGACCCTTCCATGCCGCTGTTTCCGAATCGAGGCGGTGGCTTCGCGCCGTCCGGCTCGGCCACAGCAGAGAGAGGTGACGATGAACAAGCACGAGACGCCGATGCTGGACCAGCTCGAGCAGGGCCCCTGGCCGAGCTTCATCTCCGGAATCAAGAAGCTACGCGATGAGCACGGCGACGGGCGCGTCAACGACGTCGCCAATGATCTCCTTGGCCAGCTCGAGCACTCGTACCAGACTCGGCGCGGGTACTGGAAGGGTGGCACCGTCAGCGTCTACGGCTACGGGGGCGGCATCATCCCGCGCTTCTCCGAGGTCGGCCAGCAGTTTCCGAAGTCGCGCGAGTTCCACACCCTGCGGGTCCAGCCGCCGGCCGGCCACTACTACACCACCGACATCCTGCGCCGGCTCGCCGACTCCTGGGAGAAGTGGGGGTCGGGGCTCGTCACCTTCCACGGCCAGACCGGCAACATCATGTTCATCGGCGCCGACACCGAGAACACCCAGCACTTCTTCGACGAGATCAACGACTACGGCTTCGATCTCGGCGGGGCCGGCCCGTGCGTGCGCACCGCGCAGTCGTGCGTGGGTTCCGCCCGCTGCGAGCAGTCCTGCGCCAACGAGCACAAGATCCACCGCTCGCTCGTGAACAACTTCGTCGATGACGTCCATCGCCCCGCGTTGCCCTACAAGTTCAAGTTCAAGGTCTCCGGCTGTCCCAACGATTGCATGAACTCCATCGAGCGGGCCGACTTCGCGGTCATCGGCACCTGGCGCGACGAGATGAAGGTGGATCAGGAGGAGGTGAAGGCGTACGTCGGGCGCAAGGGGCGCAAGTACCTCGTCGACAACGTCATCACCCGCTGTCCGACCAACGCGTTGTCGCTCGACGACGACGACACCCTGGAAGTCGACGACCGCAACTGCGTGCGCTGCATGCACTGCCTGAACGTGATGCCCAGGTGCCTGTCGCCGGGCGACGAGAAGGGGGTGTCGGTGCTCATCGGCGGGAAACGCACCCTGAAGATCGGCGATCTCTTCGGCACCGTGGTGGTGCCGTTCATGAAGCTCGACACTCAGGAGGACTACGACCGCCTGGTGGAGATCGCGGAGGAGACCATCGATTTCTTCGCGGAGAACGCGCTGGAGCATGAGCGGGTGGGGGAGATGATCGAGCGCATCGGGCTCGTCAATTTCCTGGAGGGGCTCGGCCTCGAAACGGACCCGAACATGATCGCCCACCCGCGCGAAAGCTCCTACGTGCGCACCGATACGTGGGATGAAGAGGCCGCGAAGTGGTTCGAGCGCCGGCAGCAGGCAGAGACCCGAGCGAGGGCTTGAGACCATGGCCAAGAAGCATCGAATGCCGATCGAGTCGGGATGCCCGGACGGGTTCCAGTACATGCACCCGACCATGATCCGGAACTTCGGGCAGTGGAAGTACCACACCCATCCCCGGGTCGGGGTGCTCTGCCATGTCGCCGAGAGCGGCGACGCCGTCTGGACGGTACGCGCCGGCACCCAGCGCATCCTCGATGTCTTCACCCTGCGCAAGCTCTGCGAGATCGGCGACCGCTACGCAGACGGCCACGTGCGCTTCACCATCCGCAGCAACATCGAGTACATGGTCGACGCCGAGGCGAAGGTCGAGCCGCTGATCGGTGCGCTCGAAGCCGATGGCTTCGTGGTCGGCGGGACGCAGAACTCCGTCGCCTTCATCTCCCACACCCAGGGTTGGCTGCACTGCGACATTCCCGGCACCGACGCCTCGGGGGTGGTCAAGTCCATGATGGACGAGCTGATCGACGAGTTCCGCAACGCGGAGATGCCGAACCGGGTGCACATCACCACCTCGTGCTGCCAGATCAACTGCGGCGGGCAGGGCGACATTGCGATCAACATCCAGCACACCAAGCCGCCGAAGATCAATCACGACCTCGTCGCCAACATCTGCGAGCGCCCGTCAGTGGTGGCGCGCTGCCCGGTGGCGGCGATTCGGCCCGCCATGGTCAACGGCAAGCCGTCGCTGGAGGTGGACGAGAAGAAGTGCATCTGCTGCGGCGCCTGCTACCCCCCGTGTACGCCGATGCAGATCAACGACCCGGAGCATTCGAAGCTCGCCATCTGGGTGGGCGGCAACCACTCCAATGCGCGCAGCAAGCCCTCGTTCCAGAAGCTGGTGGCGGCAGGGATCCCCAACAATCCGCCGCGCTGGCCGGAGGCGACCGACATCGTCAAGCGCATCTTGCGCTGCTACAAGGAGGACGCGCGCGACTGGGAGCGGATCAACGACTGGATCGACCGGATCGGGTGGCCACGCTTCTTCGATCTCACCGAGCTGCCGTTCACCAAGTTCCACATCGACAACTGGCGGGGAGCGCGCAAGAGCCTGAATGCCTCCACCCACATGCGGTTCTGAGCCCGGACGGCTCGCCCGCTCGACGCACGATGAAGATCGGACTGCTCGTCAACGAAGGCCCGTACCAGCACCAGGCGGCCGACACCGCGTTCCAGTTCGCGCAGGCCGCCATCGAGAAGGGGCACGAGGTGTTCCGGGTCTTCTTCTACCACGATGGGGTGAACAACGGGACGCGGCTCGCCACTCCGCCCCAGGACGACCGCCACATCCAGCGGCGTTGGACGGCGCTGGCCGAGGCGCACGGTGTGGACCTCGTCGTCTGTGTTGCCGCCGCCCAGCGGCGCGGCATCTGCGACCCCGACGAGGCGAAGCGCAACGGCAAGGATGCCGACAACATTGCGCCGGGGTTCCGCATCTCCGGGCTCGGTCAGCTCGTGGAGGCGGCCATCGAATGCGACCGCCTGGTGACGTTCGGGGACTGAGGGGCACGGACCGATGAGACGGGCCGCCGCAGGCATACCGGGATGAGCGCGGGACCGCGAAAGAAGCTCATGTACCTCAACCGCCGTGCGCCCGGCGGGACGATCTACGCGGTGGAGGGGCTGGAGGTGGTGCTGATCGGCGCCGCGTTCGACCAGGACGTGTGCATGGCGTTCGTCGGTGACGGGGTCTACCAGCTCAAGGCCGGGCAGGACACCTCGGACTCGGGCGTCAAGAACTTCTCCCCCGCGTACCGGGCGCTCGGCGACTACGACGTGAACCGGCTCTACGTCGAGCGCGAGTCGCTGGAGGAACGCGGGCTCGGTGTGGACGACCTCATGCCGCTCACCTGGGAGGACGAGGACGACGATTGGGCCGAGAAGCCGTCCATCCACGTCGTGGATCGCGCCGAGCTGGCTCGACTGATCGACGCGCAGGACGTGGTGTTCAACTTCTGAGTCGGCCTCGGGCTTCGCACTTTCGGCTTTCGGCTTTGGAGATTCCAGGTCGCCCACGATGACGGTTCTGCACACCGTGAACAAGTCGCCGTTCGAGAAGGACTCGCTCGACACCTGCATCGCGCATGCCCTCGACGGCAGCACGGTGCTCCTCATCGAGGACGGTGTGTACGCGGCGACGCGCGGGACGGTGGTGGAGCCCCGCGTCCGCGATGCCATGCAACGCATGAATTTCTACGTCCTCGCGAACGACTGCAAGGCGCGGGGGCTCGGCGAAGACACGCTCATCGACGGCATCGGGCGCGTCGATTACGGCGGCTTCGTGGATCTGGTCACCGGCCACGACAGCGTGCAATCGTGGCTGTAACGCAACGGGAACTGCCCCATACACCGACGGAGGATCGACCGATGGGACTGCAAGTCAACGGCAAGACTCTGGATACCGACGAGGAGGGCTACCTCTCCAACCTGAGCGACTGGGAGCCCGAGGTGGCGCAGGTGATGGCGGAAGCCGACGAGTGCGACCTCACCGAGAACCACTGGGAGGTGATCAACTTCCTGCGCTCGTATTACGAGGAGTACCAGATTGCGCCGGCAGTGCGCGTGCTCACCAAGGCCATCGGCAAGAAGCTCGGCAAGGACAAGGGCAACAGCCGGTACCTCTACCAGCTCTACCCCTACGGTCCGGCCAAGCAGGCGTGCAAGTACGCCGGGCTGCCGAAGCCGACGGGCTGCGTGTAGTCGGCCTCAGCCTCCCCTTGCGATGTCGATCCTGACCGCCGCTTGCACGTTCGCTCTCTATGCGGCCGTGGTGGTCCTGGTCGCGGGCCTCGCTCGCAAGATCGTGCAGTACGCCCGTACCCCCGCCCCGCTCAAGATCCCCACCACGCCGGCGCCGGTCACCCGCACCGGCGTCGCGGGTCGGCTGGCCCGGGAGGTCGTGCTGTTCGAGAGCCTGTTCAAGGCGTCGAAGTGGACGTGGCTGTTCGGGTGGGTCTTCCACGCTGCGCTTCTCGTCGTGCTCGTCGGTCACCTGCGGTACTTCACCGAACCGGTATGGCTGCCCGCCGCTCTGGTGCAGGGGATCGCTCCGTACGCGGGGATTGCGATGCTGGCGGGACTCGCCGGGCTGTGGGCACGCCGGTTCCTCGTCGACCGGGTGCGTTACATCTCCGCTCCGTCGGATCACCTGATGCTCGCGCTCCTCGTCGCTATCGGCGCGACCGGCGTCGCGATGCGCTTCGGCGTCCACACCGATATCGTCGCCCTCAAGGCGTTCGCCCTCGGGCTCGTGCGGTTCGACTGGCAGCCGATCCCGACCGACGCCGTGCTGCTCCTGCATCTCGCGTTCGTCGCCGCCCTGATGGTGTTGTTCCCCTTCAGCAAGCTGCTCCACGCCCCCGGTTTGTTCTTCAGCCCCACCCGCAACCAGGCCGACGACCCGCGCGAACGGCGTCACGTCACGCCGTGGGCGGCGCGGGTCGGGGAACCGCGGTGACGCACGGACGCGGAAGGGCGCGCTGATGGCCAAGCCCGCCTTCGAGACCCCCCGCATCCCGGATTTCCCCGAGATTCCGGTCATCGTCGAAGGCGCGATGGCGCACAGCCGGCCGTTCGTGGCCGCCCCCGACCATCAGGAGGCGCTCGGCTTTCCCGGCGAGCTGGTCGACGACTGGCACGACACCGCCATCGCCAAGATGGGCGAGATGCTCGGCAAGTACCGGGGGCTGCGCGTCTTTCTCGACTCGTGCGTCAAGTGCGGCGCGTGCACCGACAAGTGCCATTACTTCCTCGGCACCTCCGATCCGAAGAACATGCCGGTGGCGCGCCAGGACCTGCTGCGCAAGGTCTACCGGCGCCACTTCACCCTCGCCGGTCGGTTGTTCCCGAAGCTGGTCGGCGCCGCCGACCTCACCGAAGAGGTGCTGGAGGACTGGTACCGCTATTTCCACCAGTGCTCGCAGTGCCGGCGTTGTTCGGTGTTCTGCCCCTACGGGATCGATACCGCGGAGGTGTCGATGGCGGGCCGCGAGATCCTCGCCAGCATCGGCCTCGGCCAGAAGTACAGCAACGAGATCATCGGCAAGGTCCACAAGATCGGGAACAACCTGGGGCTGCCCCAGCCCGCGCTCGCCGACACCCTCGAAGGGCTGGAGGAAGATGTCGAGGACGATACGGGGGTGTCGGTGCGATTTCCGCTGGACGAGGCGGGGGCCGAAGTCCTGCTCGTCACTCCGTCCGCGGACTTCTTCGCCGAGCCCCATGTCGATGGCCTCATCGGCTACGGCAAGGTGTTCCACCAGGCCGGCATCCGGTGGACGCTGAGCACGAAGGCATCGGAAGCGGCCAACTTCGGCCTCTTCATCGGCAGCTACGAGAACATGCGCAAGGTGGCGCGGCGCATCCGCGAGGCGGCGCTGGAACTCGGCGTGAAGCGGATCGTGTTCGGCGAGTGCGGGCACGCGTGGCGGGTCGCCTACAGCTTCCTGCACACGCTGGCGGGCCCGTTCGACTTCCTCGACCCGCGCTATCCTGTCCCCCAGCACATCATCGAGGTCACCCACGACCTCATCCGCCGCGACGCGCTCACTCTGGACCGATCCGCCAACGACGAGCGCCGCATCACCTTCCACGATTCCTGCAACGTGGCCCGCGCCTCGCGCATGGGCGATACCCCCGGCGGGCAGTTCACCCTGCCCCGCGAAGTGCTGCGCGCGGTGTGCAACCACTTCTTCGACATGGCGCCGGATACCACCGGGGAAAGCACCTTCTGCTGCGGTGGGGGCGGGGGGTTGCTCACCGACGACCTGGTCGAGCTGCGGGTCAAGGGCGCGCTGCCCCGGATGCAGGCGTTCAAGGAGGTGGTGGAGCGCAACCAGGTGACGCACATCGCCGCCATCTGCGCCATCTGCAAGAGCCAGTTCGCCAAGGTGCTGCCGTACTACGGCTTCGAGATGGACCAGATCCTGAGTGTCCACCAGCTCGTGGGCGACGCGATCGTGCTCGGCGGCAATGATTGACCCGGAAATTGTCGATCAGGCAGACGACGAAAGACACACGAGAGGCCAAGCATGGCAACCCCCTGGAGCAAGACCTACCGCGAGGAAGGCCATACCTTCCGCAAGTTCCGTGACGGCGACCATGACTGGCCGGACTTCGAATCGAGGATTTTCGACGCCGACCACTCCCACAAATGCCCGACCTACGTGCACCGCACGCCGCCGTGCCAGGGGAGCTGTCCGGCCGGCGAGGACATCCGGGGCTGGCTCCAGATCGTGCGGGGGCTGGAGAAGCCGCCCGAGGGCATGAGCTGGCAGGAGTACGCCTTCCGTCGCGCGACCGACGCCAACCCGTTCCCGTCGCAGATGGGCCGGGTGTGTCCGGCCCCGTGCGAGGACGGCTGCAACCGCAACGAGGTGGAGGACTTCGTCGGGATCAACGCGGTGGAGCAGTTCATCGGCGACACCGCCGTTGCGGAAGGCTACACGTTCGAGCCGCCCGCGCCCGACACCGGAAAGCATGTCGCGATCATCGGCGGCGGTCCGGCCGGACTCACCGCCGCCTATCAGCTCCGCCGGCGCGGTCATCGGTGCACGATCTTCGACGACCACGCCGCGCTCGGCGGCATGATGCGCTACGGCATTCCGGGCTATCGCACGCCGCGGCAGTTCCTCGACCACGAGATCGATCGCATCCTCGCTCTGGGCGGTATCGAGACGCGCCTGTCCACGCGCGTCGGCCGCGACGTGAGCATCGAGGCGATCGAGGCCGGGCACGATGCGGTGCTCTGGACCATCGGGTGCCAGAGTGGACGCCCGCTCCCGGTGCCGGGCGGCGATGCGCCGAACTGCGTGAGCGGGGTGAAGTTCCTCGAAGCGTTCAACACCGGGCGGCTCCGGGTGGCGGCGGACCGGGTGGTGTGCGTCGGCGGTGGCGACACCTCCATCGACGTGGTCTCGGTCGCCCGCCGGCTCGGGCGCATCAATCGCATCAACTCGAAGGACCGGCCGGAGATGGTGGTGCACGGCTTCGTCGCCCATGATGTCGCGGTGGCGGCGGCGCGCACCGGGGCGACGGTGACCCTGACTTCGCTGCTGCCGCGCTCGGGCATGACCGCGGCCGAGCACGAGGTGGAGGATGCGCTGAAGGAAGGGGTGTCGGTGCTCACCGGGGTGATGCCGGTCGAGGTGCTGCTCACCGACGACGGGCGGGCGCGGGCGCTGCGCCTCGCCGAGTGCGACATGGTCGACGGACGACCGGTGGCGCGGGAGGGGACGGAGTTCGAGATCGAGGCGGACCTGCTGGTCTCCGCCATCGGCCAGGGCGGCAACCTGGAGGGGCTGGAGCCGCTCGACAATGGCCGGGGCCTGATCGATGCCGATGCGTTCTTCCGGGTCACCGACCGGCCGGGGCACTTCGTCGCCGGCGACATCATCCGCCCGCACCTGCTCACCACCGCCATCGGCCAGGCGTCCATCGCCGCGAGCTGCATCGACCAGCACCTCGGCGGCCTGAACCCGAAGCGGCGCCCCAGGGTCGACGTGCACCACTTCAACCTGCTGGAGAAGCTGCGCGAGCAGCACCTCGCCCCCGAGGAATACGACCGGCGCCAGGAGTGGGGCACCTGCTTCTCGAACTACGCGGTGCACAACTACGAGGATCGCAGCGCGCACGAGATCGTGGTGGCGGAAGACATGTTCCTCGGGCACTTCCCCGACACCCCGCGACACCGGCGCGAAGAACAGGTGCCGGAGGGCGACGCGGTGCTCGGGCACTTCCAGGAGCGCATCGTCGGGCTCGGCGAGACCGAGGCGATGGCGGAAGCGGACCGCTGCATGAGCTGCGGACTCTGCTTCGAGTGCGACAACTGCGTCATCTACTGCCCGCAGGACGCGGTGTTCCGCGTGAAGAAGGACAAGGGCACGACCGGGCGCTACGTGGACACCGACTACACGAAATGCATCGGCTGCCACATCTGCGCCGACGTCTGCCCGAGCGGCTACATCGACATGGGCATGGGCGAGTAGGCTCGGGCGGGCTCGGACGGTTGTGGTCAGGTTTGGTCGGACACGACGGCATGCGAAGGGTCGGCGACGAGTGAAACGGCGAATGGTCGATCGCGGCCGGGCCGAGTCGGGCACGACGGCACTTCCGCTCATCCGTCATTCCCGCAACGGCGCGAATGATGTCAGCGACATCGGCTGTGGTTGGGGCAACAAAGTCATTCCCGCGCAAGCAGGAATGACTGCTTGGGGAAGCGCTGACCTGAAGGCCGTTACCGTCATTCTCGCGAGGGCGGGAATCCAGTGACCGTGCTGCGGAATCGCCCCGCTGACCGTGCCGTTGTGGCGTTGGTGCTCGCACTCGCCGGGTGCGTGTTCATCGGAGCGGGGATTCTCCCGCAGGCATACGCTGCCGATCGCGTGCCGTTGCCGGTGCTCGTCAAGGCATACAAGGGCGAGGCGTGCGTCGAGCCGCTCCCCGTCATCCGGCGCGACCACATGAAGTTTCTGATGCACCAGCGGGACGACACTGTGCACGAGGGTATCCGCGGCGCGCGTCACAGCCTCGTCGGGTGCATCGACTGCCACGCCGCGAAGGACGATGCCGGACAATGGGTGCGCATCGATGCGTCCGGCCAATTCTGCGCGAGCTGCCACGAGTACGCTTCGGTGACGATCGACTGTTTCGGGTGCCATTCCGCGTTGCCGGTAGCGGCGTTCGGGAAGGCGGCCGAATGAGCGGCTGGCTGATTCGGAGCCGCGGCGCAGGCACCGCGGCACCGCCTGCGGCGCGGACACAGGTCGGTCGTGCGTAATGATTCCAGTGGTCTCGGAGCGTGCACATCTGGCCGCCCGCCGGAGGGAGCCTTGTAGTGAAGGTTGAGGTGGATCGTCTCGGACGGGTGGCGCGGCGCCGGTTTCTCGCGCGGGCGGGGATCGCGGCCGGTGCGGTCCTGGCGTCCGGACTCGCTCTGGTGCCTCTCGCCCGTGCCGGTCGGACCCGTGAACCCCACGAGCCGGTCACCGGCGAAGTCCGCTACGGACTGTTCATCGACTCCGCCCGGTGCGCACGGGACTGCGACGCCTGTGTCCGTGCCTGCAACGACGAGCACGGTCTCGAACCGGTGCACGGACCGGCCACCGATCCGCAGTGGATCCAGAAGGTCACGCTCCGCGACCGTGCGACCGGCCGAGTCAGCGCCCTGCCGCTCATGTGCCAGCACTGCGCGGACCCGCCGTGCGTCGACGTCTGCCCCACCGGCGCCTCGTTCCGGCGCGCCGACGGCATCGTGCTCGTGGACAAGCACACCTGCATCGGCTGCCGCTACTGCGTGATGGCGTGCCCCTTCCAGGCGCGCGCGTTCGTGCACGAGGCGGTGGAGAACCCGAGGCCCTGGTCCCCGCGGGGCAAGGGCACGGTGGAGTCGTGCAACCTCTGCGTGCACCGCATCGACGCGGGAGACGGCCGCAACCCCGCGTGCGTCGAAGCGTGCGCCGCCACCGGACGCCACGCGATCATCTTCGGTGATCTCAACGACCCGGAGAGCCCGATCTCGAAGGCGCTTGCCAACGGCCCGAGCGCGGAACTCCGCCCCGACTTCAGCCTGGACACGGGCGTGCGCTACCGGAACCTTTGAGCGAGCTGGCCGACCGGCTCCGGAACACCGATCTCAAGGCCGCCGACAAGCCCGAAACCGGATCGAGGGCACCGCCGTGTACCCGCGCCGCCGGCACCAGATCAATCATGTGACTGAACCGCTCCGGTGACCGGTTGGCCGGGTCAGCACCGCGGGACGGAGGCGGCGACAGGCCAACGGTCGGGACAAGAGGTGTTCCTGTCCCGGCCGCGAGACGGTGGTCGCCGCCTGCATGGCGCCGCGCCCGGGGTTGATGCCGGGCGCTGGAGGCAGCCGGGGTCAGAACGAGAATCGGACCCCCAGAGACAGTTCTCCGGTTGCGACCTCGAATTCGTCCCGGCCGAGGCCGGTCGTGGACGGGTCGGTGTAGACCTTGCCGTACTCGACTCTCCGGTACAGCAGATCCATCGCGACGCTGTCGGTCAGTTGAAACGCAAGACCCGCCCCGTAGCTGTAGGCTATCCCGTGATTGTCAGCGCCAGGAACCAGAGCCGGAGGTGGAATGTCAGACGTGAACGTCAGGCTTTTCACGTCAACGTTCGCGTATCCGGCGCCGGCATGCAGGAACGGCGAAACCCTCCCTTTCGCATTGAAATGATAGGCAAGGTTGAGAAACAGGGATTGCATGGTGACATCGCCGCCGATGTGGGCCGGCAGCATGAGTGCATTGCCGCCCAACTGAGGAATCTCCTCGGGTATGTCTATAATCGCGCGCCCGTCCACGTTGGCCGTCCGCCGCGCGTACTCGATTTCCCAGAGAAGCCCGGGCAGGAACAGTTCCGTACCGACCGCAATGCCGAAGGATCTTGCGTCGTCAGTGGGGATATCCCGCGTGATGATCCCGACCGCGTCCTCTGTCGTCACCTTGTCGGGCGTTGTGAACCCTACAAACGGTCGAATGTGAAACCCGCGTTCCTCTTCGGCGTGCAGATCGTGCGGGACAGATCCGAGCGCAAGCAGGGCCAATCCCAACATCGCAGCAATTCCCGCTGCTCTCCCCCGAGAGGTCGTCATGCGGTGCGACTCCGGCGAGTTTCGGGTCTCCCGGGTGTCCATTCGGGTCGGTTTCGGGAGCATGTTCCTGGCGGGAATGGCTGCCAACATCGCGGGCCAGGAAGAGATTGCCCTGGCGAATGATCGGCTTGTCTTGTCGTGGGTCGCGGAAGGTCTCATCAGGAATTCCCTCGTGTTGTTCATGGCGATCATAGCGCCCAGGTCGCCGCCACGGTATCCACGGGCGTGCCGATTATCGCTTCGGCGTATCAGCGACATGCTCCGGCTCGGGGGAGTACCGGTGCTTTCCCGAGAGTTCGGGATTCAAGATGGGGCATTGCCTTCCGCGTCCGTGACTTGGCGGGAGAGGCAGGTTTATGCTCCGGTCGGGGCGCAGGAACGCGTCGCCCGCGGGGCGGCGGTCGAGCGGTTCGAGGCGCAGCGCGCGGGATGGAGGGACGCCGGCTTGTTCATCGGGGAGATTCCGGCCGCCCGTCACGAGGGATACCGATATCGAGTGCTTTCGTGCTCGATGCGTCGGTCAAGGTGACGGCGGCACGCAAGGCCATGCGCCACATCGAATTTCGCGAGACCGAAGGCCGCGGCGCCGGATTTCCGGCCCTGGTGCTGTTGCTCGCGCTCGTGACTCTCGCCGGCGTTCTCGCCGGACATCACATGGACGTCGAGGGGCATCACGTCACCGGCATGAACAACCGCATCGTATGGGGGCTGCCGCATGTGTTCGCGGTATTCCTGATCGTGGCCGCCTCCGGGGCGCTCAATGTCGCCTCGCTCTCCTCGGTGTTTCGGCGCCCTGCGTACGAGCCGCTGGCCCGGCTCTCCGCCGTGCTCGCGATCGCGCTGCTCGCGGGTGGGCTGACGGTGCTGGTGCTCGATCTCGGCCGCCCGGACCGGCTCGTGGTGGCGATGACGCACTACAACTTCTCGTCCATCTTCGCCTGGAACATCCTGCTCTATACCGGCTTCATGGCCGTGGTCGTCGTGTACCTGTGGATACACATGGAGCGCCGGATGCAGCGCCATGTGCGATGGGCCGGCGTCGTGGCGTTCGCGTGGCGCATCGTGCTCACCACCGGCACCGGCTGCATCTTCGGCTTCCTCGTCGCACGTCAGGCGTACGACGCGGCGATCATGGCCCCGATGTTCGTGGCGATGTCGCTGTCGCTGGGGCTCGCGGTGTTCATCCTGGTGCTGCTGGCCGCGGCATCGATGACCGCACGCCCCCTCGACGAGGGCCTGCTCCGGCGGCTTGCCCGCCTTCAGGCGCTTTTCGTCTCGGTGGTGCTCTACTTCGTCGTCGCCCGGCACCTCGCGAACCTCTACGTGGCCGAGCACGGTGCGGTGGAGCGGTTCCTGCTCCTCGACGGCGGTCAGTATCCGGTGGTGTTCTGGGTCGGGCAAATCCTGGCCGGCACGCTGGCGCCGCTCGCCATCCTGTGGTGGTGGCGCCCGCGGTCGCGCGGCTGGACTGCGGCCGCGGCGGCGCTGGTGGTGGTGGGAGGTCTGAGCCAGCTCTACGGCATCATCATCGGCGGTCAGGCGGCGCCGCTCGACATCTTCCCCGGCAAGGAGGTCATCGAGGGTGCGCTCATCGCGGGGGAGCCGGCAAGCTACGCGGCCCGCCTCCCCGAGTTGCTCCTCGGTCTCGGCGGTGCCGCCGTTTCCGGGCTGATTCTCGTCGTTGCGGTGAGAGTGCTGAGGATTCTTCCCGAGCGGCTCGACGAGGCGGGCGCCGACGACACCGGTAACGTCTACGGTCGCTGACCGGGAATGTCCTTCGGTCGTGAGCCCGTCGCGGACCTTCCACCGGACCGGGTCTTCTGAATATCCGAAATGCAGATTGACCACGGTTTGCAAACCGTCGGGAGTCCGTGCCGGCCCGACGTGTCTTGCGGCGGATGCGCATCCGGGGTTGTCCGCTCACTCCTGTGCGGGGCCGCAGGTCGCTTCGATCCGCTCTCCGTCGCCGGTCTGCCACGGCATCATCGGTACCGTGGAGATGGAGTTCTTCGGCGAGCCTTCGATCACCTTCGTCGAGTAGACGAGATACACGAGGGTGTTGCGCTTGCGGTCGCAGAAGCGAACGACCTGCAGGGTCTTGAAGACGATGGAGCGTCGTTCGCTGAAGACCTGCTCGCCGTCTTCCAGCGGTTCGGCGATCCGGATCGGGCCGATCTGGCGGCAGGCGATGGATGCGTCGGAGGTGTCGACGCTCGTGCCGACCCACTTGCCCACGCCGCCGGTGACCGCCCGGCTCAGGTGACAGGTCACGCCCTCGATCTTCGGGTCGTCGAAAGCCTCGATCTCGATCGAATCGTTCGCTCCGACCATCCGGAACGTGGTGTCCACGCTGCCGATGATCTCCGCGCGGGCGGCACCGCACGCGAGGAGGAGTGACACCGCTGCCGCGAGGAAGGAGCGCGACTTGAAGGCGGGGCTCGGGGAGCGGTGGGCACTGCAGATGCGGCGGCGGCCCCCGGGCATCGACGACTCGTGGTTCGTCATCGCTCCTGCTCCTCCCTCCGCCTGTCCCGGTCCGCGCATGTGCCGGCGGCTCCAGCGCCTTGCTTCCCCTGACTCTTCCGTGCGTTTCCACTCGGTCGGGCGCTGATGTTCCCGGGTGTCGTCAAGTTCGCCAAGCTCGCCATGCCCGCGACAACCGCACCCCCCGGGTCCATCCTGCCTCGTCCGGCCACTATACGGTCGGCCGAGAATGGTAACGTGGATACGACGCGCAGCGAACCTTGTTGAATTTCACCGATGTCGAAGCGCGTCGGTCGGGCTTTTCCTGCGGACGGAGTGCCTCGACAACTTTCTGCGCTTCAGCGCGAGGAAGCGGCAGAAAATCGTTTGATGCCCTCGCGATGGATTGAGCCATCAACTTCTTTATCCGCACTTCTCACCGGATCTCGAAACGGGCTACCCATGAGGCTCGTGGCCGGCACCGAGTGGTTCCTGGCCAGGCTGCGACGCCTGCATTGCCGGACCTCATGTTCGTGCATTCGCGCTGTGTGAATCGGGCAGTGACCTCAGCCCACCACGCCCTGCTCGTGCTTCATGCAAGGCCCCGTGTGAACCTGGCTTGGCGCGATGGATTGGTCGGTTCTGGGGGAGTACCGAACGCGGCGAGAAACCGCCTCGTGTCCCCATCCGTGTCCCCGGGACTGGACCGAGTTTTCGGAGGAACAGCGCGTAAGTGGCTGTAGATGCTAGAAAAAGAGTGATTTCGGAAGAGGTGAGGGACGGTGCGGGGGTCAGGTACAGTGGGTGTGACTGCATATAGCCCGACGCGCAGCCAGGAAAAACCCACACACGAGCGGGAGGAAGGATACTGCTTCGGGTGTGTTGTCAAATATCCTTGAACGACATTGATGTCTTTCATGCGACATTTCTGCCGGTGAGCTGTTCGGGGACTCGGCGTCGGATTCTCTTCGGGGTTGTGCGTATTTTTACCTGCATTTACAACCACTTGGCGAAACTTCGGGCAGGACGCGGAGGGCCTGTGAGGCCGTGACTGGCCGTCGCAGTGAAGCCTTCGCTCGAAATCCGGGAATCGCTCCTCTCACCCCCTGAATTCGCCCCCTGCCGGAACATCGATGGCGACCAGTGCGGGACGCATTTCCCCCTCTGGGTAACAACTGGGGACACGCGGGTAACAAACATAATGGCTTAATTAGAACCAAATAGGAAGCATTCGCATCTGCGTTAGATGGACTCCAATCCTCTGTTTTAACTGGTATTTCGTCTCCGGCGCATGGCCCTGAACAGGTGCCTCCGTGCTCGCTGGGACACGCCACCCCCCAATCACACCCACAGTACCTGACTCGATCCGTCGGGATCAGTCCTCAAAACGCCGGGTGGATTCGCACTTCACGGCCAGGGATACACACGCGCAGCAAGGCTTGTACGACCCCACGGCTTCCACGCGTGGGGGACCGGCGAAGGTCGATGCGAAGTGAAGGGCCGATGCCGATGCGTAGCGGGGCGCCATGTCGGACGCACGGGAAGGCTCCCTGAGCCGACCCGCCGCATGGTCCTCCGAGGTGGTCGCCGCCGACCGGGCGGTGAGCCTTCAATGCACAACGGAGCGCAACATGATGAAAGCACGAACGAGCCTATGGGCGAGCCTGGCCATCGCGGCCAGCGTCGGCCTCGCCGGGTGTGGCGGGTCGAGCAACAACACGCCGAATGATCCGGCTCCTCCCAAGACGCATGATCCCTTGCCAGCCGGTCATGGACTGACTGAGGGACGGGACAGCACGATCAAGGCAGGGGAAAGCCTAGAGACTCCTACCGGGACGGTAGCATGTCCCGAGGACGGGATGGATTGCATGATCAAGGTCGTCAAGGAAATCAACGGCAGTTTCACGGCAACCTCTACGGGCGGTGAAGCAGCGTTTACAGCAAATCCTGCCCCGCCTCCGACTAAGACTGTCGCCGAGATGCAGATGGAAGCCTATGAGGCTGCGAAGGCTACTATCGAAGCGGCGACGACTGAGGCAGCAGCCCAAGCAGCCTATGATGATGTTGATCAGACTACGATCACCGGCGAACAGGCTGCTGACTTGGCAACCGCTCTCAGCACGCGGATTGGTGAGATCCAGCGGTTAGCGAAGGAGGAAAATCAGAAAGGGGCATTGATGAGCGCCCACGGCTTGATCGATACCTCCGCTCTGACGACTCCAGCACAGGTTCAAGCTGCCCAGAACGCCATCGATGCGCTTGAAGCGTTGCTGGACGATCCGGACTCTGTGGACGCCGTGAGTAGTGCTGACCGGGCTACGTATCGGGGACATGTGACGACCGCCCAGAGCGCAGTTGATGCGGCAACTCAGAGAATGACGCTTGCGGATACTGCGAAAACACTAGATGCCGCGCTCGTGGCGCTTTCCGGTGCGACAGCTACGCAGTCACTGATTGAGACCGCAAATCGCGCGCTCACGGCTCTGAACAATGCAATTTCGGGTGCCGATGAGCTGACTACATCCGAGACGGCACCGTATTCGGACAAGGCGAGTAACGCTCAGCGTCAGATCACGAATGCTGAAAATGCACACGCCAACGCGAACGCGGCGCAGTTGAAGGCTAACGCCGCGAGACTGATTAATGGCATCAAAGAGCCCTCTGATGCTGACAACGATAATGCTGACACCCGGTTCGCTCGATACGCTACTTCAGGTGAAGTTACCAGCGACGCTGATGTATCTACGGGCGATATCAGGGTGTCGAATGGCACTAACGACGTATATCTATCTGAAGATAAGAAGACGAAGGTCGATGACCATTATGGCTGGAATGGCAAGAGATATACCCATTCAGAGCCTAATGAAGAGGCAATGTACGAATCGCATGTCTACTCGACACGCGGACCTGCGGTAGAAGGGAAGAAGTTTGGCGGTACCGATAGTGCTACGGAATATGCATACGACCTAGAGCAAGGCCAAGCGGATGATGCCGCTATCCGGAACGGAGAGATAAACGCTCGAACTCCAGACAGGGATGGTACTGCACTTGAAGCAGGTGTGCATGCTGCAAAAGTATCATTCACCAACGTAGATCGAACTACTGGGACGGAAGTATTCAAACGAGAAACAGATGGTCCGACGAGGATTGTAATCCCAGGGAGCTATGACGGAGTAAGTGGAACCTACTACTGCACACCGGCTACAGGGAATCAATGCTCAGCTACAGTTGCTGCCAGCGGCTTTACCTTGAGTACGGATATGTGGGCATTCGATCCTGCTAACCCTGAAAATAAGGTAAAAGGCTCTCAGGGTGCCCTGTACGCCTCCTACGGCTGGTGGTTCTATACGCCTGCTGACGACGAAGATTCCTATGATGCAAGTGCGTTCGCAATTGACGAGGGTGGGACAATAAGCGGAATCGATAGCTTAGAAGGCAAGGCAACCTATAATGGCGGTGCGGCTGGCAAGTACGCTCTTAGCAGTGATACGGGCGGCACGAATGATGCTGGTCACTTCACCGCGAGAGCGACGTTGCAAGCTAATTTCAGCGAAAATGATGATGCTGATGAGGCTGTTACAGGAACCATCGATCAATTTGTCGGTGCAGATGGAAAATCTCGGAATTGGAAAGTCGAGCTAAAGGCTTCTGCCATTAGCGATGCAGGAGCTATGGGCGCCGCGACTGCTGGCACAATTTGGACTATCGGTAGCACGGCCGCTGATGCTGGCGGTGAGTGGACTGGGCAATTCACGCAAAAGGACGCGACGACCGGCAGTGTTGTCCACGCTCCTAAAGTTGCGACTGGTACATTCCTCTCGACTTTCAATAACGATGGAAGAATGGTCGGCGCCTTTGGGGTAACGACTAAAGACACGACGACGAGCCCGTAAGTTATCGCGGCAGGGGCACCCCTCGCGGGGTGCCCCATTCCCCAACAAGGGTAGTGCTGACGGTTCGACGGGAAACATTTCGGAGCTTGAGTCTCTGCTCCGCGCTTCCGCAGTCCACCAGACCGTCGGCACTTTTTTCCCTCTAGGAACCGTTCAGGAGCAAATGACCAATGGCCACCGAGCGATTCCTGCATATGCGGCTCACCCGCGAGGATTGCGCGACTCTCGATGCGCTAGTAGACCGGGTGAACCGCGAGGC
>JAPOSC010000001.1 GCA_026709935.1 Thiotrichales bacterium
GGCCTGTCGATCACATCATCCGGGTGATCACGGTCTCGGGGGTCGCCATGCCGATGTTCTGGCTCGGCCTGATGGCCCAGCTCTTCTTCGCGCTCCAGCTCGGGTGGTTCCCGCTCGGGGGGCGGATCGAGATGATGACCGACCCCCCGGAGCCGATCACCCACCTGTTGCTCGTCGACACCCTGCTGCGCGGTCAGTTCGGCACCTTCGCCGAAGGGCTCCACCACATCGTGCTGCCGGCGGTGGCGCTCTGCTTTCCCGCACTCGCTTCCATCATTCGCGTGAACCGGGCGGAGATGCTGGAGACGCTCAAGCAGGACTACATCGTCAACGCCCGCGCGCAGGGGCTCACCACGTTCCGCATCGTCGCGTTCTACGCACTGCGCAACGCCATGCTGCCGACCATGGCGATGATCGGGCTGCGCTTCGGGTGGATGCTGGGCGGCACGGTGCTGGTGGAGGCGGTGTTCGACTGGCCGGGCATCGGGCTCTATGCGGTGCAGGCGGCCATCAGCTCGGACTTCGAGCCGATCATGGGGGCGACCATCGTGCTCGGTTTCTTCTTCATGATGACCAACTTCGCGATCGACGTGATCTACGGAATGCTCGACCCGCGCGTGCGGCGGCAGGTCTGAGAGCGCGATGGCGCCATGACTGCATTGACGGTGCTCATCGCAGTGGAGCGGTATGGGGTGGCGCGTGGGTCGGCGGACATGCGGGTGGGGGGTGACATGGCCCAACTCGTGACGGCTGCCGCGCCGGAGCGGCCTGCGGTGACGCATGGGGCGGCAGGCATGAATGCACGGGGGCACCATGACTGATAGGGCGGCGGCGGCCGCAATGGGACGGCCCGGGTGGCGGGAGCGCCACGCGGCGACGCTCCGGCTGCTCCGGCTCTACGGACGGACCTTCGCCCGCAACGGGTCGGCGATGCTCGGGCTCGGCATCGTGGCGGCGTTTCTGCTGACGGCCGCGGTGGGTCCGTGGTTCGTGCCGTTTCCGGAGGATGCGGCGGGGGCGGTGCACATCGAGCGCAAGCTCCAGCCGCCCGATGCGTTGCACTGGTTCGGCACCGATGAGGTGGGCAACGACATCTTCACCCGGGTGATCGTCGGGGCGCGGGTGACGCTGCAGATCGCGCTCATCGTCACCGGCGTCGCGATGCTCATCGGGGTGCCGCTCGGGATGATCGCGGGGTACGTCGGCGGCTGGGTGCAGGAAGTCATCATGCGGGTGACCGACGTGTTCCTGTCGGTACCCGGCCTCATCCTCGCCATCGCGATCGTGGGCGCGCTCGGACCCGGCATCGTCAACGCCATGCTCGCGCTGTCGCTCGTGTGGTGGCCGGGGTACGTGCGCCTGGTGCAGGCCAAGACTCTCTCGCTCAAGAACGAGGTCTACGTGGAAGCGGCGCACTCCATGGGCGCGAGCCGGCTGCGGGTGGTCTTCGTCCACATCCTGCCGAACTGCACCTCGCCGATCATCGTCAAGGCGAGCATGGACATGGGGATGGCCATCCTCGGGGCGGCGAGCCTCGGGTTCCTCGGGCTCGGCGCGCAGCCGCCCTTCCCGGAGTGGGGCGCGATGATCAGCGTGGCCCGCACGTACCTGCCGGACTGGTGGTGGTACTCCTTCTTCCCCGGACTCGCGATCTGCCTCACCGTGCTCGGCTTCAACCTGCTGGGCGACGGGCTGCGCGACATCCTCGACCCGCAGCACCGGGAGTGAGGGGGTGACTCACGTGTCGGCAGGGGATCTTGACTCGCTGGATCGAATCTCGTTCCTGGAACCGTCACCAGAGCTGCTCCAGCCGTGACAGAATTTCCAGGTGCTGTTTGGTCTTCAGAGGTGCTGTCGTGAAGAAATTATGACGAGAAAAATCGATCCCTTCTTTTCTCTCGAAACGAAAGGGAATCGGTTTCAAGGCCGAATTTCGAGTCTGATCGGCGGATAGTGCGAAGCCGAAATTCTGGTACGCGATTTCCAGGCCACAGGAATCCTGAAGCGCCTTCTCGATCATTCGGAATATTTTGGAGTATGTGTCGAGTGGCTGGAAGATATCTCGATCAGTCTCTACCAGCAAGATGCTTTCATACATCTTGCTTACAGTATGCGTTTCGATCATGCAATAATCATGTTCGCTTTCCAGCCACGCAGTAAGATCAACGATGAACTCATCGATGAAATTCGTGTCGGAGCGAGACGTCACGATGATACCATCGTTATAAATTTCGAGTGCCTCGATAGCATTGCCGTTGAACAAACCGTGTCCGAATTCAGCTCTGTTTCCTCCCAATTCTTCTATGGAATGGGGTGCACTTCCAAAACGATATCGTTCCTCTACTTGGGCGACAATGTGAGGCATGTAAGGTTGGCCGCTCCGTCTCGTCAATCGAAATAGGGCTGTCACACGGCTCATCTCAATTGCGAGCAACTTCATGCTGTCCTCCGCAATCCTGGATTCCTGTCAGAGGACCTGGATGAGAATGCTGATCCCATTCCCGATTCATGGAGCGCGCGCTGAGTCCCTCCGGCTTGTTCATTCGCCTCGATCGCCGATCCGGGTGACCAGGAGCTTGGTGACTTGCTCTGAAGTTGGGTTGACGGAGACTGTCCACGATAGTTGCGAACGGCACGCCCCTCGAGAGACAGCAAAGTTACGTTGGGCTCGGATTTGGCAATCGCCAGCAAGAGATCGCTGACGGTTTCGAGGGTCCAGTTACCAGGCGCACCGAACCAGCGCGTGATTTGCTCTGGTCGGCGACCGATTCGCCGAGCAACGTCGGCACGCGTCAAACCGCTTTCCGCCCTCTGCTTGAGAAATTCTTCCATCACCAGATCGTACAGGCGATCACGGAAACGTTCTCGGAAATAGGAGAGCGTCCCGAGCGGAATCTTGTCGCCACCGAGAACCTCAGACAGGAAGGACTTTTTCTGAGATGTATTCATCGACAGTGTTTCCCCTGAATGCATCGTAGGAAGGAAAAATACGCCGCCAGTCGGCCAGACAACCACGCACTTCGTGCCGGAACTCGTTCGAACTTTGCCCTCCGAGCTCCTTCCTGAATTTCCAGCGCAACGCCACGAAGCAGTCCCGGTCCGCAAATCGGCCAAAAACTCTGATTGCCGGCTTTGGAGCACGACTTCGAATTTCCCACACCTCGTCGTGAGCGGGGTCCAACCGGGACAGGTAGGTGTCTCGCGGCTTGCTGTAAGGGCTGCTCAGAGCCACGGGAATTACTCTACCCTCGACAAATCTGTCGAAGTCTGCCCAGAGCCTGCCGCATCGGATCTCTTCTTCCGAATCTGCCCAAGGGCCGACAATGAGGCGATGAACCTCCGCAGAGGCATACAAGGCCCGGACCATCGGTTCACTCGGCATCTTCGGTTCGACCCGAATCAGCCAGCCCTGCGTGACCACGTCTCGAAGCGAATCATGTATTGACATGCAAGTCAATGAGTCCGTTGGCTCCGGATATCAGCAGTGGCGGGATGGAGTGTCGGCATGGCGAGTGTCCTCGACATGACACAGGCCCCCCGGCTCTGAATCATCCCGAGCTCTACACTGATCGGGGGTGCGATGGCAGCGGAGATCCGCAGGTCCGACGGCTCGGTTACCGTGCTCGCGATTCCGCGTATGCTACCTTGCGAAGGAGGGGCAGGCGGCGTCTAATCTGGAGCTGAAACCCCGCTCGGTTTCAACATGCTGGGGGACGGGCTGTGCGACATCCTCGACCCGCAGCACCCGCTCCGGCGTCCGAACCTGTCGGGTCCGCAGTTTCACGATCAGCCTTCGACGACCCCGAATCATTCCCGCCCAAGCCCGTTTCCGACCGGACAACAAGACCGATTGTCATTTCAGTTCAATAATGAAAGTATATGGACAGGCGCGTGTCGTCGGGGAATGCTCAACACCCCGTCCGGCCGGAAGGTCGCCCCATTTCGAACTACAAGTCGAACGACAAGAATGAGGAGGTTCCACAATGCACAGCATGTTCAATCGGGTACATCGTCTCGCGCTCGGCCTGGGCGTTCTGGCCACGGCTCTGGGGCCATACGGCGCGGTGACCGCCAAGGACAGCATCGACGTCGGGGTCGTCGCCTTTCTCTCCGGTCCCGCCGCCGGGCCGTTCGGGGTGCCCGGCAAGAACGGGGCCGAGCTGGTCATCGATGCGATCAACGCGGGCACGCTTCCGGCGCCGTACGACACCGCGGGATTCGCCGGCGCGACCCTCAACCCGATCCATATCGACGAATCCGGCGGCAATGCGAAGCAGGTCGCCGAGTATCGCAACCTCGTCGAAAAGCAGGGCGTCGATGCGGTGATCGGGTACATCTCCTCCGGCACTTGCCTGGCCGTCACGCCGGTCGCCGAAGAACTGAAGAAACTCACCATTCTCTCCGTGTGCGGCACCCCCAGAATTTTCGAGGACGGCGACTGGACCCATATCTTCCGCACCCAGGCGCACGCGGTGGGAGACAGCATCGCGGCCGCCCTCTACGTGCGGGACAACTTCGGTGACGTCGCCGGATACACCGGGATCAATCAGAACTATGCCTGGGGTCAGGATTCCTGGAAGTCCTTCAGTCTGGCGATGGGTCATTTCGTGCCGAAGGCCGAAGTGTCGAGCACCCCGCAGTTTCCGAAGATATTCGCGGGCCAGTACGGCACCGAGATCTCGACCCTCGCGCTCGACGATGCGGAGCTGGTCCACTCCAGCTTCTGGGACGGCGACATCGAAGCCTTCGTGGTCCAGGCGAAGGTCCGCGGCTTTTTCGACAACAAGCAGTTCCTGTCCACGGTCGGCGCGTCCGCCATCGACAGCCTCGGTTCGGAGTTCCCGGACGGCACCATCATCGGCACCCGCGGCGAGATCGGCATTCTCGTCCGGGAGAAGTCCGGCCCGCTGAACACGTGGTTCGTCAACGCCTACCGGGAGCGGTACGGCGCCTGGCCGCTGGGACCGTCCTATCAGTACGCGCAGGCGGTGCTCGCGCTGAAGATCGCCATGGACAAGGCGGCCCGGGACCACGGCGGCTTTCCGACCCAGGATCAGGTCATCGCGGCCATGAAGGGGCTGTCGTTCGAGACCTTCGCCGGCCGGATCGAGCTCGCGCTCGGCAACGGGCATCAGGCGGTGCATCCCGTCGGCTACGGCATCACCCGGTGGAACGACGAGACGGGTGAACCCGAGGTGACGAACATCACCTTCTATCCGTCGAAGTGCATCTATCCGCCCGCGGGCAAGCCGTCGCTCGACTGGCTGGCCGAGGGCATGCCGGGCTCCGACTGTTAGTCCTGGTATCGAATCCGGCGGGGCGCCTCCCGGCGTCCCGCCGGAGGCCTGCCAGCTAGCGAGTAGCGAGCCATGCAGACGATCGTCGCGGTCCTCATCGACGGCCTGAGCTACTCCTCGTATCTCTTCATCGTCTCCGTCGGGCTGACCATCATCTTCGGGGTCATGAAGATCCTGAATGTCGCCCATGGCAGCTTCTACGCATGGGGGGCGTACGCCGCGGCCTATTTCATCGGGCTCTTTCACGGGATGGGCTTCCCGCACTGGTTCGGGTTCGTGCTGATCGCGGTCTCCGCCGTGGCCGTCGGCGCGATTATTGGTCTGGCGATCGAGCGGATCATCCTGCGCAAGATGTACGAGCACGAAGAGGTGCACATTCTGCTGGCCACATTCGGGGTCTTCCTGATCCTGGAAGACGTCATCCTCCTGGTGTTCGGCGTGAATCCCTACTTCGCCTACCAGCCGATGGCGCTGCTCGGGAGCGTGAAGATCGCCGGTGTCACGCGCGACGTCTATTCCCTGACGCTGATCGGGTTGGCGATCGTGATTGCGCTCGCGTGCTGGCTCTGCCTGGCCCGTTCGAAGTGGGGAAAGATCCTGAAGGTCGTGATCTTCGATCGGGAGATCGGTCTCGCGATGGGGATCAACGTGAACGCCGTCTACGTGTACACGTTCGTTGCGGGGGCCATGCTCGGAGCGCTGGGGGGAGCGGCCATCGCGCCGACCCTCTCGGTTTCGCCGGGGATCGGCATCGACGTCATCGTCCTGAGCTTCGCGGTGGTGGTGATCGGCGGCATGGGCTCCATCGCCGGCGCCATCATCGGGGCGTTGATGGTCGGTCTTCTGAGGGCGACCGCCGTGCACTTCGTTCCCGAGCTGGAGCTCTTCGTCATCTTCGCGGTCATGGCCGCGGTGCTGATGGTCCGGCCCGAAGGACTCTTCGCCCCGGCCCGGGCCCGGAGGATCTGACGGTGCGATCGCTGACCGGGGACCGGACGGTCCGAGGGGTGCTGATCGGCTTCACGCTCCTGGCGATCGCGGGCTTCTTCCTGCCCGCCTGGATCGTGAACAACGTGATGTTCGGTCTCGCGCGGGGTCTGGCCGTGCTGGGGCTGCTGGTGCTGCTGCGGACCGGTCTCGTCTCTTTCGGGCACGCGCTGTACTTCGGGCTGGGTGCCTACTCGGTCGCGCTGCTGGAGCAGCTTGCCGGCGTCACCGAGCTGGTGCCGAGGCTTGCCGGCGCGGTGGTGGTGGCGGGTGGTCTGGGCTGGATCCTCGGCTTCGTCCTGCGGCGGTATCGCGGCATCTTCTTCGCGATGCTGTCGCTGGCGTTCTCGATGGCGCTGTACGGCATTCTGGTGAAGACGGAATCGCTGGGCTCCACGGACGGCTTCTCGGTATCGCCCACCGTCCTGTTCGGCTGGTCTCCCGAGACGAGGCACGTATTCCTGGCGATGGTCGCCGCCGTCTGCGCATTCGCGGCCATCGTCGTACAGGTCTATCTCGCCTCGGCTCTCGGCCATCTGACCACCGCCGTCCGCGACAACGAAATCCGCGTCGAGTATCTCGGCTACCCGGTCGCGAGATCCATCCACACCACCTACGTCCTCTCCGCGATGCTGGCCGGGGCCGCGGGCGGGATCATGGCGATGGCGCTCGGTCAGGTCGATCCGGACTCCATGGTGAACTGGACCGTTTCCGGCGAACTCGTGTTCATCACCATCATGGCCGGCGCCGGCAACGTCGCCGCGCCCTTCATCGGCGGTGTGGTGTTCGAGTTCATCCGGACCTATGCCTTCGAGCTTGCGCCGCACGCCTGGCAGTTGATCGTCGGCGCCACGCTGCTCGCCATCATCTTCTTCCTTCCGAACGGCCTCTGGTCGCTGATCGAGAAGCCGTGGAAGAAGCTGGAGAAGCGCCGTGACTGATGCCCCGATTCTGTGCGTGACCGGGCTCTGCAAGTCGTTCGGCGCGGTCGTCGCGGCCAGGGACATCAGCGTCGATGTCGCCGCCGGGGAGGTGGTCGGAATCATCGGAGCCAACGGCGCCGGCAAGACGGTCTTCGTCAACATGATCACGGGCTATCTGAAGCCGAGCCGCGGCACCATCACCTTTGCCGGCACGGACATCACCGGCATCAGGCCCTGCGATGCCGCGCATATCGGGGTGTGCCGATCGTTCCAGACCAGCCAGGTGTTCATGACCATGAGCGTTCTGGACAACCTGCTGATCGCGACGGCCATCGCGTCGAAGGGCCGGACGTCGCTGCTGCGCCCGCTCCGTGACGATGCGCGCATCACGCAATGCGAGGCGATCCTGAACCGGTACGGGATCCGGGAGTACCGCGACCGGGTGGCAAGCACCCTGTCGCAGGGGGCGAGCAAGCTCCTCGACATCGCGATGGCGGGGGTCTCGGAACCTCGGGTCCTGCTGCTGGACGAGCCGACCTCGGGGGTCTCCGTCGAGGAGAAGTACGACATCATGGACGTCGTCATCTCGGCCTCGCGCCGCCAGGGCACGGCGGTTCTGCTCATCGAGCACGACATGGAGATCGTCGAGCGCTACGCCGACCGGGTGCTCGCCTTCGATCAGGGCGAGAAGATCTGCGATGCGCCTCCCCGGCAGGTGCTGGCCGACCCCCGGGTCCGGGCGCTGATCGTCGGCCCGGATGATGCCGATGATTCGACCGCCCGGCCCCGGGAGACGACCGATGCTTGAGGTGCACCGGATCGACGTCGATATCGCGTCGGTCTCCATCCTCCGCAACGCGGCGCTCGACCTTCAGGCCGGGCAGATGGTCGGACTGATCGGACGCAACGGCGCCGGAAAGACCACCTTCCTGCGCGCGATCATGGGGTTGGCGAGCATCCGCTCGGGCCAGGTGACGTTCGATCACGCCGACATCACGCAGGCGCCGCCCCAAAGACGCGCGCTCCTCGGCATCGGCTACATGCCCGAGGACCGCCGGCTCGTGCCGTCGATGACCGCCGAGGACAACATCACGGTGCCGGCGTGGTCCGTCGGCATTCCCGACCAGGAAGACCGGCTGGCCTGGATCTACGACGTCATGCCGGAAACGAAGGTGTTCAGGCACCGTCCCGCTTCCAGCCTGTCCGGTGGCCAGCAGAAGCTGGTGGCCCTGGCCCGGGCGCTGATGGCCGGGAACCGGCTTCTTCTTCTGGACGAGCCCTCCGAGGGCGTTGCGCCGGCGCTGGCGCGACGGATGTCCGAGATTCTGCACACGCTCAAGGATGACGGGTTGGGGATCCTGATCGCCGAATCGAACGTACGGCACTGTGCCGACCTGATGGATCGGATGTTCGCGATCGAACGGGGCGCCGTCGAGAGCCGTCCCCTGCGGAGGAAGAACGGGGGCACCGTCCCTGTCGCTGGTGCCATCCCTGTCGCTGACGCCTCTCCGGCCGGCGTGCCGGCGCGGGCCTCCGGTGAACTTGCGGGAGATTCCACATGATGAAGTTCGGATTTCGGACGACGCGCTCGATTCTGGTCGAGCCGGGCGGTGCGTCCCGGATCGGTGGCGAGGTGGGCACGCTCCTGGGGCGCTCGGTGCTGGTGGTGACCGACCGCGGGATTCGCGAGGCGGGCCTCGTGGACGGCGTCCTTGCCTCCTTGCGCGATGCGGGGTCGAAGGTCGCCATCTACGACGGAGTGCAGGCGGACCCGCCGGAGTCGGTCGTCGTCGAGGCGGCGGAGCGCGCCCGGCACGCGGGGGCCGACGGAGTCCTGGGGATCGGAGGCGGCAGCTCTCTGGATGTCGCGAAGCTCGTGGCGGTGCTCGCCCGGTCGGACCAGCCGCTCGACGCACTGTACGGCATCGACAACGTCACCGGCGGGCGGCTGCCCCTGGTGCTGGTTCCGACCACCGCGGGCACGGGGTCGGAAGTCACCCCGATCTCGATCATCACCACCGGAGTGGGCGAGAAGAAGGGGGTGGTGTCGCCCGTCCTGCTCCCCGATGCGGCGGTCCTCGATGCCGAGCTGACGGTCGGGCTTCCGGTGCACGTCACCGCCGCGACCGGGGTCGATGCGATGGTCCATGCCATCGAGGCCTATACGAGCGCGCGGCTGAAGAACCCTCTGTCCGATCTGTTCGCCCGGGAGGCGCTCGCCTTGCTGTCCGGCCACATCCGCACCGTCTGCACCGACGGGTCGGATGTCGAGGCGCGACAGCAGATGCTCCTCGGATCGACCTACGCCGGCATCGCGTTCGCCAATGCCCCGGTCGCCGCCGTGCATGCGCTTGCGTATCCCGTCGGGGCGCTGTTCCACGTTCCGCACGGCCTGTCCAATTCCCTGGTCCTCCCGCACGTCCTGAAATTCAACGCCGGCGCCGCCCAGCGCCTCTACGCAGAGCTGGCGGACATCGTGGCGCCGGAAGTGCGGGGCGATGTCCGGTCCCGGGTCGACGCCTTCATCGCGTACTTCGAATCCCTGCCGGAGGCGCTGGGGCTGCCGACGACCCTGTCCGGGGTGGGGATTGCCGCCGCCGATCTGCCGAAGCTCGCCAGCGACGCGATGCTCCAGACGCGCCTGCTCGTGAACAACCCGCGCGAAGTCACCCACGACGACGCACTTGCCATCTACGAGGCGGCTCTGTGAGCGATCGCCCCCCCGCCACCACGCGGGCCGACTACCGCTGGTTCATCGAGATCCCGACCCGATGGCATGACAACGACGTCTATCAGCACGTCAACAATGTGATCTACTACGCCTTCTTCGACACCGCGGTGGGACGGTTCCTGGTCGAATCCGGAGTGCTCGACATCCGCCACAGCCCGGTCATCGGCTATGTGGCCGAGACGAAGTGCCAGTTCCTCGGCGCCGTCGCGTTTCCGGACCGCGTGACCGTGGGCCTCCGGGCCGGACGCATCGGCACCACCAGCGTGCGTTACGAGATTGGAATCTTCCGCAACGAGGACGAGACGGCCGCGGCCCAGGGGCACTTCGTCCATGTCTACGTGGAGCGCGAAACCGGACGGCCGACCCCGCTTCCGCCGAAGCTCCGGGCGGCGCTTCAGCCCCTGCGTGTCGACGCCGGCGCCTCGGCCCGAGAGGAGAAGGTTCCGGCGGAGGAAGGCGGCGCCGAGGGGCGCCACATCCTTTCCGGAACCCGGAGCCCGGAGCTGGGGGAGCCCGGGGAGCATGGGGATGGCGAGTGCGGGGAGCGCCGGGGATGAAGCCGCCTCCCGTCGATTACGCGGCGCCGGCGATGGTGGAAGAGGCCGTCGCCCTCCTGGCCGAACACGACGGTGACGCAAAGGTTCTCGCCGGCGGCCAGAGCCTGATTCCGATGCTGAACTTCCGATTGCTGGAGCCCTCGATCCTGGTCGACATCACGCGCATTCCCGAGCTGAAGGGCATCCGGGACGATGGAGAGGCCATGACGGTCGGGGCGACAACTCGGTACGTGGAACTCCGGAACTCGGAGCTGGTGCGGGCGCGGTTTCCGGTGCTCGGCGCCGCGCTGCCGCATGTCGCCCACCTCGCCATCCGCAACCGGGGCACCCTCGGGGGGAGTCTGTCCCACGCGGACCCTGCGGCCGAGCTGCCGATGATGGCGCTGCTCCTGGACGCGGAGCTGCGGATCGCGGGGGCGCGAGGCGCGAGGCGCATCGCCGCCGAGGCGTTCTTTCTGGGCCCCCTCGCCACCGATCTCGCGGACGACGAGATCGTTGTTTCCGTTCGCTTCCCCTATCCGGCCGACGGCATCGGCTGGGGGTTCGCGGAGACGGCGCGCCGTCACGGCGATTTCGCGCTCGCGGCCGCCGCGGCGCTCATCGGCGTGTCCGGCGAGCACGTGGTCACCGAGGCGCGGATCGCGGTGATGGGGGTGGACGAGACGCCGCTCCGGATCGCCGAGGCGGAACGGCTCCTGATCGGCAGGCGTCTCGACTCCGACGCGCTCGCCGATGCGGTCCGGGCCGTGCGGGAAGCGGTGACGCCGGATGCGGATCTCCAGGCTTCGGCGGAATATCGGCGCCATCTGGTCGGCGTCCAGGTGTCCCGAGCCCTCGCGCAGGCGTGGGAGCGCGCGGGCGGGGACGCCCGATGACTGCGAAGAAGACGATCTCCGTCACCGTCAACGGGACCGTTGAGGTTCGCACGGTCGAGCCCCGGCTGCTGCTTTCGGACTTTCTGCGCGACACGCTCGATCTGACCGGCACCCATGTCGGCTGCGAGCACGGGATCTGCGGGGCCTGCACGATCTTTCTCGATGGCGACAGCGTGCGGTCCTGTCTCACCCTGGCGGTGCAGGCGGACGGGGCGGAGATCGTCACTGTCGAGGGTCTGGGCGACGCCGACCGCCTGAATTTCCTGCAACGCAAGTTCCGTGAACACCACGCGCTGCAATGCGGGTTCTGCACGCCGGGCATGCTGATCTCGGCCACCGATCTGCTGCGCAAGCACTCCGAACTCTCGGAGGCGCAGGTGCGCGAAGGGCTGTCCGGGAATCTCTGCCGCTGCACCGGCTACGAGCACATCGTGCGCGCGGTGATGGCCGCGGCCGAAGAATGGGATGGGGAATGGAATGAGGCGACCCCAAGAGAATGCACGTCATGAGAATGCACGTCCTCTCGGGCGGCCGGCTGCGCATGAAGAGACACATCTACTCGGCCGGCGCGGACCGGGATGCGTACATCGAGCTGCCGGTCTCGTGCTTCCTGTTCCGGCATCCGCAGGGGAACGTGCTGTTCGACACCGGCTGCCACCCCTCTGTCGTCGAGGATGCCGCGGGCCGATGGGGCGGTCTGGCCCGGTTCATGACCCCGATCCACGGGCCGGACGAGAACGTCGTCGACGAGCTGAGCCGGCTGGGGCTCGAACCCCGTGATGTCGAGGTGGTGGTGAACTCCCATCTGCACTGCGATCACTGCGGCTGCAACGCCTTCTTCGAGAACGCGACCTTCATCGCGCACACGCACGAGCTGGACACCGCCCGCGACCCTGCCATGGAGGGCAAGGGCTACTTCCGGAAGGACTGGGACGGGGCCGCCGGCTTCGACGCGGTGGACGGTGAACGCGATCTCTTCGGCGACGGGCGCCTCGTGCTCGTGCCGCTGCCCGGACATTCGCCCGGACTGATCGGCGTGCTGGCCGCGCTCGATCGGGACGGGGCGTTCCTGATGGTCTCCGATGCGGTGGCGCTGCGCGAGAACCTGGACCGGGAATTCGTGCCCGCGAATACGTGGTCGCCGGAGCTGCTGCTGAAGTCCTACGACGAAATCCGGGCGATCGAGCAATCCGGGGCCTCGGTGCTCTGCGGGCACGACCCCGAGCAGTGGCGGGCGCTCGGGAGACACGGAGGGGTCCATGAATAGCCCAGGCCCGAATAGTCCGGGACTGAATAGCCCGGGCCCGGATAGTTCAGGCCCCCCGACGGCCGCCCGCGGCGCCGGATGCCGCCGGCCCCCGGTCGCGGACGACGCCGGTGATCGGAGCTTCCGCCATGCCGACTGAAGCCGGGCCGGGCCTGGTCGGGGCGCGGGTGCCGCGGCGCGAGGACCCGAGGCTGCTCTCCGGGCGCGGCCGTTATGTCGATGATCTGAAGGTGTACGGACTTCTGCACGTCGCCTTTCTGCGCAGCGACCACGCCCACGCCCGGATCCTTGGCGTGGATGCGGATTCGGCGTGGCGGATGCCCGGGGTGGTCGGCGTGTTCTCGGCCGCGGATCTGGAGCCCGTCGCGCGGTCGATCGAGGCCCGATCCAGGATGAAGAACCACCATGGGACCCCGATCTTCGCACTGGCGCGCGACACTGTGCGGTATGTGGGAGAGGCTGTGGTCGCGGTGGTGGCCGAGAGCCGGTATCTCGCCGAGGACGCGCTCCGGCAGGTCGAGATCGAGTACGAGCCGCTCGACGCTCTGGTCGACGCGGAGGCGGCGGCGGAGGCGGAAACGCACCTCCACCCCGAGGCCGGGACCAATGTGCTCGCGGTGCGGGAGTTCAGCCGTGGCGATGTCGAGGCCGCGATGCGGGGCGCCGCGGTCCGGGTGGGCGGAAGGTTCAGGTTCCGGCGCAAGGCCGCCGTCGCGCTGGAGAACCGGACCTGCCTGGCCGAATACGATCGGGGTGGGCGCTCACTTACCTTGCATTCCAGTACCCAGGTCCCGGGGATCGTGAAGGACGCGCTGGTCGAGATCCTCGACCTGTACGACCACCGGGTTCGGGTGGTGGCCCCGGATGTCGGGGGCGGGTTCGGAGGGAAGGGCTCCCTGTACGGCGAGGAGATCGCGGTCTGTGCGCTGTCCCTGATGCTCGACCGGCCCGTCAAGTGGACGGGTGACCGCATGGAAGATCTGACCTCCACCAGCCAGGCGTTCGACGAGATCGTCGACGCGGAGCTCGGCGTCGACAACGATGGCCGCCTGCTGGCGCTCTCGGCCGAGGTCGTCGGCGATGTCGGCGCCGGTTCGATCTACCCGTGGACGGCGGCGCTGGAGCCGGTGCAGGTCGCGAGCTTCATGCCGGGCCCCTACCGCCTGCCGGTCTATCGCGGTTCGGTCCGCGCGGTGGCGACGAACAAGCCGCCGACCGGGCCTTACCGGGGCGTCGGCCGGCCTGCGTCGACCTTCGTCATGGAACGCCTGATCGACATGGCCGCGCGCCGGTTGTCGATCGATCCGATGGCGCTTCGGCTCCGGAACTTCGTCGGCAAGGAGGAATTCCCCTACCGGACCGGCTCCGGCATCGTCTGGGACGAATCCGGCTTTGCGGAGTGCCTCGAAAGCGCCGCCGCCCGTATCGCCTACGAGGACTTTCGCGAACGGCAGGCCGAGGCGCGGAAGCGGGGCCGGTGGCCGGGCATCGGGATTGCCTCCTACGCCGAGCTGACCGGGATCGGGTCGAGGATCTCTGCGGCGCCGGGCATGCCCATCAACACCGGCACCGAGACCGCGACCGTGCGGGTCGAGTCTTCCGGCCGGATCAGCGCGATCTTCGGGGTCGCGTCCCACGGCCAGGGGCTCGAAACGACGCTGGCGCAAATCGTGGCCGACGACCTCGGGGCCAGAATCGAGGACATCGACGTCATCCAGGGCGACAGCGCCGCGGTTCCCCACAGCACCGGCACCTACGCGAGCCGCAGCGCGGTGATTGCCGGCGGGGCCGCCAGGCTGAGCGCCACCGCCTTGCGGGAGCAGATCGTCGAGGCGGCCTCGCATCTGCTGGAGGCCGCGCCGGGAGATGTCGAGGTGCGCGACAGCATGGTGCATGTCGTTGGCACGGATCGCCGGATGACGCTCCGGGAGCTGGCTCGCGCCTTCTACTCGGAGATGGACCGCATCCCGAAGGAAGCGCGGGAGACTATCGAGCTTGCGGCCTCGAAGCTCTACGACCCGTTCTTCGGTACGACGGCATCGGCGAGCCACATCGCGATCGTCGACATCGACCCCGAGACCTGCACCGTGAAGATCGAGCGCTTCGTGGTGGCCGAAGATTGCGGGCGCATGATCAATCCGCTCGTGGTCGATGGTCAGGTCCACGGCGGGGTGGCGCAGGGTATCGGCGCCGCGCTCTACGAGGAGGTGGTTCACGACGAGAGCGGGCAGATTCTCACCGCCAGCCTGGTGGACTATGCGGTCCCGTCCGCGGTTGAAATCCCGCCGCTGGAGGTCATTCATCTGGAGACGGAATCTCCGTCCACCCTGGGCGGATTCCGCGGCATGGGCGAAGGGGGCGCGATCGGTGCGCCCGCCGCCGTCGCGAACGCGATTTCCGACGCCCTGGCGCCGCTCGGGATCGAGATCTTCGAGCTGCCCGCCACCCCCGAGCGCCTGTTCCGGATGATCGAGCGCACCGGGAATCACCGAAGGGGAATGCAAGCATGACCAACGATTTGTCCGGAAAGGTGGCTGTGGTCACCGGCGGGGCGAGGGATGTCGGCCGGGAGATTGCGCGCACGCTGGCCGCGCGGGGCGCAACGGTGGCCATCAATTACCGCGGCTCGGAGACGGACGCACGCTCGGCGGTGCAGGCGATCGAGGCAGCCGGCGGAAAGGCGTCGATTTTCCAGGCGGATGTCGCCGACTTCGAATCCGTGACCGCCATGACCGACCGGATCGTCGGGGAGTTCGGACGCTTGGACATTCTGGTCAACAACGCGGGGCTGGTGCTGCCCCGCCCGTTCCTCGATTCCGGGCCCGACGAGTGGAAGCGGCAGATCGACGTCGGCCTGTACGGCGTCATCCACTGCTGTCACGCCATGGCGCCGGAGATGGCGAAGCACGGTGGGGGGCGAATCATCACCCTCGGTGGGGATTCGGCGCGGGTCGGCGAATCCCGCCTCGCGGTGACCGCGGCGTCGCGCGGGGGCGCGATCTCGCTCACCAAGTCCCTGGCCCGGGAATTCGGCAAGCTGAACATCACGGTCAATCATGTCTCGCTGGGATTGATTGAGACCGCGCACAGCGACCGGGCGTGGCTCGAGAAATACCGCGACCGGATTGTTCGACAGTATCCCCTGGGCCGTATCGGGACCCCGGAGGATGTCGCGCCGGCGGTGGCGTTTCTCGCATCGCCGGGCGCCGGGTGGATCACCGGGCAGGTGCTCAGCGTGAACGGTGGTTTCTGCATGGTGGATTAGGACGGTCCGAGCCCTGTCGTGGGAGGCGATTCATGATACGCACCGAGCTGATTGCCCCGGTTCCCGTGCTTCTGAAGCGGCACGCTCGCGCGCGCGGCGACAAGGTCGCGTTCGAGGACGAGGACACCTCCGTCACCTACGCAGACCTCGATGCGTCGACCGCCCGACTCGGGGGGCATCTGGTCGACATGGGTATCGAGGTCGGGGACCGCGTTGCGATCTTCGTTCCGAATTCGGTGGCGTGGGTGCAAGCCTGTCTGGCGATCGTGAGAACCGGCGCAGTCTGCGTCCCGATCAGCCATGATGCGAGCGAGGCGGAAGTCCTCTACCGGCTGCAGGACGCGCAATGCCGGTGCCTCTTCACCACTGCGGACAAGTACCCGTTGGTGGCGTCCCGGCTCGACGACCTCCCCGACCTTGCCCGGATCGTCGTGGCCGGCGCGGAGTCTTGCCGCAAGGGGGTGGTTCGCTACGAACCCCTGCTCGAATCGACTCCGCGCAACGTCAGCCGGGATACCGAAGACATCGACTGTGCGTCGTACATCGTCTACACCTCCGGCACCACCGGCAAGGCGAAGGGGGTGTTGCTGAGCACGCGCGGCAATCTTTGGGTGGTCGCGGCGGGCTGGGCCTCGATCGCCGGGCTCGACGAGAACGATGTGGTGCTCTCGCCGCTCCCGCTGTTCCATTCCTATGCGCTGAACCTTTCGGTGCTGGCCATCCTGGCCGTCGGGGCGACCGAATATATCCTGAACCGGTTTTCCACCGAACGGGCGCTGTCGCGGCTGAAGGAAGGACGATTCACGGTGCTTCCCGGGGTCCCGACGATGTTCCACTACCTGCTGGAAGGCGCGCAGGGCGATGCGGACATCGGGAAGACGGCGCTCCGGCTCTGCCTGTCGGCGGGCGCGATCATGCCGGCGACCCTGAACCGGAACTTCGAGCAGCACTTCGGCGCCCCTCTGCTCGACGGATACGGCATCACCGAGACCTCGACCATGGTCACCCTCAACTGGCCGGTCGGCCCCCGGGTGATGGGGTCGTGCGGCCTGCCGCTCCCCGGGCTTCAGGTCCGGATCGTCGATCCGGCCTCCGGCCGGGATTCCGAGCCCGGAGCGGAGGGCGAGCTGATCGTGCGGGGGCCGAACCTGATGCTGGGATACCATCGCAAGGAGGCCGAGACCAGCGCCGCGGTCCGAGACGGCTGGTACCACACCGGCGACCTCGCGAAGGCGGACCCGAACGGATTCCTGACGATCACCGGGCGGCTGAAGGAGCTGATCATCCGCGGTGGCCAGAACATCGCCCCCGCCGAGATCGAGGAAACGGTGAATCGGCACGAAGCGGTTCTGGACTGCGCGGTGGTGGGCCGGGCCCATCCCCACCTCGGCGAGGAGCCGGTCGTCTTCGTGGTGGCGCGGGAAGGCGCCGAGAAGGATGCGGAAGCACTCCGGGCGTTCTGCCGCGAACGCCTCTCCGCCTACAAGGTGCCGGCGGAAGTCCGCTGGACCGATGCCATTCCGCGAACCGGGTCCGGCAAGATCATCCGCTTCAAGCTCGGAGAACTCCTCGACCGCCGATCGGAATGACAGCAATTCCTGCCGGATCCCGTGGCGGAAGTACGGAAGGCAGGAGGCCGGAGCAAGCCCATGCACAGGTTCAAGCGTCTCCCGGAAGAGGGGGGCGAGGAAGGGCGAGGGACAGGCAAAACCCGGCGCCGCTTGCAGGCCCTCCTTGCCGCTTTGCTGCCCGTGCTGTTCGTCCTGTTCGGCTGGCCCGCCGGGGCGCTGGCGCAGCAGGTGCTGGTCAGCAACCTGGGCCAAGCGGACTTCGCCACCGCCAGCCCCATTGCCAGCTTGCTTGGCGTGTTCGATCACGCCC
>JAPOSC010000059.1 GCA_026709935.1 Thiotrichales bacterium
CGAATACCCCGAACTGTTTTCCCACGACCAGGAGTACGAACGCACCGACGATCCGAAGCTCGATCCGGAGCGAACCGATGGCGGAGTCAAGGTCGGCTTTCGTGGCGAGCGCGTCGAAACTGCTTTCGGTCATGTCGAAGTGTCCGTGTAACGGCCAGTTTCACGTTGCGGGGAAGGCAAGCGTTCCGAAACATGCGCCGCCCGGGCCCTCGGCGCGGGCGGTGCCACAAGGTGACGGGGCGACTACCGCCGCCCCGTCGTCTGTCCAGGCCTGATTGACGATTCAATAATCGAGGATGATGCCAAAGGCATGGTTACCATTGTACGGGGCGAACTCCACCCTCTGATTCCCGTGGGTGTCGAACGGAGAAAAGGCCAAACCGACCGTGAAAATTTCAGGCGGTTCCCCCACCTCCTCGTCAGCAACCGTCTGCACGGTGAAGCTCTTCTCGGTGTCGTCCGCAAAGAAGAACAGCGACCCGCTGGCTCTCACAAAGTCCTTGCCCACCGTCGCCGCCCGGCCGTCGCCACCTCCCCCGATTCTGGGAGCAGTGGCGCCGGCCGCCCAAAGGATCTGGACTTCGGCGGGGCCGTCCTTGACGACCGTGAACTCCAGGGCATTGCCTTCTCCGAATACGGTATACGCTGACCGGCTGAACTTGATAATGGTCACGCCGTCGTCCCCGTCGTCCTGCGCCGTCGCCATGGCGGGCAGCAGCGGGAGGGCGCCGGCCAGGGTCAACGCGACAATCTTGAGCATCTTCATGGATGGCTCCTTGGTCTGGTGGTTTGCCTGACAGCCCGAGGGGGCTGACGGGATGGAATGTTTGCACCCCCCCCCCCCCCGTCCAGAAGCATTTTCCTATCGGGGCGATAGGAAAAGATGATGCGCGCCGCCTGAATCGGTGTCATGGCGTGCGATCCGGTACGCGCGGCGGGTGTTCGGGGCGAGCGCATCGAGGGCGATGCGGGCCGTCTCGGCCTGCTCGGGAGTGAGCGGGCCGGTGAGGGTGGTGAGCGCGGAAGTCATCGGGGGTCCTCCGTTGGGGTGGGATGGCCCGCTCGGGGTAAACGGGCATTGACTGGAAATCCCTTCAGGCGTGGTTCAGGTACAGGACACCGCCCTGCACTTCGGCGGTCGGCCACGGCGATTCGTCGTTCGGCGGCCATTCGTTCAGGAGGTCGAGCAAGTCGCGGCGATTCACCCGGACGAAGAACGTCTCGCCGCTGTGCATCAGCACCGGCATGCGGATCGAACGAGCGCCGTGTTGCCGGAGCTGCTCCATCAGGTCGATCACGTCATGGTCTCCTCTCCTTCAAGTGTCCTCATCGACCATCAAGTCTGTGAGCGTCGGGCCTATCGGGTCGCCGGCGGCACCGCCCGGTGTATAGGAAATTCCTATCCGGTCCATGAGGATTCGATCTTGGACCTGTACGCCGCATCGGCGCTACGGTGCGTACCGTCCATGGTGCGGGACAAAAGCCGCACCTCGTCATACGGGAGGATGCATCATGAAACCTTCGACCAGCAGAAATTCCGGATTGCTTGCCCGGCGCCTGCGAAGCGGAGCGGCCGGTTGCGCCATCGCGCTGATGCTGGCGGCGCTGGCGCCGCCGGCGGCGGCGCGGTCACTCATGGCGCCGGAAGTGATCACGGTGATGCCAGGCGAGCCCGCCGTCTTCACCTTCACGCTGCCGCAACGGAGCAGGGTCGACGTCCGGTACGCCTACCGCACGGAGAGCGGCACGGCCAAAGCCGGTGACGACTACGAGGCGAAGTCGGGCCATGTGTATTTCCGCGCCGGTGAGACGCGGGCCCAGGTCGAGGTCAACACCTACGACAATGGCGATGAGGGCGACGAGGATTTCTCACTGGTGCTCTCCCAATTTCAGACGCTGGTAGTCAACTACTGGGGGGCGACATGGACCTCCGCAGCCCCCTCCCCCTGGTCGTTGCCGAACGGCATTCCCGGCTCCCTTCCTCAGAGCACGACGGTGCGCGCGATCATCCTCGGCACCGAGAGCCCTGAATACGAGGCAGAGCAATACGGCCAAGAGGACACGGAGGTCGGCGGGGACGGGTAGCCGCCATCGGGGGCGTCGCCCCACGAAGCGGTGCCAGTGATGGGAGGTCCACACCATGAAACGCACCACACTACTCGCCGCGGTGATTGCGACGATGGTCGCAGGAGGAGCCCTGGCACAAGACAACACCACCGACGGGTTTCAGACGACAGAGGGCACGAATCAGAAAGGCTTGCCGGAATGCTCCGACTCGGTGGCGCTTGGCGAATACGTGCTTGAACGCTGGGGAGGCAACGGGATGGCGTTGACCGGCATCTCAAGCCGGAGCGTCGGAGACCCCACCGCGCAGGCAACGACCGAGGCTGAACTCAGGGCGCAGAGGGACGCATCCGTGGCCGCGTGCGAGACCGTCGGCCACGCAATGACTGAAGAGACGGAGAAGAAACTGGACGAATCGCGCACCAGCTTCGGAGGACTCCTGTCGCAACTCTGCCCGACGTGCAACTTCGGCGGGTATCTCGGGTCGGGAAACGCCCAGCATCGCCAGCAGGTCGAGGCGATGACGGCGTGGTATCAGGCGCAGATTCGCCGCTGCCAGCAGTACTTCACCGACCAGTTCGTCGACACGCTGTGGACGCTCTGCCGGTGAAACGCTCGGGCCCGACCCATCCACGCCACGGCTGAACGCACCGCAGCAATGACACAGTGCCGGACATCACCGCGGATGACCCGTGGGGTACCGGCCTGTGCATCGCGTGCCTCATGCGGGCTCTGGAGCCCGTATCCGCCACGCCCCGGTACCCCGAGGGGGATCCCGGCCGGACGTGCGAGGAAGTCATCCCCCGGCACAGGCACTGGGCGTTCGGATATTGCCCGTCGTCGATGCGCACATCGTCCAGGACCGCGCGCTCGATGCCCTCACCCCCTCGGACGGTCGGACTTGGACCTTTCCCGAGCCGCGCCGGTGAGCACCGCGCCGATCCGCTGACGCACGCGCCTCGCTGTCGTCGGCCTCGCGTGCCAGATCGGTGAGAGCACCGCGATCACGTCTTCCGTCGAGATATCGTCCACGCCGTTATCGGCGAAGCGAGGGAAGACGAACTCCTCAAGCGTCCCGATCCACTGCCTGGCGTGCTTGGCGCTCCGCCAGCCGGGCCGCCGGAGCTCGTGTAGACCTTGTGCGCGGCTTCGGCGAAGGTCGGGACGCCACGCGCGCGCTGGCGGTTCGTCTTCGGGTTCCCGCCGTTGCGGACCTCGCGTCGATTCACCAGGGCCGCCTCGCGCGCCATCTGCAGCGTCACGACCGGATATCCGCCGAGCCCGAGTTCCTGCCGCCGGCCCCTGACGGTGACTCGCTGCACCCAGGACTTCGCGCCGGATGGCTGAACCATCAGGAACAAGCCTTGCCCATCAAAGTACCGCCCCGGTACCTTGGCGGTGCGCACGGTCCGCTCGCTCAGTGCGTTGTGGAGTCGCCGCCCACCGACCTTCTTCCCTTTCGGCGCCCGCTCTTCCACAATCCCACCTTCCATTCCACCTTTGAGAACCGGGCTCTATGAAAACGAATGAGAACGGTCAAGACCCGCCCGGAACAGATCTGAAGGGAGATGGTGCGGTAACTTACTGAAATAAAGGGGATAATTTCGAGTAAGTCACTGATTTCCTTGGTGGGCCGTCCAGGGCTCGAACCTGGGACCCGCTGATTAAGAGTCAGCTGCTCTGCCAACTGAGCTAACGGCCCGTCTATTGGGGTGAGCGAAGGGATTCGAACCCTCGACCGCTGGAGCCACAATCCAGAGCTCTACCAACTGAGCTACGCCCACCATTGCTCGTCATCATCGACTGGCGCGCCCGGCAGGACTCGAACCTGCGACCCGCGGCTTAGAAGGCCGCTGCTCTATCCGGCTGAGCTACGGGCGCGTTTCGAGGTAATAGCCGGGAGCGGCGCCATACTGGTCGGGGCAGAGGGATTTGAACCCCCGACTCCCTGCTCCCAAAGCAGGTGCGCTACCAGACTGCGCCATGCCCCGCAGCCTTGGACGGCGGATGATACGCACCGCACCAGTCACGATCAATTCGCAGCCTTGCAAATAAGGATCAGCCGCGGGGGTGATGTCGGGCGTGAAGCACCTTGAGCCGTTCGCGGGCGATATGGGTGTAGATCTGGGTGGTGGAGATATCGCGGTGCCCGAGGAGCATCTGGACCACGCGGAGGTCCGCGCCGTGATCGAGCAGGTGGGTGGCGAACGCATGACGTAGTGTGTGCGGCGAAATGTCCCGCGAAATTCCCGCCCGCACCGCGTATCGCTTGATGAGATGCCAGAACGCCTGTCGTGTCATCGCACCACCGCGGGAGGTGGGAAACAGGGCGGGGCTTCGCTTCGCCCCGAGAATGTCCGCGCGCCCCTGCCGCAGAAAACGTTCCAACCAGTCCACGGCCAGTTCACCGAGAGGAACGAGGCGTTCCTTGCCGCCCTTGCCGACGACCCGCAGCACCCCCTGGATCAGGTTCACCTGCTCTGAGCGCAGACCGACGAGCTCCGACACTCGCAGCCCGGTCGCGTAGAGCACCTCCAGCATGGCGCGATCCCGAATACCGGTTGCGGTCTCTAGGTCGGGGGCGGCAAGCAGCCGCTCCACCTCCTGCTCCGAGAGCACCCCGGGCAGCGGGCGACCGAGTCTCGGCGCATCGACGCGATGGCACGGGTTGCTCCCGATCCGTCCCTCGCGCTCCAGGTGCTGGTAGAAGCGTCGCAGTGCCGACAGACGCCTGGCCACGGTGCGGGGAGGCCAGTGCGCGTGCTCACCGAGAAAGTCGAGGACATCGAGCCGGCGTGCATTCTCGAGCCTGCGGCGTCGACCGGAAAGCCACCGGGAGAACCGCGAGAGATCACTACGGTACGCCGAAAGCGTGGCCTCGGCGAGACCGCGCTCCATCCAGATCAGATCGACGAACTCCTCGATGCTGCGGGAATCGGCGTCGCTTGCCGCCGGCAACGCTGCGGGCCGGGGCTTCATCGAGGTTCATTTCCTGCGCCACCCGCACGCAGCTTCACAGTTGCGCCGGAAACACCCCGGGATCCTTCAGGCGGCGCCGCATGGCGCCGGCGGCGAGGGCATCTCACTCCCCGGCGAGGTGCGGACAGGCTTTCCGATTGGGGCACGACACCGGTTGCGAACGGTTCGGGGATTCAGATCTTCTCCCGGATCTTCGCAGCATTTCCGGACCTGCCGCGCAGATAGTAGAGTTTGGCCCGACGCACCGCGCCGCGCCGTTTGACCGTCACGTCCTCGATCTGCGGGCTATGCGTCTGGAACACGCGCTCGACCCCCTCACCGTGAGAGATCTTCCTCACCGTGAAGGAGGAGTTCAGGCCGCGGTTTCGCTTGGCGATGACGACACCCTCGAACGACTGGAGCCGTTCGCGGGTGCCCTCCTTGACCTTGACCCGGACGACGATGGTGTCTCCGGCCGAGAACTCGGGCACGACGTCTCGAAGCTGCTCGGCCTCGATCTCACTGATGATCTGGCTCATCTCATTCGCTCCTTTCTCCTGTCGCCGCCGGATCGACAGCCGGCGCGGCACGTTCGCTCATGTACTCCTCCAGCAACGCCCGCTCCTCCGGCTCGAGGCCGCGACCGCGACCGCGCAGAAGATCAGGTCGGCGCTCCCAGGTGCGTCCAAGTGACTGCTTCAGCCGCCAGCGTCGAATCGCCCCGTGGTCTCCCGAGAGCAGCACCTCCGGGACTTTGCGCTGGGCCACTGTCTCCGGGCGCGTGAAGTGCGGACAGTCAAGCAGACCATTCGAGAACGAGTCCGCGTCGGCCGAACCCTCGTGTCCGAGCACCCCGGGAATCAGGCGCGTCATCGCGTCGATGACCACCATCGCGGCCAGCTCGCCGCCGCTCAGGACGTAGTCGCCCAGGGAGAGTTCCTCGTCCACCTCCGCATCCAGAAGCCGCTCGTCGATACCTTCATATCGACCACAGAGCAGCACCAGCGGCATCCCGCCCGCCAGACGGCCGATATCGTCCTGATCGAGTCTCGACCCCTGCGGCGAGAGATGGATGGTGCGACTCCCAGCGCCCACCGCATCGCGCGCCGCCGCAATCGCGAGCCGCACCGGCTCGTACATCATCACCATGCCGGGACCCCCGCCGTAGGGTCGGTCGTCGACCCGGCGATGACGGTCCCGGGCGTAGTCGCGCGGATTCCAGCAATCGAGTTCCAGCAGCCCGCGCTCCACCGCGCGTCCCGTCACGCCGTACCGGGCGACGGCTGTCACCATCTCCGGGAAGAGCGTCACGACCGCGACTCTCACTGCCGACATCCTCAGTCGTCCGGATGCCAGTCGACGACGATGACCCCCCGTTCGACATCGACCGACCGCACGACCGTCCCCGAAATGAACGGGATCAGCCGTTCGAACTCCCCTCGGACCACCATCACGTCGTTGGCGCCCGTCTCCAGCATCCGCTCGACCTCACCGAGATCGACGCCATCGGCGGTGGCGACACGGAGTCCGACCAGGTCCGTCCAGTAGAACTCGCCGTCTTCCGGGTCCGGAAGCCGCGATCGCTCTATCGCGATTTCTCGTCCCCGGTATCGCAACGCCTGATCGCGATCGTGGCAACCCTCGAACCGCGCAACCACGCCGCGCCCTTGCGCCCGCCCTTCGGCCACCGCGACCATAGTCCAATGACCGTCCCGGCCGACCAACCACGGCGCGTACCGCAGGATGTTCTCCGGCGGCTCCGTGCTCGACCGGATCCTCACCCAGCCGCGCACGCCACAGGGACCGGTGATGGTTCCGAGCACAACCCGCCGCTGCTCTTCCGGCACCATCCGTCACCGTCCACCCGGAGGCGCCGGTGGCGGTACCGCTCGCGCTCGGGACGCGCCTACAGGGAACGAAGCAGCTTCGCCACCGAGTCGCTGGCACGGGCTCCGCAGGACTTCCAGTGCTCGATCCTTGCGGTGTCGATCCGAATCCGCTCTTCGCTCTCGGTAGCGATCGGGTTGAAGAAGCCGACGCGTTCGATGAACCGTCCTCCGCGCCGGCTGCGGCTGTCCGCAACCACCACATGGTAGAAGGGCCTGCGTTTTGCGCCGGCACGGGCGAGTCGAATTTTGACCATGGCTGAAAAGGTTTCCTGTTACTCCGCCTCTGACCGGCGAAACTGCGTCCGAGGGCAAGCAACGAATTCTATGCTCCGAGGCGACGTCACCGCAACGCTCGCTTGTCTGGGTTGGCTGGTGCTCGGCAGCGATTCCCGCCGGGCTCCGAGGAACCGTCACGCGCTGCGATTCCAACGGGTTTCAACCGACGGAACATCCAGGCAGGGAGATTGCAAGAGCCGACTTCAGCTCAGCGAGTGGCTCAAGCCCGGCAGGAATGGCCGTGCGCCCGGCTCCGCCTCCCGGAAGCGCCCGCGTCAGCCCATTCCGGGAGGCACGGCGCCGCGCATCCCCTGCATCATGCGCGCCATTCCACCCTTCCTGCGCATGCGCTTCATCATCTTCTGCATCTGCGTGAACTGCTTGAGCAACCGGTTCACGTCCTGCACCTGCGTACCCGAGCCCGATGCGATGCGGCGCTTGCGCGAGCCCTTGATTACCCCGGGGTAGCGGCGCTCGTGCCGGGTCATGGACGAGATGATCGCCTCCATGCGGATGAACTCCTGGTCGTTGACCCGGTCACGCGCCGCGGCGGGCAGCCCGGGGAGCCCCGGCAGCTTGTCGAGCATGCCGGCGATGCCTCCCATGTTCCGCATCTGCGCGAGCTGCTCGGCGAAATCCTCGAGATCGAACTGCCGGCCCTTGACGAACTTGCGGGCGAGCTTTTCCGTTTTCTCGCGGTCGACCTTCTGCTCGACCTCCTCGATGAGTCCGAGTACGTCGCCCATGCCGAGGATGCGCGACGCGATCCGTTCGGGGTGGAACGCTTCCAGCGCATCGGTCTTCTCGCCGATACCGAGAAACTTGATCGGCTTGCCGGTCACGTGACGTACCGACAGTGCCGCGCCGCCGCGCGCGTCACCGTCGATCTTGGTCAGCACGATTCCGGTGAGCGGGAGGGCGGCGCCGAACGCCTTCGAGACGTGGGCCGCGTCCTGGCCGGTCATGCCGTCGACCACGAACAGCGTCTCCACCGGCGAAACCGCGGAGTGGATACGCCGCACCTCGTCCATCATCGTCTCGTCGACGTGGAGCCGGCCGGCGGTATCGACAAGCAGCACATCGGCGAAGCGTCGTCGCGCCTCGGTGAGCGCGCCCGTGGCGATCGCTGTGGGGTCGTCACCGGGCGCGCTGGGGACGAATTCGGCCCCGACCTGCTCCGCCAGCACGCGGAGCTGATCGATGGCGGCGGGCCGATACACGTCGCAGCTTACCGTCATCACCTTCTTGTCCGCCTGCTCGATGAGTCGGCGTGCGAGCTTTGCCACGGTCGTGGTCTTGCCCGATCCCTGGAGCCCGGCGACGAGCACTACCGCCGGCGGCTGCACTTTGAGGGCAAGCTCGGAGCTGCTCCCGCCCATCAGCTCGGCCAGCTCGTCGCGGACCACCCGGACCAGCGCCTGACCCGGGGTGAGGCTCGCGAGGACATCCTGGCCCACCGCGCGCTCGCGCACCCGCTCGATGAACGCGCGCACCACCGGCAACGCGACGTCCGCCTCCAGCATCGCGGTGCGAACCTCGCGCAGCGCCTCCCGAATGTTGTCGTCGGTCAGGCGCCCCCGGCCGCGCAGACGATTCAGGACCGTGCCGAACCGGCCGGTGAGATTCTCGAACACCGCGTCTCCTCCTCTCTCGCACCCATACCGCACGCGATTGTATCCTGCCGGCGACCGGCTCCGATCGCCGCGCCGACTCTCGACAGCCAGTCCCGCTGGCACTCCGAGAGACCGTCTCGCGGTGCAATGGCGACGAGAGGTCGATCTGCGACGTATCCATTGCGGGCAATGTCGGGAACATGCCCCGATCTGGCGGGAATGGCGGCCGGAAACACCCAGCCCTGTTGGCAACAAACAAACAGACCTTCCGGAAACGTTCAGCCCTGTTCCTTTCCGCTCGATGTTGGCACCATGAGTGCCTGTCGCTTCGTGATCCGGCCCTGATTACCCATGCCTTCGTTGCTCGCCGCGCTCGCAGCCATCACCTACCTCACGGCGGGCCTGCGGATTGCCCGCCACTTGGCCCACCCAGCCGCGGAGCGTCCGGCCCGCGATACGTTCGCGTGCGTCATCGTGGGTTGCGGCGTCGTCCTGCATGCTGCGTCGATCTGGCCCGGGCTCATGCTGTGGAGCGGATCGAGTCCCGATCTTCCGGCAACCATCTCACTCGCGGGTCTGGCCACGGCCGCGGTGTTCGGGATCGCGCTCCTCTGGCGTATCGACCACATCGTCGGCGCGCTCGTGCTCCCGCTGGCGGCGATTGCTCCGATCGTCCCGGTGGTGTGGTCGGGGCAGACGACTCCCGTCAACACCACCTCCGTCCAGATCCACGCGGCGATCTCGATCGTGACGTGGGCGGTGCTGAGCCTCGCCGCGCTGCAGGCGCTGCTCCTTGCGTGGCAGGAACGCCGCCTCCATACCCGACGTCCGGGCGGCGTGCTGCGCACCCTGGCATCACTCGACACCCAGGAGCGCTGGCTGTTCCGGCTCATCGGGATCGGGTTCTTCCTGTTGAGCTTGAGCCTCGCCAGCGGCCTCATGTTCGTCGAGGACATGCTCGACCAGCATCTGGCGCACAAAACAGCGCTCTCATGTCTCGCGTGGGCGATGTTCGGGACGCTGCTGTGGGGGCGCCGACGCCACGGGTGGCGAGGACAGACCGCAGTGCGATGGTGCCTGTCGGGATTCGTGGTGCTGGCGCTCGCGTACTTCGGCAGCCGCCTGATCCTCGAGGTGCTGCTCGGCCAGCGCTGGCACTCCGCCTGACGGACCCGGCCTCCGGCGCATTCCCTTGATCGAGGACCATTCGAAAGTCCCGATTGATGGCCCGACCGGCGTTCGCGGATGGCCCATGCATACAGGCCGGAGACACCAGTCGGAATGTCGAAGTGAGACACCACCCTAGCCGCGCATCGCTTGACAGCACCGGGACGGCTCCCCCGTAATACAGATCGGCACTGTGTGAGGTACACCCGCGCTTGAGCGACGTTCCGCCTGGCGTCCTGATCGGCGCCCTCGTCGTCCTCATCATCCTCTCGGGATGCTTCTCCGGCTCCGAGACGGGCATGATGGCCCTGAACCGCTACCGGCTGCGCCATCTGGCGAGGGCCGGACACCGAGGCGCACAGCGCGCCAGTCGGCTCCTGGAGCGCCCGGACCGGCTGATCGGCCTGATCCTCCTCGGGAACAACTTCGTGAACATCGCCGCATCGTCGCTGGCGACGGTGCTGGCGTTACGCCTGCTCGGAGAGGCAGGCATCGCCGTGGCGGCCGGTCTGCTCACCCTGGTGATCCTGATCTTCGCCGAGGTCGCGCCGAAGACGTTCGCGGCGTTGCACCCCGAACGGGTCGCGTTCCCCGCCGCACATGTCATCACCTGGCTGCTCGTCGTCTTCCAGCCGCTGGTGGTCGCCGTCAACTGGATGGCGAACGGCGTGCTGCGCCTGCTCCGACTGTCCCCGGCGGGAGCCGACCGCGATACCCTGAGCCGCGAGGAACTCCGCACCGTGGTCGCCGAAGCAGGGGCGCTGATCCCGCGTCGCCACCGGCAGATGCTGATGAGCATCCTGGACCTCGAGAAGGTCACGGTCGACGACATCATGGTCCCGCGCCAGGAGATCAACGCGATCGATCTCGACGATCCCCCGGAAGAGATCCTGGAGCAGATGATGCATGCGCAGCACACGCGCCTGCCGTTGTACCGCGGAGATGTCAACGAGATCGAGGGGATCCTCCACCTGCGTCGCGTCGTCGCGCCGCCCGGTGAGGACGGACTGATCGAGTACCTCCAGGCGCAGGCGGACGAACCCTACTTCATCCCCGCCGGCACCCCCCTGAGCGCGCAGCTTCTCAACTTCCAGCGGGCGAACGAACGGATCGGGCTCATCGTCGACGAGTACGGCGAGATCGAAGGGCTCGCCACCCTGGAGGACCTGCTCGAGGAGATCGTGGGACAGTTCACCACCGATCCGACCGCCTACAGCTCGGATATCCACCCACAGTCCGACGGGACCTTCCTCGTCGACGGTTCGGCCAACGTGCGCGAGATCAACCGCGCCATGAGATGGGAGCTTCCCACCGGCGGACCCAAGACCGTGAACGGGCTTATCATCGAGTATCTGGAATCGATACCGGAGCCGGGTACGAGCCTCATGATCGCGGGATATCCGTTCGAGATCGTGCACACCACCGGCAACGCGGTACGCACCGCGCGGATCATGCCGGCCCTGCGCAGGACGGCGACGGAGAGCGACGGGTAGTCGAACGCGGCATTCGGTGCCGGCGGCCTGCGGCGACTTTACCTCGCCGGCCGCGCGGCCATGGCCGATGAACGTGCCACTGGAAGACGTATCCGCCCTGCGCGTCCCATTCGTCAAATCAGGTCGAGCGCGCGGTCCACCCGCTCGACCCCGGTGACATCGATACCATGAGGGAGCCGCCGCGGGACGTTGGCGGTCGGGACCAGCGCTCGCGAGAATCCATGCTTGGCGGCTTCGCGGACCCGCTCCTCCCCGCCCGGAACGGGCCGAATCTCACCCGCCAGTCCCACCTCGCCGAACACCATGAGACCGTGCTCGATCGGCCGTTCGCCCAGAATCGAACGCACTGCGGCCAGTACGGCAAGATCCGCCCCGGTCTCGGTGATTCGGACCCCTCCGACGACGTTCGCATAGACGTCGAGACCCTGGGTGGAGACGCCCGCATGCCGGTGAAGGACGGCAAGCAGCATGTTGAGCCGCCCCTGTTCGAGCCCCACCGTCAACCGCCGCGGCGGGCCGGACGCCTCGTCGACCAGCGCCTGGATCTCGACCAGCAACGGCCGGGTCCCTTCCCGCACCACGGTCACCACGCTGCCCGCAACTTCAGCGGCTCCGCGTGCGAGGAAAATCGCGGACGGGTTGCGAACCTCGCGCAGCCCTTTCTCCGTCATCGCGAAAAGGCCGATCTCGTTCGCGGCGCCGAAGCGGTTCTTGACGGCCCGGATGACGCGAAACCGGCGATCCGCTTCGCTCTCGAAATACAGCACCGTGTCCACCATGTGCTCCAGGACCCGGGGACCGGCAATCGCGCCGTCCTTGGTGACGTGGCCGACCAGCAGCACCGAAAAGGAGCGATCCTTGGCGTGACGCACGAGCCGCGCCGCACTCTCGCGCACCTGCGCGACGCTGCCCGGAGCGGACTGCAAGGCCTCGGTAAACATGGTCTGTATCGAGTCGATGACCACGATCCGGGGCGACTCACGCTCGACGACTTCGAGAACCGACTCCACCCTCGTCTCGGCGAGCAGATGCACGCGATCCGCCGCCACTCCTAGTCGCCTCGCCCGCAGCGCGACCTGCCGGATCGACTCCTCTCCGGTCACGTACAGCACACGGACGATATCGCCGGCGAGATTCCCCAGCACCTGAAGCAGAAGCGTAGACTTCCCGATCCCGGGCTCGCCCCCCACGAGCACGACCGCTCCGGACACGAGCCCGCCGCCGAGCACGCGGTCGAGTTCCGAGAGACCGGTCTCTACTCTGGAATCCGGAGCGAGGTCCACGCTCGACGCCGCGACGGGCCGGACCGAATGCCCCGTCGGCGCCCGCGCACGCACTCTGACAGTGGGCTGCGTGACTTCCTCCAGAGAGTTCCACGCCCCGCAGTCGGGGCACTGTCCGCGCCACTGAGGGGTGCTCGCGCCGCACTGCGTACATGCGTAGACGATGCGTTGTTTCACCATGCCGAATCGAATCCACACCGCCGACGGGCAGGAGCGCCATCCTGGAAGGAGACGGCGAGTGTATGGAACGGACGCGCGGCACGCGAGCCCGGTATGAGCCCGGTGCGGTGCAATCAAACGCCTGAATCCAGTAAGTTCCGTTCCTGGATCCATGACTCCCCGGACAGCGTGACAGACCATGCCGGCGCAGACGAACCGCACATCACTGAAGCCTCTCCTTGTCGGCGAGGCAGAGGCGGAAACACTGAAGAGCGAATCGCTCGACACGCCGTCCCTGACCCTCTCCCAGCGACAGCTCTGCGACCTGGAGCTGTTGATGAATGGCGGATTCACCCCCCTCGACGGCTTCATGGATCGGGAGACCTACACGCACGTACTGGATTCGATGCGGCTGCCCGACGGCCAACTCTGGCCGATTCCGGTGGTGCTCGACATCACACGTGAACGCGCGGAGAAGCTGGAGGTGGGCTCCCGAGTCGCCCTGCGTGATCAGGAAGGGCTCGCGCTTGCGATCCTCGAGATCTCGGGAATGTGGGAAGCGGACAAGCACGCCGAGGGGCAGCAGGTCTACGGAACAACGTCCGCGCACCATCCCGGGGTGCGGCACCTCCACGAACGGATCGGCGAGATCTACGTGGGAGGTCACGTTGCCGGCATCCGGCTCCCCACGCACTACGACCATCAGGAGCTGCGTCACTCGCCCCGGGAGCTCGGCCGGTTCTTCGATCGGCTCGGCTGGCGCAGCATCATCGCATTCCATACGAGCCGTCCGATACACAGGCGCGAACGGGAGCTGACTCTCGACGCCGCCAGGCAAGCGCGGGGGCACCTGCTCCTGCACCCCGTCGCCGGCGTCACGATGCATCACGACCTGGCCCATTTCGCGCGTATCAAGTGCTACCAGCAGGTCCTGCGGCACTACCCGCAGCAGCTCGCCGCCCTGTCCCTGCTTCCGCTCGCGACACGCGGCGCCGGCCCGCGCGAAGCGCTGTGGCACGCGATCATCCGACGCAACTACGGATGTACCGACTTCATCGTGGAATGCGACCATGCATCGCCGGTGCTGCCACCCGCCGCCGGCTCCGACAGACTCTATCCGCGCCATGCCGCCCAGGAGCTTGCCCGCGAGCACGAGAGCGAGCTCGGGATCTCGATCTTCCTCGCCAACCGACTCGGCTACTCGCCAAAGGCGCGCCGCTACGTCCCCGTCGGAAGCGCGGGAGTGCCGGAGGAAGAGACAGTGCCGTTCGGGGATGCGGAGCTGGCGGCCCGGATCGCCAGGCAGGAGGAGGTGCCCGGGTGGTTTACCTACCCGGAGATCATCGAGAGGCTGCGCGCGGTCTACCCCGCGCCCCGCGAGCAGGGCATCACGCTGTTCTTCACCGGGCTGTCGGGTTCCGGGAAGTCGACGCTCGCCAAGATCATGTACGGCAAGTTCATCGAGGAAGGCAGACGCTCGGTCACCCTGCTCGACGGCGACATCGTGCGCCACCATCTGTCGAGCGAGCTCGGATTCTCCAAGGCGCACCGGGACATCAACGTGCGCCGCATCGGCTTCGTGGCGAGCGAGATCACCAAGAACCGGGGAGTCGCGATCTGCGCGCCGATCGCACCGTATGCCGGAACGCGCCGGGACGTGCGCGAGATGGTCGAAGCCCACGGCGCGATGATCGAGGTCTACGTGTGCACACCGCTCGAAGTGTGCGAAGCGCGCGACCGAAAGGGGCTTTACGCCAGGGCACGCAAGGGGATCATTCCCGAATTCACCGGAATCAGCGATCCCTACGAGGTGCCGTCGCACCCGGAGATCACCATCGACACCACCGACCTCACCCCCATGCAGGCGGCACAGGAGATCTTTCTTTACTTGTTCGCCAAGGGATATCTCGATGCCGAGAGCTGAGCGCCCCGGCCCGGTTTCAGCCGGGCAGATCCCCTGAGTAGTCGACCGGCGAAAGATTCTCGAATCGCGCATACCGGCCGAGAAATGCGAGATTGACCGTACCGATGGGACCGTTGCGCTGCTTTCCGATGATGATTTCCGCCTTGCCCTTGTCCTTGCTCTCTTCGTCGTAGACCTCGTCGCGGTAGATGAACAGGATCAGGTCCGCATCCTGCTCGATGGCCCCCGATTCCCGGAGATCCGACATCACCGGGCGCTTGTTCCCGCGCATCTCCAGGCTTCGGTTGAGCTGCGAGCAGGCCACCACCGGCGCGTTCACCTCTCTCGCCAGAGCCTTCAACGAGCGGGAAATCTCGGAGATCTCCGTGGCCCGGTTCTCGCTGCTTCCCGGCACGTACATCAGTTGCAGGTAGTCGATGACGACGAGGTCGAGCCCCTGCTCCCGCTTGAGCCTGCGGCAGCGGGCGCGAAGCTCCGTCGGAGTCAGGGTGGAATCGTCGACGATGAAGACGTTGGTGTCGTTGAGCATCGCGAGCGGGGAAGTCAACCGCGGCCAGTCTTCGGCTTCCAGCCGCCCGGTGCGAACCTTCTGCTGGTCGATCATTCCGAGCGACGAGAGCATTCTCATCGCCAGTTGCTCGGCCGGCATTTCCATGCTGAACACGGCCACGGACAACCGGCCCCGGATCGAGGCCTCCTCCACGATGTTCATCGCGAACGCGGTCTTCCCCATCGAGGGACGGCCCGCGACGATGACGAGGTCGCCTCGCTGCAGGCCGGCGGTCATCTCGTCGAGCTTCTCGAACCCGGTCGGCACACCGGTGATCGGGTTCTCCCTCCGGGACAGCTCGTCGATGTGCTCCATCACGCGGGACAGCACGGTCTTGATGGCGACCGAGTCCCGGCGGCCCACCCCCCCCAGCTCCGCGATTTCCAGAATTCGCCGTTCGGCTTCGTCCAGTACCTCGTGCGCCGCCCGCCCCTGAGGACGGAATGCGGACTCTGCGATCTCGGTGCTCGTCCGGATGAGACTGCGAAGCACCGCACGTTCGCGCACGATCTCCGCGTACGCGACGATATTCGCGGCGTTGGGGGTGTTCTGGGCAAGATCCGCGAGGTAGGCGAGCCCCCCCGACGAGTCGAGAAGGCCGTCCCGGTCGAGCCGCTCCGCCACGGTCACCGCATCGCACGGCTGCCCTTCATCGCACAGGCTCGCTACCGCGCCGAACACGGCGCGGTGGTCATTGCGGTAGAAATGCGCGGCAGTGACGATGTCCGCGATGCGGTCCCAGGCGTCGTTGTCGATCAGCACCCCGCCCAGCACTGCCTGTTCGGCATCGACCGAGTGCGGCGGGACGCGGAGCGCCTCGGAGCCGGGCGCTGGCGAAACTTCATTGAGCACTGGATCGGCCATATCGAAGGCAATCCCCAAGCGGCGGTCTCGGTCTGACCCGAACCATGGCGGCCAGGGACAGGATAGCCCCGGGGACAGGATGGACCCAAGGACAAACAGCCCCAGGGACAGATAGCCCCTAGAAAAGATAGCCCAGGAGACGTTCGAGGCCGCCGCGAAGTGGTCGGGAGTGGACATTCGAATGGAGCGGGAGCGTCCGACCCGAATCCGGTGTTCACCGGGCTCGCCCGAGCATACGCTCCCGCCAACTCCGGCGCGGCACACCACGCACCACGGCGCCCTGAGCCGGCAGGTCTCAGTCCACGGTCGATTCGGGCTCCAACTCCGGCCGAGTACCCGCGTCCGACTCGGGCTCCACCTTCAGCCGAATGGCGGCCTCGACCGTCGGGCCGATGTGGATGGTCACGTCATACTCCCCGACCTGGCGGATCGTGTCGCCGTCGGGCATCCGAACCTCCTGTCGACCGACTTCGTGCCCGGCGTCGACAAGCGCCTGCGCGACATCTGCGGAGCCCACCGATCCGAACAGCCGACCGCTCTCTCCCGCCTTGCGCAGCACCGTGATCTCGACGCCTTCAAGGGCCGACGCGCGATCCCCCGACGCCGCGAGAGCCTCCGCTTCGCGACGTTCGAACTCCTCACGTCGCGCCTCGAACTCGGCCATGTTCCTCGGTGTCGCCGCCACGGCGATTCCCTTCGGTATCAGGTAATTCCTGGCGTATCCAGCCTTGACCGATACCTTGTCGCCAAGTCCTCCGAGCCGTTGCACCGTCTCCAGCAGGATCACTTCCATCGTCACACCTCGTTGTGTTGCGCGGGGCCGCAGCCCCGCCCTGCATTCACCGCGACGAACCGAATCGGGACCGATAGTCGAGCCATGCGTCCGAGAGCCCGGTCACCGAGAGCGCGAACACCGCGGCGGGCGTCACCAGAAACAGGCTCAGGTACATGGCGATGAGCCAGCCGCGACCGCCGCCTCGCACCCCCACGAGCCCGTGCACCGTCGCGACCCCCTGAATCGCGCACGCGGCCACGACCAGCACCAGGAGATCGTGGCCGATCCCGGCGCCCTGCGGCGCCAGGAACATGGCGAGGAGCACCACCGCCCCGGCCCCGAACGCAAACCGGCGTCCGACCCGCAACTCCCGGAACTCGCGGCCGAACCCACCGGGATTGTCCAGGGCCGCATGCGCCCAGCGGGCCAGAATCACGGTGCATACCGCGGTCACCATCACGGCGATCGGCAACCCCGTCACCACGGGTCGGAGCATTTCGGCCAGTTCCTCGAACCCCTGGCGATCCACACCCTCGGTCCCGCCCGCCAGAAATCCCACGAACACGTTCAGCCACCACTCGGCGGGATCGGGCACCGCCAGGTACAGCGTCGCGATCGCCGCTCCCGTGGCCAGGGTCGCGGTGACCAGAACGACCCCCTGAGACGCCGTGGACCGCAGCAGCGCCGAGAGCGCGAGAACCGGCAGACCGGTCACCACCACGAACACCACGGCCGGCGCGATCGACCCCGCCAGCGCCCACATCGCGGCAGCAAAGATGGCAGCCGACCCCGCCAGCACCACCCCGCCTTCGACCGCTCCGTAGCGTAGTGTCGCCAACCCGATGATCGCCCCCCCGACGAAGCTGAACGGTGGGATCAGGAGCGACAGCGCCGATACGCCGACCGCGTGATGCCGGCTGCGCGTGGCGAACCGGAGGAATCCGCGCACGCGGCCCTCCTCGCGTCAACGGTGCTGGTCGGTATAGGGAAGCAGCGCGAGAAACCGCGCCCGCTTGACGGCTCGCGCGAGCTGACGTTGATACCGCGCGCTCGTCCCCGTAATCCGGCTCGGAACGATCTTCCCGGTCTCCGACACGTAAGCCTTGAGGGTATTGAGATCCTTGTAGTCGATCTCCTTCACCCCGTCGACGGTAAAGCGGCAGTAACGCCGCCTGCGAAAGAAACGCGCCATGCAACTCTCCTTCTGGTAGCCGGGGAAGCACGCGGACCATGCGCGCGCAATCCCGACAGGCCGCTATGTCCGCTCTGCTTCCGGGGCCGGCGCCGCCGGGGCTTCGGCTTCGGCCGGGGTTTCGGCTTCGGCCGGAGCTTCGGCTTCGGCCGGAGCTTGGGCCTCGGCCGGAGCTTCGGCTTCGGCCGGAGCTTGGGCCTCGGCCGGAGCTTGGGCCTCGGCCGGAGCTTGGGCCTCGGCCGGAGCTTGGGCCTCGGCCGGAGCTTCGACCGAAGCTTGGGCTTTGGCCGGGGCTTCGGCTTCGGCCGGGGCTTCGGGCCGCGATTCTTCCGGGGCATCGGAACGACTCTGCCCCTGGAATTCGGAGCGCCGCCCCCCCGATGCGCCGGAGCCACCGTCTCCATCCGACTCGCGGCGACGGCCACGGCCTCCCCGGTCCTCCCTCCCCTCTTTCTCCTTCGACTTCGCGAGCGGCGACGGCTCGGTCGGAGCCGAGTCGCGCCGGATGATGAGGTGGCGGATGACCGCGTCGTTGAACTTGAATGCGCTCGTCAATGATCCGAGCGCATCATGCGTGCACTCGACGTTCATGAGCACGTAGTGGGCCTTGTGCACCTTGTTGATGGAATAGGTGAGCTGACGCCGCCCCCAGTCTTCGAGGCGGTGGATGGCTCCACCATCGGATTCGATCATCGAGCGATATCGCTCGACCATCGCGGAGACCTGCTCGCTCTGGTCCGGATGGACCATGAACACCACTTCGTAGTGCCGCATCAGTCGCTCCTTTCGGATATGCCTCCCGCGCGTGGCGCAACGGTGAGACAAGGAGTGGATGGAACCAATTCGGCGGATACCGCCGAACGGCGGCGCATGGTAGGGAATTCCTGCCCGTCCTTCAACGCGCTCGGTCCCGGAACGCCGATCGCTGGCGCACCGCTTCGAACAGAAAGACGGCGGCCGCGACCGAGACGTTCAGGCTCTCCACCGGATCGGCGAGCGGAATCGAGAAGACCCGGTCACACTTCTCGCGGGTGAGGCGGCGCAGGCCCCGTGCCTCGCCGCCGAGCACGAGGGCGTGGGGCGATCGGAAATCGGCATCGTACAGGGGATGTTCAGCATCCGCCGCCGCTCCGATCACCGACAGACCCGCCTCGGCGATGCTCTCCAGGGAATGCGCGATGTTCGTGACCGACACGAGCGGAAGGTGTTCGGCCGCGCCGCTCGCGGCCTTGCGGACGGTCGCGGTCAGGGAAGCGCTCCGGCGTTTGGGGACGACCACCGCGTCGGCGCCCGCCCCTGCCGCGCACCGCATGCACGCGCCCAGGTTGCGCGGATCCTGCACCTCGTCGAGCACCACGATCAGGCTCGGCAGCGGGGTTCGGTGAAGAAGCCCGTCCAGGCTCACGACCGGCATCTGCGCACTCGGCCGGTAGCGGGCGACGACTCCCTGGTGAGCGACGTTGCCGACCATGCGCTCGATCGCCTCGCGGGGTACGTGGTGCACCGCAATGCCGGATGCGACGCGGAGCGACAACGCGCGGCGAAGCGCCGGGGACTCGCGCCTCGCCTGCAGCCAAACCTCAAGGACCCCGGCCGGATCACACTCCACCAGGGCCCGAACCGCGTGCACTCCGAAGATCAGCTCAGTCCTGGCCATGCCGGCTCCATCGTGCTCCGAATCGCCACCCGCATCCATGGTGGAACGACGCGGTGGCCCGCGACACCCCCTCTCGTCCCATGCATCCCGGCGCTCCGCGAGAGTGCAAAGGGCGAGTCCACGGGGCCCGACCACCGGACATCGAACGCCTTCTACCGCCGGGTGAAACCACGCACCCGCCCGCGGCGACGGTGCGAGTCGCGCACCGCCGCATTCAGGCGACCACCCCCCCGGCGCGCGTACTCCTTTCCCACCGGCTCGAAGTCGACCCGGCGCTCGTCGAGGTCCACATGCGCAACCCGGACCCGCATCCGATCGCCAAGGCGAAACGAACGCCGCTCGCGCTCTCCGCTCAGCCGATACCTGACCGGATCGAAGTGGAAGTCGTTCGGACCCAGTGCGCTGACGTGGACGAGGCCTTCGACGAACACCTCGTCGAGGGTGGCGAAGACCCCGAATGCGGCGACCCCGGTGATGGTCGCATCGAATACTTCACCCAGTTTACCGAGCATGAATTCGCACTTGAGCCATGCGGTCGCGTCGCGCGTCGCATCGTCGGCACGGCGCTCGGTCATCGAACAGTGGTCGCCCACCGCGGCAAGCGATGAGCCGGGCGCCGGATCGAAGTCCCCGGGCCGGCCGCGCCGCAGCACGTGACGGATGGCGCGATGCGCCAGCAGATCGGGGTAACGCCGGATGGGAGAGGTGAAGTGGACATAGGCGCGATGCGCAAGCCCGAAGTGCCCCAGATTGCCCGGCGCATACGCGGCCTGCGAGAGCGAGCGCAGCAACACGGTCTGGACGAGCCGAGCATCAGGCCGCGACGCCGCGTCCTCGATGACGGCAGCGAAATGTCGGGGCTCCGGCGCCTCACCCCCGCCGAGCTTGAGCCCGAACTCGTCGAGGAAGACCCGCAGCTCTGCCGCCTTGTCCAAAGGCGGCCCCTCGTGGATGCGATAGAGCACGGGCAGGCGGTGCCGTTCCAGAAGCCGCGCGGCGGCGACGTTGGCCGCGACCATGCATTCCTCGATGATCCGGTGTGCGGTGTTGCGCTCCGTCGGCTCGAACCGCTCCACCCGGCGATCCGGACCGAGTACCACCCGGGTCTCGGTGAGGTCCAGGTCGATGGCTCCTCGCGCGTCGCGGGCCCGGCGGAGCGAAGTGTACGCATCGCGCAGCACTTCGAGCATCGGCACGACATCCACGAGCTTCTCGCCTGTCACTGGATCGGCGGATTCGAGCCCCTGCGATACTTCGGTATAGGTCAGGCGTGCGCGCGAGCGAATCACGCCTTCGAAGAATCGCGACCGGTGGACCCGGCCCGATTCGGTGATGATCAACTCGCAGCCGAGGCAAAGCCGGTCTTCGTGCGGTCGCAGAGAGCACAGCCCGTTCGAGAGCGATTCGGGCAACATCGGAATCACCCGATCCGGGAAGTAGACGGAGTTGCCGCGAAGCCGCGCTTCCGCATCCAGCGCCGTGCTGGGGAGGATGTAGGCGGATACGTCCGCGATGGCCACCATGAGCCGCCACCCCGCGGCAGTCCGCTTGCAGTGGACAGCATCATCGAAGTCGCGTGCATCCTCACCGTCGATGGTGACGAACGCGAGGTCGCGCAGATCCTCGCGACCCTCGAAGTCGACATCGCGGACTCCGGCGGGCAGCGCCGCCGCTTCCGCAATAGCCCCCTCGGGCCACGCGACCGGCAGCTCGTACGCACGGATGGCGACGTCGACCTCCATCCCGGGCAGCAGTCGGGATCCGAGCACCTCCTCGACGACACCGACCGGCGGGTGGTGTCCCGCCGGCGGCTCGGTGACGCGTGCGACGACGTAGTCGCCGTCGCGCGCATCGGCGCCCGCGTCGAGAGGAACGAGGACATCATGATGAATCCGCGAATTGTGGGGGCGGACGAAGGTGACGCCACTCTCGCGCCACAGGCGCCCGACCACCTTGTCAACCCCCCGCTCGATGACCTCGAACAGTGCCCCCTCGCGGCGCCCGGCGTGATCGATCTTCACCACGCGGGCCACCACACGGTCTCCATGCATCAGCCGGCGCATGTGTCGCGGGGAGAGAAACAAATCGGAGCCCGCATCGTCGGGCCGGACGAACCCGAACCCGTTTCGATGTCCGATGACGCGCCCGGTGACGAGATCCGTCCGGTCGACGCTCCCGAATTCGCCGCGGTGGGTGCGGATGATCTGGCCATCACGCTGCATGGCCGCGAGCCGCCGCTGCAGCGCCTCCTGCTCGACTGAGGACCGGAGAGCATGCGCATCGGCGATTCGGGTGAACTGGACAGGCGCGCCGGCCTGGTCGAGAAACGCGATCAGCGCACTGCGTTCGGGCAGGTTCGCGATGCGCTTGTGCACGCCGCGTGAAGTATCGCGGCGGGGGGTTGGCGGACTCGTTGACAAAGGATCGGGGCGGTGAGTATGGTCCGCGCGTCGTTCAGGCCGGTGCCGGCACTACCCTGCATCCGCGACCCTCGACGACTGCCACGCCGAGGTGGCGGAATTGGTAGACGCGCATGGTTCAGGTCCATGTGGGGGTAACCCCGTGGAGGTTCAAGTCCTCTCCTCGGCACCACTTCCGGACATGATTCATCCCGCTGAAACCCATCCGGTCGCGGTCGATCTCTCCATCACTCGTCGTGTCCGCCGCAGGCTTCGCGCCACCCCCCTCAACGACCTGTCGCTCCACTCCTCCGTAACCGATAGCCGCAAGGCCGGGAATCAATCGAACGGATGGCGCTCGACGATGGTCTCATCCCGTCCCGCCCCGGTCGATACGAGGTCGACCGGGACCCCGACAAGAGATTCGATGCGTTCGATGAAGGCGCGGGCGGGCGCGGGCAAGGCGGCCCGGGACCGGACGCCCACCGTCGATGTGCTCCACCCCGGCATCTCTTCGTACACCGGCTCGCAGCGACTCAGGTCCTCGGCGGGGTTCGGCGGCGCGTCCCGCCGCTCTCCGTCGAGCCGGTAGCCGGTGCAAAGCCGCACCACCGGCATCTCGTCCAGGACGTCGAGCTTGGTGACGCACAGCCCCGAGACGCTGTTGATCCGCACCGCGCGCCGAAGGCTCACGACATCGAGCCAGCCGCATCGCCGGGGGCGTCCCGTGGTCGCGCCGAATTCGCTGCCCCGAGCGGCAAGCCTCTCCCCCACCTCGTCGTGCAACTCGGTGGGGAACGGTCCGGCGCCGACCCGTGTCGTGTACGCCTTGGTGATCCCGAGGACGTATCCGATGTCGCGCGGACCGAGCCCGCTTCCCGCCGCCGCTCCGCCGGCGGTGGTGTTGGACGAGGTCACGAACGGGAAGGTGCCCTGGTCGATGTCGAGGCACGCGCCCTGCGCGCCCTCCAGCAACACGCCATCGCCTGCGTCGACGGCCGCGTGCAATAGACCGGGTACGTCCGTCACGAGCGGGCGAATCCGCTCGATCGCCGCATTGAGCATGTCGCGCACCTGCGCAAGATCGACCGGGTCCGCGCCGAGCCATCGGGTGAGGACGAAATTGTGGTACGCGTCGAGCGCCCGAAGCTTCGCGTCCAGTCGCGCGGGTTCCAGGAGATCCCCCACCCGAATCGCCCGGCGCGCGGCCTTGTCTTCGTAGGCGGGGCCGATCCCGCGCCCGGTGGTGCCGATCATGACCGCTCCGCGGGCCGCCTCGCGGGCCTGATCGAGCGCCACGTGGTAGGGCAGAATGAGCGGGCACGCATCGCTCACCCGGACCCGCTCGTCCACCGGCACTCCACGCTCGACCAGCATGCCCATCTCGTCGACGAGCGCAGTCGGCGACAGCACGACGCCGTGCCCGATGAGACACCGCACCCCATCGCGCATCACCCCGGAAGGGACGAGGTGCAGCACGGTGCGCATTCCCCCGATGACGAGGGTGTGGCCAGCGTTGTGCCCGCCCTGGAACCGCGCCACCACCGAGGCGCGGTCGGTGAGCTGGTCGACGATCTTGCCCTTGCCCTCGTCGCCCCACTGCATGCCGATGACGACGACCGCACTGCTCATCCTCGACTCTCCCTTTCCGTGGGCGAGGAACCGCTCGGCGGGATCGCCCCAACAACCACCCAGCGCCCGTCACGCCGCTCCAGATTCCGTGCTCCGCCGGAATCTTCGTCCGGCAGGCGCTGAATCACGCGCTCTCCGCGGGATCGAAGCTCCCGTATCGCATCGTGCAGCTCGCCATCGTCCGACCAGGGTGCGCCGATCACGTCTTCGTCTTCTGCCGCTGCGCCATGACTCGAGTCCCGCAGGGCGATGAGGGTCTTCAGGTCCGCGCTGAACCCGGTGGCCGCCCGCGACCGGCCGAAGACGCTTCCGATCTCGTCGTAGCGCCCGCCCCTGGCCACCTCGCGCCCGTATCCCGGCACGAACGCAGCGAACACCGAACCGGTGTGGTAGCGATACCCGCGGAGTTCGGCGAGGTCCACATGCAGCTCCACATCCGGACGGCGCGCGCATACCGCGCGGACCAGCGCGCCGAGATCCGCAAGGGCGCGCGCCACATCCTCACCGCCCACCGCGAGCGTCTGCCCGGCCCGCTCCAGCACCGAGGGTTCCCCGTCCAGGTCGACGAGGGCGACCAGGGCATCGGCGCACTGCATGTCGACTTCCCATGCGTTCAGCAGCTCACGCACCTCCGAACCGGCCTTGCGTTGCAGGGCTTCATGCAGGGCGATTTCCCGCTCGGGCCCGAGGGCGGTGCGGCGCGCAAGGGCGCGGAAGATCCCGACGTGACCGACGTCGATATGCACCGGCCCGACGCCTGCCGCCTCCAGCGCTTCGATCATCAGACAGACGATCTCGCAATCGCTCTGCCACCCGGCGTGACCGTAGAGCTCCGCCCCCACCTGCACCGGACTGCGGCCGCCGGAGATGCCTTCCGGCAGAGTGCGCAGCACCGTGCCCGCGTAGCACAGGCGCGACGGGCCGTCACGGCGCAACCGTCGGGCGTCGATACGGGCAACCTGCGGAGTCATGTCCGCCCGGACCCCCATCATCCGGCCCGTCAACTGGTCGATCAATTTGAAGGTATGGAGCTCGAGATCCTCGCCGGTCCCGGTGAGCAGAGACTCCAGATACTCGATGAATGGGGGGGTGACGATCTCGTAGCCCCAGCGGGAGAACAGATCGAGCAATGCACGCCGCATGCGTTCGAGACGCAGCGACTCCGGCGGCACCAGCTCCTCCATGCCCTCCGGCAGCAACCAGCGCTCCATTCTCGACTCCAGGCACAACTCCGGGCGCGACTCCAGGGAGCCAACGGCGGCGACAGGCGGACGAGATACGCCTTCCGCGCGGGCTCAGCGAACGGCGTAGAGCAGCAGGCAGCCGATGAGCATCACCGTGAGTCCCGCGAACCGCAGAGTGCTGTCATTCATCTTGGCCAGCGCCAGCATGGCGCGGCGCGTCGCCCGAGGATTCAGAAAGGGAACCACGCCCTCGATCACGAGCAGGAGCGCGAGCGCAACAAGCAGATCGACCCACACGTCGCGCCCCGTAGTGGTCAGCGCCGGCCGCGCGGCATGAACGCGCCGCGGGACGCGCGGATCATGGCCGCGGTCCCGAACCCTGGAAGTAGTCGAAGAACTCGCTCGTGGGCTCCAGCAGCAGGATGTCCGCGGTGCTTCCGAACGCGGTCCGGTAGGCGTTCAGGCTGCGGTAGAGCTTGTAGAACTCCCGATCCTGGCCGAACGCGGCCGCATAAATCTCGGTCGCCCGCGCATCGCCGGCGCCGCGGATGATCTGGGCCCGGCGCTCCGCTTCGGCCAGGATCACCTCTCGGTCCTTGTTCGCGCCCGCGCGAAGCTCGCGTGCTTCCTCCTCGCCCTCGGACCGGAACAGCTTGGCCACCTCCTGGCGCTCCGCCCGCATCCGGTTGAACACCGACTGGCTCACATCCTGGGGCAGGTCCACGCGCTTGATGCGTACGTCCACAATCTCCAGCCCCAGCTCATCGGCCTGATCCTTGGCCGCGACCCGGAGCTTGTCCATGATCTCGGTGCGTTCACCCGAGACCACCTGCTGGATGGTGCGCTTGCCGAACTCGTCGCGCAGCCGCTTGATGATCACCTCACCGAGCCGGTTGTTCGCCTGAAGGATGCTGCCCCCGGCGGAGGTGTAGAACCGGCGCACATCTGCGATCCGCCACTTCACGAACGAATCCACGATGACGTTCTTCTTCTCGAACGTGAGGTAGTTCTGGGGGTCGCTGTCAAGGGTCTGGATGCGCGAATCGAACTTGAGCACGTTCTGCACCACCGGCACCTTGAAGTGCAGCCCGGGCTCCATGTCGGTGCGCTCCACCTTGCCGAACTGGAGCAGGATCGCCACCTGGCGCTCGTCCACGGTGAAGATGCTCAGACCCGCCAGCACCGCGAGTCCGGCCAGCAGAACCAGCAACGCCTTGATGTTCATCAGCGCGTCCTCCCGAGCGGATTCTCCCGCGAACGCCGCGAATCTTCGCCGAGCGTTCCGGATGTGGTGGTGTCGTCCGCCGCCCCGAACGATCGGCGCTCGGTGGAGGCGCTGCCTCTCGACCGCACGATCTGATCGAGCGGCAGATACATGATGTTGTTGCCTTCGGGAATGTCGACCAGCACCTTGCTGGTGTTCGCGAGCACCGACTCCTTCGCTTCGAGGTAGAGCCGGTCACGGGTGACTTCCGGCGCCGTCCGATACGCCTGCAGCACCTGCTCGAACCGCGACGCGTCACCTTCCGCCACCGCCTCGACCCGCTGTCGGTAGGCCTCGGCCCCGGCGAGCATGGCATTCGCCTCACCGCGTGCCTTCGGAACCACGTCGGCCTGGTACGCCCTCGCCTCGTTGATGATCCGCTCCTGGTCCTCGCGCGCCTTGATGGCGTCGAGGAACGCGTCCTGCACCTCCCCCGGCGGCTGTGCGTTCTGCATGTTGACGCTCATCACATGCAGGCCGGTCCGGTACCGGTCGAGGATGTCCTGAATGAGCCCCTGGGTCTCGGCCGCCACCGGGCCGCGGCCTTCGGTGATCACGAAGTCCATCGTCGAGCGACCCACAATCTCGCGCACCGCGCTCTCCGTCGCCTGACGCAGCGCAATCTCCGGCTGACTGTTTTCGAACAGGAACTGCGCCGGATCCTTCACCCGGTACTGCACCGCGAACTGGAGATCGACGATGTTCTCGTCCTCGGTGAGCATCAGTGCCTCACGCGGCACCGCAGCGACGCTGGTGCCCTGGTTGCGGAACCCGATCTCGGCGTTGCGGACCCGGTCCACGTTGACCGTGATCACCGAATCGACGAAGTACGGCGCCCAGTTGAAACCCGGATCGATGGTGCGGTGGTAGGCACCGAAGCGCAGCACCACCCCCCGCTCCGGCTCCTGGATGATCCAGATGCCCGCCATCCACCAGGCCACGACCAGCACAACCGAGAGCAGCCCGATACCCAGGTATCCGCCACGGCCGAATCCGCGGCCGCCGCCCGAGCCGGACCGCCCGCCCCCGAGGGGCCGCCGACCGAAGACCTGACCCCATTTGGACTGCAACTTGCGGAGAATTTCGTCGAGGTCCGGAGGGCCCTGCTGCCGCCCGCGGTTCCCCCAAGGATCACGAGAATCGCGAGGATCGCGGTCTCCGTTCCCGTCGGGTTGATTCCAGGCCATCCGGTCACTCCCGTGCTAGGCGTGCGTGGCGGCGAGACGTGCCGCAGCACTGAAGAAAGTCGAAGGGCGATCATATCCTGCATCGTCGGCCAGTTCACGGTCGCCGACCGCAGGGATGACCCAGCGGACGCTTCACACCGGCGGCGAGAGGTCAGCGGCGGCGCTCGGGGTTTCGGCGGTGACGGATCCGATCGCTTTCCCGCCGCCGCCCGAATCCGTCTCGGCGAGGAACTCCGCCAGTCGCATCTCCCGATGCAGCCGCGCCAGCGCAGCGGGTTCGATACGAAACGTCATCCAGCTTGCACCGTCGGAGGCGCCGACTTCCTCCACGACCTGCGCGCACGCATGAATCGCCGCGCGCAGCCGTCCCTGGGAAGGGGGCACCCGTGCGACGCGGGTGACTCGTGAACGTCCGAAGTGTGAACGGATCGCCTCCACCACGCGATCCATTCCGGCCCCGGTTCGCGCCGACGCCCACACCCGAGCGGGCCGTGCGGGCGGCCCGCACCCGGGGTGCGACCAGCCGGATGCGGCCTCGAACCGCGCGGGTTCCAACGCGTCGCACTTGTTGAACACCTCCAGCCTGGGGACCACGCCAGCGCCGATCGCCTGCAGCACGTCGTGCACATCGCGCATCCGGTCATTGCGATCCGGAGCGGTGGCATCGACGACATGCACGAGGAGCTGCGCCTCCTTCGTCTCCTCCAGCGTCGCCCGGAATGCCGCCACCAGGTCGTGGGGGAGCTGGCGGATGAACCCGACGGTGTCGGCGAGCACCACCGCGTCGCCGCCTCCCAGCTCGAGCCGGCGCAGCGTCGGATCGAGCGTCGCGAACAGCCGATCCTCGGCGAGCACCCGGGCGCCCGTGAGTTGATTGAACAGAGTCGACTTGCCAGCGTTCGTGTACCCCACCAGCGCCACTACCGGAACCCCGGAGCGGGACCGGGCGCGTCGGCTCAGGCCGCGGCGCACGCGGACCTGCTCCAGACGCCCGCGAATCATCCGGATACGCCGGTCGACCAGGCGGCGATCGGTCTCGAGCTGGGTTTCCCCCGGACCACGCAGGCCGATGCCTCCCTTCTGGCGCTCCAGGTGCGTCCACCCCCTCACCAGGCGGGTGGACAGATGTTCGAGCTGGGCGAGCTCCACCTGGAGCTTGCCTTCGAAGGTGTTGGCGCGCTGCGCGAAGATGTCGAGGATGAGAGCGCGCCGGTCGAGAACCCGGCACGCGACGTGGCGCTCGAGATTGCGCTCCTGCGCCGGACTCAGAGGACGATCGACGAGGACGACCTCGGCCTCGTGGGTCTCCACTGCGCAGCGGACCTCGTCCGCCTTGCCCCCACCCACGAAGAACTTCGGATCCGGGCTGCGTTCCGGATAGCGCACCGCGCCTGCGATGCGGGCTCCCGCCGAGACCGCCAGCTCGCGGAACTCGGCCGACGCGCCTCCTTCACCACCATCATCCATGTGCACGAGGAGCGCGCGTTCACCGGTTGTCGGTCTATCGAACATGGTCGGTCAGAGTTCGCCGACGTCTTTCTCGGCCGCATCGAGACGAGGGAGCTTCAGGTTGCGAGACGGCACCACAGTCGAGATCGCGTGCTTGTAGACCATCTGGCTGACGGAATTGCGCAACAGAACGACGAACTGGTCGAACGACTCGATCTGCCCCTGGAGCTTGATGCCGTTGACGAGAAATATCGAGACCGGCACCCGCTCCTTTCTCAGCATGTTGAGGAACGGGTCCTGCAACGAGTGTCCCTTGCTCATGTTTGCTCTCCGACGCGCTGTCGCTTGTTGTTCTGCGAGCTAGTGGAATGCGCAAAGGCGATCGAGTCAAGCGCACCGCCGACCCCGGCCGAGAAGCGGGGTCGGCTCCCCCGGCGATGCGCAGACGACGAGCAGCGGCGCGGTGCGAGCCGCTCCGTCCTCACGGCGGCAGCTCGTCCTCGACCTCGAAGATCTTCACCAGGAGCGCCACCCGCATCCACATTCCGTTGCGTTCCTGGCGCCAGTACATCGCCCGCGGGTCCGCGTCGATGGCGGGATCGATCTCGGGGCCGCGCGGCAGGGGGTGCATGATCACCGCGTCGGAGCGCAGCGCGGGCAACTGCTCGGGACCGATCCGGTACCGGGCGTGCTCGTAGCCCTTCGACTCATCGCCGACATCGTGCTCGGTCTGGAGGCGGGTGACGTAGATGGCGTCGAGGTCCCCGATCACGGAGCCGAGCTCCCGCGTCTCGTGGAACGGGAGGCCGTGCTCGCGCAGATGCACCTTGATGTCACTGCCCATCCCGAAGTCGTCCGGTGCGATGAACACCAGGCGCACGTCGCGGTAGTTCTTCATGAGATAGGCGAGGGAGCGCGCCGTGCGCCCGCGGCGCAGATCGCCCATCAGGCCGATGGTCTTGCCGTCGATACCCCCGCGTCGCCCGAAGCTGCGCTCCAGCGTGTGGATGTCGAGAAGCGCCTGGGTCGGGTGCTGGTCCCGGCCGCTGCCGGCGTTGATGATCGGCACCGGCCGCTTGATGCGGTCCATCAGCGCCGCCGACTGGGCCGCCATGCCCGCCTCGTGGGTCCGCATGATGATGACGTCCACGTAGGAGCTGAACGTCCGGATGCTGTCCTCGAACGTCTCCCCCTTGACCTCCGAGGAGATGGCGGGGTCGCGGATCTCGCTCGTGCGGACTCCGAGCAGATGGCAGGCGTTGTCGAACGAGAGAAACGTCCGCGTGGACGGTTGGGTGAAGTAGAGCATCGCCCGCTTGTGGGGCAGCAGCGTTTGCAGCGAGCGCGCCCCGAGCCTGGACCTCGCATGCCGACGCAGCCGGGTGGACAGGGCACAGAGGTCGTCGAGCAGGGCCCGGTCGAACTGCCGGGGATCGAGGACGTGGAAGAGACGACGATGACGCTGGCTCAATCCTGCGGCTCCGGCTCCGTGACGGCGCCCTTGTACCAGAGCGCCCGACCGGACGCCATGCTCCGGCGGGATCCGCGTGACATCACGCTTGTCGGCATCGAACTCGAAGGCCACGAACCCGATGGCCATGAATCGTGGACCATGAATCGTAATATACTCTCGGCCCACGCCCGCTGGCCGCGCCCGCCGACGGCTCTTCCGCGACACCTCCGGACCCCACACTCAGTGCACCGCGGCACCATCTTCGTCGAGGATTGCGAGATCCTGGCGCACGAGGCCCATCCGGCCGGTCAGTGGCGGTTGCGCCTCCATGCGCCGCGGATCGCGGCAAAGGCTGAGCCCGGCTCCTTCGTGCACCTGCGTTGCGACCCCCTGCTCCCGATGCGCCGTCCCATGTCGCTGATGCGGGCGGACCCCGACGGCGGCTGGGTGGACCTCCTGTACAAGGAGGTCGGCCACGGCACGAGGCAGCTCGCCGGCCAGCCCCCGGGCACTCACCTCAGCGTCATCGGCCCCATCGGGCGTCCGTTCGAAGCGGTCGCGGGCCGTGCCCGCGCGCTGCTCATCGGGGGCGGCGTCGGCATCCCGCCCATGGTTTTCCTGGCCGACCGGCTGCGGCGGGACCCGTCGGTATCGACCTTCGTGGCGATGGGCTCGGAGGTGCCGTTTCCGTTCGAGACGCCGGCGTCGGACATTCCGGTGCCGGGCGTCGACGGCGGCGCCACCGCGACGATGCCGCTTCTGGAGCGCTGGGGCATCGCCGCGCGGCTCGCGAGCGGGGCCGGCCTCCCCGGCTGCCACCATGGCCACGTCACCGATCTCGCGAAGACCTGGCTCGATGCGCTCGACAAGGATGCGCGCGCCGAGGTCGCCGTCTACGCCTGTGGTCCCGTACCCATGCTCGAAGCCTCGGTCGATCTTGCCCGCGCGCACGCGCTTCCGTGCCTCGTCTCGCTGGAGGAGTACATGGCCTGCGCGGTGGGGGGATGCGCCGGATGCACGGTGCGGGTGCGCACGGCGGGCGGTCGCGCAATGAAGCGGGTGTGCGTGGACGGCCCGGTGTTCGACGGTCACACCGTCGTCTTCGACCCCTCGACCCCGAAACCCGCCGAGCTCTGCTGAACCACGCCATGCTCCCGGTCGATAACGCTTCGAAGCCCCTGAGCGGAATTCGCGTCCTGGAAATGGGACAGCTCATCGCAGGGCCATTCGCCGGATGCGTGCTTGCATACTTCGGCGCGGAAGTCATCAAGGTAGAACCTCCCGGCACCGGCGACCCGCTGCGCAACTGGCGGGCGCTGAAGAACGGGACGTCGCTCTGGTGGCGCGCGATGGGGCGAAACAAGAAATGCGTCACGCTGAACCTGCGTACACCCAGAGGCCGGGAGATCGCGCGGGCGCTCGCGCTGCGCTCCGACGTGCTCATCGAGAACTTCCGTCCGGGCACCATGGAGAAGTGGGGGCTCGGTCCCGACGATCTGCGGGCCGAAGCTCCGGAGCTCGTCTACACGCGGGTTTCGGGCTACGGCCAGACCGGACCCTTCGCGACGAAACCCGGATTCGCATCGGTGTGCGAGGGCTTCGGCGGGCTGCGCTACATCAACGGCGTTCCCGGCCAGCCGCCGGTGCGTCCCAACCTGAGCCTGGGCGACACCCTGGCCGCCCTGCACGCGGTGATCGGGGTGCTGCTCGCGCTCGTCCACCGCCACCGCATCGACGGCGGCGCCACCGACAGCGGCGCCGGCGCCGGGCAGGTGGTCGATGTGGCCATCTACGAGTCGGTGTACAACGTCCTCGAAGCGATGGTGCCGGAGTACGACGGCGCCGGCATCGTGCGCGAGCCGTCGGGCTCGACCCTGACCGGCATCGTCCCCACCAACACCTATCCGTGCGCAGACGGGCGGTACGTGATCATCGGCGGCAACGGCGACTCCATCTTCAAGCGGCTGATGCACGCGGCGGGACGCGACGATCTCGCCGACGACCCGCGGCTTGCGGACAACGCCGGCCGGGTCGCCCACCAGCGCGAGGTGGACGATGCAATCGCCAGGTGGACCTGCACCCTCGACTCCGGCCGCGTGCTCGAAACCCTGGACGGCGCCGGGGTTCCCGCCGGCCCCATCTACAGCGTCGCCGACATGATGGAAGATCCGCAGTACAACGCCCGCGGCCTGTTCGAGACGGTCGAAGTCGCGGGAGAAGCCCTGAAGATTCCAGCCCTCGCCCCGAAGCTCGGCGACACACCGGGCGCGACCCGGTGGCCGGGATCTGAACTCGGAGCCCACAATCGCGAGGTCTACATGGGCACCTTGGGCCTCGACGAGGACGAGCTCCGGTCGCTTGCGAGCGCCGGGGTCGTCTGAGGAGACATCCAAGGGGACGAGGTGCCGCGTCGCCGTCCTTCCGGCGCCGCGCGCTCGGATACGTCCGCGGAATTCGACTACGCATGATTCGTACATGATTCATACTCGAGGGACACAACAATGATCGGACCGGATCTGAACTTCACGCCGCGCGGACTCTGGATCGGCGGCGAGTGGCAGGAAGCAGCGGAGGGTGGACGCCTCGCGTCGATCAATCCGTCCACCGGCGAGCCCCTGGGCGAGGTGCCGGCCGCGACCGACGCCGATGTCGACCGCGCGGTGCGCGCCGCCCGCGCGGCGTACGAATCGGACTGGGGGCGGATGCCTATCGCTGAGCGCGCAGGGTATCTGGAACGCCTCGCGGATCGCCTGCACGCGCACCGCGACGCACTCGGGCTCATGGACTGCGTCGACGCCGGCAACGCCCTCTCGGGCATGGTGGGCGACGTGGACTGGACGGTGGACACCCTGCGCTATTTCGCAGGCCTGGTCACGGAGATCAAGGGAGAGACCTCGTCCTACGGCCCGCGGCATCTCAACTTCACCCGGCGCCAGCCCTACGGCGTGGTGGCCAAAATCAACCCCTTCAACCATCCGTTCCGCTTCTGCGCGGAGAAGTCCGCAGCCGCGCTGGCGGCGGGCAACACGGTGGTGGTGAAGGGTTCGGATCAGGCGCCGCTTTCGAGCCTGCGCTTCGCGGAGCTGTGCGAAGGGCTCCTGCCGCCGGGGGTGGTGAACGTGGTGACCGGTGGCGCTGCGGCCGGTTCGGCCATGGTGCGGCACCCGCTGGTGGAACGCATCGGCTTCGTAGGCTCGGTGGAGACCGGGCGCATCATCGCCCGCGAAGCGGCGGAGGGGATGAAGGAAGTCACCCTGGAACTCGGCGGCAAGAACCCCGTCATCATCTTCCCCGACGCCGACCCCGCGCAGGCGGCAAGGGCCGCGGTGAAGGGGATGAACATGAACCGCCAGGGCCAGTCGTGCAGCTCGACCTCGCGCGTCTTCGTGCACGAATCGCTGCACGGCGCGGTGCTGGAAGCCCTGGTGGCGGAGGTGGAGGCCCTGCCGGTGGGTCTGCCCTGGGAGGACGGCAAGGAGGTCGGACCCATCGTGTCCGCGCGACAGTTCGACCGGGTGATGGGCTACATCGCATCGGGCCGCGACCAGGGCGCACGCCTCGTCACCGGCGGCGGCCGCCCCGCGGACCCGGCGCTCTCGAACGGGTTCTTCGTCTCCCCCACCGTGTTCGACGGAGTCGACGACTCCATGCGCATCGCCCGCGAGGAGATCTTCGGCCCGGTCATGTCGGTCTTCACCTGGTCGGACCTCGACGACGTACTGGCAAAGGCGAACGCGCTCCAATACGGCCTCACCGCCGCCATCATCACCAACGATCTGGACCGGGCCATGGAGACCGCGGAGCGGGTGGAGGCGGGCTACGTGTGGATCAACTCCACCGGGCGCTACATCGGCGTCCCCTACGGCGGCTGGAAACAGAGCGGCTCGGGACGCGAGGAGTGCTTCGAGGAGCTACTGAGCTACACCCGCATCAAGAACGTGAACCTGCGCTGGTAGGGCAGGCTCCGGGTTGTCGCCAGATCCCGGCAAGGATCGGAGAACCGCTCGGGCTTCGATGGTTACGCCCCCTCGCCCGGTGTCGCCTCGTCGAAAAGCGCCTTGAGCAGGTCGAGGGTTTCCGAAACTTCCGTCGGAATCGAACGCGGATCAACGAAATCCACGAGTTGATGCAGATCACCCTTGCGCAGCAGCATGGCGTGCCCGAGTCGCTCGGCCAGACGACGGAAGAATGCTTCCGCGAAATCGCTCAGCTTGATGCGCTCGGTGCTTGCCTCCCACAACAGGCGCGCCGCGTCGGCATCGAGTCCCTGCCAGGTCGCGAAGTCCGAGGTGCGGCCCGAGAAGACGCGCTCCAGGATCAACGCATCGAGCACCTCGTCGATCTCGCCGGCAAATGACTCCGCGAACAGCGGCGGTTCGGAATAGGCATTCCTAGCGTACCGCTTCAGAACCGCAGGCGTGATGAAATAGTTCTCGATTTCATATCGGCGCCAGTACCTGATCCGGAGACCGCCACTGTTCGTATCCTGTCCCTGACCACGGTCGCTGTCCAGGATCGCCAGCCCACGCAACCCCGGCAACATCTCGCGCAGGGCAAAGAAGTGCCGTTCGGGCGTCACCCCGAAGCCTCCTTCCACCCGCTCGATTTCCGAGTCGATCTGCGCGTCGGGGCCGGGAAAATTGTCCTGCACGTGGAATGCGTTGATTCGGTCGTCCCATGCGTCCGCAACAGGGTGATCCAGCCGTCTCGCCAGCGCCTGCAGAATGTCGAGATTGGTACGTCCCTCGACATAAAGCACGTAACCCCGTTGCCTGGCTCGGACATAGTGGGCGGTGCCGTAGTGCTTGAGCGTATTGCGGATCCCGGTTTTCGCCGCGAGGTCGTCGGCGCGCCCGTCGAGCAACAGCGTGAGATTGCGGTCCAGGGCCTCCTCGAGGATGACCTCGGAGTGGGTCACCAGGATCACCTGAGACCCGTTCTCATGGGCAATCTCGCGCAGCAGCACGTAGACCTGCTTCTGGCGCAGTATCTCCAGGTGCGCATCCGGTTCGTCGATCAGCAACACGCTGGGTCGGTGGGAGTAGAGGTAGGCGAAGATGAGGAGCATCTGCTGCAACCCGCGACCGGCGAGGGCGATGTCGAGCGGCTCCTTCACCTCCGGTTGACGATAGAGGAGATCGATGGCGCCTCTCGCGGTCTCCCGGGGGTCGCCCAGATCGACCGAGAACAGCCGCTTCGTCAGCTTGGTGATCTTCTTCCAGTCCCCGGGAGTGTTCTTCAGCACCATCAGACAGAGATTGCGCAGCGTCTGCGCCGTCTGGCCCTGGCCCAGCAGTACGTCGATACGCCCCGGCTGGAGTATCGGCTCCTCGGTTTCCAGGCCCGACATGGGATAGAGCAGATCGACGTTCACCCGCGCCGCCGCCTCGATGAGGGCCGGTCTCGCAAGGGTCTCCTCGTCGGGCTTGCAGTAGATCAACTCCTCGCCCTGATTGCGAAAGTGCATGGTGACGGGCTCGACCTTGTTCTCGTGGAGCACCCCGAGGGTGATCACCAGCGGAATGTCCGCATTGCGCTTGCGCACGACGGTGTTGTGCCAGAAGTAGCGCGTGCGGGGCACGGGCACCGAGACGAGATTCAGCCGATTGAGCGAGGTCGACGTGCGTTCCGGAGGTGGCGCGTTGCCCTTGCTGTCGTACCAGGTCCTGACCGCCTGGGACCAGAGCGCGATGGCCTGGATCGCCGTCGTCTTGCCGCAGTTGTTCGGGCCGATGAGCACCGTCGGATGATCCAGCTCGATGCGCTGTCGATCCCCGAAGCACTTGAAGTTCCGGATCTCCAGATAGTGAAACAACCTCATACGGCGTCCTCCCGGTGCATCACAACGCCGCGAACATCAATCCTGCCGATGACGGCCGCGGTGATCGGCGCCGCGCAGTTTTCCCAACGGCGCATGGCTACGCGGCCATCGCGAATTCGCCGTGGACGGCCTGCTGCCAGACGTGGGTGTAGACCTCGGCCGCCATCGCATCCTTCTCCTCGGGCGAGAACGGCGGTGTCGGCAGGCTGGCGTAAACCTTGTCGCGGATGAGAACCTCGATGTCCGCCTTGGTCTGTTCCTTCTCCCAGAAGCGGTCGAGCTCCTTCAGGCGCGCCTTGATCGAAGCGAGCAGGTCGCGGCTCGCCTGCTTGACCCGCTCCCGCTCGGCCCGGCCAAGGTTCTCCTTCTTCAGCAGGTCGAAGATGGCAAGCTCGTCCTCGCCGAGGCCCTCCTCGACCGCGCGTCGTTGCTCCACGTCCAGCTCCTCGACGAGCTCCATCAGCCGCCGGAAGGTCTCCTCGACGGTCACGCGGTCTTTCTCCCGGTTGTAGTCGGCGACGATCGCTTCGTATTTCTGCTGGTAGTCCATCCTCGACGGGTTGCGCGCCAGCATCTCGGCCAGCTTCTGCTCGACGATCTCGCGGATGTCCCGTAGCGCCGTCGCCTTGCAGCGCACCTTCTTCGCGAATTCCTCGCGCAGCTTCTCGGCATCGATCCGGCTGAGATCGAAGGTCAGCCCCTCGGCCTGGTCGTCGCCGGGCGCCCGCGTGCGGATCGCCTCGTTCACGATGCGGTGCAGCGCTTTGAGGAGCGCGGTCACGTCCGCGGTATCGCGCCGCTCCGAGAGCTTCTTGTAGATCGCCTCGATATTGTCGTGCCGCTCGGCGAACGGAAACGCCGACGGCTCCGTCAGCAGCGCCTTGAAGCGGATGAACACCTGCCGGGCCAGCACCTCGAAGCGTCGCTTGGTCTCGTCGCTGGTGTAGACGGCCTCCACGGCGTCCTTGAGCCCCTCGATGCAGGTGAAGCCGGTCGAGCCGATCAGGGTCGCGGGATCGAAGCCGAGGCGGCGGAGGTGCGCCTCCGTCGCCTCGATGGCCTCGATCAACGCCTGCATGCGCTCTTCGATGGGGGCGACGATCGCCTCGCCGCCGGTGTCCCCGTCATCGCCCAGCGCGTACTGCGCCAGCGCCTCGCGCAGGCTCTTCAGCATGCCGTTGTAGTCGACGATCAGGCCGAAGTCCTTGCCCGGCCAGACCCGATTCGCCCGGGCGATCGCCTGCATCAGCGAGTGCGCCTTCATCGGCTTGTCGATGTAGAGCGTCGAGAGGCACTCGACGTCGAAACCGGTCAGCCACATCGCGCAGACGATGGCGACCCGGAAGGGATGCTCGGGGTTCTTGAACGCCTTCTCGACATCGACGCGCTTGCCGTCCGCCGTCTCGAAACCCTGCTTCATCCGCGCCCGGTGCGGGACGATGTCGAAACCCCACTTGGCGAAATCCCTGACCTCGTTCCGGGCCCCGCTGATGATGATCTCGACGATGGTTTCATCCAGCCACGCGGCCTGGGCGGCCAGCGCCTCGGCTTTCTCGGCGAGTGCGGCGCGGATGGATTCATCGCCCTCTGCCTCTGCTTCCGCGCGCCTCGCGTCCGCTGCTTTGCGGACGGCTGCCGCCCTGGCCCGCCAGCGCGGAACGATCCGCTGGTACATCCGGGCGCAGGTGATCTTGTCGACGCATACCAGCATCGACTTGCCCGACTGCCACCGGGTTGCGCAGTGCTCGACGAAATCGGCCGCAATCCGGTCAAGCCGTTCGTCGGCGGTGATGACTTCGTAGTCCTGGCCCAGCAACTTCTCCAGTAGCGCCTCCCGGTCGGGGTCGAGTTCGGCCTCCTCGATCTTCTCGGCAATGCGGTCGTTCAGGTCGAGCCGCGCCAATCCCAGCTTCTCGCCCCGGTTCTCGTAGACCAGCTTGACGGTGGCTCCGTCCTCCTCGGAGCGCTTGAAGTCGTAGCGCGAGATGTAATCTCCGAAGATGCGCTTCGTGATCTCGTCCTGCTTGAAGAGCGGCGTGCCGGTGAAGCCGATGAAGGCCGCGTTCGGCAGCGCGAGGCGCATGTTGCGGGCCAGCCGCCCGGCCTGCGTGCGATGCGCCTCGTCGGAGATCACGATGATGTCGCCGCGCTCGCTGTAGGGCCGCTTCGGATCGACATCCTTGTTGAACTTGTGGATGAGGCTGAAGACGTAGCGGTGGTTCTCCTTGAGCCGCCTTTCCAGGTCGTCGCCCGACGCGGCCCGCGGCGTGTTGTCGTCGGCGATACCGCAGCCGACGAAGGTCCCGTAGATCTGGCCGTCGAGATCGTTCCGGTCGGTCATCAGCAGGAACGTGAAGTTGCCGTCCAGCTTCCGCCGCACCTTCTCGGCGAAGAAGGCCATGGAATAGGATTTTCCGCTCCCCTGGGTGTGCCAGAACACTCCGAGCCGGCCGAGGTCGGGATGCGCCCGCTCGACAATGTCGACCGATCCGGCGGGAATGTAGGATGCCGGCTCCTCCGCAACCTTCGGCAGCGGCGGCAGATCCTCCTCGGGGCTCCGCGATTGGAGCGGCAACTCCACGATGCGATGTGTCAGACGCCGGCCCGGCGGGAACTCCAGTTTCAACGTCTCCTGATTCCTCACGGACGCCACCGCCCGGTTGACACCCAGAACCTGGTGGTTTCGGGCAACGACCTTCCGAGTGGCCCCCGGCTTGCTCTCGTCGAACAGGATGAAGTTCTCGACGATATCCAGCAGCGGATCGTGCGCCAGCATGCCGTTCAGCATGACCTCCGCATCCAGACGGCCCGTGTCCATCTCGTCGAGCCGCTTCCACTCGGCGAAGTGCTCCCACCCGCTGGTGATGGAGCCGTAACGGGCGCGGTCGCCATTCGACACGATCAGGAAAGCGTTGTGATGGAAGGCGTGGGCGATGACGTTCTCGTCCAGATAGTCGGAGAGGTTGTTGTCGAACCCCTCGCGGATGTTCCGGTAGACCGCCTTCAGCTCGATGAAGACCAGCGGCAGGCCGTTGACGAAGCAGACCAGATCGGCGCGGCGGTTGTAGTTGGGGGTGCGGATGCCGGTGAGCTTCAGTTCCCGCACCGCGAGGAAGCGGTTGGAGCCCGGCGGGTTGTCGAAGTCGATCACCCGGGCGCGGGCGGATTTCCGGCGTCCATGGGCGTCCCGGTACTCCACGGGAACACCGCCCCGGATCAGCCGATGGAAGTCGCGATTGTGCTGCACCGCCGAACGGCCGACGTCATAGGCGGTCAGGTCCCGGATCGCGTCGTTGACCGCCGAGGTCGGCAGGTCGGGGTTGAGCCGTTCCAGCGCCGCCCGCAGGTCGCGGGTGAGCACCGCCTCCCTGGTGTCGGCGCGGCCGAGGGCACCGTCCGGCCCGAAGGTCTCCTCGTTCCAGGCGTAGACGCTGTCCCAACCGAGCACCCCCTCAAGGTGCTCGGCGAAGGTCGTCTGCACCAGCCGGTCCTCGCTGTTGACGGCCGTCACCGCCATCGCGTCCGCCCTCCGGTGGTGGTGCTGCATGCTCCCATCAGACCGCGACCTCTCCGTTCATCAGGCGGGGTAAGAGGAGATCGCGGGCGCGAGCAAGATTGTCATTTTGACCCGTAAGGCAGGTAATCTGTAGATCGATGGCGCTGGCCTGATCCTCAAATTCCTGAAGAAGCGCTGCTGATGGTTCGAGAAAGATTTGATCTTCAAGTTCCTTTTTGTTCGTCGCTGCGTAAATTGCTCCGGTTCCGATGATATCCTCCGCATAGAAGTGATTTTTCATTGCGTAGAGCAGGAAAGATTGGTGCCCGGTACGCGATCGAATCGCAGCGAGTCCTCGTCCGAGGACAATCCTGTCTCGCGTGATATTGATCCGACCGACGGGTGCCCGAACGCTGATCAATATGTCTCCCGCCTCTGCGATCTTCGTTACTGCCGAGGAGAAAACACGGTGCGACACGAAACGAAAACCGTAGTCGGATACGCCTTGATGGAATGGGAGACCTTCGCCGATCTCATTGTAGAATTGAGACTTGGGGCTCTGTCCCATCACGATTTCGGCAAGTTCAACGAGCGTCCGCCGCTTCCATCCCCCTGGGATCCCTGCCAAAATCTTGACGTGTTCGTGGCCCGGAAACCGGAAGTGAACGAACCACTCGCGGTAGAGCAGCCGAGCCGCCTCCTCCAGCAACGCAATCCGCCGCCGGTTGTTCTCGATCAGGTCGTCGTAGGCAGAGAGCGTAGACGCGATTGCCGCTTGTTCCTTCTGTCGTGGTAACGGAAACTTGAATCTCCTGATCTGGCTTCCACTGATGTGTGGGACGTTTGTTCCACCCATAATGTTCCGCACGTACTTCGAGAACGTCGCAGAACCGATAATGTAGGCGAGAAAATCTTGCCTCAGACCGGATCTTGCTCGCAGACGGGCGACTCGCTGAACGAGGAGGCTTGGTGGATCGTGTGGCTTCAAACGTGCCCACTTCAGACCTGCGGTAATCCAGGGTCGATCCATGGCGAGGACGATATCGCCCGCAATCAAGCGAAAGCGTTCGTATCCTTCTACCTGCCCGATGGGCCAATATCTTGATTTTTCCCAGGCAATATAGCCTTGGGCTATATTTTCACCTTTAATTAGCGGCATATCGGACGGATCATCGGTAAATGATGCACTCTGGTATGCAGGTCCGCTGACGACATCGACATAATCTCCAATCTCGACCGTCATTACTTTCACGTCTCCTTTCCCTTACGGTTTCGAGTGAGCGGCGCGGCCAATTTCACTCTTCTTGGTTCGGTTTCCCGATGTCCGTTCGGATAGCCCACAATGCCTCCTCCGTGTCGCACTTTCGCCGTCCACCTCATCGCGCCACCGCCCGCCCGCGGGCCGTGAGCCGGTACCGTTGGTTCCTCGCCCTCGGCGACTCCGGGTGGGTCATTTCCACCAGCGCGTGCTCCAGGGCAGGAAGCAGGTAGCGTTCCCGGAAGGATTTTCGGTCGCGCAAGCCGAGCGCTTGCAGAATCTGTCGTGCCGACATCTCACCTTTCAGGACAGAGAGCAGGCGGGTTACTTGGGGGGTTACATGGGCGGTTTCTTGGGGGGTGGAGACTGCGGCGTGAATCGCCTCGAGCATGTACGTGATAAACGGCGTGCTCTCCCCCTTGGCGGAGCTTGCTCGGATGGCTTCGTAGTATTCGCTCTGGCGGGCATATATCAGGCTCTCTACCGGGACCCAGGCGAACAGGGGATTCCAGCGCGTCAGAATCAGGGTCTGCCAGAGTCGCCCCATGCGGCCGTTGCCGTCCCCGAAGGGATGGATGAACTCGAATTCGTAGTGGAAGATCGAACTCGTGATCAACGGATGCTCGTCCGTCTCGCCCACCCAGGACAACAGATCCCCCATCAGGTGCGGAACGCGATCGGCGGGCGGACCGATGTGGTGCACCTCCCCCGCTCCGACGACCGCGACATTGCCGCGCCGGTAGCGGCCGGGGGCGTCGAGCAGGCCCGACATCAGTATCTCGTGGGCACGGAGCAGGTCGGCTTCGCTGGACGGGTGCCACTGCGGAAATGTGGTATAGGTGTCAAAGGCGTTGCGGACCTCCCGAATCTCCCGTGGCGGCGCGATCACCGGCCTGCCGTCGAGGAGGGTCGTGATCTCGTCTTCGGTGAGGGTGTTGCCTTCGATCGCAAGCGATCCTCGAATGCTGCGGATGCGATTGATCCGCCGCAGGTGCAGGTCCTCGCCGACCGCCGATGCTTCCGCTCGGCCGAGCGCTTCGCCGATCTGTATGGCGAGGTCGAGAATCGCCGGGGTGATCGTGTAGGGCGGCGCCGTAGTCACACCCCCAACTCCTCGAAGTTCCGGGCGATCCGCGCGGCCAGCTTCGCCGCCTCGTCGGTCAGTTCCTCGAGGTCCATGTGGATGGACCGCATGGCCTCCCCGAAGTCGAAATCCTCGTCCTCCTCCTCGGGCGCGACGCCGACATACCGGCCGGGGGTGAGGCTCCAGTCCTGCGCCTCGATTTCGCCGCGCTCGACCAGCTTCACCAGACCTTCGACATCGCGGAGCCTTGCGTCGGGGAAGCGTTCCTGCAGCCAGTCGGCCTGTTGCACGAAGTAGCGCGTTCGGCGGAGCGATTCGACGGCCGACCCCCGCGCGCCTTCCAGCGCCCGGTGCGCCCTGCCGATTTCGGCGTTGGGCCAGCGATCCGAACGCTGGGCATCCAGCCCCTTCACTGCCGTATCGACCACGCGGCCGGCGAGCTTCACGGCCAGCTCGATCTGCTTCGTCAGGCTCCGGCCGCGCACCGCCATGCCATGCAGGCTTTCGCGCGCCGCGTGGAGGGCGGGGTTGTTTCGCGCCCCGCCGTTGCCGCCCTGGTTCCAGGCGGCGGCGCGCTCCGCGACTTCGGCGGTGAACGCCGCGCAGTCGGCGGATGCCTTGATCCGAGCGGAAGCCAGTTCCCCCCAGGGCTCGGCCAGCGGGCCGGAAGGGCGCGCCTCGGTCGCGAATGGCTTGGCCAGATCGATCAGCCGGCCGAGCGCGCCCTCGAATGCGGCGAGCGGCTCCGCGGCGGCCCCGCCTTCCGCGATGGACCGGCCGAGGTAGCTCGCGACCAGGTCGAGGAACCGCTCCGACTGCCCCCGATACAGCCAGACGATGGCGGCGATATTCTTCTGCTGCTCGGGGCTGAAGTCGTACACCGCGCGCGAGATCTTGCGGTGGATGTTGCGCGCATCGAGCATGAGGGTGCGACCCGCCCGCTCGGGGTCCCGCTCCCTCGCCCGGTCGAAGAACCAGAGCTGGCAGGGCACGGTGCGGGTGTAGAAGAAGTTGCCGCGGATGTCGATCATCACGTCCACCGCGCCGCTCTCGACCAGCTTCCGGCGCACCTTGGCCTCGTCGCGGCCGGCGCTCGACGCCTGCGAGGACATGACGACCCCGGCGCGGCCGTTCTCGTTCAGGTAGCCGTAGAAGTAGGAGAGCCACAGGTAGTTGGCGTTCGAGATCTTCCCGGCCTTGTTGACGCCGGGCAGGCCGAAGGGGAGGCGCCGGTCGCCCCTGACCTTCTCGGCGTCCACTTCGTCCACGTTGAAGGGTGGATTGGCCATCACGAAGTCGCACCGTCCGGCCAGCTCGTGCGGGTCCTTGTAGTAGGTGATGGCCTCGTTGCCGGCCCGGATCCTGCCCTCCAGCCCGTGTACGGCGAGGTTGATCCGGGCGAGCTTTCCGGTGGTTTCGTTCTTCTCGTGGCCATAGAACGTGACCCGCTTCATCGTGTCCTCGCCCGCATCCTCGATGAAGTGGCTCGACTGCACGAACATCCCGCCCGAGCCGCAGGCGGGGTCGAGGACGACGCCGTGGTCCGGTTCGATCACGTTCACGATGGTCTGGACGATCGAGGGCGGGGTGAAGAACTCGCCGTTGTCGTGCGCGCCCTCCTTGGAGAACTCGGCCAGGAAATACTCGTAGATGCGGCCGAACACATCGCCCGAGGCGGTGCGCAGCGCCTCGGAGTCGAAGGTTCGCATCATCTCTTCCAGGGTGTCGTCCTCGAAGCGCTCGTAATCCTTCGGCAACTGGCCGGCGAGCGGCGGGAAGTGGTCCTCCACGGCGTCCATGGCGGCGGTCACTGCGGCGCCGAGGTTGCCGTCCTTCGGCCTGCCCAGCAGCACGTCGTAGCGCGCCGGCTCGGGCAGCATCAGGGCGCGGCGGCGGGTGAAGTCGGCCTCGACGAGAGGGCGGTCCGGCATCCTGCCCGCGGCCCGGTCTTCTTCGATTGCGGCCACCGCCGCGTAGTAGCGGTTCGTCGCGTGCCGCAGGAAGATGAGGCCCAGGATGGGCATGAAGTACTCGTTCGACGCAAGGTTCGAGTTGGCCCGCAGGTTGTCCGCGACCTTCCAGAGGCCCGCCTCGAACCGCTCGATCCCGATCAGGTGATCCGCCGTCATTCGCTGTTCCTGCGCGTTACGCACACTGTCAATATCAATTGGCGAGAATCATATCCAGTATCATGCCGTTTACGGTCACCTTCTCAGGAGGGGATGACCAAGCGGCGCATCGAGGGACAATAACCGGATGAGCTTACCCCGTGACTTCCGCATCGGCTGCGGCGCCGGCTTTTCCTCCGATCGGCTCGACCCGGCCGTGGATCTCGCGCGCCGGGGCCACCTCGACGCGCTGGTGTTCGAGTGCGTGGGCGAGCGCACCCTCGCGTTCGGGCACCGCGATCTGCGGGCCGACCCCGCGCGCGGCTACAACCCGCTGCTGGAGCGGCGCATGCGCGCGATCCTGCCGCTCACCTTTCCGCGCGGCACGCAGGTGATCACCAACATGGGGGTCGCGAATCCGCGGGCGGCGGCCGAGCGCACCGTCGAGGTGGCGCGGGAGCTGGGGCTCGGCGGACTCGTGGTGGCGGCCCTGCTCGGCGATGACGTGTCGGAAGCGCTCGGACCCGAGACACCGCTCCGGGAAGGCATGACCATCGGGGAAGTCGGTCGCCCCTTCATCGGCGCGAACGCCTACCTCGGCGCGGACGAGATCCTGCCGGCGCTGGAGACCGGGGCCGATATCGTCATCACCGGCCGGGTCGCCGACCCGTCGCTCTTCGTCGCACCCCTGCGCCGCCACTTCGGGTGGAGCGCGGACGACTGGGCGCACCTCGGGCCGGCCACCGCGGTCGGGCACCTGCTGGAGTGCGCGGCGCAGGTGACCGGCGGATACTTCGCGGACCCCGGATACAAGCATGTCGACGGACTGGCGTATGTCGGCTTCCCCTTCGCCGAGGTCGGCGCCGACGGCGGCGCCTGCATCACCAAGCTCGACGGCACCGGCGGCCGGGTCGACGAGCGCACCGTGAAGGAGCAGCTTCTGTACGAAGTGCACGATCCCTCCCGTTACCTCACGCCCGACGTCACCGCCGACTTCTCCACCGTCTCGGTCGCCGCCGCCGGCGACGATCGAGTCCGGGTCGGCGGCGCAGGGGGCGCTCCCCGCCCCGAGCGGCTCAAGGCGACGGTGGCGTTCGATGGCGGCTGGCTGGCGGAGGCGGGCATCTCGTACGCGGGCGAAGGCGCCCGGGAACGCGCAACGCTGGCCGGTGACATCGTGCTCGAACGCATGCGCCGCGTGCACGGCGTCAACGCGCCGCTTCGGGTCGATCACGTCGGGGTGCACTCCCTGCACGCAAACGCCAAACGCGAAGTCGGACATCCACGCCGCGAGCGGGATGGGCGCTCCCTGCACGCAGGCGATGCGTTGGTCACGGAACGGGGACGGACGCTCGACTCAGCGCGCTCCCTGCGCGAAGGCGACACGCCAGCGACGGAACGCGGGTCGACGCCCGGCTCGGCGCGCTCCCCGCATACCGGCAACTCGGGCGATCACCCGGGCGATCACTCGGGCGACCCCCGCGACGTGCGGCTGCGATGCGCGATGCGGGCCTCGTCGCGGGACGAGGCGGAGCTTCTGCTGTGGGAGGTCGAGGCGCTGCTGTGCTGCGGGCCGAGCGCCGGCGGCGGCTATCGCGGCGCGGTGACACCGTCGGTGGTCACGTACTCCGCATCCATCGACCGCACCATGGTCTCGCCGCGAGTGGAAGTCTTCCGGGCATGAACCGCACCCCGCATGCCGATCCGAGCCTCCGAGGACAGGCCGCGGGTAGAGGTGCTCCGGCATGAGCCGTACCGTCGCCCTGCGCGCAATCGCGCACGCACGGGCGGGCGACAAGGGCAACCGCTCGAACGTGGCGGTGTTCGCGTTCGACCCCGCGCACTACGACACGCTGCGCGATCAGCTCACCGCCGAGAGGCTGAAACGCGAGTTCGGCGCACTGCTCGCCGGACCCGTGGTGCGCTACGAGCTGCCCTCGCTCCACGGGCTCAACTTCGTCATGGACGATGCGCTGGAAGGCGGCGTCAACGAGTCGCTGAACCTCGACGGACACGGCAAATCGTGGAGCAGTCTGGTCCTGGGGCTGGACATCACCCTGCCTCCGGAGGTGGGGTAGACGCCCCTGCGATTTCCTGTCGCGCGATAGCGTTCGCGCGCTCGATACCCTGCTACACACCTGCTCGCGCGGCTCGGTCGTGCCAATCGGGCCGGTCGCGGGGCTTGCTCCAGTGCGTTTCCGAACTGCCCTCCCGTGGCTCCCGACGGTGACAGCAGGGCCAGGCTACCCGGCCATTACCGGCTTTCAAGACCACAGGTCCGCCGGCCGGCTCCCCCCGTTCGGCCGTCCGCGGCGTCGATCGCGCTCTTCGCGCAGCATCTGCGCGATCCGGAAGGCGATCTCGATGCTCTGGCTCGCGTTGAGCCGAGGATCGCAGTGGGTGTGATAGCGTCCCGCCAGCTCGTCTTCGGAGAGTGCCTGCACCCCACCGACGCATTCGGTGACGTTCTGGCCGGTCATCTCGACGTGAATACCGCCCGCGTGGGTGCCCTCCGCTCGGTGCACCTCGAAGAATCCCTGCACCTCCGCAAGCACTCGATCGAATACCCGGGTCTTGTACCCCGAGGCGGACTTGATGATGTTGGCGTGCATCGGATCGCACACCCACACCACGGTGCGGCCCTCGCGTTCCACCGCCCGCACCAGCGGCGCCAGTCTCTCGCGCACCGAGTCCGCCCCCATCCGGGCGATGAGCATCAGGCGACCGGGGTCGTTCGCGGGATTCAGGTGCTCGATCAGGCGAATGAGGGCGTCCGTGGTGATACCCGGGCCGACCTTGAGCCCGATCGGGTTCCCCACCCCGCGCAGAAACTCGACGTGTGCGCCGTCCGGCTGGCGGGTGCGGTCCCCGATCCAGAGCAGGTGCGCGGAGTTGTCGTACCAGTCGCCAGTGGTGGAGTCGATGCGCGTGAGCGCCTGCTCGTAACCGAGCAGCAGCGCTTCGTGCGAGGTATAGAACGCGGTCCGATGCACCGCAGGAGTGGTGGCGGCGGTGACACCGCACGCCTCCATGAAGTCGAGCGACTCCTGAATCCGATCGGCAAGCGCGCGGTAGCGCTGCGCCTGGGGGGTGTCGGAGACGAAGTCGAGGCTCCACCGGTGGACCCGGTGCAGGTGCGCATACCCGCCTTGCGCCAATGCCCGAAGCAGGTTCAGGGTGGACGCGGACTGGAGGTAGGCGCGCAGCATCCGCTCGGGGTCCGGGGTCCGGGCGCCCGCGTCGAACTCGATGCCGTTGACAATGTCGCCGCGGTAAGCGGGAAGCTCGACCTCGCCGCGAGCCTCGGTCGGCGCCGAGCGGGGCTTCGCGAACTGCCCCGCCAACCGGCCGATCTTCACCACCGGGCACGCGCCGCCGAAGGTCAGGACCACCGCCATCTGCAGGAGAACGCGGAAGGTGTCGCGGATGTTGTCGGGATGAAACTCCGCGAAGCTCTCGGCGCAGTCCCCGCCCTGAAGCACGAAGGCGTCACCCGCCGCGGCCGCGGCGAGCGCCGCCCGCAGATTGCGCACCTCACCGGCGAAGACCAGCGGCGGATAGCTCGCGAGCTGCGACTCGACGGCGCGAAGCCGCTCCGGATCGGGATATTCCGGCATCTGGCGGGCAGGGAATGTGCGCCACGAGTCCGGGGTCCAGGGAGGTTCGGTGCGGGAATCGTTTCGGCTCGTCATCGTTCGTTCCTCATGTCCTCATGCATCGATCCGCTACAGGAGAGCCGGCACACCGCGGAACGGCAGCCAGAATCGCCGCATCGCGGCGGCCGGGACCGTCAGGAAGTCGGTTCGCTGGAGCGTGCGGAGAAGATCACTGGAAAATTCGGCACTGCATCCGAATTTTCCAGTGATCAGAACGAACCAGTCCGATCAAACATCGACGGCACACGACCGTCGTCCGCTCCTCCGGTCACGACGACCGATCGGGCGACCACCACCTCGCCGCGACAGACCGGTTGCACGCGCCCGTCCCGCCTCTTCGTGTCAGCCCGCGTCGAATTCGTTGTCGTGGCGCTCGATGTAGCGGACGATCCGCTCGAGCCCGTCGCGCAGGCGGTCGTGCGACTGCGCGAAGCAGAGCCGGAAGTGTGCCTCGTTGCCGGGGCCGAAGGTGTACCCCGGAGCGATGCCAACGTTTTCCTCCGCCAGCACGCCCTGCGCGAAAGCGAGGCTCGACCGCAGCCCGCGCAGCCGCGGAAATGCGTAGAATGCGCCCGGCGGCTCGGTGAACTCGATGCGCGGACAGCGGCCCAGCACCTCGGACACGATGTCCCGCCCCCGCGCGTACTGGCCGCGCAGCCGCGTGACCACCTCCTCGCCTCGCTCCAGTGCGGTGATTGCGGCCCGCTGCACGAACACGGTGGCGCCGGTGTTGAAGCACTCGGAGAGGACCGCCCAAGTCTCGGCGAATCGGCTCGGTGCAACCACCCACCCGATGCGCCAGCCGGTCATCGCCCACGCCTTGGAGAACCCGTTCACGACGACGACCGGATCGTCGTCCCGGGCGACGGTCAGAAACGACGGCGCCGCGGGGCCATCGAACACGTTGCGGTGATAGACCTCATCCGCGATCAGCAGGAGGTTCCGCTCCCGGCACAGCTCCAGCAGCTCGGCCTGCTGCTCCGACGGCATGACCCAGCCGGTCGGGTTGCAGGGCGTATTGACGAACAGCGATCGGGTGTTCGGGCGGAGCGCGGCCCGGACGTCGTCGAGATCGAGGCACCATCCGGCGTCCGTGCGCCGCTGGCGCACATACTCCACCTCGGCGCCGGTCGTCCGATAGGTGCTCTCGATGTTCGGCCAGCTCGGACCGACGATGATCGCGTGGTCCCCCCGGCCGAGCGCCATCTGCGCCGCGATGGTGATGCCGAGCATGGTCGCTCCCGGCACGCTGATCCGGTCCGGGTCGAGGTCGATGCCATAGAGATCGTCGAGGTAGCGTTTCAGCGCTTCGCGCAGATCCTGCCGGCCCCGGGGATGGGTGTAGAACGTATCGCCCTCGTCGAGCGCCTGCTTCGCGGCGTCGCGGATGAACCCTTCGGTGACGAGATCTCCCTCGCCGAACCACAGCGCGATCACGTCCGGATCGTCGAGCCGCGGGAGGGCGACCCGGGTGATTCCGTTCTGCTCCAGGGCGGCGATTTCGGGGCGAAGCGGACTCATGACGCGCTCCGGTGGTGACGGGGCGCGCAATGTATCGATTGCGCGATCCCCGGACAAGAAGTGGACCAAACGGTCGTGTCGGACCGAACGGTTGCGTACCGGGAAATCCGGACTACGATCCGCATCCGGCTACGCAATCCGAATCAACCGCAGCGCAAGACACCACCTACGGAGGCGCTATCCATGCTCATCGGGGTACCGAAGGAGATCAAGAACCACGAGTACCGCGTGGGACTCACGCCGGACAGCGTGAACGAAGTGATTCTGCACGGGCACGAGGTGATCGTGCAGAGCGGCGCCGGCGCCGGTATCGGGGCCGAGGACGCCGACTATGCTGCGGTGGGGGCCGAGATCGTCGACGGCGCTCCGGAGGTCTTCGAGCGGGCGGAGATGGTCGTCAAGGTCAAGGAACCGCTGGCGGTGGAGCGCGCCATGCTGCGCGAGGGGCAGGTGCTGTTCACCTACCTCCACCTCGCCCCGGACCCGGAGCAGACCGAGGACCTCGTCAGGAGCAAGGCGGTGTGCATCGCCTACGAGACGGTCACCTCGTCGGCCGGCGGCCTGCCCCTGCTGGCGCCGATGTCGGAGGTAGCGGGACGACTCTCCGTCCAGGCTGCGGCCCACGCGCTGGAGAAGGTCAACGGTGGCAAGGGGATGCTGCTCGGTGGGGTTCCCGGGGTGCTGCCAGCCAAGGTGGTGATCATCGGCGGCGGCGTGGTGGGCACCCACGCCGCGCACATCGCGATGGGGATGGGCGCCGACACGTGGGTCATCGATCGCTCGCCGGAGGCGCTCAAGGCGCTATGGCGCCAGTTCGGGCGCCCGCTCGACACCCTGTACTCCACCCGCACCGCCATCGACCGTCACGTGACCGACGCGGACGTGGTGATCGGCGGCGTGCTCATCCCCGGCGCCGCCGCCCCGAAGCTCGTCACCGCGGACATGGTCCGCCGGATGAAGCCGGGCTCGGTGGTGGTCGACGTCGCCATCGACCAAGGGGGCTGCTTCGAGACCTCGCACCCCACCACCCACAGCGACCCGACGTACATCGTCGACGACGTGGTCCACTACTGCGTCGCCAACATGCCGGGAGCGGTCCCGCGAACCTCGACCCACGCGCTCAACAACGCAACCCTCCCGCACGTGCTCACCCTCGCGAACAAGGGCTACCGTCAGGCCCTCATGGATGACCCGCATCTGCGCAACGGGCTGAACGTGCACGCCGGGGCAGTGACCTGCTGGGAAGTCGCCGAGGCACTCGGCTACCCGTGGAAATCCTCGTTCGAGGCGCTCCGCGCGTGATCCGGCCGCGACGCGGCGGTGAGGTGACGAGCGGAGCGGAGGCGGGAACCGGTGCGAATATGTCACCGTTGCCCGCCGGCGGGTCTGGGTCAACCCTGCGGATCCGGAGCGGCGACTAACCCTGCAAGAAGATCTTGACGGCAGCGATCACGAGCGTCGCGAACGCGAGGTTGGTGCCGATCATCCACTTGATGAGATCGGACTTGAGGGATGCCATCTCGGCCTTGAATTCGTGTCGAAGCGATTCGAATCTGGCATCGGTTTCCCGCCGTTGCGACGCGAACTGGGCCTCGGTCGAGACACGTAACGACTCGATCGACGCGTGCACCTTTTCGAACTCACCTTCGGTCCAGGCGCGCAATGACTCGATCGACGCGTACACCTTTTCGAACTCAGTCTCGCTCCAGGCACGCGACGACTCGATCGACGCGTTGACCGTTCCGATATCGGCCTTGGTCGCGAAGTGCTGCTCCATCAGGCTCACCTGCAGACGCACCACGGTTTCGGCCTGACGCTCCGGCATGCCGGAGCCCACCAGTTCGACCACCGCGGCATGGGTGTCGAATGCAAGCAAGGGTTGCTGTTCCATGGGCTCGACTCGGTTTCGCGTCCCGAAGGACGGCGCGTTGCGGGGCTGCCGCCCCTTCGACGAATCCGATACTGACGCAGTTCCATGGCGAGTGGATATGGACTCCGGGATCGCCCGTTGTAGGACGCGGGAGATCATCCTGTCATCCTGCGCCGATACCCGCAACCGCTCCCGACGCCGCTTCCCTCACCACTTCCGCAAACACCAACGACCTTCAACTCCGTGCGGCGTCGGCACGGATCATGTCCGCGGCCTTCTCCGCGATCATGATGGTGGGGGCATTCGTGTTTCCCGAGGTGATGACCGGCATCACCGAGGCGTCGACCACCCGCAGCCCGCCGACACCGTGCACCCGCAGCCGCTCGTCGACCACCGCGTGCGGTCCCTGACCCATCGCGCAGGTTCCGGTCGGGTGGTAGATCGTCTGCGCGATGTTCCGCGCCGCTTCCAGCAGCTCCTCGTCGGTGCGGGCGGCCGGTCCCGGGAGCAACTCCTCCGCCACGAAGGGCCGCATGGCCCGTGAACCCGCGATCGCGCGGGTCATCCGCAGCCCCGCCACCGCCGCCGCCCGGTCCGTGACGGTCGCGAGGTAGTTGGGCTCGATGGCGGGATACGCATACGGGTCCGGGTGCTTGATGCGGATGCGGCCGCAGCTTTCGGGACGAAGCTGGCACACCGACGCGGTAAACGCCGAGAAGCGATGCAGCCCCTCTCCCGGCTTGTCGGCGCTGAGCGGCTGGAAGTGGAACTGGATGTCCGGCGTTTCGAGCTCCGCCCGGGTGCGGGCGAACACGTAGACCTGACTCGCCCCCATGCTCATGGGCCCGGTGCGCCGCAGCAGATACTCCAGCCCGATGAGCGCCTTGCGGAAGGGGTTGTTCACCTCGTCGTTGAGCGTCGGCCGGGTGCATCGGTACACGGAGCGGATCTGGAGGTGGTCCTGGAGGTTCTCGCCGACGCCGGGAAGGTGATGCACCGGCTCGATGCCGTGACGCTCCAGCAGTTCCGCCGGCCCGACGCCGGAGAGCTGGAGGATCTGCGGCGAGCCGATGGCTCCGGCGCAGAGCACCACCTCCGCCCGCGCCCGCACTTCGTGCACGTCGGGGCCGACCGCGTAGCGCACTCCCGCCGCCCGCCGGCCCTCGAATCGCAAGCCATGCACTTGCGCCCGGGTGACGACGCGGAGGTTGGGCCGCCGGCGGGCGGGGCGCAGGTACCCGACCGCGGTGCTGCAACGCCGCCCGTTGCGGGCGGTGAGCTGGAAGTAGCCCGTGCCTTCCTGCTGCGCCCCGTTGATATCATCGTTGCGGGGAATGCCGATCTCCTCTGCGCCCGCGATGAACGCGTCGCAGACATCGCGCCGCACCCGCATGTCGCTGACCGCCTGCGGTCCGCCGGTGCCGTGCCACTCGCTCGCGCCGCGCTCCTGATCCTCGGCCCGGATGAAGTACGGCAGTACGTCGTCGAACGACCAGCCAGCGTTGCCGAGCTGACGCCACTGGTCGAAGTCCTGCGGCTGGCCGCGGACGTAGAGCAGTCCGTTCATCGAGCTGGACCCGCCGAGCATCTTGCCTCGCGGCCAGTCGAGGCTGCGGCCGTTGAGCGCCGGCTCGGGTTCGGTCCGGTAGCACCAGTCCGTGGCCGGGTTGTGCATGATCTTGAAGTAGCCGACCGGGATGTGAATCCAGGGGTTGGTGTCCCGGCCGCCGGCTTCCAGCAGCAGGACCCGGGTGGAGGGGTCTTCGCTCAGACGCGCCGCCAGCACGCAGCCGGCGGAGCCGGCGCCCACGATGATGTAGTCAGGGTCTGTCATGGTTTCTTCAACTCGTCAGCAGGAAATTTCCACGGCGTCACCGGCCGGGAGTCCGAAGTCTTTCCAGTCGCGCGGGCGGGCCGCGTCGGAGTGGGCCGTTGCAAAAAGTGTGTCATCTTGATAACGCTTCGTCGTGGCATATGCAATGGATCTCATTGAGCAGCTCATCGAACGCGCGAAGTCGCGACCGCGCTCCGTCGTCCTTCCCGAGGGCAAGGATCCGAGAATCGCGCAGGCGGCGCGGCGGCTGCGCGACGAGGGCATCGCCCGCCCCATCCTCATCGGGGAGCGGACGGCGCTGGAAGCGGCGGCGGCATCGGCGGGCATCTCGCTCGACGGGATCGACTCCGCATCGCCCCGAACGAGCGACGCCCTCGACGCCTACGCGGCGCTCTACGTCCGAAGCCGGCCGAGGACGAACGAGCGGGTGGCGAAGCGGCTGCTCGCGAAGCCGCTGTTCCATGCGGCCATGGCAGTGAAGGCGGGTGATGCCGACGCGCTGGTGGCCGGGGCGAGCCAGCCCACCGCGCGGGTCATCGAGGCGGGGCTGATGTCGGTGGGTCTCGCGGACGGCATTTCCACGCCTTCGAGCTTCTTCATCATGGCGCCCCGGGAGGGCGGCGCTCCGCTCGTCTTCGCCGACTGCGCGGTCAATGTCGAACCCGATGCGGAAACGCTCGCGGACATCGCCGTCGCCTCCGCCGGGAACGCCGAGCGACTCCTCGACACCCCCCCGCGGGTGGCGATGCTGTCGTTCTCGACCCACGGCAGCGCGAAGCACGAGCGTGTCGAGAAGGTCCGGCGAGCGGTGGAGATCGTGCGAGCGCGGTCGCCGGGACTCGCCATCGATGGCGAGCTGCAGGCGGACGCGGCGCTGGCGCCGAGGGTCGCGGCCCTGAAGGTCCGGCCATCGAGCGACGTGGCGGGCCGGGCCAACGTCCTCGTGTTCCCCGACCTCGACGCCGGCAACATCGGCTACAAGCTGAGCGAGCACCTCGGCGGGATGCGCGCGATCGGCCCCTTCCTCCAGGGCTTCGCCCGGCCGCTGTGCGATCTCTCGCGCGGCGCGACGGTGGACGACGTGGTGGCGGCGGCCGCGATCACGGCGGTAATGACTTGAGCCCACGGCGGTGATGGCCTGAGCCGGCGGCGGTGAGGGTCTGAGTCGGCAGAGCCCAACGGGCTTCAGAACGCGCGGGCAGCGCCGGCAATCACGCCGTGGTTGCGGTATTCGCGGATCGGGATGTTGGAGCGATTCGACTCGAAGGTATAGCCGATCCAGGGCGCGAAGCCGCGGTATCGCAGGGACCGGTGCAGCACCCGCACCCCGAGGTGATAGTTCCGGTCGAGCTGCCGGGTTCCAAAGAGCGGGTCCGCGGAGGCATGTCGGCGGACCTGGAGGCCGGGTGCAAGCGACACCGACAGCCCGCCGTCGAACGTTCGCGCAATCGTCGCGCCCAGGCCGATGGAGCGGCTTCCGTGGTGGTCCGTCTCCGCCTCGGTCATCTCGAACGTCGGCTCCACCCTGATCGACGTCCGGCTGTCCAGGTTGTGCAGGAAACGAGGCGTGAGCACGAGGCGCCATCCGTCGCGGTCGGGCCGTTCGTCGTGCTTTCGGTACCCTGCGCTCAGCGCAAGCCCCAGGTGGGTCGAGCCGGACAACCGCAGACGCGTCTGCGCCCAGGGGCCAAGACTGCGCTGGTAGCCGTCGCCCCCGACCCAGCGCCGCCCCAGGCGCAGACCGCCGGACACGCTGCCCGTCTCGGTCAGACGCGAGAGCCCGATATCCCCGGAGGTCGAGACATCATTCCAGTCCGAGCGCTCGTACCACTTCGCAGCCGCGGAAGCGGCGAGCACGCCACGCAGGTCGTCGGAGATCACCGGCGAGAACGAAGCCCCGGCCGAAAGAAGCGCCCCGACCCCGGAAGACGCCCTCGCCTCCTCACTCAGCCGGAACGGCACGCCGCCGATCAACACCTCTTCACGATCGGAACGCCGGGTCTCGGGCAGCATCGACGCGGACAGGGAGGCCGACCACCGCTTGCGCGCGTCGATTCCCCGCAGGAAGCTCTCGACCGCCGCTTCCACCGACGACGGCAGATCATCGGCGAGGGAGGTATGGAAGTGATGCCTCGCCCGGTCGTCACGACCGGTGAGGTAGTAGGCCCGCGCAAGCTCCAGCCGCACCCGGGTCAGCTCCGGGCGCCGGGCGAGGATGGCTTCGAAATGTTCCGCGGCAGCGCCCGGATTGCCGAGCTGCATCTCGATCCGGCCGAGCAGGAAGCGCCGCTCGATCGATTCCTCCTCGTCGGAGGGACGGGCCTGGGTGAGGAACGCCCGCGCGTGCTCCAGCCGCCCGGCCCGGATGAGCATCCGGGCCGCCTGCATGTCGGTGAGCGCGGTGGGCGCTTCGGCCGTATGGGGAACGGAATCGGCGCCCGCGCCGGCCGCGATCAGCAGTGTGAGCGCAAGCGCGGCGCGGGTAACGTGGAACAATCGGATCAATCGGCTTACTGCTGCTTGCGGCCGTAGAGCGATCCGATTGCCACGAGGTTGTCTTCTTCACGGGTCGCACTGAACACACCGCCGACCTCCTCCGCGGCCGGCCCATAGAACTCGCCGAGAACGTTGCCTTCGAATCCGCGAACGGACTGATCCAGCGGCGTACTGTTGTCCGTATCCATCCCGGTCAGGGTGGCGGTGAACTGACCGTTCGCGATCTGTCCGTTGCTAATCACGAGCGAGGTGGTCTCGGCCATGAGCGACCAATCGGACTCATTCTGTCCTCGCATGTCCATTCCCGACACGGTCCCTCCGAGCGTGGCGTCGTCGAAATCTGCCATGAGACTCAAATCACCGCGCACGCGGACACGGGAATCACCCGACGGATCGTTCTGCGGATAGGAATCGGCACTGATGCCGCCATCATAGGTGGCGCTGCCTGCGGGCAGGTTGTCCGGATCGGTGCGGGCGCCAAATGTCAGGTGGTGCCGGTGGCTGAGATCCATCCATCGCTGGAAACCGTAGGCGTGGAGATATTGGTATTCGGATTCAGAATCATCTTCGAACGAACCGGTAAGAATCCAGAGAGATCTACCGGCACCGTCCGCCTCTTTCTGGAATCCACCATCATCGTAATCGGCATCCGTGAATCCAATCGTATGCTCCTCACCGTCAGCCACATAGGTCACGTGCAGTGTCCCGGAGCCGCCAATGACATCACCGTCGATCCATGTCTCCTTGACGTAGGCGTCGTCATCCAGCATCACGTTCAAATGGGACGAATCCCGTTGGAGGGCCGACGTTAGCGGCGCGAATCGACCGCCCTGATCAGACAGGGCCTTGTATGTATCGTCCAGAGTCGTCGCGTAGACAGGGTCCGCCGTGCTCCGGTTCAACCCGGTCGCACTCTGTTTTCCGGCGAACACACCGAGCATCACGCGATCTTGGCGACTTGCATTCAGGACCCCACCGACCTCATTCGCAGCCGGCCCGTAGAACTCGCCGAGAATGCCACCTTCGTATCCCCTGACATTGACCCGAGACGCGACGCCGGCATCCGAGTCCATGCCGGTCAGAGTGGCCGTGAACTGGCCATCGATGATCCGACCTTCACCGATCTCGAAATGAGTAGTCTCGGGCAATGTCTCCCATGCGTTCCAGCCGTCGTTGTTCTGATTGCGTGTTCTCGCGCGAATCCCGAGGACCATCCCCTCCAGCGTCCTGTCGTCGAAATTTGCCGTCAGACGCAGGATTCCCCTCATGCTTTCCCGGTGGCTCCGCGAAGGGTCGCTCGTGAGGTAAGTTTCGGCATCCATGGTGCCGGAGTAATTGGCAGCACCGGCGGGCAGGCCATCGGCAGCGGCGCGAACGCCGTACGACATATAGCCCCGATGCGTCACATGATCCTCCCCGTCCGCTTCTCCCCTTATTGTTGAACCCAGATCCACGTACTTGTATCGGGACGATCCTCGATTCTTGTCGGTCCCGTTGAACGCGCCGGTCACAGACCAAAACCAGTACTGGACGCCCTCGACCTCCTTGTAGAAGCTGCGGTTCCTGGGGACATAGTCGTCCGCCTCGAAATGAATCGCACTCTCGTCACTGCCAACGACATAGGTCACGTGGAATCCGTTGTTGCCATCGCTCGAGATCGTCTTGACGTGAGATTCGCTGGTCGTCGTAGTCGATGCAGCAGAGTCCCGCTCTACCAACGTGCTCAATGGCGCAAACCGGTTGGTCTCGTCAGGCAGCAACGCCGCCAGCGTACTGGCGGCGCTGCCCGCCTTGACGGGATCCTCCGTGCTCCGAGTCAGACCATCTCCAGGCACGAGGGGCACCAGAGGCTGCTGGTCATTCATCCGGGTCGTACCGTCCTTCATCCCGTTATCGTTGCCCCCAGTCATCCCCGTATCTGTATCTCCCGCCTTGCCGTTGCTTCCGCCGCAGCCGGAAATTGCCACCGCGAGAGCCGCAGTGATCAGGAACCCTGCATGCCGCCTGTTGTCTGACCTGCGGTCCGATCTGTTGCTTGAATTCTGGTCTGGGAACATTGAATCGCCTCCTCCTGATGGTCGGTTTCAGCCCATGTGTGCCTCCTCTGTAAGCGAATATACGGGAAATTGCCCTTGAAGCAAGGTCGATTAGCCTCAAAAGGGCAATGAGCCCCATCAACGCGGTCGAACTATCGGAAGCTTCGACCATGGAGGATCTACTCAGGGAAATCTTGCAGGCCGTCAGGCGACGCGGCTGGTCCGCTCGGCAGGCGTCGATGAAGGCCGTGGGCACGCCCGAGCTCATTCGGGACATGCGTCGGGGGCGCGTACCCTCGGTGGAGCGTTTCCGCGCGTTGTGCGAGGTGCTCGGTCTGGAGTTCTACGTCGGCCCTCCTCGCAGCGAGAGTCCGCTGAAGCCGGAGCGACTCCAGCAGGCAATAAGACTCGCGGAGGATATGAGCGAACGTTCGCCCAACGGGCTGACCCATGCGGAGAAAGCGAGGGTCGCGAGTTCGGCCTACGTGCTCATGAGCGGGAGAATCAAGGACGGGAGCAAGGCTGGAGAACAGATTTCCGATGGACTACTCCCAGACGCGCAGTCAAACCAACGCTCCATATCCTCCACATCTCCGATATTCCTCGCATTCCTGGAATTCCTGGAGTTCCTGGAATCCCGAGAGGCCAAAGAGGCCAAAAAGGCCAGAAAGACTCGGAAAGCCAGGAAGGCCCAGAGGGCGCGAGAATCCTTGAGATCCGTGGCACTTCAGGAACGCCAGAACCCCAGTACCCCGGTAATAACCGTAACCCCTGTAATCCCTGGAGCTCCGGAGCCCTGGAGTCCGGAGTATTCTCGACTTCACGGGAAGCTTCGGGTGTCCCGGGACCATGGGGATTCCTGAATTCCCCGGCATTCCGAGCATGTGTGACATGCACGAAGTCACAAAACCCACTCAACCTCATGAAATAAAAAGGAATTTAGCCCGCATTTCTCTCCGGGTTGCGAGCGAGGGCACGGAGAGACCCGAATTGGCAAGGCGAGCGCGAGTCAGAGCGCGCAGGCGTATCCGCAGGTGAGGCAGGGGCCGCCTCTTACCCCTTACCCCCGCGCCTCGATCGACACGTACTCCCGGGCTTCCGGCCCGGTGTAGAGCAGGCGGGGGCGGATCAGGATGTTGTTCTCTAGCTGTTCCATCGCCTGCACTGTCCAGCCCGGAATGCGGCCGATGGCGAAGATGGGGACGAAGAGATCCTGCGGGACCCCGTGCAGGTGGTAGACGATGCCGGCGTAGAAGTCGACGTTCACGTTGACGCCGTGCCGGGCGTAGGGCCGCATCGCATCCACGAGTGCTTCCAGGATTGCGTACCACTGCGGCTGGCCCATCTCCTCGGACAGCCGCTTCACCCCCGCCCGCATGTGCCGGGCCCGCGGGTCCTCGGCCCGATAGACCCGGTGGCCGAAGCCCATGATCGGCTGCCGGGCCTTGCGCCGGGCCTTGACGTAGGCCGCCGCCTGCGACGGATCGCCGATCTCCCGGGCCATCAGCATCACGTTCTCCGCCGCGCCGCCGTGGGCGGGGCCGGAGAGGGCCGCCACCGCGGCGGTGACGGCGGCGTGGAGGTTTGCCTCGGTGCTGACCACCACCCGCGCGGTGAACGACGACGCGTTCGAGCCGTGCTCGGCGTGCAGCACCATGTCGGTATCCATCAGCGACGCGGCGTCCTCGCTGGGCCGCTCGCCCTTGAGCATGTGGAGGAAGTTGGCGGCGTGGCCAAGTTCGGCGGATGCAGGCACGGGATCACGGCCCTGACGGATATGGTGGTGCGCGGTCACGATCACCGGCACCTGGGAAGTCAGCCGGATACCCTTGCGGCGGGTGGCTTCGAGCGAGTTGTCGCCCGTCTCGAGGTCGAACGCGGCGAGCGCGGACACCGCGGTCCGCAGCACCTCCATCGGATGCGCATCCTTCACCGCACGAATGATGTCGAAGATCGCATCGGGTACCTCGCGCGCATCCTTGAGCGCTGCGTCGAACGCATCAAGCTCGGTCGCGGTGGGCAGGTCGTCGTACAGCAGCAGATAGGCGGTCTCCTCGAACGACGAGTGCGCCGCGAGGTCGTGAATCGAGTAGCCGCGGTACCGGAGCTCGCCCGCTCGGCCATCGATGAGGGTGGTGGGCGAGCGGTCGAAGCACAGGTCCTTCAAGCCGCGGTGAACCGCCGGCTGATTCGCATCCGTCATGAGCTGCATCCCCTCCTCATCGATCGCTGGTTGCAAGTGGCGCCCGGGCCTTCGAAGATCGGCGGCGCACTGCTCACGCCGAACTCCCGCACTCCGGGTGGAACGCGGATTTTAGCCCGGATTGCGCACCAGCTTGCGGCGGCGGACGCGGCGCCGGCGGGATCGCTCGGGCCGGGAGGTGCCCTGCCCACGGAGGCTGAACCATGGCAAGAATGAGGGGAACCGACCGGTTCCGGGCCGCGCTCGAGGCGGCTTCGCTCGAATGTGAAATCCGCACCCTGCCCGACTCCACCCGCACCGCGGTCGAAGCCGCCGCCGCGGTCGGGTGTTCGGTGAGCGAGATCGCGAAATCCCTCGTGTTCCGCACCGGCGACCGCGCGGTGGTCGCGATCATGAGCGGAGACAACCGGCTCGACCCCGCCAAGCTCGCCGCCGCGCTCGGAGAGAAGGTCGCACGGGCGGACGCGGATTTCGTGCGGGCGGCCACCGGGTTCGCCATCGGCGGCGTCCCGCCCCTCGGGCACGCCACCCCCGCCGACATCTTCATGGACGAGGATCTGTTCCGCTTCGGCGAAATCTGGGCCGCGGCGGGCAGCCCGTACAACGTGTTCGCGATCACGCCGGCGAGGCTCCGCGATGCCAGCGGAGCCTCGGTGATGGAGTTGAAAACGGACTGACGGACCCCGCCCGGATGCGCCCGGATAGAGAGGTCAATCTCCCCTCAGGGCGCCAGCGCCTGCGCGAGCGTCCGTGCGTTGTGGCGCATCATGTCGAGATACGTTGGCGCGGGGCCTTCGGGACCGGAGAGCGCGCCGGGATAGAGCGTGCCGCCCACCGTGGCGCCCGTCTCGTCCGCGATGCGCTTCAGGAGCCGGGGATCGGCGATGTTCTCCAGGAACACGGCGCGGATGCCCTCGCTCCGGATGAGCTCGATCAGGCGCACGACATCCTTTGCGGACGCCTCGGATTCCGTGCTGATTCCCTGAGGCGCGATGAAGGCGAGCCCGTAGTCGCGGCCGAAGTACTGGAATGCGTCATGTGACGTGACGATGGTGCGAGCGCTCTCGGGAAGTTTGGCAAGCAGGCCGCCGATCTCGGCGTCGAGCGCCTCGATCTCGGCCACGTAGGCAGCGCGATTCCGGTAGAACACGCTTGCGTGGTCCGGATCGATCTTCGCAAGAGCCGCCGTCACGTTGTCCACGTAGGTCACTGCGTTTCGCAGGCTCTGCCAGGCATGCGGATCGAATGCGCCGTGGTGATGTCCGTGGTGTCCGTCGTGCTCATCGTGCCCTTCGTGCCCTTCGTGCCCTTCGTGTGCGTCATGCTCAGCGTGCTTGTCATGCTCGTCACGCCCATCGTGCTCGTCGTGCCCTTCATCCTCGTCATGCTCGGCGTGTTCGTCGTGCTCGTCATGCCCATCGTGCCCGGTGTGCTTGTCATGCCCGTCATGCCCGTCATGCTCGTCGTGCCCGTCGTGCTCGGCATGTTCGTCATGCTCGTCATCATGCTCTTCGTGGCCATCCCCGTGATCGTCCTCGAAGGTGATCGGCTCGATCCCCGCGGTGGCGACCACGTGCACGCCGCCGAAATCCGCCGATTCGATCAGCCGGTCCAACCACCCCTCGAAGTCGAGGCCGTTGACCACGAGGACATCCGCCTCGCTCACCGCGCGGGCGGCGGTCGGGGTCGGTCGGTACACATGCGCATCTCCGTCCGGCCCGACCAGCGTGGTGACCGCCACGTGTTCGCCGCCGATACGCGACACCATGTCGCCGAGAATCGAGAAGGTGGCGACCACCCGAATCGGCGCGTCGGACTCGGCCGATGCCGGGGCTAGGACCGCTGCGGTCGCCGCCACAGCCGCCGCCACGGCGGTGGATTTGAGCAGGGCTCTGCGTGTGATCATTGAGAGATAACCTCCGTCAGGCTTCAAGATGGCGTCGCACGGCGACGCGCGCGGCAAGGCTGCCCACCGGCCCGAGAGCCAGCGATATCCCGTAGACGAGACCCGCCACCAGGATGATGGCCGGCCCGGAAGGCAGGCTGAAGTGGTAGGAAAGAAGCAGGCCACCGACGCACGCGATCAGGGCGATGCCGACCGCGACCGCGATCAGCGCCCCGATCTGTGCGGCCCAGAAACGCGCGGCGGCGGCCGGCAGGATCATGATGCCGACGGCCATCAGCGTACCGAGCGCATGGAACCCGCCGACGAGGTTCAGCACCACCAGCGCAAGGAAGGTGAAGTGCGTCATGGCGCTGAGCCCGCTGACCGAGCGCAGGAACTGCGGGTCCGCGCATTCGAGGACCAGCGCCCGGAACAGAGCCGCCAGCGTCAGCACCGAGACGCTCGCGATGGAGCACAGAAGGAGCAGCGCCGCGTCGTCGAGGGCAAGGACGGTGCCGAACAGGACGTGCATCAGGTCCACATTGCTGCCGCGCATGGAAACGATCACCACCCCGAGCGCCAGCGAGATGAGGTAGAAGGCGGCAAGGCTGGCATCTTCGCGCAGGGCGGTGGCGCGGGAGACGAAGCCGGCGAGCAGTGCCACCGCCATGCCTGCCACCAGTCCCCCGACAGTCATCGCGCCGAGGGACAGTCCGGCCACCAGATAACCCACGGCGGCACCCGGCAGGATCGCATGGGCCATCGCGTCGCCGGTCAGACTCATGCGGCGCAGCATCAGGAAGACCCCCACCGGGGTGGCGCCGACCGAGATGGCGACACAGCCGAGAAGCGCGCGGCGCATGAAGCCGAAGTCCGCGAACGGCTGGACCACCGCCTCCCACATCATGCGGCTTGCCGCCCGCAGGTGTGCGGAGGGCCGGCACAGGCTTCGCACATCTGGCGGGCGCGGAACTGGTTCTCGGTCGTGAGGACCTGCGCGGTCGGCCCGTGTGCCACGAGCTCGCGCGCCAGCATCAGGGTTTGCGGGAAATGGGTGCGCACCGTATCCAGATCGTGCGAGACGGCCAGCACCGTGCGGCCTTCGCCGTGCCAGCGCCGCACCACGCCGATCAGATCGGCGGTAGTCCGGGCGTCGACCGCAGAGAACGGTTCGTCCAGGAGCACGAGCCGGGCGTCCTGCAACAGAAGCCGGGCGAAGAGCACGCGCTGCATCTGTCCGATCGACAGCGAACCGATGGGCCGGGACTCGAACCCGACCAACCCCACGGCGGAAATCGCATCGGCGACGCGCGCACGATTGGCGGCGCGCAGATGTCCGAAGGCGCCGATCTCGCGCCACAGCCCCATCGCGACGAGATCCACGACCGACAACGGAAACGACCGGTCGATGTCCGACTGCTGCGGGAGATAGCCGACCTCGCGGCGCGCGAGCGACCCGAAGGAAATCCGCCCCCCGAGCGGGCGAATCGCTCCGATCACCCCCTTCAGCAGCGTGGACTTGCCCGCGCCGTTGGGGCCGACGATGGCGGTCAGAGCGCCTTCGGCGATCTCGCCGTCGAGCCGATACACGGCGGGCGTCCGGTCATAGCCCAGGGTCAGATCCTGGAATGAAAGGGCGTAGTTCATGCCCCCCCCGGGGCGGAGGTCGCCCAGAAGAACCCGGCCCAGAGGGCGGCCAGCACGAGCGCCGCCCCGACGAGGCGCTGAGCGGCGCCCGCCGCGAGAAGCCGGAACCAAGGGGCGAATCGCTTCGTCACGCCCGGCTCTCGGCCGATCCACAGGCGCCGCACCGTCCATGAACCTCGATGACGTGACGCATCGGCGCAAACCCGGACTTCCCGGCGATGCCGGACAGCGCGGTCAGAAGATCAGTGGACGAGTTCTCTTCGACCACACCACAGTCGGTGCAAACCCAGAGAATCGGGGCGTCGCGATGACGTTCGCACTGACAAGCGACGAAGGCGTTGAGCGATTCGAGTCGGTGCACCTTCCCGCGCTCCATCAGAGCCGCAAGCGCCCGGTAGATCGTCGGTGGCGCCAGACGCGGATGCTCTTCGCGCAGGCATCGGAGCACATCGTAGGCGGACATCGGCACGCGGCAGCTTCGCAACACGTCCAGCACCTGCGCCTGCATCCGTTGTCCGCGCATGGACATGAGATTCTGCTGCCGGGGAGAGGTAAGCCGGAAAGTTATAACATAACGTTCAAAGAGTTCAACCGCGCCCGAGCGCCGCCGCGAGTGCTCGTCCGACGTCGGACGGCGTGTCGAGCACCTCGACCCCGGCTGCCTCCAGCGCCCGGCGCTTCGAAGCGTAGGTGCCCTTGTCGCCCATCACGATCGCCCCCGCGTGCCCCATCTTCTTGCCCGGGGGCGACGCCGCGCCGGCGACGAAGGCGACGACCGGCTTGCGCATGTCCTGCGCGTACTCCGCCGCATCCTCCTCCATCGTCCCGCCGATCTCGCCGACGATGACGACCGCCTCGGTGCGCTCGTCGACGTCCAGAGCCTGTACCGCGTCACGCGTGGTGGTGCC
>JAPOSC010000017.1 GCA_026709935.1 Thiotrichales bacterium
AGATCTGGCGGCTGATGCACCAGTCCTCGATGTTGCGCATCCACTCGAAGTAGGTTTTCGCCCAGTGCTCGGGAACGAAGCGGATGTCTCCGTTCTCCACCGCGCGAATCGCCGGTTCGGCCAGCGGTCCCGCCTTCACGAACCACTGGTCGGTGAGGTAGGGCTCGATCACCGCCTGCGAGCGATCGCCGCGGGGCACCGTCATCCGGTGCGGCTCGGTGCGTACGAGCAGGCCGCGGGCGGCAAGATCCTCAATGATCTTCGCCCGTGCCTCGAAGCGGTCCAGCCCCCGGTAGCGCTCCGGCGCATTGTCGTCGATCCGCGCGTCGCGGGTGAGGACATTGATCCGATCGAGTCCGTGACGCTCGCCGACCTGGTAGTCGTTGAAGTCGTGGGCGGGGGTGATCTTCACGCATCCGGTGCCGAACGCCGGGTCGACCATCGCGTCGGCAACGATCGGGATGCGGCGCTCGGTGAGTGGAAGCTCGACCATCGATCCGACGAGCCCGCGGTAGCGCTCGTCGTCGGGGTGGACCGCCACCGCGGTGTCGCCGAGCATCGTCTCCGGGCGGGTGGTCGCCACCTCCAGGCTGCCGCCGCCGTTCGCGAGCGGATAGCGGATATGCCACAGCGATCCGTCCTCCTCTTCCGAGACAACCTCCAGGTCCGACACCGCGGTCCGCAGGACGGGGTCCCAGTTCACGAGGCGCTTGCCGCGGTAGACGAGACCTTCCTCGTAGAGACGGACGAAGGTCTCGCGCACCGCCGCGGAGAGACCCTCGTCCATGGTGAAGCGTTCGTGGGCCCAGTCGACGGATGCGCCCATGCGCCGCATCTGGCGGGTGATGGTGCTGCCCGACTGCGCCTTCCAGCGCCAGATGCGCTCCACGAAGGCGTCCCGCCCGAGCGCCTGGCGTGTCAGACCCTCCGCGTTGATCTGACGCTCGACCACCATCTGGGTGGCGATGCCCGCGTGGTCGGTGCCCGGCTGCCACAGCGTGCGGCGCCCGTTCATCCGGTGGTAGCGGATCAGCGCGTCCATGATCGTGTCCTGGAACGCGTGCCCCATGTGCAGCGTGCCGGTCACGTTGGGCGGCGGGATCATGATGCAGTACGGCTCGGCGTCGGCGGCGCCTCCGGTCTCGCCCCCTGCGTCGCCCCCCCTGTCGCTCCCGGTGTCGCGGTGAGGGACGAAGTATCCCGCCTGCTCCCAGCGTTCGTACCAGCGCTTCTCTACTTCGTGGGGATCGTAGGTCTTGTCCATGGTCTCTTCAGCCCCGGGTCTTCAGCCCCGGGTCTTCAGTCCCCGGTCTTCAGCCCCCGATTTTCAGCGATGGGTCTTCAACCCTGGGTTTTCAGCGATGAGTCTTCAGCTCGAATCCGCGGCGGCGGTAGTCGCGATAGCGATCCCGTCCGGCGTCGCGCGCGTCGCCGTCGGGCGGAACGATCTCCACGATGCGGGCGGCGCGGTCGGCCTCCGCGGGCACCGACGGGGTGAGGTTCACCAGCACGTCGAGCGCGCCGCTCCAGACCCCCGGCGTGCTCACGATGATCGGCTCGTCCGCCGGCTCCGTTGCGGGGGGCGCATCCGCGCCGACCCTGCGATGGGGCACGAAGCTCTCGTCGCGGAACGTCCAGAGCAGGTCGTCGAGCCGCCGCGCCGCGGCTTCGGAGGCGGCGAGGACGAGCACCCGGTGTCCGCGGCGCCACACGGTTTCGACGAGTCGGCACGCGAAGGTATCGAGCGCATCCGGGCTCGCCTCCGGCCGCACGTAGAAGTCGACCTGTCCGGGCACGCTTGACGCCGCGTCAGGCCGACGCTTCGCTGGCGCGGTCGAGCAGGTACTGGCAGAGCAAGCCCACCGGCCGCCCGGTCGCGCCCTTCGCCTTGCCGCTGTGCCACGCAGTGCCGGCGACGTCGAGATGCGCCCAGCGCTGCTTCTTGGCGAACCGGGCGAGAAAGCTCGCGGCGGTCACGGCGCCGGCGTCGCGCCCGCCGACGTTGGCGACATCGGCGAAGTTGCTCTCGAGCTGCTTCGCGTACTCGTCCCACAACGGCATCTGCCACGCCCGGTCGCCCGCGTGCTCGCCGGCCGCGAGGAGAGCGTCGGCCAGCGGCTGATGGTTCGAGAACAGGCCGCTCGCATGATGACCGAGGGCGATGACGCACGCCCCGGTGAGCGTCGCCACGTCGACGATCACGTCCGGCTTGTAGCGCTGCTCGGCGTAGGTGAGGGTGTCGCAGAGGATCAGGCGTCCCTCGGCGTCGGTGTTGAGGATCTCGACCGTGGTTCCGGCCATGGTGGAGACGATGTCGCCCGGCTTGCTCGCGTTGCCGTCGGGGAGGTTCTCGGTCGCGGGAGCCAGCGCCACGACGTTGAGCGGGAGCCCGAGCGTTGCGCACGCTTCCATGGCGCCGATGACGCTGGCCGCGCCGCACATGTCGAACTTCATCTCGTCCATGGCGGACGCCGGCTTGATCGAGATCCCGCCGGAATCGAAGGTGACGCCCTTGCCCACGAGCACGATCGGCGCGACCGAACGTGCCGCGCCCCGGTATTCCAGAACGATGAGCCGCGGCGGTTCGCGGCTGCCGCGCGCCACCGACAGCAGCGAGCCCATGCCCAGACGCTTCATCCGCGCCTCGTCGAGCGCCTTGAACGTCACCTTCGGATGCCGTGCGGCGAGCGCCTTCGCCTGGTCGGCGAGGTAGCGCGGAGTGCAGACATTGCCCGGGAGGTTCCCGAGGTCGCGCGCAAGGGAAGTCCCGGCCGCGATGGCCTGGCCGGTGTCGACTCCAGCCCTTGCGGCGGCGCGGTCGCCACGGGTGGTCGCGACCGACGCTCGCGCGGGCGGCGGGGTTCGTTTGTCGTCAACCTTGCCGCGCATCGCGTCGAAGCGGTAGGCGGCGTCGCTCAGGCGCTCGACCGCGACCCGCGACTTCCATCCGGCGTCCCGATCGTCGACCTCGATCTCGCCGAGGGCCCAGGTCACGCTCGAAGCGCCGGCGCCGGCCGCTGCCCCCGCCGCGGCGCCGGCGATCTTCAGGTATCGCGCCGCGGTCATCGCCTCGCTCTGCGGGCCGCATCCGACCACGAGTACGCTGTCCGCCGTCACTCCGTCGAGCGCATGGACGTGGAGGTGCTTGCCGGCGTCGCCCTGGAACCGCGTCTTGCGCGCGATCGCGTCGAGCCTGCCGGCGCTTGCCGCGTCGAGCGCCCGGTACGCGGGGGTGGGGCGGCGTCCTTCGAACCCGCCGACGACAAGACAGCCGGAACGGATTCGGGACACATCGGTAGTGGTGGTGCTGAACTGCATGGCTCGTCCTCGGTTTGTTCAGGGCGCGGCGGGTGCGGGCATCCACTGCTTCGGCCGGCGACGATTCACGCGGGCCGAATCGCGGGACCGCCTCCCTGCCGCGCCGCGTATGGCCACCGGCCTGGGCCGCTAGTCCGGGCCGCTAGTCGGGGCCACTGGTTCGGGCCACTGCTTCGGGTGAAGGCCCGGCCGGGGCGTCTGATACCATCGCCCGTCACGTCGGCCGTCGTGGCCCGGTGCCGTGCGGCGTGTCCGGTCGATCCCTCGCGAGTGGCCAAAGGCGTCGGAACCCGCCGTCGGCAGTGTAGTGAGAGCGCGGGGAAGCTGTCCATCCGCCTCCGCTACTGTGTCCGCTTCCGCTGCGGTCAGAATCGAATACCACTTGCGTCCCACGATGCTTCGAGTACGGCGGACACCCGACTGTGGTGCTCGATCCATGTTCTGGTCGTGGGCGAGCTCCAGCCGGTGGCATCGAGGTACGTACTCAGGCGGTCGCGCGAGAGTGCGATCTCCAGCCCGTCGAGAATCTCGCTGGTGTAGGAGAAGGTATTGACTCCCGGGTTTCGATCCACAATATTCGCCCTGTGTACCCCGGACCCGCCTCTGCCGCTCGGTATGCGCCCGGGGTTTTGTGTTCGGAACTCGGCTCGGGTCGACTTCCTTCTGCCGATGCCCATGTCTTCTGGAAATCTCTCTGCCGAGAAACCACCCGACAGCCTTTCCTCGCGCCCGCTTCATTTTGCGGAAGCATGAATTTCGACTCACCGATGTCACTCTCGACAGACTCACGATTTCAGCTTTCGAGCCGACGTTTCCCGTTCCGTAGGTCTGTCAATGCTTCGTGTCACTCAGGGGTCGAGCGGACATTTTCGCTTCTCATCGGTCGGACACCGTCCGGGACATGTTGCGTCAGCGAACGACCGAACCCATTCGGCCCCATGGAATCGCGTCAATCAAAATTCCATTGATGGAAGCACGGCGGAGCGCCCGGAATCCCCCGAAAACATCTCATGCAGTATGGCCGGGACGAGGGAATCAAGGTCCGCAGTGGTCTTGACGTGAGTTCGGCGCAGCGCTCGTACCTTCGCCTGCAAGCCATCGAACCAGTGCTGCTTCTCGATCGGCGGGACCGGGACCTCGATCGCGGCGAGTTTCTTCAGGCCGAGTGTCCGGTTACGGCCGGCACCGCCGGGTGACGCTTCGCCGAGGCTCCGCAACCCTTCCGGAGTGAGGAGGAAGTACAGCAGAAAGTCGACGGTCGCGATTTCCGGGTCCGGCACGCACGTCAGGAAGCGGTGCGAGCCGACTCTGCCCTCGTCTTTGGCTTGGGCAATCGCGACAGCACCCTCCCAAGCGAAAACGATGTTGAAGACGAGATCCTGCGGCTCGATCCGATAGAGTTTCTTGCTCCCGACTGCCACGCCCTCCAGCGCAGGCTTGTGAAACGTGCCGCGCCCGAACGATCGGACGCCCAGCTCGGGGTAGCTCTCGTCGGGCTGAACATCGACAGGCCGCCGGACGAGCGGCGCGACCTTCGCCATCGGGAGATGGTCGGCGCCTTCGGTGATTTCGTTAAACGCCTTGCGGAGGAGCGCGGCGATGTCCCGTTCGGATGCAGCCATCGCCCGCCGTCGCCGCTCGACCAGATCGGTTGCGCGGTCCAGACGATCGACGATCCAGCGTTGTTCGCCGAGCGGTGGGAGGGGTACTTCCATTGCAAGGAACCTTCCCTCCCTGAGCCGAACGCGATTCGTCGACCCCTCACTCGCGCGCCTGCAAAGGTCGACGAAGCCGTCCGTCTTCGAGTACCACGCAAGATACCGGGGATCGGCTCGAGTTTCGTCCACGTCGAATGCGGGAAAATCACTACTTACGAGCGCCCCGTCAAGATCGGCTGGCACGAGTCCGAAGGCCCCGTTTCTTGCATCTATACGGGACAACAGGAACTGGCCCTCTCGGACCTGCACTTGTCGGCTGGCGGCTATTCTGGAACCCAGGATCCTGCCTCGAAGCTTGAGACCCCTACCCCACAAGCGCGCCGTGACCTGCTTGTAAGTCTTGTCCGGCTTTGGCTCCACCCGGTTCTCGGATTGGACCAGGAACTCCCCAAGTGGCACCGCCGGCCACCCCATCACACCCGCTCCGCCAGCACGGCCTTGATCTCGTCCATGATCTCCAGCACCCGCTGTTCCCTCGTGATGATGGCGTCGACGATCTCGGTCGGCGTGCGGTGGTCCTCGGCCTCCTCCGCATGCGGGTTCTTCACGTCCAGGTTGCAGTCGATCACGCGGCCGGTTTCGTCGCGACGGATCAGGCGGGTCGCATCGACCTGCCACGCCCGCTCGTTCGCTTCGCGCTTCTTCCACCATGCGAGGCAGGGCGCAAGCTCCTCATAAGCCAGGGGGGCGGTCTTCGAGTACTTCCGGCGACCTTCGGGCCGGGGCTGCTCGTAGTACCAGATCGAGCAGGTCGGCCCGGAAGTATCGAAGAAGACGAGGTTGACCGGGATGGGGGTGTAGGGCGCGAAAACGCCTTCCGGCAGACGCACGATGGTGTGCAGGTTGAAGCGTTCCAGCAGATCGGCCTTGATGCGGGCGGCGATTCCGTCGCCGAACAGGGTGCCGTTGGGGACCACCACCGCGGCGCGCCCCCGGCCGCCGCGCTTGAGCCGGCGCATGATGACCTGAAGAAACAGGAGGGCGGTTTCCGCGGTGCGCCGGTCGTCGGGGAAGTTGTTGAGGATGCCGGCCTCCTCCTCGCCGCCGAACGGCGGGTTGGTGAGGATCACGTCCACCCGCTGATCCTCCCCGATCTCGGTGAGCCGGTGGCGGAGCGCATTGCCGGGGTCGATGCGGGGTGCATGGACACCGTGCAGCAACAGGTTCAACTGCGCGAGCAGGTAGGGGAGCGTCTTGGCCTCTCCACCGAAGATGCTTCGTTCCTGAACCGTCGCGCCGTCCGCCTCGGTCTTCGCCTGGCGCATCAGGTGTGCGAATGCTTCGGTCAGGAACCCGCCGGTTCCGCAGGCCGGGTCGAGCACCGTTTCCCCCAGCCTCGGGTCGATCACCTCAACCATGAAGCGCACCACGGGCCGAGGCGTGTAGAACTCGCCGGAAGAGCGCGCCGCGTCGCGCATCTCCCGAAGCAGGGTCTCGTAGAGCCGCCCGAGGGTGTGCACCTCCTCCGAGACATGGAAGCGAATTCCGTCGATCAGGTTCACCACATCGCGCAGCAGGTAGCCGCTCTCCATGCGGTTCGAGAAGCCCTGGAAGACGGTTGCGATCACGTCGCGCCGGCCATCGCCGCCGCGCAGGCCGCGTAGCCAAGCGAACAGGCCGGGGCCCCGGGAGCCATCGGGCCGTTCCGTCTCCTCGCTCGTCAGGAAGGCGAGAAGGTCGGGGCCAGTCATGCCGTCCGCCGGTGCGGCCCAGTCGCGCCAACGATAGGGTGGGTCGATGACGGGCAGATAGTCGGCGCCGGCCAGCGCGGCGTTCGTCTCTTCGACGCGCTCCATGTCGTCGAGGAACTTGAGGAACATGATCCAAATCAGCATGGGCAGGCAGTCGAGGTCGCCGCTCAGACCCTTGTCCTTGCGCATGATCCGGCGCGCCGACTTGATGATGCCGTCGAGCCGCTGGGCGGTCGTCTTCTCTCTCGGCGCCCCCCGGCCGCGGGCTCTCTTCGCCATCCTCTCCTCCCTCCGAATCTATGCGGCGTAGAGGCGTCGTTGCATCTCGACCACGGCGTGCCGCATCGGCTCCGCCCCACCGAAACGACCCGAGATCTCGATCACGTTGCCCCACCCCGAGATCGGCGGGATCTGGAGGATATCGGGTAGTTTGAATTGCACGCTGCCGTGCTCGGCGTACTTGTCCAGCATGGCATCGAGAACCTCACGCGCCGGCGGTCCGTACTGTGCGAAGAACTCCGCCTCTTCACGTTTCAACCGGCTTGCGCGCTCGCGCCGGGTCCGGAGCGGCGCATGGAAGGCCAGATGACAGAGCAAATCGAAAGGATCGGCATCGGGTTTGTCGACGGATTCGGGAAGGGTCTCGACATCGATACCCTTGTCCAGAAGCCGGGCCACGATCTCCGCCCGGCGTTCGGGGCTGGACCAGTCCCGACGGAGATCGGACGCACTCGGATAGAGAGTGCGCACCCTGTCCGCCGTGTAGTCGGTAAGCTGGCGACAGGCGATCTGCCTGCCGTCGGCGTCGAGTTCGTAGACCAGGTGCCGCACGACCACGACTTGGCCGCCGTCGACGTAGTACTTCCGAGGCAGGGCTGTCTCGTCTGCGTCCATCCCTCGGGCCGCCGACAGATCTTCGTCGCCGAAACCCGGTAGTGCTCCATAAGGATCGAGTTCCCTATCCCGAATGTCCACGGACTCGACAAGCTCGTCCGCATGGTCGATGGCCTCTTCGTCCTCGTGGACCGGAGGGCCGTCGAAGGCCGGGTCCGCGAACTTTTCGGTCGCCGTGCCCGTGTAGTCGATGATGTTGAACGCGAGCTTGCCGTAATCGGGGCGAAGTCGCGTGCCTCGCCCGATGATTTGCTTGAACTCCGGCATCGAGCCCACGACCCGGGCCAGCACGACATTCTTGCAGGTCGGCGCATCGAGGCCGGTGGTCAACAGATGGGATGTGGTCAGGATGATGGGTGAGCGGGTGTCGACATCCTGGAATCTGACCCGATGCGCGCTTCCGATGTCGCCTTCGTCCGCCGTGACGCGGCACACGTAGTCGGGGTGCTGCCTGACCAGGTCCGAGTTGAGCTCGACAAGCGCACTGCGCATCTCCAGCGCATGCTCCTGATCGACGCAGAAGACGATCGTCTTCGCGAACCGATCGGTTTGGCGCATGAACCCGGCGAGGTGACGGGCAATGGCGCGGGTCCGCGCCCTGAGCGCGACCCGGCGCTCGAAGTCCGGCGTATGGTACTCGGCATCCGGGATTTCCCGGCCGTATCGATCGAGCTCACCTTGGCTTGGCCGCCACCCGGCGGCGTCGTAATCGGTGATGACGCGATGCACGCGAAAGGGGGCGAGAAAACCGTCGTCGATACCCCGCGCGAGGCTGTACTCGTAGATCGGGTCGCCGAAGTACGCGTAGGTGTCGATGTTGTCCTCGAGGCGCGGCGTGGCGGTCATGCCGATCTGGGTTGCAGGCTCGAACCACTCCAGGATCTCGCGCCAGGTGCCGTCATCGCGGGCGCTGCCCCGGTGGCACTCGTCGACGATGACGAGGTCGAAGAAGTCCCGCGGGTACTCGCGATAGAGGCCCGGCCGGCGCTCGTCGCGCGCGATGCTCTGGTAGGTCGCGAAGTAAATGTCTCGACTCAGCGAAGCGTCGCCTCCGGCGATCTTGTGGCGGGCGTCCCCGAAAAGGCTGAAGTCCCTGGCCATCGGATCGTCGACAAGGAAGTTGCGATCGGCGAGGAAGAGCATCTTCGGCTTGCGTGCGGTGTCCTTTGTGTTCCAGCGGGCAGACCAGAGCTTCCAGGCGATCTGGAATGCGACAGCGGTCTTGCCCGATCCGGTGCAGAGCGTCAACAGGATGCGATTGCGGCCGGAGAGAACGCTCCGGACCGCGCGGTTGACGGCAAGTTCCTGGTAGTAACGCAGCGGTCGGCTCGGGTCCGGTCGGGTCGGTTCCAGCAATTTCCGGACCGTTGCAGGATCCGTCAGACCGTCTGCCGTGCACAGCCGCCGCCAGAGATCCTCGGGCGATGGGAAGGTGTCGACAGCTCTTTCCACACCGGTCGTATAGTCCACTTCGATGAGAGTGATGCCATTCGTCGCATAGGCGAATCTGAGACCGAGTGTCTGGGCGTAATCACGCGCTTGCTGGAGGCCCTCGGCGGCATCCTTGTAGCGCGCCTTGGCTTCGACAACGGCGATGGGGAAGTCGGGCCGGTAGCGCAGGAGGTAGTCGGCACGTTTGCGCCTGCCGCGTCGTGCCTTGCCCCCGACGAACACGATGCGCCCGTCGGTGAAGGTCCGCTGCTCGTCGATCGCATACGGCGGGTCGTCCCAGCCTGCCTGCTGGAGCATGGGAACGACGAGCTTTCGGCAGGTATCGGCTTCGGTTTCGGGCATCGGCTCATGGTCGCCGATGCCGGCCACTGAAGGGAAGCCTGTCGGACTCAAGGGGGCAACAGACACACAGGAAGACGGGGCGATGGTCCTCTGCAATACTGTTCGGCGCGAAATCCAGAGCAGAGGGCTGTCCCAATGGAGTTATCCCATGGCTCCATCGCCGCATCGACTCTGCGCCGACCATAGTGCCTTGATCATCGAACGCTACCTCGGCCGTGAAGTGCTGCGCACCTGCGCGGTGGTGCTCACGGTGCTGGTTCTGGTCTACGGGGCGGATCGGTTCTCGCGCATCCTCTCCGACGCGGCTTCCGGCGCGGTGGCGCCGGATCTGATCCTCCGGATCCTCGCCCTGAAGCTCGTCGAGAAGCTTCCCGCGTTCCTGCCGCTCGCACTCTATCTCGCGGTGCTCATCGGTCTCGGTCGCCTCTACCGGGACAGCGAGGTGGTCGCGTTCGGAGCGGGGGGGGTCGGGCTGTGGAGTCTGTCGCGGGGGATTTTCCGGGTGGTGGCGGGGTTCGCGCTCGTGGGAGCGGTGGTGTCGCTGTTCGTCTCCCCGAGCGCGGAGTCGATGCGGTCGGCGCTGCTCGAAGAGGCGAAGCAGGAGGCCGAGAGCGGGATGTTCGTGCCCGGAAGGTTCAAGGAATTCGGCAACGGAGATCAGGTCATCTACGTCGAGGCGGTGGACTCGGAGAGCGGCCGGATGACGGACGTGTTCGTGCGGGTGCGCAAGCCTCACCGGCAGTACGTGGTGATCTCGGCCGCCGCCTGGCAGGAGGCGCACCCCGAGAGCGGAGCCCGGTACATGGTGCTCGAGGATGGATACCGCTATGTGGGGCGGCCGGGCGCGCCGCAGTTCTCGGTGACCCGGTTCGAGCGCTACGCGATTCGCGTGGAGACCGGGTCGGGGGGCAGCCGCGCGCGCGCGGGCAGGATTCTCTCGACTGTGGAGCTGTTCGGTTCCGCGGAGCCCGGCCACCTCGCAGAGCTCCAGCGGCGGCTCTCGGCCGCGGTCTCCATCCTGGTGCTGGGGATGCTGGCGGTGCCGCTCGCGCGGACCACGCCGCGTGAAGGGCGCTACGGAAGGCTGTTTCTGGCTGTCGTCGTCTACTTCGTCTACAGCAACGCGATCAGCATCTTTGAGAACCTCGTCGAGCGCGGCATGGTGCCGGAGCTGGTGGGGGTGTGGCCCGTACACGTGGCGATGGCTCTCGTGGTTCTCATCCTGCTCCTGGCGCAGACGACCGGCGCCCGGCGTCTCGGTGCGAAGGCGCGTTTGCTCCGGCACTCGCGCGGCGAAGGCGCGGCGTCATGAGGATCCTCGACGTCTGGATCGCCCGGCACGTCGTGGGCGGCGCCCTGCTGGCGCTGGCCGTGCTCCTGTCGCTCAGTGCGGTGGTGGGGTTCGTCGAGGAACTCGATGCGGTCGGCCGGGGGCGCTACGGCATCGGCGGTGCGCTCGAATACGTGCTCCTGACCATGCCGAGGTACGCGGTCGTCCTGTTTCCGCTCGCCTCGGTGATCGGTGCCCTCATCGGGCTCGGGACCCTGGCCGTCTCGCACGAACTCGCCGTGGTCCGCGCCGCCGGGGTGTCGGTGGTGCGCACCCTCGGTTCGGTGCTCAGCGGCGCGGTGGTACTCATGGTCGTCGCGGTCGTGGTCGGAGAGGTGGTCGCTCCCTTCTGCGAGCGTCTCGCCCAGTCCCGCCGCGCCGTCGCCCTCGGCGAGGCCCAGAGTGAGGAAACCGGATACTGGATCAGGGAAGGACGGCGTTTCATCAATGCGGTGCGGGTTCAGCCCGGCGACGCGGTCGAGGAAATGTACATCTACGACATCGATCCGGACGGGAGCCTGCGGACCATGACCCACACTACGCGGGCGCAGTATCGCGACGGAGCGTGGAGATTCGAGTCCGTGCGCTCAAGTGAAATCTCGGCCGACGGCGTGGTGACCCGATCCATCCCGGACGTGGTGTGGGAGACCCGGCTGAGGCCCGATCTCGTCAGGCTCTCCTCGGCTCGCCTGGAGAGCCTGTCCGGACGCGCCCTGATGCGATACATCGATTATCTGCGCGAGAACCGACTCGATACCGCCGAGTACGAGCTCGCGCTGTGGATGAAGGTCGTCTATCCGCTCGCGACCGGGGTGATGATCGTGCTGGCGGTGCCGCTGGTGCTGGGACGGCTCGGCGACTCCGGGATCGGGCAGCGGATTCTCGTCGGCTGCCTGATCGCGGTGACCTTCCATGTCGTCAACCAGGTCTCCGGAAAGATGGGCATCGTCTACGGTCTGAACCCGGCGCTGAGCGCCTTCGCGCCGACGCTGCTGTTCCTGGCCGTGGGGGTGTGGCTGCTGCGGCGGGTGCGCTGAACCGGGCGCCGGCGGTGGGGACTGGCCGGCATCGCGGCTCGCCGCGGACGTCGGCCGCGCACTGCGGGCCGGCTCTCGAAGCGCAGATCGCCGGGAATGGCCCGGAACATGCGGCAGGGCCTCACTTTGATTCCTGAACTTTCGAGAAATCCTGTGCATGCAGACCGGAGATCCCGGGCAGAATTTCAAAGTGAGGCCCTGCCGATCACGCCACCGAGTCAGTGCTCCCCGGAGATCATCTCGAGCACGGTGCCGGAAAGGCGGTCGTGCAAGCTCAGCCGGTCCCGGTCGACGGCGACCCACAGCAGGCCGACGCCGGCGGCCCCGATCGAGACGAGACCGGCGGCGAATCGCGCGAGCGCGTGCCCCCAGCCGAGCCGGGCGCCGTCGCGGGTGCGTACCCGCATCCTCCAGGCGCGCATGCCGAGGGTCTGACCGCTTCTCGTCCAGCACCAGCCGAGGTAGAGGTAGCTCACGCCCAGCAGCCAGGCGGTGAACGCGGGCTGGTTCGGGCCGACCGCCTGTCCGCCGGTGACGACCAGCACGGGAATGGTCGCCACGAACAGCACCGCGAAGAGGAGGAGTGCATCGTAGACCAGCGCGGCAAGTCGCCGGAGAAGCCCCGGCCGCACTGTCCCCTTTGCTGGCGGCGAGCCCGGCCGCGCCGCGCCCCCGCTCACGCCTTCGGCAGCGTCACCCCGCGCTGCCTCATGTACTTCCCGGCGCGGTCCCGGTAGGAGGTCTCGCAGACTTCGTCGGACTCGAAGAACAGGACTTGAGCGACACCTTCGTTGGCGTAGATCTTCGCGGGCAGCGGCGTGGTGTTGGAGAACTCCAGGGTGACATGGCCCTCCCATTCCGGCTCCAGCGGGGTCACGTTGACGATGATGCCGCAGCGGGCGTAGGTGGACTTGCCGAGGCAGATGGTGAGGATGTTGCGCGGGATGCGGAAGTACTCGATGGTGCGGGCCAGCGCGAAGGAGTTCGGCGGGATGATGCAGACATCGGCCTGCAGGTCCACGAAGCTCGAATCGTCGAAGTTCTTCGGGTCGACGACGGCGGAGTTGATGTTGGTGAAGATCTTGAATTCGTCGGCGCAGCGGATGTCGTAGCCGTAGCTGGAAGTTCCGAACGAGATGACCCGACCCCCGTCCCGCTCGCGCACCTGCTCCGGCTCGAACGGATCGATCAGACGCTGCGAGTGCGCCATCCTGTGAATCCAGCGGTCCGACTTGATGCTCATGCCGGCCGATCAGGATCCCTACTGGATGACGATCTTGGGGAAGGCCTGGCTGTAGTCCTTCGCCTTGAGCGAGAGCTTCGCCGCTACCCGCCGCGCGATCTCGCGGTAGCGTCGGCCGATCGGTCCGTCCGGGTCCTTGACCACCGTGGGCTGTCCACCGTCGGCGTCCTCGCGGATGGACCGGGTCAGGGGGATGTCGCCGAGCAGAGCCACCCCGTGCTCTTCGGCCATCCGCCGGCCCCCGCCCTCCCCGAAGATGTGATCCTCGTGCCCGCAATGGCTGCATATGTGGGTGCTCATGTTCTCGATGATGCCGAGCACCGGCACCTTGACCTTCTCGAACATCGCGAGTCCCTTGCGCGCATCGAGGAGCGCGATGTTCTGCGGGGTGGTGACGATGATCGCCCCGCTCACTGGAATGCGCTGGGCGAGGGTGAGCTGGATGTCGCCGGTGCCGGGCGGCAGATCCACCACGAGGTAGTCGAGCTCCCGCCAGTTCGTGTCGCGCAGGAGCTGCTCCAGGGCCTGGGTGACCATGGGCCCGCGCCAGATCATCGGGGTGTCCTCCTCGATGAGATAGCCGATGGACATCGACTGGATGCGGTAGCTGGTCATCGGCTCGAGCGACTTGCCGTCGCGCGAGTCCGGCTGCCCCTGCGCGCCCAGCATCCGCGGCTGGCTGGGCCCGTAGATGTCGGCGTCGAGCACGCCGACCGTGGCGCCCTCGGCCGAGAGCGCGAGGGCGAGGTTGGCGGCGATGGTGGACTTGCCGACTCCACCCTTGCCCGACGCGACGGCGATGATGTTGCGCACATCCTTCAGCGCTTCCAGGCCCTGCTGGACCGCGTGCGAGGCGACTTTCCAGCCGACCTCCACCTCCACGTCCTCGACGCCGTCCACGGTGCGGATCCTTTCGCTCAGCGCGGCCGTGAGCGCGGCGCGGTGCCCGGCCGCGGGGAACCCGAGCATCACCCCGACCCGGACGCGCCCGCTCTCGATGTCGAGCGACTTGATCGCCCTGGCGCTCCGGAGATCGGACTCCAGGTAGGGGTCGTGGTACGAAGCGATGGCGTGCTCGATCTGTTCGCGCTGCGGTTCGGGCATCCGGGTGAGCTCCATGACCGGGAGGGGAGGCGGGGCCGGATCTTACATGACTCCGGAATCGGCATTCCCGCGACAACGCCGGGGCGAACATTTCACCGAACCGCAGCCGCGCACGGGAATCAGCGTACTATTCGGCGCAACCTCGAGCAGTTTGGTGCAGCCACGCGCCTGGGAGACCCGGCGCTCCCCGGCAATCGCCTGAAGGCGCCAAGGGGCTGGCGCAAGAGGCAGTGGAGCATTCGCATCAACCACCAAAGGCGCATTTGCTTCAAGATGAAAACCGGGTCGCGCGGCTGTCACACAAATGTCATTGACCGAAGTTGAAATGTGCGCAGTCGCGGAGGGTCCGGGGGATGGCCCGTCGGTGAGCAAAAGCATACTGCTGGTGGAGGACGAGGCCGCCATCCGGGAGATGGTGCAGCACGCGCTTTCCCGGGCCGGCTTCGAGATCCGCACCGTGGCCGATGCCGCGCACGCGGACCTGGAGATCGAGGCGCTCCCGCCCGACCTCATCCTGCTCGACTGGATGCTGCCGGGGGTGAGCGGCCTGGAGTTCGCGCGCCGGCTTCGCCGCCGCGACGCCACCCGCAGGATCCCGCTCATCATGCTCACCGCGAAGGGCGAGGAAATCGACAAGCTGAGCGGGTTCGAGGCGGGTGTCGACGACTACGTGGTCAAGCCGTTCTCCGTGAAGGAGCTGGTCGCGCGCATCTCCGCGGTGCTGAAACGGACCACCCCGGTCGGCGACGACGACCCGATCGAGGTCGACGGTCTGCGCCTCGATCCGGGGAGCCATCGCGCTACCGGCCGGGGAGAGATGATCCGACTCGGGCCGACGGAGTTCCGCATGCTCCACTTCTTCATGAGTCACCCCGAGCGCGTCTTCACCCGCAGCCAGCTTCTCGATCGGGTCTGGGGGCGCAGTGTGTATATCGAGGAGCGCACCGTCGATGTCCATATCCGCCGGCTGCGCAAGGCGCTCTCCGGGCAAGGCTACGACCGGTTCGTGCAGACCGTGCACGGCACGGGCTACCGGTTCTCCCGCCACCCGGACTGATGACGATATCGAGCGCCCGCGCCCGTGAATGGCGCCGGTTCGCGGCGGGGGCGGTGGCGCTCGGGGTCGCGGACTGGCTGCTGGGGCTCACGCCGTGGCTGCTACTCTGCGGTGCGTGCGCCTGCCTCGCATGGCACGTCTACCACGTGCACCTTCTGGCCCGCTGGCTCGCGAGTGGCGGTCGGGGGCCGGAACCCGAAACCCGCGGGATCTGGGCCCAGGTGTTCGAGTCGCTGAGTCGGATCCGTCGCCAGAACCGCAAGCGCAAGAAGCGTCTGCGCAAGGTGGTGATGCGGTTCCAGCAAGCAGCGGAGGCGATGCCGGACGGCGCGATCGTCCTCGACGCCGTCGGGAACATTCTGTGGATGAACGCGGCGTCGAGCCGGCTGCTCGGGCTGGAGCGCCCGCGCGACATCGGACTGCCGGTGTCCGGCTTCATTCGGCATCCGAGCTTTGCCGACATGCTGAACGCGGAGGAGTTCGACGAGCCGATCCAGCTCTCTTCTCCCCTGCGTGAAGTCGTCCAGCTCCTGATCCGAGTCGTCCCCTACGGCGGCAGCCGGCGGCTGATGCTCGTGCGCGACGTGAGCCGAATCCACAACCTGGAGCTGGCGAGAAAGGATTTCGTGGCCAACGTGTCGCACGAACTGAGGAGCCCGCTCACCGTCATCGTCGGGTATCTGGAGGCGCTGCGGGACGACGCGCAGTTTCCGGCCGAGTTCGGGCGGCCGGTCGAGCAGATGTCGCAACAGGCAGCGCGCATGAGCCGGATCGTCGAAGATCTGCTACAGCTCTCGCGGCTGGAGGCGACCCCCGGGGCCGCGGGCTCCGAACGCGTCGCGGTGACGGACATGCTCGAATCGATCGCCAGGGATGCCGTCGCGCTCAGCGACGGGGCGCACCGAATCCATCGGGATGCGGACTGCGCGCTGTGCCTGCTCGGCGACTGGAACGAACTCTACAGCGCGTTCTCCAACGTCGCGTTCAACGCGGTGCAGCACACCCGCGCCGGCGGGACCGTGCGGCTGCAATGGGCGCCGGACGGAGCGGGGGGCGCACGGCTGGATGTGACCGATACCGGAGGCGGCATCGAGGCCCATCACATCCCGCGACTCACCGAGCGGTTCTACCGTGTGGACAAGGCGCGCTCGCACGAAAGGGGCGGGACCGGGCTCGGGCTCGCCATCGTGAAGCACGTCCTCGTGCGGCACGACGCTGAACTCGAGGTCGAGAGCCGCCCCGGCGAAGGCAGCCGGTTCTCGTGCCGGTTCCCGGCGCATCGCGTGGTGCGCATGGAGATCCCCATCGAGGAGACCTTCGTCGAGGAGACCGCCGTCGAACCAGGGCGGGAAGCGGTGGGATGTGGGATGACGCGATGAACGCCGTCCCGCGCCCATCGCGATGGGGGGAGGCGCCCGCGACGGTGGGCGACCCACCCCCCGTTCCCGAGCCCCTCGCCGCGATCGATCTCGGCTCCAACAGCTTTCATCTCGTGATCGGCAAGGTCGTCGACGGCCACCTGGACATCGTCGACCGGCTGCGCGAGCCCGTGCGCCTCGCGGCCGGGCTCGACGACCGGAAGCGGCTCGGTCGTGAGGCCGCCGAGAATGCGCTCGCCTGTCTTCGCCGCTTCGCGCAGCGCCTGCGCGGGATGCCGGAGCACGCGGTGCGGGCGGTCGGCACCAACACGCTGCGCAGCGCCCGCAACGGCGAGGTGTTCCGGCGCGAGGCGGAGCGCGTCCTCGGCCACTCCATCGAGGTCATCGCGGGCCGCGAGGAAGCCCGGCTCATCTACCTGGGCGTGGCGCACGCGCTCGCCGGCCGCGGCGAACCGCGCCTCGTCATCGACATCGGCGGCGGCAGCACCGAATGCATCATCGGGCGCGGCTTCACGCCGACGCATCGCGAGAGCCTGTACATGGGCTGCGTGAGCATGAGCCGGCGCTTCTTCCCCGATGGCCGCATCGACAAGCACTCGATGAAGCGCGCGGTGCTCGCGTCGCGCGTCGAGCTCGAGCCGATCGAGCGGCGGTACCGGGACGCGGGGTGGCGCTCGGCGGTCGGCGCGTCGGGCACGGTCCGGGCCATCGCGGCGATCGCCCGCGCCGCCGGTTGGTGCGAGCACGGCGTCGATCGGGGGGCGTTGCGCCGGATACGGCGCGCTCTGGTTAGGGCCGGGCATGTCGATGCCATCAAGCTCCGGGAACTCCGGGAGGATCGGCGCCCGGTACTCCCCGGGGGCGTTGCGGTGCTGTCGGCCGTCCTCGACGCGCTCGACATCGAGTACCTCGACGTGTCCGAGATGGCGCTTCGCGAGGGGCTGCTGTTCGACCTCATCGGTCGCATCCGCCACGAGGATGTGCGCGACGCCACGGTCGAGCGTCGGATCGAGCGATATCGCATCGACGCCGCCCAGGGTGCGCGGGTGGTGGTGACCGCGCTCGCGCTGCACCGTCAGGTGGCGGCGTCCTGGGAGATTGAAGGCGAGGACGCGGGGCAGATGCTGGGCTGGGCGGCGCGCCTGCACGAGGCGGGGCTCTTCGTCTCCCACCACCAGTATCACAAGCACGGTGCCTACCTGCTCGCCAACGGCGACATGTCCGGGTTCTCGCGCCAGGCGCAGTCGATGCTGGCGGCGCTGGTACGCGGACATCGGAGGAAATTCCCGGTCTCGGTGTTCGAGCAGCTCGACCCACCGGAGGCGTGCCGCGCGCGCCGGCTCTGCCTCCTGCTCCGCCTCGCGGTGGTGCTGAACCGCTCTCGCGCGGACGCATTCGTCCCGGGCGTCGCGGCGCTCGCGAAGGGCGAGTCGCTGTCGGTCGCATTCCCCCCGGGCTGGCTGGACGCCCACCCGCTCACCCGTGCCGATCTGGAGCAGGAACAGGCCTACCTCGCGCCCGCGGGCATGGGACTGACATTCGCCTGAACCCATGTGCGCACCGCCGGTGCGTTCCGGTGTGAGAACGAAACGTCGAAAAAAGACATTCACTTTCCACTATTTGGTTTGAAGCCTCCGACTTCCAGTCGGATACCGCTTCAGAGAAAACGAATTGTGTTATGACCATGTCCTTCCCAAAATGAGCTGCCTTTGAAGGAGAAGGTTCATTTTGGGAAGGACATGGTCATGCAATATAGTCGCTCCGTGCATTGCGTTTATTACCACCGGTTCCACATCGTGTGATCGACGAAATACCGCTACAGGGTTCTGGTTGGTGATCTGCGTCCCCGGGTTCGGACCATTTGTGGTCAGATCTGCCGCGAGAACGGCGTTGAAATCTTGCATGGTGTGCTCTCAAGCGACCACGTGCACATGTTCGTGTCCGTGCCCCCAAAACTCGCCATCTCCGATCTCGTCCGCAAGATGAAAGGCTGTTCGTCCCACAGGGTCCAACGCGAGTTCCCCGAAATCCGGAAGTGATACTGGGGACGCCGCTTTTGGGGCCGGGGATACTTCTCGGACACCACCGGGACCATCACGGACGAACTCGTACTTCAATATTTGGACAGTCACCTTCCTGACACTACCAGCGCCAGCCAGTAAGTTATTCACATTAGAACCAGACACAAATGGCAATGCTTACCAGATTTGACGAAGAGGTTGTGGCTGATGTTGAAAAAACGGACCACTAGTGTCCCAATAATTATTCGAACAAGATCAGTTTGTCAGGGTTTTCGAGATTCGATAAATTGTAGTCGACATCGGAAAACATCTTGAAAATGGGCATTTTCTCGAACAGGGTCAAGCTCAACACCTGCAAAAATTGTGTAGAGCTCGGCCGAGAGCCCAAACCGCTTCCTCAGCACCGCCGCCAGGACATACACCGTCACCGCAATCCATATCTGCGTCTTGACCGCGTTCTGCGAGGTCCCAAAGAACGACTTGATGCGTAAGTGCTGCTTGATCCACTTGAAGAAAAGCTCGACCTGCCAGCGGTAACGATAGAGCTCTGCCACCGTGGGCGCCGAGACGACGAAGTGATTGGCCAGGAAGTCGAACGTCTTGCCCGTGCCCGCATCGTGGTACTTGATGCGCCGCAGCGGCTGCGGATAGCACCTCTTGCCCCTCTCACCGATCAACACCACCGTCTGGTCACAGCGCACCCCAGTCGTCTTGTCGACCGGCGGATTGAACAGCCTGGTGGTCGAAGGTATGGTCGGCACCATGAGCAAGCAGAGACATGCCCCCGTCCCGCCGCCCGACATACCGGGGTTCCCGAAGGACTGGCGCGAGCAGATCAAGGCGGACCTGGCCGCCCAGGTCGAGGCCGGCGGAACGCTCTACGGCGTCCGCTCCGACGGCGCCTATATCGCACGGACCAAGGAAGGGGACCGGGTGCTGAAGAAGCCCGGCGACGACTCGGCCTGACGCGGCCGGCGTCCGACGCCATGCCGACCCTCCTCGTCGTTGCCGGCCCGAACGGGTGCGGCAAGTCCACCCTGACACGCATGAACGGCTTTGAAGGGGTCGATATCATCGACCCCGATGCGATCGCACGCGGCATGATGGCTGGCGGTCCCGGACAGGCGGCGCGCGAGGCGTTGCGCCGCCGACGGGTTGCGCTTGCTGCCGGCCTGACGCATCTGGTGGAGACTACGCTTGCCGGTTCCGGCATTCTCCGCCACATGACGGCGGCGCGGCAGGCCGGCTACTGAATCGTCCTGCACTACGTCTCGGTCGGCACCCCGGAGCAGGCGCTCGACCGCATCCGCAGCCGGGTCGCGCTCGGCGGCCACGATATCCCAGAAGTCGGCGCAAGGCGGCGGTTTGCGCGCTCACACGCCAATCTGCCGGTGGCGGTCGAGCGGGCGGACGGGGTCCTGCTCTACGACAATACCGATCCCGACCGACCGCACCAGGAGGTTGCGATCCTGAAAAGCGGGGCTTGGTGGGTCGCCGAGGCAGTTCCCGGCTGGACGGCCGCGGCTCTCGCCCGAATCGGACTGCCGCATCGGCAATGACGCCGACGCCGGACGAGAACCCGGCCATGCGCTGCTCATTCTTATTGCATATGGACGGTGCCGGATGACACGGGAAGAATAGGCAGGGAATTACGATGCTTGGGAATCCGTTGCGGAGTCTCTGGATAGAGCGTATTGCGGAAGTAACTCGTTCCATTTGGCAACGTTGACCACGTGGCAGTCATGCGCTATCGGTCGGATCCAATTCGCTGGCGTTCCCACCGGCATTCTGCGCCTCAGATCGTCGGTGAGAGCGAGTAGCTGAGGGTCATCCAGAGTGCCGGAGGCGACGACTACAAAATAGCTGATCGGCTTCTCGACCCGATCGCAAGCCTACTCGTAGAGAAACGAATCGCGAAATTTTTCTGCCAGATTGGGAGTCGGGTTGCTTGCCAGAAAATCTTGAAGAAAACGCTTGCTCTGTTTGTGTAATTCAGCGCCCGGAGCTTCAGGATCCTTGATCTCGACGAAGTAGATCCGTTCGGGCAGATCCAGAATCCAGTCTACAGCCTTCAATCCGCAATGCGACAAACGGTGTCCGGCGCCGTCGAATTTCCTTCCGCTCACCTGTCCGGGAAGCGCGAGACGGAGATCTCCTTCTCTCAGCGTAGTCACCGGTACTCCCCGAGATTGCGCCGAATCTCTCGATCGTAAACTTCCGAGAAGGCTTCGGAGATGGCATTGGGGTCAATGGCATGGTAGGAGTCCGTGGTGTTGCACACCAGATCACCCGAGTCGTCATCCCGATATAGGGCGTGGTAGGAGATCCGGTCATCTCTTCCGGTTTGCAGGTCCAGTTGCTTCAGGATCAGATAGTCATGAGTGGCGATGAATATCTGTACCTCCTGCCGTTGCAATTCAAGCAGAATTTCAATTACCGGCCCGAACAGCTTGGGATTCAGATTGGCCTCGGGTTCATCCCAGAACAGGACCGACCCTTCGGTAAGAGTGCCGTTTTGAATCAGAAGCCATAGCAGCCCGAGCTTGCGCAGCCCTTCCGCCAGCAAAGTGAACTCCAGCTTGCCTTGCTTGCTACCGAGAAAGAACTCCTCTCCTTCATACCATACCTTTCCCTCCAGAGCCTTTCGCAACTTGTCGAGAAGTTGGCGGCGCGACTGATCGGGAGAGCCGAGAAGAGGCGGAAGAAACGCGCGATCGAGAATGTCGGAGTACATTTCCTCGAAGTGGATGTCTCGTGCGGCGTACAAGGAGCGAAATCCGGGCGCGTTCGCCAGCATTTCCTTCACAGGTATGTAGACGGAGGAAGCATGACGTTTCGATGCGTTCGGCGCGCGTTTTCCCCGCACGGCGGCGGATTCCGGTGACTTGGCCAGATCGGAAAACGTGGTCCGAACGAATTCTGCTCCCCACGCTATTTCGGCAGTGGCGCGGGAACGGCCGCGCTGGCGTTTGACCAGACGTCCGAGGTGCCCGTTCGACGGCAGAAAGAGGCGCGCCAACTTGTCCGGGAATCTTGCTCTGGTATTCCTCGTGTCGCACGCCGCGTACGCCACCTTCATGAGATGCGTTTTTCCGGTGCCGTTGGCACCCAGGAGGGCGTTGAGTCCGGGTGAGGGCGACAGGACCAGTGACTCGAACGCCGCGAAGCGTTCCAATCCGATCCGGGTAATCGTTGGCGTGGCGTTCGACATTTTCGACAGGTGAGTGACTGGCGAGCGGCGCCGGGGTTGCAATGCCCCGGATGATCAGGCCGCGACCCCGGCCGGGCAGGCGACTCCGGTGCCGCCGTGGCCGCAGTAGCCGAACGGGTTTTTCGCAAGGTACTGCTGGTGGTAGTCCTCGGCGTAGTAGAACGGGCCGGCTTCCAGGATCTCGGTGGTGATGCGGCCGTGGCCCGCGGCGGAGAGCGCCTGCTGGTAGGCGTCGCGCGATGCGAGCGCCTGCTCGGTCTGAGCCTCGGAGCCGGTGTAGATGCCGGAGCGGTACTGGGTGCCGACGTCGTTGCCCTGACGCATGCCCTGCGTGGGGTCGTGGGCCTCCCAGAATATCTTCAGTATCTCGTCGTAGCCGATGCGGTCCGGATCGAAGACGACGAGCACCACCTCGTTGTGCCCGGTGCGGCCGCTGCACACCTCCTCGTAGGTCGGGTTCGGAGTCGCACCCGCCGCGTAGCCGACCGCGGTCACATGTACCCCCGGCAGGTTCCAGAACGCCTTTTCCGCGCCCCAGAAGCAGCCGAGGCCGAGCTGTGCGCACTCCATCCCTTCCGGGAACGGCGGCTTGATGGAACGGCCGCCGATGAAGCTCGTGTTCGGGGTGGGGAGCGGGTCGGGGCGTCCGGGCAGCGCCTCGGCGGCGCTCGGGATCGTCATCGCCTTTCGGAACAACCGCATGGTGCTGGCCTCTCAGTGGTGTGCGGGCACTCTAGCGTGAAAATTTCACCGATGCGCATCAATGCGTATGTGAAGGAGACGAGTATTCGGCCAGCACCTGGTCGAGGATGCGTTCGGGGTCCGTCCAGCCCGTCTCGTCCTGGAGCTCGCGGCATCGCTCCAGAATCGGCGCGAACCCGGGGCCGGGCGGCATCCCGCGCGCGACGAGATGCCGCCCGAGGACGGCGTCGCGCGGGGCGGCGTGCTCGACGCGGTGGGCGCGGGCGGCGGCGAGGAACGCATCACCGGCGTCGAAGCGGCCGGCGAGGGCGTCGGCGGTGGTGCGCCCGAGGTGGTCGGCGCGTGCGACCCTGACCAGCAGCTCGATGCTGGCCCCGGCGCGCTCGAGCTTGCGGGCGAGCCGGCGGTAGCCCTTCGCGGTCGCCCGGTTCTTGACGAACAGCGCCGGGGCCAGATGGTGCTCGACCAGGGCCGCGATCCGGTCGATGAGCGCGCCCGGCGCCCGCATCCGCTCAAGCAGTGCCCGGGTGGGGGCGACCCCTGCAACATCGTGCCGGTACGACCGGACCCGGCCGTCGATCCGCTCGGTGGTCCCCGGCTTGCCGAGGTCATGGCAGAGCGCACCGAACATCAGCGCGAGGTCGTCGTCGCCGCCGTGTGGTCGCCTTTCGTCCTCGGCCGACGGTATCGCGCCGTCCCAGTCGTGCTCGTCATCTTCGGCCGGCCGGGTTGCGCTGCTCTTGTCGCCCTCGCCATGCTCCGCGTCGTCGCGCATCCAGCCGGTATCCACCATCGGCGGGGCGCGGTCGTCCGCATCGCGTCGGTCGGTGTCGGGTGGGGCGGCTGCGGCGGGAACACGGGTCGGAGGGGCGCGGCCCCGCTCACCGGGTCCCCCTCCGCCGTCACGCAGTGCGGCCGCTGCGTCCAGAACCATGAGGGTATGCACCCACACGTCCCCTTCCGGGTGCCACTCCGGCTCCTGCGGCACGCCCCTCAGGGCGTCGAGCTCGGGGAAGAAGCGGAGCTGACCGGATTCTTCGAGAAACCGGAAGCCGATGGAGGGTCGGGCGGCGCGGAGCAGGAGTTTCGTGAATTCGTCGAAGACCCGTTCGCCCGAAAGCTGGTCGAGATCGAGGGTCCGGCACAGCGCGACGAGTTCCTCGTCCGGCGTCATCTCCAGGCGGGCCGAGAATTGAGCCACCCGCAGGCCGCGCAGCGGATCCTCGGGGAAATGCTCGGGATCGGTGGCGCGGAGCACGCGGCGTTCGAGGTCGCGGCGCCCGCCGTGCGGGTCGAGCATCTCGCCGGTAAGCGGGTCGAGGCCGATGCTGTTCACCGTGAGGTCGCGGCGCCGCGCGGCCTCGGCGAAATCGAGTGTCGGTTCCGGGGTCACGTCGAAGCCGCGGTGTCCGGGGCCGCGCTTGCTGTCGCGCCGCGGCAGCGAGAAGTCGACGTCGATGCCCCCGACCCGGAACACCCCGAACGCGCGGCCCACCGCGTGCACCCGGCCGAAGTCGGCGAGCAATGCTTCCAGGCGTTCGATGCGGAGACCGAACACCTCGATGTCCACGTCCTTCGAGCGCACGCCGAGCAGGTGGTCGCGCACCCAGCCCCCGACGACGATGGCCCGCCCCCCCGCCGCGCGGATCGCTTCCGCAATCCGGATGCTCTCCGGCCCGAGCGCCGTTGGGAGGTTGATGGTCACGATCGCGTTCTTCGTGCCTCTCGGTCGCCGAGGGTGACGGCACCAGTGGCCGAGGTGTGGCCGGGGCGTGGGCAGGTTTTGACCGGGGTCGAGATCGCTGCCGCGGACGATTTACTGTCCGTTTTCGCCACCGCTCGACGCCCCCTTCGCCGCCCCGCCCACATTCGATGGCAGCGGATCCGGGCGTCTATCCCGCGCGATTTCGGCGCCCGGGCCGGCCAACGCCGCTCATGCCACCGCGGCGAGCACCGGTTCGAGCGCTGCGAAGAGCCGATCCACGTCCGCGTCGGTGTTGTAGAGATGGGGCGTGACGCGCACGGAGCTGCCGCGCACGCTTACATGGACCTTCTCGCGGGCGAGCGTGTCGAGCAACCCCGGCGGGATTCCGCCGGCGAACCGGAGGCCCAGGAAATGGCCGGCCCGCCGCGACGTGGGCTGCGAACCGAGGCCGATGGCGTGCGCCCGCGCCGCGATGGCCGCGGTCCGGGCGCTCAGCGTTCCGGCGATGTTCTCCACTCCCCAGGCCAGGACCTGCTCCATCGCCGCGATCGCCATCGGCATCAGATGGAAGTTCGACATCTCCCCCATGTCGTAGCGCCGCGCGCCGGGCGCGTACTCGTCGCGGTAGTCGACAAGGCGGGCGAAGTTCTCGGCCCCCGCGCGCGGCGACCAGCCGTACTCGATCGGCTCGCCGTTCTGGTAGTCCGGGTGAACGTAGAGAAATCCGAGCGAGTACGGCCCCATCAGCCACTTGTAGCAGGCCGACGCCGCGAATGCGGGCTTCACCTTCGCGAAGTCGATCGGCAGGGCGCCGGCGGACTGCGTGAGGTCGAGCGCGAGCGCCCCGCCGGCCGTCCGCACCGCGTCGCCGATCCGCTCCAGGTCGAGGAGTGCCCCGTCGGTCCAGCGGCAGTGGGGCAGGGCGGCGATGGCGGTGCGCTCGTCGATGGCAGCGAGCACCGCCGCATTCAGATCTCCGTCCGGCGCGTCCACGGTGACGATCTCGGCCCCGCTGCGCGCTGCGGCTGCCCGCCACGGGTAGAGGTTGGATGGAAACTGGTCGGCGAGCAGCACGATGGTTCGCCCCGCCGCGAGCGGCAGGTTCCGGGCGGCGATCGCCATGCCGTAGCTCGCCGCCGGAACGATCGCGATATCTTCCGCGCGGGCGTTCACGATGCGCGCGAAGAGGCCGCGGGCATGGTCGGGACCGGAGAAGAAATCCGGGGCGGTGAGCTCCCACGGCCGTGCCTTGCGCTCCACCCCCCGCCGGCCCGCCTCGACCACCGCATGCATGAGCGGCGCCATGTACGCGCAATTGAGGTAGGCGACATCGTCGGGAAGGTCGAAGAGGTGGCGCTGGCTCGGAATCATCTGGCTCGTAATCATGGTGCGCGGCTCCCTGATTCAGGCTCGGATCATCGCCTGCACGCGGGATGATCCGCAACGGTGGGGAAGCGTACGGTGCGCGGGCGCGAGGGGCTCTTCGAGCCGCATCCCGACGAGCCCGACCAGCGAATCGCGCGCTTCGACATCGTGCTGGGCTGAGGATTCCTGATTGCGGCGGTGCGCCAGATTCTGGTACAAATTGCCAATCCACCATTTGGTGAAATTCATGGCAGTTTCCAAGTTAATGCCTGAACAGCCTGTCATGCCGCTGCCCGCCGTGGATGCGAGTTCCGGCGGGGATGTCGGATCGAGACGCGTCAAGGTGGATTCCGGGGGGCGGGTCGTCGTGCCCGTCGGATTCCGCAGAGCGCTCGGCATCGACACCGGCCAGGAACTGCTGATGTCGCTGGACGACGGCTTCGTCAGACTTCAGACCGTCGATGCCGCGTTGGAGCGGGTGCGGGCCATCGCGCGACGCCGGCGCAACCGCGACGCAAGCGTGGTGGACGAGTTCATCGCCGAGCGGCGCCGGGAAGCGGCGTCGGAGTAGCCAGCCGTTGGCGCGGATTGTCCTCGATGCATCGGCGGTGCTCGCGGTCATCCTGGAGGAGCCGGGCGCCGAGGTCGTCGTCGAGGCGCTGCGCATCGGCGCGGTGATGTCCACCGTGAACGTCGCGGAGGTGGCGGCACGCCTGAATCAGGACGGCTGGTCCGACGCCGAGGTGGCGATCGTCTTCGACTCTCTGGGCATCGAACTATTGCCGTTCGGCCCGGAATCCGCGCTGCTGAGCGGCCGTCTCCGCACGGTGACGAGGAAATTCGGACTGGGGTTGGGCGACCGGGCCTGTCTTGCGTCCGCGTTCGTCGCAGGGTGTCCCGTGCTCACGTCCGACCGGACCTGGGAAGAACTCGATATTACGGGCCTCGACGTGCGGTGCATCCGGTAGGCCCGCGCGGCCGTTGCTCCAGCCCGACCTACCGCAGACCTTCGAATTCCATGACTTCGTCCTCCGAATTCCGTGTGCGCGAGGAGGGCGCTACGTGCACTCGGCGGTCAGAAGGGAGGTCGCGATTTCCTCCCACTCGTCGGCGAGGGGCGCTTTCGACGGCGGCCGGTCGGCTCGCCGGTACCAGTAGTCCGCGTTCGCGAGGTCGCCCTCCACCCGGTGCAGGTGCGCGTGGACCCACGCGCCGTCCCGGCTGTGGTCGCTCTGTGCGAGGTTGTGCGCCGCGTCCCACTCGTCCCGCGTGAGGTGCCACAGTGCCGCCAGCGCCGGGCTCAGTCCCGGCGGGGGTTCGGCATTCGCCGCCGACGCTCTCAGCTCTTTCGCATTCATGACATGATGCCGGTCCATGTTTCGTCGTTCCATGTTCTGTCGGTCCTGGGAGCAGTCTCGCCGGTCATGGTGCTCACCCTTCGCAACGTCAGCAAACACTACACGATTGCCGAGCAGCGGGTCTCCGCCCTCGACGGTGTCAGCCTGCGGCTCGATCGGGGCGAATACGTCGCGCTGGTGGGCCGCAGCGGCTGCGGCAAGACGACCCTGCTCAATCTGGCCGGCGCCGCCGACCTGCCTTCGAGCGGACAGGTCGAGATCGAAGGGGTGGAGACTTCGGCGCTGAACGACGATGCCCTGACGCGGCTGCGGCGCACCCGGATCGGGTTCGTGTTCCAGTTCCTGCAGCTCCTGCCGTCGCTGAGCGCGGTGGAGAACGTGGAGCTGCCGCTGCAGCTCGCGGGGGTGCGCCGGGTGCGTCCGCGGGCGCTGCGGACGATGGAGCTGGCCGGGGTCGCGCCCCTGGCCGACCGCCGGCCCCACCAGTTGTCGGGGGGCCAGATGCAGTGCGTCGCCATCGCCCGCGCCCTGGTGCACGACCCGGCGCTGCTGCTGGCCGACGAGCCGACGGGCCGGCTCGACACGCAGACCGCAGAGACGGTGATGAACCTGCTGTTCGAGATCCGGGGCGCGCTCGGCACCACCGTGCTCATGGCCACCCACAATACGGCCGCGGCCGCCGCGTGCGACCGCCGCCTTGTGCTCAGCAACGGCACGCTGGTCGGCGACGATCTGTCGACGGCACGGCCCGTCGTCCCCGAAGCGCCGTCGTCGTGATCGATCCCGGCTCTGAACCCGCCGCTCTCGGGCGATGGGATCGTCCGCCTCCCGTTCCCGTGGTCGAGAGACATTCCAACCCGATCCATCCGGGGGCGGTCGGGAAGCGACACGGACTTTCTCGCCTTCCGCGACTCCGGCCCGGGGCGGCGCTCATGCTTCGCTGGCCCGCCCGATGCCTCGACTGATCTCCATGGAAGCGGCTGCGGCATGGGGTGTGGCGCTGTACCGCCTCATCGTCCGACCGCTGGCCGCGGAGCCGGTGCGGGCGCTGCTGACGGTGGCGGCGGTGGCGCTGGGGGTCGCGGTGATCGTGGCGGTGGATCTCGCGAGCGAAGCCTCCATGGGGTCGTTCCGCTCGTCGCTCGAATCGCTGCAGGGCGCGGCGCGCTACGAGATCACCCAGGTCGGCGGCATTCCGGAGGACACCTACGGTGAGCTGGCGCGACTCGAACCGCCGCTCGCGTTCTCGCCCCGTATCGAGAGCTTCGCGCTGGTGCCGGCGACCGGCGAGCAGGTGCCGTTGTTCGGGGTGGATCTGGTGGGAGACGCGCGATTCCGGGGCCCCGGTGCTTTGCGCCGGTCTGCCCCTGGCGCCCCGCGCCGGTCTGATCCTGACGCTCTGCGCCGGTCTGACCCTGACGTCCCGCGCCGGTCCGACCCTGACGCTCTGCGCCGGTCCGACCTCCAGGGGTCGATCGGGGAATCCTCGGTGTGGGTGAGCGCATCGCTCGGCTTGTCGCCCGGGGAGACCCTGGAACTCGTCGTCGGCGACCGCCGGCTGAAGCTCGACGTGCAAGGGGTCCTCGATGCTTCGGTGGCGGCCGGGCGCTTCGCGGTCATGGACATCGCGCCGGCGCAGCGGGCGTTGGGCCGTATCGGGTGGCTCGATCGGATCTACGTCTACGTGCAGGACGATTGGCCTGGACGGGACCGCGGGCGTGGGGCGGGTGATGCGCAGGACTGGCGCGCGGTGCTCGCGCCGCACCTCCCGCCCGCCGCCTCGATCCTGCCGGCGGGGACGGGAACGGAGGACAGCCGCCGGATGCTCGGTGCGTTCCGCTGGAACCTGCGGATGATGAGCTACGCCACCATCCTGGTCGGGGCCTTTCTCATTTACAACACGGTGAGCGCGTGGATTGTTCGGCGGCGCCCGCAGATCGGCATCGTCCGCGCGGTCGGGGCGTCGCGGACGATGGTGCGCGCCGCGTTCCTGTTCGAAGGGTTGGTGTTCGGCGCGCTCGGGGTCGCGGCCGGCCTCGTGCTCGGGCGGCTGCTCGCGATCGGGGCGCTGGACGCGGTCGGACAGACGGTGAGCGCGCTCTACGTGAGCAGCACCCCGGGGGAGATCGCGTTCCGCCCGTGGACCGTCGGGGTTGCGCTGGTGGCGGGAGTCGGGGTCTCGGTGCTCTCCGCGTGGTGGCCGGCGCGCGAGGCGGCGGGCGTGACCCCCACCGAGGCCATGACCCCGGCTTCGCTCGACTACCGGGTCCACGCCGCGAACCCCCGTCTCACCGCCGTCGCCGTGGGGCTGGCCGCGCTCGCGGTGGTGTGCTCCGCCGTGCCGCCCGTCGATCGGATGCCGGTGGGAGGCTACGCCGCGCTGATCTGTCTGATCGGTGCCGCGGCGCTGATTTCCCCCCGGCTTTCGACGGCGGTGCTCGCGCTGTGCGATCGGTGGCTCGCGACGCGGTTCGGGGCCATCCCCCGCCTCGCGGCCCGGGGGCTTGCCGCGTCGCTCGGCCGCACCTCGGTGATGGTCACCGCGATGGCGGTGGCCACGGCGCTGATCGTGGGCATGGCGGTGATGGTCGGCAGCTTCCGCGAGACGGTGGTGGTCTGGGTCGAACACCGTTTGCAGGCGGATTTCTACGTGAGCCCGGTCGGAGTCGGCGGGCGTGGCGCTCCCGCCACCATGCATGAAGACGTGATGGAGAGGGTCGAGTCCGTGCCCGGGGTGCTGGACGTCGGTCGCTACCGCACTTACCCGATCCGCCACGCCGGACTCCCGGCCACCCTGGGGCTCGCCGACGTGGCGCTCTACCGCCGGCACTCGGGCATCGAGTTTCTCGACGGTCCCGCGCCGGAGGCGATCTGGCCGCAGCTTGCGGCCGGCGACGGCGTGATCGTGAGCGAGTTGTTCAGCGACCGTCACGGCGTCGGCACCGGCGACATGCTCCGGCTGCCGCTGGGCGCGGAGAGCCTGGAACTCCGTGTGGCCGGCGTGTTCTACGACTACTCCGGCGATCGGGGCTTCGTCATCGGCGACCGGAGCGCGCTGCTTCCGTATCTGCCCGACCGGCGGCTGTCCAGTCTCGGGGTCTATCTTGCTCCCGGCGCGGACCCGGAGAGGAGTCGCGAGGCGCTGGTGCGCGCCCTCGCCAGTCCGGAGGTGGTGGTGACGCCGAGCCGCACCCTGAGGGAGCGCTCCATCGAGATCTTCGACCGCACCTTCGCCATCACTTGGGCGCTGGAGGCGATCGCGATCCTGGTGGCGATTCTCGGCATGGCCGAGGCGCTGCTGAATCTCGTGTTCGACCGCCGGGTGGAGCTTGCGCAACTGCGCATGCAGGGTGCGTCGAGGGGCCAGATCCGCGCCCTGGTGCTGGTGCAGGCGGGTCTGCTCGGGGCGGCCGCGTGCATGCTCGGGCTTGTGCTCGGCGTCGCGTGGTCGCAGGTGAACCTGCTGGTGATCCACAAGCAGTCGTTCGGCTGGAGCGTGCAGCTCGACTGGCCGGTGGCGTTTCTGGCCGGTGCCCTGGGGCTCGTCCTCGCCGCGAGTGTGGCGTCGGGGCTGTATCCGGCTCGCATGGCGGCGCGGCTGAATCCGGTCGAGGTTCTGAGAAGTGAGTAATGCGTTCGTGCGGTCGGGACGTCCGTCCAACCGGCGTTCTCCGCCAGCCTTGTGTCTCCCGGCGGGAATCGGGACGGGTTCGGTGGGAGCGCTCCGAGGATGTGGGGCTCCGAGGGCGGGTGCAAAGTGAAAATGACGCCGTACCGACGCCTCCGCGCCCGGAGCGACGCTCCCGGCTCGGCGAGTCGCGGGCGAGAGCGCGTGATGCGGTCCCGGCTTCTCGGCCTCCCCGTCGTGTTCGCCGCCGTGCTTTCCGTCGTGACCGCCGTCGCGGTTCCCGGTGTGGTAGATGCCGACGCCGGTCCGGTCACGCCGCCCGCGCGAGTCGTTCCCGGCTACACATTCGAGTTTCCGCGTGATCACTTCGCGCACCCGGAGTTCGAGTCCGAGTGGTGGTACTACACCGGCAACCTGTTCACCGCATCGGGGCGGCACTTCGGATTCGAGCTGACGTTCTTCCGTCGAGCGCGATCGGTCGATGCGGAGCCGCGGTCGGCCTGGGATCTCGACCAGGTGTACCTCGCGCATTTCGCGGTGACGGACACCGACGGCGAACGATTCATCGTCGGCGAGCGTCTGAACCGGGCCGGTCCGGGCATCGCTGGCGCCGCCGCCGCCGTGCGGCGCGTCTGGAACGGCCACTGGAGCGTCGAGTGGCGCCCGGGCGACGAGGACCGCCCCGTCCAGGAGCTCGTCGCGATGCACCGGGATGCGACGCTCCGCCTCGTGCTGGAGCCGCGCAAACCCGTGGTGATCCACGGCCGCAATGGCATCAGCCGCAAGGTCGCCGGCGATCCGCAGGCCGTCTCGTATTACCTGTCCTTCACCCGCCTGGCCGCTACCGGGACCATCGCCGTCGGAGACGAGGAATTCGCGGTCGAGGGGCAGGCGTGGATGGACCACGAGTTCTTCTCCGATTACCTCGCGCAGGACAAGGTCGGCTGGGACTGGATGAGCGTGCAGCTTGACGACGGCTCCGATCTGATGCTGTTCGGGATCCGCGACGGGCAGGGCGGCTACGGCCCCGACCGATTCGGCACTTACGTGGATGCGGCCGGCGGCGCCCGTCCCATCGATCCGGGTGGGGTCGGCTTCCGCCCGGGAAGGCGCTGGCGGAGCGAGGCCACCGGCGCGGAGTACCCGGTGGAGTGGCAGGTGACGGTCCCGGAACTCGGCCTCCGCCTCGATGTCCGCCCGCGTCTCGACGCCCAGGAGGTCTACTCCGGGGACGGTATCCTTCCCCCGTACTGGGAGGGCGCGGTGCGCTACGCCGGCGAGCGGCGGGGGCAGCCGGTCACGGGCATCGGCTACCTGGAGATGACCGGCTACGCAGGCCGACTCGATATCGGCGCCATCGGAGAGGCGGCGGCGGGGACGGGCTCCGAGCGCTGAAGCCAGCCGCGAGTCGTATCCGTGACTCGTTGAGAAATGCGGGCTAGGCTTGAGACCGAGCTTCGGATTGAAGAGGCCGGACACATGGAACGGATCGTCAATGTCCATATCGAAAAGCTGCCTGAGGGTGTGTATCTGGCGACATCGAGGGATGTTCCCGGGTTGGTGGCACAGGGCCGCACTGTGACCGAGACGCTGGAAATCGCCCGAGACGTGGCCAAGAAGTTGCTGGAGGCGCAGATGGAGCGACATGGTTGCCCGACGCTTGAGGAAACCGGAGATTCGTTCGATTACCCGCTGGTGGTCGGCGGCTATTGAATGGGACGCCTCGCGGGCTTTTCCTACCGTCGAATCGCTCGGCGCCTGAAGACGCTCGGCTTCACGTTCGATCGACAAGCCGCGGGTTCGCACGAGATATGGTTCAACGCCGACACAAATCGCTACACGACACTCCCCAATCACTCCGGCGACCTTCCTGAAGGCACGCTTCGAGCCATTCTCAAGCAGGCCGCAATTTCGTCCGAGCAGTTTCTGAGCGCCAGGTAGTGGAACCCGGTGCGGCCACCGAGTCGCATTGGGCGGGGGATTTGCAAAGCTCGCCGATGGACGGCTCGACTGCGTGATTTTCCGCACCGCGCCAAGCGCAGTACAGCGTCGAGCGTCAAGATTGAAACTTTCCGGTTACGCGATTCCGATAGCGGTAGATTATCTGCCAGTGAACGGACGAATGGACAACCTCGCTGCCGTCGATGCGCTCGCATTCTCGGCGCCGCGCCAGCTCGCGCCGCACCGGATTGTCGCCACCGCCCTCGGCAAGCTCGCGGTGTCCGCGCCGGCGGCCCGGCCGGCGCACGTGCGCTATCTCGATACCTTCGACCGGCGGCTGCGTCGGGCCGGGTTCGTGCTGGAGCACCTGACCCTCCCCGGCGAGACCGGCCTGCGCTACCGCGAGTTCGGGCACCCCCAACTTCTGATCGATGCGCCCGGCTCGGCGTTGCCGGCGTTCGCACGCGACATCGCGCATTCGCGCCTCCGCGCGATGCTTCAGCCCCTGATTGACGTCCGGCGGCTGCTCGTGATCGCCGAGTCCCGGGGCCGGTTCGGCGTCGCCCGGGGTCGGGACGCCGAGGACAAGACCGTGCTGATGGTGGAGCGCTTCACCGCATCGCGCGGGCCGACCCGATTCACGATCCGTCCCCTGCGCGGTTACGAGCGGGTGGCGCGGCGCGCGATCCGCCGGATGCGAAAGTTGGACGGGGTCGTGTCCGACGACGGCGAGCCCTTGCTGGCGGCCCACGACGGACCGGATGCGGCCTTCGGCGGTATCCCCGCCCCGGTCCGCGCCGACCCCGACCCCGGTGAGCGTTCCGATGTCGCATGCCGGCGGGTGCTCGCGCGGCTCGAAGTGGTGCTGGAGGTGAACGCGCCCGGGGTCCTGACCGATCTCGATCCCGAGTGCCTGCACGACTTCCGGGTCGCGGTGCGCCGGGCGCGGTCGCTGCTCGGGGAGATGAGGCGGGTGTTTCCGCCGGCTGTCACCCGGCGGTTGCGGACCGACTTCGGCTGGCTCGGGCGGTGCACGGGGCCGTTGCGCGATCTCGACGTCCATCTGATCGAGTTCGGCGTCGCCGATGAAGACGGCGAGGCGGGACAGGCCGCGGCGTCCGCCGCGCTGCGTATCTACCTCGAAGCGCTCAGGGAGCGCGAGCGGTGCGCGCTGTGCCGCGTCCTTCGCTCCGCGCGCTATCGGCGCGCCCGCTCCGCGTCGCGGAAGTTTCTGGCCCACGAGGCGCCCGCCCGACCACGGAGCGAGAACGCCCTGGTCTCCATCGGCGCCCTGTCGGCGGGACGCATCCTCAAGGTCTATCGCCGAACCCTGACCGAAGGCCGGGCGATCGAGGACGCAAGTCCGGCCGAGGCCCTCCACGATCTGCGCAAGACCTGCAAGCGCCTGCGGTATCTGCTGGAGTTCTTCCGCGACGTGCATCGCGCGAAGCCGGTGGAGCGCACCATCGCCCGCCTGAAGTACCTGCAGGACAATCTCGGCACCTACCAGGACGTGCAGGTCCAGCGCACGGTGCTGGAGGAGTTCCGGGAACACGCGCAAACATCGCTGGACGCCGCCGCGGTCGCCGCCGTCGACGCTCGGTGCGCGGCACTGGCCGAGCGGGAGCGCAGGACGCGAACCGAGTTCGCGGCGCGGTTCGCGAGCTATGATTCAAAGCGGGCGCACCAGGCGTTCACCGCTTCGCTCCGGCGCAAGCGAACCGGCGAGCCGGTAGTGACCGGCGGGCAGGCCGGTAGTGACCGGCAAATCGGTGCTGACCGGCGGGCCGGTGGTGTCTGGGTTTGATGCCTGAACTCTCGGGAAAGCCCGTGCATACCGAGCCGAAGACGCCAGGCGAAGTGTCGCAGTGAGGCACGACCGACAAGCCGACATGAAGACCGTGGCGCTGTTCAGCATCAAGGGCGGGGTCGGGAAGACCTCCGCGGCGGTGAACCTCGCGCACCTCGCCGCGCGCGGAGGGGCACGGACTCTGCTGTGGGACCTCGACCCGCAGGGTGCCGCGAGCTTCTACCTGCGTATCCGGCCGAAGCTCGCCGCGGGTCCCCGGCGGCTGCTGAAGCGCAAGAACCGGCTCGCGGAGGCGGTCAAGGCCAGCGACTTCCCGGATCTCGACGTGGTCCCGGCCGACTTCTCGTTGCGGAGCCTCCCGTTGGCGCTGAGCCGGTTCGGCGATCCTCTCGCCCGGCTGCGGCGCCTGCTGCGCCCGATGCGCGACGACTGCGATCTGGTCTTCATCGACTGCGCCCCCGGCGTGTCGCTCGTCTCCGACGCGGTGATGCGGGCGAGCGACCTGGTCCTCGTTCCCATCATCCCCACCACGCTTTCGCTCCGCACCTGGACGCAGCTTCTGCGTCACGCGCGGTCGAGCCGGCTCGACGCCGCGATCATGCCGTTCTTCTCCATGGCCGACCGGCGCCGACGCCTGCACCGCGAGGTCATGGTGGATTTCGCGCGCCGCACGCCGGAGTGCTCGAAGATCTTCATCCCCTACGCCACGGAGGTCGAGCGGATGGGTCCCCGACGAATGCCGGTCACCGCGTTCGCCCCGGCGAGTGCCCCGGCCCGCGCCTTCGAGCAATTGTGGGCGCAGACTGTCTCTCGGCTCGGGATCGCGGCGTGAGACAGGGCACGGACACTCTGCTCGCGGGTGGCGAGCGAAGCCCGGAACGCCCGAATCTCTCCCGCCGACTCGATGGCTCTCGCATGCTCCAGGATCGACTTGCCGTCGACCACCCACACCCCCAGAGCCTCCAGCGACCGGATCATCAGGGTATCGGCTCGGTGATCCCCGGATGCACTCCCGGATATCGCGGCGTACTGGTCTTTGGCGTATCTTCCGGTCCGGTCCGATGTGTCCTTTCGCGACCCGCGAACGAGCCGGGGTCTGCGAGGGTCACGAACACGCTGTGCTCCCGCCAGGACCGACCATCGGGGCCGACCATCGAGGAACCACGCACCATGAACGCTCCGAACCGCGCGGCCGCCGGCCGCTCATCGGCCCATGCGGCTGATGACCGCACACCAGACCATGCGGCCGATGGCCGTCTTCCGAGCCGCGCGGCCGCCGGCCGCTCACCAGGCTACGCCGCCTCCGGCTGCTCGCCGGTGATTGCCGCCTACGGCCGCTCGCCCTTCACCTTCGCGCACAAGGGCGCGCTCGTGAAGCTCCGTCCCGACGACCTTGCCGCCCGGGTGGTGCGCGGCGTGGTCGAGCGCGCCGGCCTTGCCCCCGACGATGTGGAGGATCTCATCGTCGGCTGCGCCTTCCCCGAGGGCGAGCAGGGGTTCAACGTTGCCCGCATCGTCGGACTCCTGACCGGCGCGCTGCCGCTCTCGGTGGCGGGCGCCACCGTCAACCGCTTCTGCGGCTCCTCGATGCAGTCGGTCCACATGGCGGCCGGCGCGGTGCGGATGAACGCGGGCGACGCCTTCGTCTGCGCCGGAGTCGAGTCGATGTCGCGGGTACCGATGGGCGGGTACAACCCGCTGCCCAACCCCGGGCTGCACGAATCGTTCCCCGCCGCGTACATGAGCATGGGCCAGACCGCGGAGAATGTCGCGGCGCGCTACCGGATCACGCGCACCGAGCAGGAGGCGTTCGCGCTCGAAAGCCAGCGGCGGGCCGCGGCGGCGCGCGCCGACGGGCGTCTCGGCGGCGAGATCGTGCCGGTCGAGGTCGGCGGCGTGCGCATCGAACGCGATGGCTGCATCCGCGAAGAGACGAGCCTCGAAGGACTGGCCGACCTGAAGCCCGCATTTCTCGAGGACGGGACGGTGACCGCCGGTACGTCGTCACCCCTTACCGACGGGGCGGCGGTGGTGGTGGTGTGCAGCGACGCCTACGCGGCCGAACGCGGGCTCGCACCGCTCGCGCGGGTGAAGAGCATCGCGGTGTCCGGCTGCGCGCCCGAGGTGATGGGGATCGGGCCGGTCGGCGCGTCGCGCAAGGCATTGGAGCGGGCCGGCATCGCCGCCGCGGATCTCGACGTGGTGGAGCTCAACGAAGCGTTCGCCGTGCAGGCCATCGCCTGCATGCGCGATCTCGGGCTCGACCACGCGCGGGTGAACATCGACGGTGGCGCGATCGCCCTCGGGCATCCGCTCGGGGCGACCGGGGCACGCATTACCGGCAAGGCCGCGGCCGTCCTGAAGCGCAGGGGTGGACGCTATGCCCTCGCGACCCAGTGCATCGGTGGCGGGCAGGGCATCGCCACGGTGCTGGAGGCGGTCCATTGAGCATGGATCCGGTGACGGCCGGGAGTCCGAGCCCCGGTCGGAGCCCCGGTCGAAGCTCCGGTCGGAACCCCGGTGGGGGGCCGAGCCGAGCGCCGAGATGGCTCCGGCTGCGGGTCGGCCGGGCCACGGTACGGAAGGCCGCCCATTGAGCGCGGATCGGGATACGGGCCGGCACCGGAGCCCCGGTCAGGGCTCCGATCGGAGCCCGAGTCGGGTCTCCGGACAGGGTCCGGGCTCCGACTCGGGTTCGGCCGCGAGCCGGCCGGGGATCGAACGGGTCGCAGTCATCGGCTCTGGGGTGATGGGCGGGGGGATCGCCGCCCAGCTCGCCAATGCGGGGGCGAGGGTGCTTCTGCTCGACGTGGCCGCGAAGGACGGATCGGACCGCTCCGCCGTCGCCCGCGCCGCGGTCGAGCGACTCTCGAAGTCGCGACCGCCGGCCTTCATGCACCGCAGCGCCGCCCGGCGCATCGATGTCGGCAACATCGACGACGACCTCGCGCGGACCGACGAGGCCGACTGGATCGTGGAGGCGGTGGTGGAGCTTCTCGACGTGAAGCGCGACCTCTACGCGCGGCTCGACGCGGTGCGCAAACCGGGCGCCATCGTCTCCTCGAACACCTCGACCATTCCGCTCGCCCGGCTGGTGGAAGGCGCGTCGGACGCACTGCGGCGGGACTTCGCCATCACCCACTTCTTCAACCCCCCGCGCTACATGCGGCTGCTGGAGATCGTGCGCGGTCCGGAGACCCGGCCGGAACAGGTCGAGCGGCTCCGCACGTTCGCGGACCTGCGGCTCGGCAAGGGGGTGGTGGAGTGCAAGGACACGCCGGGGTTCATCGCCAACCGCATCGGGGTGTACTGGATGCAGTGCGCGATGATCGAGGCGATGCGGGCGGGGTTGAGCGTCGAGCAGGCGGATACGGTGCTCGGGCCGGCGGTCGGAATCCCGAAGACCGGTGTCTTCGGGCTCGCCGACCTCGTGGGTCTCGACCTTATGCCTCATGTGGTCGCGAGCATGGACTCGCTGCTCGCGCCGGACGACGCGCTGCGAAGCTACGTGGAGATGCCGGATCTCGTCCGGCGAATGATCGCGGACGGCTACACCGGCCGAAAGGGCCGGGGCGGGTTCTACCGGCTGCGGCGCGAGGGCTCGGAGCGGGTCAGGGAATCGATCGACCTTGCCACCGGCGAGTACCGGCGGTCCGAACGCGTTCGGCTCGCCGGCGTGGAGGCCGCCAAGTCCGGGGGGCCGCGGGCGCTCCTCGAACACGACAGCGACGAAGGGCGCTACGCGTGGCGGGTGCTCTCGTCGGTGATCGCCTATTCCGCCGCGCTCGTGCCGGAGATCTCCGACGATATCGCCGATGTCGATGCCGCGATGCGCCTCGGTTACAACTGGCAGGCCGGTCCGTTCGAGATGGCGGACCGCCTCGGGGCCGACTGGCTCGCGCAGCGTCTGCGCGGAGAGGGCCGGGCGGTACCTCCGATGCTGGAGGCAGCCCACGGGGCCGGCTTCTACCGGGCGGCGCCCGGATCTCCCGGGTCCCCTGAGTCCCCCGAGTCCCCCGAGTCCCCCGAGTCCGTCGAACGGATGGATGCCGCCGGGCGCTACGTCCCCATTCGTCCGTCCGGAGGCGCGATACGTCTCGGCGACGCGAAGCGGGGCCGCTCGCGGGTGATCGGCAACGACTCCGCAAGCCTGTGGGATGTCGGCCGCGATGTCGCCTGCCTGGAGTTCCACACCCGGATGAACACGTTCGACCCGGCGGTGATGCAGCTCATCGCCGAGGCGCTCGATCGGGTGCCCGGTTGTTTCGCCGGCATGGTCATCCACAACGACGCCGAGCACTTCTCCGCCGGCGTCGACCTTCGTGGAGTAGTGGCCGCCATGCAGGCTGGCGCGCCGGACCGGCTCGCGAGCGCCATCGAATTCGGACAGAACACGTTCGGAGCAATGAAGTACGCCCCGTTCCCGGTCGTCGGCGCCCCGGCCGGCATGGCGCTCGGCGGGGGGTGCGAGATCCTGCTGCACTGCGACGCCATCGTCGCCCACGCGGAGACTTGTGCCGGGCTGGTGGAGGCCGGCGTCGGGCTGATCCCGGCGTGGGGCGGATGCAAGGAGCTGCTCGCGCGCTTCTCGCACGCCGGAACCGCCGGAGCCGCCGGATCGACGTCGGGAGGACCGATGCCCGGGGGGCCGGGACCGACACCGGGCGGGCCGATGCCGCCGGTGAATCGGGCGTTCGAGCTGGTGGGACTCGCGAAGGTGTCCCAGTCCGCGGCCGAGGCGCGCGAATTCGGCATCCTCCGGCGCGATGATGTCATCGTGATGAACCGGGATCGGGTGCTTGGCGAGGCGGTGGACATGGTTCATACGCTGGCCGCCGATTACATTCCTCCCGAGCCGCCGGTGTTCCACCTCCCCGGCCGCTCGGGCAAGGCGGCGCTGGCGCTCGCCATCGGGGATCTCGAACGCGCCGGCAAGGCGACACCGCACGACGTGGTGGTCGCCAATGCTCTCGCCCGGGTGCTGACCGGCGGAGACGCCGACCTGACGGACGAGGTGACCGAAGACGATCTGCTCGCGCTGGAGCGCGAAGCCGCACTCTCCCTGCTCGGCACGGAGGGCACGCAGGCCCGCATCGCGCACATGCTCGAGACCGGCAAGCCGCTGCGCAACTGATTGATCGTGGTCAGGCTGTGGTCAGGTCGTGGCCGGGTCGGAGCCGGGGTTGTTGCCGGCTTGCGAATGAGGAGAAGTGGATAGCGATTCACGGGGAGGCTGGCGATGGAACGAATCTGGCTTGAGAGCTATACCAAGGGTGTTCCGCACGACATCGACCCGGACGGGTACCCGTCGCTTGTCGCCATCATCGACGAGGCGATCGCCCGCTTTCCGGACCGTCCGGCGTTCGAGAACCTGGGTGTGCGCATCACCTTCGGGGAGCTCGATCGGCTGGCGAAGGACTTCACCGGGTATCTCGCGAGCGCCGGGCTCGGCCGGGGCGACCGCATCGCCCTGATGATGCCGAACGTGCTGCAGTACCCGGTCGCGCTGGTCGGCGCGCTGCGGGCCGGGCTCGTGGTGGTCAACACGAATCCGCTGTACACCGCGCGGGAGCTTCGCCATCAGCTCGTCGATTCGGGCGCTCGCGCCATCGTGGCGCTCGAGAACTTCGGGCACGTGCTGGAGGAATGCATCGACGACACCGGGATCGAGCGCGTCGTCGTGACCAGCCTCGGAGACATGTTGAGCTTCCCCCAAAACATGCTGGTGAACTTCGTCGTGCGGCGCGTGAAGAAGCTCGTGCCCCCGTTCCGCATCGACGGTGCGATGCGCTGGAAGGACGCGCTGAGCGCGGGCCGCAATGCCGCCGCGGCCGGCGCGGTGGAGCTTGCCGGCGAGGATCTCGCGTTCCTCCAGTACACCGGGGGCACCACCGGGGTCGCGAAGGGCGCGATGCTCACTCACCGCAACATGGTGGCCAACGTTCTCCAGGTGGACGGCTTCCTCCGCCCCTTTGCCCGCGAAGGGGAGGAGGTGGTCATCACCGCGCTGCCGCTCTACCACATCTTCGCGCTCGCGGTGAACTGTCTGACCTACATGCGGTTCGGGGCGCTCGGCGTGCTCGTCACCAACCCGCGCGACATGCCCGGCTTCGTCAGGATCCTGAAGGGGGTGCGGTTCACCGCGATCACCGGTGTGAACACCCTGTTCAACGGGCTCATGAACACCCGGGGCTTCGACCAGCTCGACTTCTCGGCGATGCGCATCTCGGTCGGGGGTGGCATGGCGGTGCAGAGCGCGGTGGCCGAGCGGTGGAAGGAGATGACCGGGGTGACGCTCCTCGAAGGCTACGGACTGACGGAGACATCGCCCTGCGTGTGCATGAACCCGCTGCACATCGGCGACTTCACGGGGATGATCGGGGTGCCGATGGCGAGCACCGAGTGCCGGGTGGTCGACGAGGCGGGGGGCGCGTTGCCCGTGGATACGCCCGGCGAGCTCTGCGTCCGCGGCCCGCAGGTGATGCGCGGGTACTGGAAGCGGCCCGAGGAGACCGCCGCGGTGCTCGACGACGAGGGATGGCTGCGCACCGGCGACATCGCCGAGATGGACGCGCGCGGCTTCGTCCGCATCGTCGACCGCAAGAAGGACATGATCCTGGTGTCGGGATTCAACGTGTATCCGAACGAGGTCGAGGAGGTCGTCTCCCAGCATCCGGAGGTGGCCGAGGTCGGCGCCATCGGGGTGGCGGACGAACTCAGCGGCGAGGCGGTGAAGATCGTGGTGGTGAAGCGCTCGCCGGGGCTCACCGAGGAGTCCCTGCGGGCATACTGCGAGGAGCAGCTCACCGGCTACAAGCGCCCGCGGCACATCGAGTTCACGGATGCTCTGCCCAAGACCAACGTCGGCAAGATCCTGCGCCGGGAGCTGCGCGAGCGGTTCGCCGGGTCCGGTGGTTCTGGTGCATAGGACTCTGGCCGGAATAATTCTTGAATCGACCTGACCGTGATCCCGACCATGGACTCTTCCCCACATTCATCCGACCCGGCCAACGGTACGTTCGACCCGGGCGCCCGGTTCCGGGTGGCGCTGGTCTCCGACACCCACGGAGATCTCGAACCCCGGATCGTGAAGGTCGTGCAGCGCTGCGGGCTCGTGGTCCATGCCGGCGACATCGGCAGCGGCGCGGTGCTCGATACCCTCGGACACCCGGGCCGCCGGGTCACCGCAGTGCGCGGCAACAACGATGTCGCATCGAAATGGGATCCAGAGGAGCATCCACGCCTCGACGCGCTTCCGTGGGAGGCCACGCTTTCGATGCCCGGCGGCACGCTCGCAGTGACGCACGGACACCAGGTCATGGGCGTTGAGCGCCGGCACGAATGGCTGCGCGAGCGGTATCCCGACGCCCGCGTCGTGGTGTACGGACACACCCACTGGCGCTGCATCGATCGCAGCGCCCGGCCGTGGATCGTCAACCCGGGGGTTGCGGGACGGAGCCGGACCTTCGGCGGTCCGTCGCTGGTCGTGCTCCATGTCGACGACACCCGCTGGCGCCTTCGCACCGTGCACTTCGAGCACGCCACCCCGCGTGACGGGTGACGGCCGATACAAGCGGCGCGTCCCCGTCAGGCCGACAGATGTTCGGGCCGTGCGAGCCGGACGCTCGTCTCGTCCCATATCAGCACCGTTCCCCCTTCGTACCAGTCGCCGAGCACGATGCGGGTGGCGGGGCCGGTCTCCAGGCCGATCTCGTGGACGCCGGGGCGGTGTGTGTGCCCATGGATCATCCGGGTCGCACCGCACTCCGAAAGCACCCGTGCGACCTCGTCGTCCGTGACGTCCATGATGTCTTCCGGTTTGAGCCGGGTCCGGGAGTCCGAAGTCGCGCGGATCTTCGCCGCCTCCTGTGCCCGCTCCTCCATCGGCCGCGCGAGGAACGCCCGCTGATTCACGGGATCGCGCGCATAGCGCCGGAACGCCTGGTACTCGACGTCGCGGGTGCAGAGCGTATCGCCATGCAGAAGGACGGTTCGTTCGTCGATGGCCTCGATGATGTGCGGCTCGTCGATCAGGCGGCACCCGGTGCGTTCGGCGAATGCGGCGCCGAGCAGGAAGTCGTGGTTGCCCCGCATGAGGTCGATGGGCACGCCGGCGGAGACGGCTTCGGCCAGCGCGGCCTCGACCTCGGGGTGGGGCGCACGGTCGTCGTCGTCGCCGAGCCAGAGGTCGAACACGTCGCCGAGCAGGTAGAGCCGGTCCGCCCGGCGCACGGGGCCCGCGAGAAACTCCACGAACGCGGCGACCGCGGCGGGACGGTGCGCCGAAAGATGGGTGTCGCTGGCGAACAGGAGCATTACGGGAGAGCCGGGTGGGACATGGTGGGGCCGGAGGGTGTACGCGCGGGACAGGGAGCCGGATGAGCGGTGGGATTCAACGCGCGCCATGATAGTCGCGGGTGGCGCGGGAGGCGAGATTGCCTCCCCCTCGATTCGTTCGGGAGACGGGCGGTAACGCCGACGTCCGGAGACGCCTTTGCGGGCACTGCGCCTACACGCCTCGTGCCTGAAGTCCATGGAAGCGGGAGTTGTTTCGTCCTACACTGCATCGACACCTCCGAGGACCACCCCATTGGCCAGCGCCGAGGACACGCCGTGACGAGCCAAGCCACCGCCAGGGCCGGCCTGAAGCAGGAGACGATCGCGATCGTCGCGGTCGGAGCGACCATCCTCGGGACGATGCTGTTCACGACGAATCGGCTTGAAGTCCGCATGGATCGCGCGGTGGCCGAACTCCGGAGTGAAGCTCGAGCGGACCGTACGCTGTTTACCCAGGAGATCCTGCGCCTGACCGCCGAGCAGTCCCGCCTCGCCGGCATCGTCGAGGGCGTCCGCACCGAGCAGGCCCGATGAGCGCTCCGATAGCCGCTGATCATCCGCCCCCAGTCCGAGGACACATCATGATTACCCAAGCCACCGCCAGGATCGGCCTGAAGCAGGAGACGATCGCGGTCGTCGCGGTCGGAGCGACCATGCTCGGGACGATGCTGTACACCACGAGCCGGCTTGAGAGTCGTATCGATCGGGTCCAGATCGAGATGCGAGCGGACCGCGAGCTTTTTACCCGCGAGATTCTGCGTCTGACCGCCGAGCAGTCCCGCCTTGCCGGCGTGGTCGAGGGCATCCGCAACGAGCAGATCCGATAGCCGCTGATCATCCGCCCCTGATCCGAGGACACGTAATGACGAACCAAGCCACCGCCAGGACCGGTCTGAAACAGGAGACGATCGCGATCGTCGCGGTCGGCTTGACCATGCTCGGTACGATGCTCTTTACCACCAATCGCCTTGAAGCTCGCATCGAGCGCGTCGAGATCCGTATCGATCGCGTTGCGGCCGAGATCCGGTCGGAAGCCCGTGCCGACCGCGAGTTCTTCATTGATCGCATTGCGGCCGAGATCCGGTCGGAGGCTCGCGCCGACCGCGAGCTTTTTTCCCGCGAGATCCTCCGTCTGACTTCCGAGCAGTCCCGCCTCGCCGGCATCGTCGAAGGTGCCGGTGCCGAATAGAGTCAATCGTCGGTGTCGTTCCCTCTTCGAGGGTTACACGTTCAACCTCAAGTGCTTCAGTGAGCAGGAACCGCGGCGATCAGCCGGAATATCGCGGGCGGAGGCCGACAGGCGTCTCGTCGAAGGCGTGCCGTTCCCGCCGATCCGTCGCCTCGCGCGGGGACATTCAGCGTGCGGTTGGCCGTAGACGGCGGGGGGGCGTTAGGGAGGGAATCAACAGTCGCGGATGGCGGCCACGCGGGCGTTGAAGTCCTTTTCGCTTTCGCAGGCAAGCGCCGCTGCGACGACGGCTGCTTCGGACAGCCCGGCGAACGCTGGCATGTCGGCCGGGAATCTTTCCGAAATCTCGATGCTTCGAGACACCAGTATCTGGCGCGCCATCTCCACGCGGCTCTCCGCCGCGCCCTCCGCCCGGCTCTGAGCTCGCAAGGAGCGCAGCAGCGAGTCGTTGTCCGGTCCTGTCCCTTCCTGTCTTCCCAGCCGTCGGCCCAGACGTTCCAGAATCGCGCTGGTGCGCGCCGAACGCCGGATCTCGTTCATCGCCTCGTGGATGTCCTCCGCGCGCCAGCCGGGAAACGCGACGCTCTGCGGCGACTTCCGGTAGGCGCCGTCTTCCAGCCGATGAATCGCGAGTCCCGGCCTCCGGCGCTTCGGACGGCTCGGCGCCCGCCGCTCCGGCACCTCCACCCACAGTTCCGGGAACCCCCACGCCTCGTACAGCTTCAGCTTCCCCCGCCGCACGTCCGTCGTGTGGTCCACCTCCAGCACCACGTCCGGGTAGCGGCCATGCCCCACCACCAGCGCCCCGGCGCCCGAAAACTCCGCCCGCGACGGGTGCAGGTAGACCGTCTGGTCCGCCTGCATGATGCGCCGGGGCTTGCCGTGTTCGTCGCGCACCAGCAGGTCCATCGAGCCGTAGCAGGCGATCGGCGAGCCACGCACCGCGGCGATCAGGGCGGTCAGTCCGGCCAGACCATGGGAGGGACTCTCGTGGTCGGCGCTGGTGGGTTCACGGACCATCCAGGCGGTTTCGGTCTCGGCGTCCCAGATTTCGAGCCGGCCCTCGTAGCGGCGGTACTGCTCGCAAGTCATGGGGACGGCCTTGCAGCCGATGAACTCCAGCTCCGAAATCGGTGGCCCCGCTGGCGCCGTGGCCGGCCCCGTCGGGGGCTTCTCGGGCTCTGGTCCCGGCACTGCGCGCGGTCCGATCGCGAGTGTCCGGGTGATTGTGAGGGTGTTGTCCATGCCGGCATTGTAGGGCGCGCCGGAAGGGCGGCACCAGCGCTGCTTCATGCCGTCGCTCCAGCCGGGCCGTCCAACCGTCGAGTCCGTCTTCGTGCCGCGCCTTGCTCGTCCCCGGCCCCGGACGGGAAGCATCTGTTTCTCCTGTTTCTCCGTTGCCGGAAGCGCCATGCGTCCCGTCGAGCGGCCAGTGGCGTAGCGTTCGGCAAACGGGCGGCCGCGCGCTAGACTTGGAGGGGTCCGGAGCCTCTCTCTCCGACGAGTACCGTCCCATGTTTTTCGACCCCCGGCTCTGGCAGTTCACGCGCGGCGTGCGTCTTCGCATCGCCGCCACGGTGGCGATGGGGGTGTTCGCGTCGCTGGTGGGCATCGGGCGCCTCGCGCTGCTCGGATGGCTTCTCGCGCGGGTCTTCGCCGGAGACACGTTCTCCGATCTGGTGGCGCCGTTCGCGCTGGTGGCGGCGGTGATGGTGCTGCGCGGCTGGATCGAACATGCACGCGCGATGATCGCCCATCGCACCGCGGTGAAGGTGCAGCTCGCGCTGCGCCGGCAGCTCTATGACAAGGTGGTGACGCTCGGTCCCTCCTGGTTCGGGCTGGAGCGCACCGGCGCGGTCATGATCTCCATGATCGACGGGGTGGAGCAGCTCGAGACGTACTTCGGCGAGTATCTGCCGCAGCTCCTGGTCTCCTTCATCACCCCGATCGTGGTCTTCGTGCTCCTCGCGTTTCTCGACCTTCCGGTCGCCGCTCTGATGTTCGCGTTTGCGATGTTCACTCTGTTCGGTCCGGTGGTGTTCCAGGGCTGGGATGCGAAGAGCAGCATGCGGCGGTCGAAGGCGTACCGGGGCTTCGCGGCGGAGTTCCTCGACGCGATACAGGGTCTCGCCACGCTCAAGGCGTTCGGGCAGAGCGCCGAGCGCGGCCGGCGGCTGGCCGAGCGCGCCCAGGAGGTATTCCGGAGCACCATGTGGGTGCTGGCGACCAACTCGCTGACCCGGGGCCTCACCGACACCGGCATCGCGGTGGGGAGCGCGGCGGTGCTCGCCTTCGGGGCGTGGCGGGTGACCCAGGGCCAGATGGGCCTCGACGTGCTGCTCATCGTGCTGATGATGGGGATCGAGGTGTTCCGCCCCCAGCGTGACCTGCGCGCGCTGCTGCACAACGGCATGATGGGGCGCGCCGCCGCGGATGACATCTTCGCGGTGCTGAACGCACATCCGCGGGTCGAACCGCCGGCGACGCCGGTCGAGTGTGAGGGGCCGTTCGCGCCGGTGGTGGAGTTCGACGATGTCTCGTTCGCCTACCCCGGCGGTCGCCGCGCGGCGCACCGCGCGCTCTCGTTCCGCGTCGAGCCGGGGGAGCGGGTCGGCTTCGTGGGGGAGAGCGGGGCCGGGAAGTCCACCATCGTGCGCCTGCTGCTGCGTTTCCACGACCCCGACGAGGGGGTGGTGCGGATCGGCGGCCACGATCTGCGAACGCTCCGGCCCGACGACATCTACCGCAACCTCGCGGTGGTCAACCAAGACCCCTACCTGTTCCACGGCACCGTGGAGGAGAACCTGCGCTTCGGCCGGCCCGACGCCACCGGCGAGGACATCGAGGCGGCGGCGCGCGCCGCCAATGCCCACGAGTTCATCTCCCGGCTGCCGCAGGGTTACGGCTCGGTCATCGGCGAGCGGGGCATCAAGCTCTCGGGCGGACAGCGCCAGCGCATCGCGATCGCCCGTGCGCTGCTGCGCGACGCCCCCATCCTGGTTCTGGACGAGGCGCTCTCCGCAGTGGACGCGGAGAACGAGGCGGTCATCCAGTCCGCCCTCGACCGGTTGATGCAGGGCCGCACCACGCTCATCTTCGCCCACCGGCTGTCGAGTGTGATCGGGGCGGACCGCATCCTGGTGCTCGATCACGGATCCATCGTGGAGGCCGGCGATCACCCGTCGCTGATGCGCGCCGGCGGCGCCTACCATCGGCTGATGGGCGCGCAGGCCGAGGAGAGCGCGGAATCCGGCGTCTCGCTTGCTGCGCCGTCGGTGGAGCCGGTGCCCCGCCGGGACGTTCCTTTGGAGGATCTCCAGGCCCACGAGGCCAGCGCACACCACGAGCCGACCGACGCCATCCTGCGCGCCGAGGGCCTGAGCTGGGCTGGTGCGTTCCGGGAACTGCTGCGCTACGTGGTGCCGTGGAAGGTGAAGCTCTCGGTCGTCCTCGGGTTCGGAATCATTCGGGTCGTGGCCCTGATCGGGGTGGGGGTGGCGAGCGCGCTGGCGGTGGCTGCGGTCAAGCAGGGCGAGCCGTTCACGCAGTATCTGGTCGTGCTCGCGATCATCGCGCCGCTGGCGGGGGTACTGCACTGGCTGGAGTCGTGGTTCGCGCACGACATGGCGTTCCGCATGCTCGCCGAGATGCGCATCGCGCTCTACCGGAAGCTCGACCGGCTCGCGCCGGCCTACCTCGTGCGCCGCCGCACCGGTGATCTGGTGGGCATGGCGACCCAGGATGTCGAGCTTGTAGAGTACTTCTTCGCGCACACCGTGGCGCCGTTCTTCGTGGCGGTGCTGGTGCCGGCGGTGGTCATCGGAAGTCTGGGGTGGTTCGGCTGGCCGATGGCGCTGGCGCTCGTTCCGTTCCTCGCGGTGGTGGCCCTGAGCCCGTTTCTCGCCCGGCACCGCATCGACGAGCAGGGTTCGCGGGCGCGCGAGGCATTCGGCGACCTGAACGCGCACGCGGTGGACACCATCCAGGGGCTCCCCGAGATCCTCGCGTTTCAGCGCTCGCGCACCCGGGCGGGCGAATTCGTCGCCCGCATCGAGCGTCACGCGACGCTGCGGCTGTCGTTCTTCTCCGATCTCACCCGGCAGACTGCGATCCTGGAGGCGGCTACCGGCCTCGGCGGGCTGGTGGTGGTGATGACCGGCGCCCACCTCGCCGGGGCCGGCGCGCTGGAGCCGGCGATACTGCCGATGCTCGTCCTGCTTGCGATGTCGGCGTTCCTGCCGGTGTCCGAGATCGCCCATATCGGCCGCCAGCTTGCCGACACCTTGGGCGCCACGCGGCGTCTCTACGCGGTGTACAACGAGGTGGAGACGGTGCGGGACGGCGCCGGGGTGCCGGTGCGCTCGAACGGCGTCGCGAGCCCGGAGGCGACGCCGCGCCGGCCTCGGGGCGATACTCCATCGTCTCCGGAGGCGGTGAGGTCCGGCAGTGGGGCACCATCCGGTCGGACGCATCAGATCGCTGGAAGCCCGGCGGGCACCAGCGGCGAACCGGTGCGGCTCGACCCGGACAGTGTCGGCGCTTCAGGCGTTGCGCGCCCTGAGCCCGGTCCCACGATGTTGTCCGACTCTGACTCCGACTCCCATTCCGACTCCGGCGGCGCGGCCCGATCGCCCGCCGGCGGGATCGAGATCGAGGTGCGTGACGTCTCGTTCTCTTACTTCGGCAACCGCCGGCTCGCCCTCGACGGCGCCACGTTCGCGGTCCCGGCGGGCAGCACCCTGGCGCTGGTGGGGCCATCGGGGGCGGGCAAGACGACCGTTGCGCACCTGCTCATGCGGTTCTGGGATCCGGGCTCGGGCGTCATCCGGTTCGACGGGCACGACTTGCGCGAGTACCGGCTCGACGACCTGCGCGACCGCGTGGCGCTGGTGACGCAGGACACCTACCTGTTCAACGAGACCCTGCGGTCCAACATCCTTCTTGCCAGGCCGGAGGCGACCGACGCGGAGCTCGGCGACGCAGTGCGCCGCGCCTCGCTGGACGCGTTCGTCGAAGCCTTGCCGGATGGGCTCGAGACCCGGGTCGGCGAACGGGGCGTGCGGCTCTCGGGCGGACAGCGCCAGCGGGTCGCGATCGCACGGGCGTTCCTGAAGGACGCCCCGGTGCTCATTCTCGACGAGGCGACCTCGCACCTCGACGCGGTGAACGAGCAGGCGGTGCGCCACGCGCTGGAAGTGCTGATGAGCGACCGCACCACCATCGTGATCGCGCATCGCCTGTCCACCGTACGCACCGCCGACCGCATCGTGGTGCTCGACGCCGGCCGCACCGAGGAAGCGGGGACCCACGACGAGCTGATCGCGCACGGCGGGCTGTACCGCCGACTGGTGAGGCGGCAGATGACGGCGGGGGCGGGTACAGGATGAGACTCGGACGGGCATTCCTTCGGGACATCATCGCGAGCGTGGCCACGGCGGGGCAGGGGTTGCTCGGCCGGCGGATGGAAGACCCTCTGGACGAGGACATCCGGGAGCTCAGCCTCGCCTTGCTTCGCACCAAGGGGGAGGCGTCGGTGGTGACGCTGGCCCGTCGCACCCTTGATGCATTCGCCCGGCTCGACGCAGAGGGGCGCGAAGCGTTCTTCGAGTTCCTGCGCGCCGACCTCGGGGCCGAATCGGCCGCCCTCGACGCGGCGCTCGAAAGCTACCGGACAACTCCGGGTCCGGAGACGGCGGCGGCGCTCGCGGCCGCGGCCGAGCCGCGGCGTCGGGAACTGCTGAGCCTGATGAACACCGCTCCGGACGGCACCCGCGACATCCTCGCCATGCGCGTCGCCCTGCTCGATGCGCTGCCCCGGCGCCCCGAGCTCAAGCTCGTGGACGACGACTTCGTGCACATGCTCCGTTCCTGGTTCAACCGCGGTTTCCTCGACCTGCACCGTATCGACTGGCGTACGCCGGCGCTGGTGCTGGAGAAGATCATCGCGTACGAAGCGGTGCACCAGATTCTCGACTGGGAGGATTTGCGCCGGCGCTTGGAGGCGGACCGGCGCTGCTTCGGCTTCTTTCACCCCTCGCTGCCCGACGAGCCGCTCATCTTCGTGGAGGTGGCGCTGTGCAAGGGGTTGGCCGGTTCGGTCACGGACCTGCTCTTCGGGGAGGTCGAGCCGGACGTGGATGCGGACACCGCCATCTTCTACTCCATCAGCAACTGCCAGCGCGGTCTCACCGGCGTCTCCTTCGGCAACTTCCTCATCAAGCAGGTGGTGCGGGAACTCGCGGCGGAGAACCCGAGGCTGCGCACGTTCGCCACCCTCTCTCCGGTGCCCGGCTTCCGCAAGTGGTTGATCCGGGAGGCGCAGGAAGGGCGGTTGCCCGCGGGACCGGGGGACGGAAGCCCGGATCTCGGCGGGATCGAGGCGGCGGACTGGCCGGCCGATCGCGCGCCCAGGGAGCCCCTTCGGGAGGAGGTGTCGCGGCTCTGCGCCCACTACCTGCTGCACGCGAAGCGGGGGGATCATCCTCTGGATCCGGTCGCCCGCTTTCACCTGCGCAATGGCGCCCGGCTGGATCGGATCCACTGGAACAGCGATCCGTCGCCGACTGGTCTGCGGCAGTCCGCCGGGATGATGGTGAACTACGTCTACGACGAGGAGACGGTCGTCGCCAACCACGAGGCATACGTGAACGAGGGCCGGATCGCTCACTCGCGGGCAGTCGCCGCCCTTGCCGGCGCGGTAGCGGAGAAGCGCCGCGGGTGATGGGCCGGGAGGTGATCGTGATGGTTGAAGCCGAGTGTGGTGAAAAGGTGTCGGTCGGAATGCTGACCAGCTCGCCGGGCGAGATGCCGGTCGTGAAGCCGACCGACCTGCCGGCTGATTTGCCGGGGAGGCTGAATACGGGTCCGCCGGTTCGAATGGACGGTGCGATGAACACCGAGCTGGCCCGCCGGGGATTCACCTTCACCACCGCTGAGTGGCTGTGTGTCAACATCGATGCCCCGGAGGTGGTCGCCGGCATCCATGCGGGGTACGCGGCGGCCGGGGCCGAGCTGCACATCGCCAATTCGTTCTCGGCGGCGCGGCACGTCCTCGAGGCGGCGGGTCTCGGCGATCGGTTCGAATCGATCAACCGCGCATCGGTGGAACTCTGTCGCGAAGCGATCGACGCCGCGGCGCCGCACCGCCAGTGGATTGCCGGCTCCATCTCCACCTACGCGGCGGGACATGACCGCCGGAACCTTCCCGGCCTGCACGCGCTGGAGCGCAACGTTGCGGACCAGGCGCGCGTACTCGCCGTCGCGGGTGCGGACCTCATCGCGCTCGAGATGATGTCCGATGCGGACCTCTGCGTCGCGATGGCGCGGGGCGCGGCGGAAGCCGGCCTGCCCGTCCTGCTCGGGCTGATCTGTGTCCGCGATGCAAGCGGACGGGTCATGCTCTTCGGACGGGGTCGGGACCACCTCTACGCCGGCGAGAACGTTCCGCTCGACGAGGTACTTCCTTCGATCCTCGAACGGATGCCGGCCGGACTGCGCCTGATCATCGCCGTGATGCACTCCACCGCCGAGGACACCGGCCCGGCAATCGCGGTCGTCCGCGCCGGCTGGGACGGCGATATCGCCGTGTATCCGAACACCGGCGCCAACAATCTGGCGGGCGGCTGGGACTGGACGGATGCGCAGACGCCGGAGGCGTTTGCCGCCAGTTGCGAACAGTGGGCGGCCCGGGGCGCCCGGCTCATCGGCGGCTGCTGCGGATACGGCCCCGAGCACATCCGCGCGATGTCGGCCCGCCTCGCCGGACTGCAATCCGAAGCGTCGTGTGAGGGCGGAGCATGCAGATCAATGACGAGCGTACAGACCAATGACGAGTGAACAGCGAACGGCCGAACGCCGGCGCGTCCGCCGGTCCGGGGGGAGGAGCGCCAATCGCCGCGGGGCGGGGCCGGCGGTGCGGCAGCTTCCGTGGGAGATCCCCGTCAACCACGACGCCCCCACCGAGCCGCTTGCCCCCGAGCAGGTGCAGGCGGTGCACGACGGGGCGATGCGGGTGCTTGAGGAGGTCGGTATCGAGTTCCTGAACGAGGAGGCGCGCGCGGTCCTGAAGGCGGCGGGCTGCGAGACGCGCCCCGGGAGCACCAACGTGCGCATGGACCGGGCGCTCGTGATGGAGAAGGTGGCGCTGGCGCCGTCGCAGTTCACCATCACGCCCCGAAACCCCGAGCGGGCGATCACCATCGGCGGGCGCCACATGGTGTTCGTCAACGTGTCGAGCCCGCCCAACTGCTCGGACCTCGACCGCGGCCGGCGGGTCGGCGACCGGGCGAGCTACCGCGACTTCCTCCGGTTCACCCAGTACTTCAACTGCATCCACATGGCCGGCGGGTATCCGGTGGAGCCGGTGGACATCCACCCCTCGGTGCGCCATCTCGACTGTCTCCACGACAAGCTCACCCTCACCGACAAGGCCCCGCACGCCTATTCGCTCGGGACCGTGCGGGTCGAGGACGTGATGGAGATGGTGCGCATCGCGGGCGGACTCAGCCACGAGGCGTTCGACGCGACGCCCCGCATGTACACCAACATCAACTCCTCGTCGCCGCTCAAGCACGACTGGCCGATGCTCGACGGCGCGATGCGGCTCGCGCGGCGCGGGCAGCCCACCATCGTCACCCCGTTCACCCTTGCGGGGGCGATGGCGCCGGTAACCCTCGCGGGAGCGGTCACGCAGTTCGTGGCGGAGGGGCTGTCCGCCATCGTCCTGCTCCAGTGCGTGAAGCCGGGGGTGCCCTGCGCCATCGGATCGTTCACCTCGAACGTGGACATGCGCACCGGGGCGCCGGCGTTCGGCACCCCGGAGTACATCCGGGCCACGCAGATTTCCGGCCAGATGGCACGCTTCTACGGGTTGCCGTTGCGCGCCTCCAACGCCTGCGCCGCGAACTGCCCGGATGCGCAGGCCGCATGGGAGAGCGCGTTTTCGCTGTGGTCGGCGGTGGCGGCGGGCGTGAACGTGGTCTACCACGCCGCGGGCTGGCTGGAAGGGGGGCTGTGCGCGTCGTACGAGAAGTTCGTGATGGACTGCGAGACGTTGCAGCAGATCATCGCCTACCTGAAACCGGTGCCGGTGACCGAGGACGACATCGCGGTCGACGCCATCCGCGAGGTGGGTTCCTCCGGCCACTTCTTCGGTTGCCAGCACACTCGGGACCGTTACGAAACCGCCTTCTACGGCCCCTTCCTGTCCGACTGGAGCAACTTCGAGAACTGGGAGGAGCGGGGCGCGATCGACACCGCGCGGCGGGCGAACGGCATCTGGAAGAAGATCCTGGCCGAGTTCGAGCCTCCGCCGATGGACGAGGCGATTCGCGAGGAGCTCGCCGCGTTCGTGGAGCGGCGCAAGCGCGAGGGCGGGGCGCCGACGGACTTCTGAGCCGCGGCGGCATCGAGGGGGCGATGCGATCAGTTGTGATCGGCCCCCGGGTGAGGCTCGTCGAGCGTCTCTGCCGGAGGCGGCGGCATGGGGCCTCCGTCACGGGCGATGCGGATGCCCTCGTGGAGGGGGACCTCGGCGTGTGCCGGCGCCGGCGAGGCTCCGGACAATTCCGCGCCATGCACCTCGAAGGTCCGCGCCAGGATCCACGCATGCGCGGCGGGGAAGGACGGACGCACGATCATCGCGTGGTCCCCGAAACGCCACAGGGTACGGATTTCGACCGGGCGGTGGAACGGTGGCTCGCCTCTCCCGAGCGCCGCGGCGTGTTCCACCGAAATCAGGAGGATCCGGATCTGGTCCGTGGCCAGCAGATCCGCCAGCCGCCGGAGCGTTCGGGCCCGGGCGACGCGGGCGCTCGCCTCCGGGAGGTGCGTCTCCAGGAACGCCTGGATCTCCTTCGCCTTCGGGTAACTCGGTGCGTCCTCGCGCGAGGCGCCGATCATGAGGTGGCGCCGACGATAGACCTGCCACTGGCGATAGGGGGTGTGGGCGAGCAGCGCCCGACCCGGAACGAGCAGTACCGCGCCCGCGAGGGCCGCGGCGAGGAGGGCGCGCCGGCCGGCGCGCCCACGGGGAGTGATGGTTCTCTCAGTTGCGGAACTTGTCGAACACATCGAGGTTGAGGACGGCAGTCACGATGTAGTTGGGGACGTCCACGACCTGTCCCACGCGCAGGTCCACCGCGACGCTGGCCAGGATGTAGGCCTGCTCGCTGGTCAGCCCGTGCTCGGCCTGGATGTAGTCGATCATCTGGATGAGTGCGTGCCGGGCGGCCAGCGTGAGATCTTCGCTCAGGTTCTCCAGCGCACCGATTTTCTCCGACTCCAGATAGGTCACGTAGACCGGCACCTCGCCCGCGCTCTTGAGGGGGAGACCCACGGTCTGATGGAAGCGCGTGGGCTCGATGTCCCGGATCTCGTCGTTGCCCGAGACCTGGGGAGCGACCATGCCCTCGCCCCCGCCCGGGACGACGCGGGTGCGCACCGTGACCACCGCACCGATCTCGATGGCGGTGCCGGAGACCTCGCCGTCGCCCTGTGCGTAGTGCACGTCGCCGACGAACAGCCCGCAGCCGTCGATGAAGCAGGGAAACGTGATCTTGGTGCCGACCTGCATCTGCTGGACATCCATGTTGCCGCCGTTCTCGCGCGGCGGGATGGTCCGCAGGCAGTCGTCCTTGTGGCGGCCGGCGGGGCCGCAGACCGCGGCCGGATGCGCGCCGGTGGGCTGCGGGGCGAGCGCGATGCCGCCGGCCTCCGCGAGCGCCGCCTCGCGCGCCTTCCACGCCTGCACTTCCGGTTCGCCGGGCAGCACGCCGATGGAGCCCGGAAACGCCTCGTAGGGCACGGTGATTCCGGGCATCTGATCGGAGACCGCGCCGCGGGGGGTGAGGCGCCAGTTCACGATGTGGGGTTCGGGGTAGAGATCACGCAGGAACCCGAAGCCGGGGACGATCAGGGTGTAGCCGTACTCGTCCGGGGCGATGGCCAGCAGCTCGACCTCCAGCGCATCTCCGCGCTTCGCGCCGTCGATGTGGACCGGCCCGGTCATGGGATGGACGAGGTTCAGATCGAGGGCCGCCATGTCGTCGGCGACCGAGTCGAGGGTGAGGTCGGTATCCAGCGCGTCGCGGGTGTGCAGCACGATGATGTCGCCCGGGTCTGCGGTCGCCACTGCGGGAATCGCGGGGTGGTAGCGGTTCATGCAGTTCGGATCGTCGGCGCAGTGATCCCCCTGCTTGGCGACGACGACGGTGGTCGCCCAGCGCACGTCGGTGGTGTCGGCAAGCGCGGGCAGCGCCACGGTGGCCAGCGTGGCCCCGAGGGCTGCGAGGAGCGGTGTTCGCATGTCGGTTCTCCGGCGCGTCGGCCCCACGGAAATCCGGCGCAGTGATGAGGGCACGTTGTGGGTGTAAGTCCAGGATGCCGGGAGTCCCGTGGCGGACATCCGGGGCGGGCATGATATACCGGAGGCGGGATCATTGTTCCGATCCGTGCATACGTTCGCAGGGCTCCATTCGAAAGTCATGGCGGTCGGGCATCCGTGTCCGATCGTCCGGCGTCGGTCGTTGGCGAGGGGGCAGGGGCGTGGACATTGCCCGCCTGGTGCATAGGAAATTCCTATCGGGTCCATGAGAATTCGATCTTGGACCTCCGCGCTGCATCGGCGCTACCGTGCGGACCGTCCATGGTGCGGGACACAAGATCGCAACCCGGACGGAGGATGCAAGATGAAACACTCGGGCATTGGCAGTACGGCGGGTGACCACCGTCATCCACGACAGATGGATGTACCGCAAAGGAGGCAGACAGCCATGAAACACGCAATCCACCGAGTATTCGCACTGGTCGGAGGCTTCGCGGTCATCGGAGCGCTGACCCTGTCCTTGCCGCAGGATGCGGAGGCGGTAAGCAAATACAAGCGTCATGTTGCATGCAACGAAGCGTGGCGTGCTTCGCCCGCCGCATCATGGCAACAGTGTCAACTGCGCAGCGTCCACTGGGATTCGTTCAAACCGGGACTGCAGACTGTGGACAGACATAACCTGCAGATAACGATGCAGTACTCGAGGTGCTGGGTCCACGTCAAGTGTGATTACGGCACTCCGTTGTTCGCACGGGGCGAGCATTGGGGGAAGATCGATTACGTCGATGTTCACAAGCTCCGCCGGTGCAGCTCCGAACCTTGGGTGGTGAACAGCACTTGCGAAGCGCTGACGATGGAAGAAGTCCATGAGGGATGGGACGAATACAGAGCACAGCAATCATCCCAGTCGTCCAGTGGTAATGGGTACCAGGGCGGCTGCGGATCGAATGCGGGCGGCTGTTGATCGGTCAGGCTCGGTTCCAGGGTTGCCCGCCACCCGGGCAGCGCATGATGACAGCGCGAGAGGCGCCGGCAGCCATGGCCGGCGCCTCTCGTTTTTCAGGTGCTTCCAGGCAGGAAGAGAGGCTCAGGCGCTCTCGTAGAGCCTCGTCAGCACGAACTCCCGGTGTCCCAGTGCTTCCGCTGCGGTGAGTCTGCCGTTCGCGGTGCGGAGCATCATGTCCAGCAGGGCATCGCCCGCCTCGTCCGGCGTCATCTCCTTGCGCAGCAGGCCCGAGACGTCGACATCCACGTGTTCGCCCATGGTGCGCACCGTGCGCGGGTTCGCGCAGATCTTGATGTTCGGCAGGATGGGGTTGCCGATGATGTTGCCCTGGCCGGTGGGGAAGAAATGCACCACGAAACCCGCCGCCGCGCAGAGCGTCACCATCTCCGCCGCCGCGGAGGAGGAATCCATGAACCACAGCCCCGGCCCGTCCGGGGACTCCGCCTTGTCGAGCACCCCGTCGACCATGCACTCGCGGCCGATCTTCTGGATGTTGCCGAGCGCTTTCTCCTCGATGGTGGTGAGTCCGCCCGCGATGTTGCCCTTGGTGGGCTGGGACTCGGAGAGGTCGCTCGTCTTGTGCCGCTCCACCAGCGCTTGGTAGCGGTCGAACATGTACATGAACCGCTCGCGGATCTGCGGGGTGCGGCAGCGCTCGGCGATCAGGTGCTCGCCGCCGGTGACCTCCGTGGTCTCGCCGAACAGGAGGGTGGCGCGGTGCGGGTAGAGCTTGTCGAATGCGTTGCCGACGGTGGGGTTGGCCCCGCAGCCCGAGGTAGTGTCCGACTCCCCGCACTTGGTTGACACCCACAGATCCGCAAGCGGCGCTTCTTCGCGCACGCGCTCCGAGGCCCACTGCACGTACTCGCGCGCGGTCTTCGACGCCCGCATGATGGTCTCGTGGTCGCCGTGCAGCTCGATGCCGTAGCCGGTGACCGGCTTGCCGGTGGCGGCGATGCCCTCCACCACGCGCTGCGTCCAGCCTTCCTCGATGCCGATCACCACCACCGCGGCGACGTTGGGGTTCGCGCCGGTGCCGATGAGGGTGCGGAAGTGCAGCTCCAGATCCGCCCCGAACTGGAGCCGACCGTAGGGGTGCGGGATCGCCATCGCCCCCTTGATGTTGTTCGCCACCGCTTCGCAGGCTGCGTTCGAGAGGTCGTCGACGGGGAGGATGATCACGTGGTTGCGCACCCCCACCCGGCCGTTCTCGCGGCGGTAACCCCGGAATGTGGTGCTCGCCAGATCCATTGTCATGTCGTGGTCTCCTGTCAGCGATTCAGGTCAGCGATTCAGGTCAGCGATTCAGGTCAGCGATTCAGGTCAGCGCTTCACGTCAGCGCTTCATGCCAGCGCGCCCTACCAGCGCTTGGTCTTGATGTTGTGTACGTGCGCGTGTTCGCCCACCGCGATGTCCGCGACCACTCGGCCGATGTCGACGCCGTACTTGAGCACGGTCTCCCCCGTCTTCATCGGCTTGATCGCGAGCTTGTGACCGATGGGGATGTCGCTCGCCGCCCTGAACGTGATGTCCCGGTCCTGATCCATGATCCAGCCGGTGAGCTCCGCTCCCGCCTCGACCCCCTCGACGACCACCACCCCGACACTGTCGCCCTCGTCGTGTACCACGAAATCGATCATTGCCTGTCTCCGTTTCCGATGTGGGTGTCTCCCGACCGCCGCGCACTATACCGCCGTTCGCGCGGTCGAGCCTTGGCGAGGCCGAAGCGAGTCCGCCCGGACGCGTGCTACGGCGCATCGAATGGCATCACCTGCATTACCGTGGCCAACCTGATGTTCGAGATGCTGTGCGTCATGGCCGACGGAATCGCGTCGCGGCGCTGAGGCGGTCGGTCCGTTTCCGGAGGCAGGCGGGAAGTCCGGTGCTCGAAGCGGCACCGGAGAGATTCATTCGGTCTCACGACCGAACAGTCCTTCGGCCTCGCGGCCGAACATGTGCAGCACGAAGGCGTACACGAGCGCAGTCTCCTTCAGTCGGTCGAAGCGTCCCGCCGCGCCGCCGTGGCCCGCCTCCATGTTGGTGTGGAGCACCAGCAGGCGGTCGTCGGTCTTCGTCGCGCGGAGCTTCGCAACCCACTTCGCCGGCTCCCAGTAGGTGACACGGGGGTCGGTGAGGCCCGCGGTGGCGATGATGTGCGGGTAGTCCCCGGCTTTCACGTTGTCGTAGGGGCTGTAGGCGGCGATGCAGTCGTAAGCGGCCTCGCTCTCGATGGGGTTGCCCCATTCCGGCCATTCCGGGGGGGTGAGCGGCAGGGTGTCGTCACAGATGGTGTTGAGTACGTCGACGAACGGCACCTCCGCGATGACCGCGTGGAACAATGCGGGCACCATGTTCACGCACGCCCCCACCAGCAGGCCGCCGGCGCTGCCGCCGTGGATGGCGATGCGATCGCGCCGGGTGAAGCCGCGGTCCGCGAGCGTGTTTGCCGCGGCGATGAAGTCGTGGAAGGTATTGGTCTTCCGGTCGAGCTTGCCGGCGTTGTACCAGGCGTAGCCGCGCTCGGTACCGCCGCGCACGTGTGCGATGGCATAGACGAACCCGCGGTCGACGAGGCTCAGGCGGGTGGTTGAAAACGACGCCGGCATCGACATCCCGTACGAGCCGTACCCGTAGAGCAGCAGGGGCGCGGAGCCGTCGAGCGGGGTGTCCCGGTGGTGCAGGAGCGAGACCGGCACCGCCTCGCCGTCGTGCGACGCCGCCATGATGCGGCGGGTGACATAGTCGGCGGGGTCGTGACCGCTCGGGACTTCCTGCACCTTGCGCACCGTCCGTTCCCGGGTCCGCATGTCGTAGTCGTACACATGCTCGGGGGTGGTCATCGAGGAGTAGGTGAACCGCAGCGTGTCGGTGTCGTACTCGTAGCTGCCGGCGAGCCCGAGGCTGTACGCCTCCTCCTCGAACGCGATGGTGTGTTCCTCGCCGGTCTTGAGGTCCCGGACCACGATGCGGGGGAGGGCGTTCTCGCGCTCCAGGCGCACCAGCCACCGGGAGTACACCTCGAAGCCGACGATCAGAACCCCGGGGCGATGCGGGACGAGGTCGGTCCAGTGCTCGCGCCCCGGTGACGCGAGCGGCGCCTCGACGATCCGGAAGTCCTCGGCGCCGCCTGCGTTGGTGAGGATGATCAGCCGGTCGCCATGGTGAGAGACGTCGTACTCGGTCATCGGGTCGCGCGCCGCGACCAGGATCGGGGCTGCGTCGGGCTGCGTCGCGTCCACGAGTCGCACCTCGCTGGTAACGTGGTCGTGGGCGTCGATCACCACGAACCGGCGCGATTCGGTGAGCGCGACGTTGAGAAAGAATCCGGCGTCCGCCTCTTCGTAGACGATGGCATCGTTCGTGGCCGTGGCCGTGGCCGTGGCCGTGGCCGTGGCCGTGGCCCTGGCGCCGGCGTCGGCTCTGGTGCCGATGCGGTGCCGCAGGACCTTGCAGGGCCGGTGGTTGTCGTCGAGCACGGTGTAGAACAGCGTCTCGTCGTCCGCCGCCCAGACGAACCCGCCTGAGCAGCGTTCGATGACGTCGTCGAGGATCTTCCCGGTATCGAGGTCCTTCACGCGCAGGGTGAAGTACTCGGATCCGCTCTCGTCGACCGTCCAGGCGAACCGCCGGTGGTTCCAGGCGTGACCCCGACCTCCGATGCGGTAATAGCTCTTGCCGGCGGCCTCGGCGTCGCCGTCGAGGAGCACCTGCTCGCCCGCAGGGGCGGCGTTGACGGCCGCGTCGGTCGAGCCGGCCGCGCCGGTCGGGCGCCGGCACATCACCGGGTGCTGTCCGCCTTCGCGGTAACGGTGGTAGTACGCCCAGGCGCCGTCCTTCTCCGGGACGCTCGCATCATCTTCCCTGATACGTCCGCGGAATTCCTCGAAGAGAGTCGCACGGAGCGCCCGCGTCGGTTCGAGCATCGCTTCCTTGTAGGCGTTCTCGGCTTCCAGGTATTCGCGGATGTCCGCGCGCAGCACGGCGGGGTCGCGCATCACCTGCGGCCAGTGTTCGTCCTTGAGCCAGGCGTAGTCGTCGGTGCGTCGCCGCCCGTGCAGGGCGGGGAGGTCGGTCGGTTTGCGGGGCGCGACGGGTGGGGTCGATGGCATACCGGGGATCTCCTTTGCGTCAGACCTCGGCCTTTTCGAGCCTCGGTGCCCGCATGAACGCCACCGCCACCGCGCACATCAGCGGGATTGCGGCGAGTGCGACGAGGGTGCCGCCGTAGCCGCCGAAGTGGTCGTATCCGAGCCCGAGGGGGATCGGGCCGACGGATGCGCCGATCACCGCGCCCATCTGGGCGACGCCCTGTATCGAGCCGAGATGGCGGCGGCCGAAGAACCGGGGCCACACGAAGGTGAAGTGCGCGTGCATTGCTGCATTGGCCACTCCGAACAACACCCCGAACACGACCGCGCTCGAAAGGTCGCTCACGAAGCTCATGGCGACCAGCGAAACGCTCACCGAGATCAGGGCGGCGGTGTACAGCGGCCTGGTCGGGAAGCGGTCGAGGAGCATCCCGACCAGCGGCGTCATGATCACCATGGTCACCGCGGAGACGGAGAACATCGAGGCCGCGGTGGCGGCATCGAGCCCCTGCGCCCCGAATACCGACACCTGGTGGAAGAACATCGCGGTCACCAGGGCCGAGAACGAGCAGTTCGACGCGAGGATGGTCCAGAACGCGCCCGTGCGTCGCGCTTCGGGCAGGGTGAGGCCGGGCACATCGCCGTCCGGTGGTGTCTCCGGCCGTGCGTCGCGGTCCGGTCGCATCGTCGGGCGGGCGGCGGCGTCGGTCACCGGCCCGTCGGGCCGGAGCCCCAGCGCCTCCGGCCGGTCGAAGACGAGCAAAAGCACGGGGGGCAGAAGCAGCAGCCACGTCGTCACCCCCATGATCACCCAGGCCGTCCGCCACCCGAGCGCGTCGGTCAGCCATTGCGCGAGCGGCGGGTGTACCGCGACGCTCGCCGAGAACCCGAGCATGGTCAGGCTGAGCGCGAGGCCGCGCCGACGGTCGAACCACTGCGAGGTGAGGTTGCCCGCGCAGAGCATCAGCGAGCCCTGCCCCAGGAACCGCAGCGCCGCGAACCCCAGGGTGAGCAGCACGAATCCGCTCACCGCCCCGAACGCGACGGCCGCGGTCCCGAACGCGACGCCCACCCCGGTGAGCACCACCCGCACCCCGTGGCGGTCGACCAGCCGGCCGATGTGGGGCAGTCCGAACGCGGCGACGAGGGTCGCAAACGCGTAGGCGCCCGATACCGAAGTCCGGGAGATGCCCAGATCCTCGCTGATCGGCAGCAGGAAGACGCTGAAGGTGTGGGACTGCCCCGGACCGCTCGCGAACATCACGAGCGAGGCGACGCCGAGCATCACCCAACCGTAGAAGAACCGATCACCGACCCGGAGCGCGAAGGAGTGTCGTGTGGTGATGGCGGCGGCCTCCATGGCCCCGGAGAGGAGGGGCGCAATAGTGGAGAGGGCGTCAAGGCTCCGCAAGCCCGCAGTGGCCTTTCGGGATGAAGGCGGGGCAAGCCCGAAGTGGTGCTTCGGGATGAAGGCGCCTGTTGGGAGGGATCGTCATAAAATCGCGTCGCAGTGCAGCACTTCGAGCCCGCCTCCGCCATCACGCCAGGGGAGGAATTGCCAACTCGACCCCCCGGCTTGTTGATCGGCCCAGTCCCGGCCATGACAATTCCCCCATGAGCACCATCCTGCCCATCAACGTCGGCGACCTTCTCCGCGGCCGATCGATCGAGTCCGTGCGCATCAAGTTCAAGGCGAGTTGGGATCGCGCCACGACCGGGGTTCAGGTGCTCAAGACGATCTGCGCGTTCGCCAACGACTACCAGAATCTCAACGGCGGCTACATCGTCATCGGAGTCGTCGAGTCCGAGGGGCGCGCCGAGTGGCCGCCGGCCGGTTTGAGCGCAACCGATATCCACGATGCTCAGCGCTGGATACGCGGGCGCTGCAAAGCCATGCGGCCTGCGTATACGCCCATCCTGTCTCCGGAAACGCTGGGCGGCCGGGATGTTCTGGTCATCTGGGCGCCGGCCAGCGACGATCGCCCTCATCGAGCGCGGGATGGAGAGCGCGGGGCCTGGAAGCACTGGATTCGCGTGGGATCGGAGACCGTGGACGCGGAAGCCAGCGGCAAGCTCGATACCCTGTTAGAGCAGACGGCGCGAGTGCCCTGGGACGATCGCACGGCCCGTCAGGCGCGGATCGAACGATCTGCGTGAAGCCAAGGTCAGGGAGCACCTGCATGACGTTCGCAGCACGCTGCGCGACGAGCCCGACGCAGCGGCCGTTTATCGACGGATGCGGCTCGTCTCATCCGTCAACGACCACGAGGCCCCCCGTAACGTCGGGTTGCTATTTTTGGTGATTATATCCATGACTAGGCGCAAGGGATATAAGCGGAGTTTATGCGGGATAAATAATCCTTATCACGTCTAGTGGCGGGCAGGGCGCATCCGTGGGACTGACAGGCGAAGGGGTTGCCGTAGCGACCCCTTCAATATTGCGGCCCGAAGACCGCCCCGCGTGCGGATTTTCAGCTATTCATACACGCACCGGCGGCGGATTTTCATGCCCTTGCCGTCGATCAGGCAGTCCGCATAACCTGGCCAACTCGCCCCGTAGGGATGCGGTCCGGGCACCGGCCCGATGTACGGCCGCG
>JAPOSC010000061.1 GCA_026709935.1 Thiotrichales bacterium
GGTGACGGCGGCGGAAGCGGCGGTGTTGGCGGTGTTGCCATCGCCACGGTCGCGGTCCCCGCGACCGCTCCCGCCATCCTGGCCGATGGCCGCGTGGTTCTCGTCGTCCCCGCCGCCCCGGCCGTCGCCCCGACCGTCACGTTTCAGCAGGGACGCTTCGACTTCGGGGACCCGCCAAGCGTCCAGCTCCGCCCGGTGACGGGGGTCGGCGGTGGTCGCGCCTTGCGCGTCGGAATGCGTGCGGAGGTCGTACCAGGCGTCGAGTCCGGCGCCGGCGATGGTTTCGACCGCGGTACGGCAGGCGTCGCTGCATACGCGCACGTCCTGCCCCGACATGGCGACCGTGGACGATTGCCGGCCGAGCGGCGCGCCGCAGTGATGACACCCGGATGACTCTCGAAATTCGGATGTCGGAAGAACTTCTGTTTTCAAGGGTTGAGGCTTGTTCAAGTTGGACTGGCGTCAGGAAGTGCCCACTCGACTGGTCGATCTTCGAGAATGCTACTTCTCCTCGAATCCCAGTCCGGTCTCATCGAGCCTGAGATCACGAGCGTTGGCCTTCACAGTGTGGACCACATCCTCTGGATACCCGCCGTCCCCTGCCGTCCCTTCGATCTCGAGGTGCAGGCGCAGGCTGCTTCCCGGTGCTCGATCGTCTCCTCCGCGACCTCTGCCGCCTGCGACATTGCACCTGCCCCTGGATCATGGGCCGCAGCGGGCGGAAGGATTACCAATGCCACCGTTCGCCGATCATCGATCTGGGTGGGGTCGTCCAGAGCGGCATGCACCCGGGGAAAGCCGGCCCGGTGCGCCTGCTCCTCGCGCAATATTTCGATGATTCTCCGATCCGCGTCCTCGTTGCTTACATCGCGCGCCCGGTCGGCGGCGAGCTTGTTCAGCGTGGGTTGGGGTGAGAGCCAGTAGCGGTCGCCGTCGCGGTACAAGTGAGCCGATCGCGATGCAAGCTCTTGCAACGCCTCCCCGAAGATTGCGATCTGGTCGCCTGGTTGAGCGCAGGCAAGGCGAAGATCGGTTCCGGCCATCGCGCCGCGCGTGGCGCCCACATGTGGAGCGGTGGCGAAGAACACCGCGCGGGCCGCGAGGGTCGCTGCCTTGGCTCGGAGGAGGCGCGGGCGTTGCGCCTCGATCCGTGCGGTCAGTGACTGCTCTGCGTCGACTTCCGATTGCAGGATCGGCCCGAACGCGCGATCCAGCGGTTCCAGAAGCGCGGTGCGCACCTTGTTGTCACGGAACGGCAGGAGGGCGGGCGTGATGAGAGACGCTGTGCTCTCGCCGCTCCACAGCGCATAGATCGCGTTGGCCATGATCTTGAGGACACCGCGCGGGCGATGAAACTTGTCCAGCACCGACCAGTCGCCCGAGAACCGCCTCAGCATCTCGGGATGGAGCGGGTACGCCCGACGCATCTGCTCCTCGTCGGCCGCCTCGCGCGTCTCGGCGGGGAAGTCGGCACGGTTCTCCCGGTACAGCCGGCGAAATGCCCGAACGGTGTCGTCGCGCGCCTTCACCCCCGCATCGTCCAGGGGCTGGAAGAGCCGCCGGCGAACGATCTCGAAGGTCTCGATGCCGCTCGCGGGTGTCCAGGCTGACTGAACGCGGGGCGGTCTTCGGATCGCCCCCTTCCATTCGTACCGGCAGTCCTCACGGCCTCCATTGGTCAGTCCTCACGGCTGGTATCGGCACTTCAGTAATGGGGCATTACGCCCTCGCCAGATCATGCCTACCCTCCCGTCGCCACTCCCCCTGTGGTCACCTCTGCGTCGAAGTTCGACAGCCGGCCGAGCCTTTCGATGCTTACCACCCCGGTGTGGCGCTGCCCGTCGATGATCCACGTCGGATATTGCTCGATGTTTCGGGTGAGGCAGTCGACCGCGCGGGGGCCGCCGCGGCCCTCGGGGGTGCACTCGATGTACGGCAGCCGATCGACGGAGGCGGTGAAGAGCTTCTTCTGCTCCTGGCAGGCCGGACACCAGTAGGCGCCGTAGAAGCGGGCGCCGCTCTCGTCGAGGTGGGTCGCGAGTGCTTTCAGGCGGGGGTCCTCGGGGCCGGCGGCGGGGTCGAAGACCCCGCTGAAATGCAGTTGCAGACCGAGGACGAGGGCGACGGCGGCACCGATCGGCAGGGGCAGGGCCTTGCGCCAGGCGTGCTCCGGCATCTGCGCTGGACGTCGCAGCAGCACGAGCACGAGCAGCACGTTCATCAGCACGAACGAAGCGAGGCAGTACCCGCAGATCGCCTCGATCCGGAAGACCGAGATCGTGGTCAGGAACCAGCTCACGCCGGCTCCGATCCCCGCGACGAACAGCGTGGGGCGCCATGCCGAGGCTTTGGCGCGCAGGCGCCAGGCCAGGGCGGCGAGGAGCGCGTAGGTGGCCAGCCCCCACAGCGACATCGGCAGGCCGAACAGGGTGGACCACCGGCTCGACTGCACCAGATCGCATTCGGAGTCCGCTCCGCAGTACGCCGGGCTCGCGCCGAACCAGGCCACCAGGGTCAGGTATCCGGTCAGCAGGACGCCGAGCCCGGCGAGGGCGAGGATCCCGTTGTCGAGGGACAGCATCGAGCGCCGCGATACCCCGGCCCCGGCCCCGGCCCCGGCCCCGGCGTGCTTCCGGGTCGGTGTCTTTCGGTCCGGTGCGGTCGTGGACCCGCCGACGGAATGTTTCGGGGTGGGCGTGATGCCGGCCTCGGCGTCGCGTTTCGGGGTCGGTGGGCTCGCGGGCTCGGTCCCGGCGTGCGTTGGCGCCACCACGGCGCGGGGCCGACCACTACGGGCGGCGGATCGTGATCGCTTGCGCTTCTTGGGCATCGGCTATGGGTCCCGGATATCGGTGTACAAGTTCAGTCCGACCTTCGCGAGCAAGATTCGTTTCGCGGCAGGTGGTGTCTGGCCGGTGCGCCAGGGCTATCCAGAACTCCTGATTGATGGCCCACCGGGTGCTCGTCGATGGCTCCCTGCGCTGAAAAAGTCCTCGAGCGCCGGATGATATCGGACGCGGGCGCCCGGTCACCGTGACTTTTGGAGCTCGGGAGTCGAAGTGAGGCGCTTCCGCCCAAGGAGCCGACCTCGCTCCACCGTCAGGGAACGGTCCGGTCGAGACCCCTGACGATGCGCTTCTCCGGGTCGAAGAAGGGAAGGTCGACGATCTCGCAGGGGTGGACATCGCCGCTCGGCCGCCTGATGCGCAGGGAGCGCCCGGGCCAGTCGCCCGGCTCGTTGAATCTCACGTAACCGATTCCGCACCCCAGCGTGGGCGACGGCACCCCCATCGTCATGCGCCCGACCGGCGTGTCGCCGTCCAGCACGGTGCTGTCGGCGGACGGCAGCGCGTCGGAGCACTTGAGACCGTGGAGCAGCGGTCGGCGGTCCGCGTGAAGCAGCGCCGTCCGGCCGACGAATCCGCTCCGCTCCATGTCGACGAACTGTCCGAGCCCGGCCTCGAAGGGCGTCATGGTGGTGTCCATGTCGGTGAGGTTGCCCAGGATGCCGGCTTCGATGCGTCGCATGGTCATCGGGCTCGAACTGGAGAACTCCATGCCGTGCGGCTCGCCGGCGGCCATCAGGTGATCCCACAGGGCCAGGTGATCGGTTGCATCGCCCTGGGGGTAGATCTCGTAGCCGAGTTCGCCGGTGAAGCCGGTGCGCGAGACGTAGACCTCCTGGCCGCCGAGATCGAAGAAGCCGGCCCGGAAGTAACGCATGCCTTCGTCGATCCGGCCGGCGGAGGCCGCCCGCATGATCTCCATCGACGCCGGCCCCTGAATCTGGATCACCCGCGACTTCGGATCGGATACGGTGATGTCGAATCCTTCGCTGTGGGCGAGGAACCAGGCTTCCAGCGGCCCGTCGGCCTGCACGTACCAGAAGCGATCCCCGGCGAGCCTGAACACGATGCCGTCCATGAACACGCCGCCCTGCGGCGTACAGGCGAGGGCGTAGAGCCCGCGCCCTTCCTCCAGCGTCGAGACGGTGCGCGTGAGAACCTTGTCCAGAAATGCTGCGGCATCGGGTCCGGAGACCTCCAGCGGTTTCTCGGGGGTGTCGAACATGAGGGCCTTGCGCCTCAGCACCCAGTAATTCCGGATGGGGTCCTCCCCGCTGAAGATGGGAGAGAAGCGGCCCGCGTAGACGCCACGAATCACCTCCGGACCGTCGTAGCGGGCAATGAAGGGAGATTCCTCGAAGCGTCGGCCGCTGATGCGGACGGTGTTGCTGCGGTCTTTCGGTTCTTGCAGGTTCATTGGCTCCGTTCTCGAAGTGTTCGTATCGACCGAGCGGGTCCGCTCCGATCCGGCGGAGTCGGCGCACGACCGTGCATCGGCTCCATTCTCGATGTTCTCGTATCGACAGGCGGGCGCCGGGTTCTCCGTTCGCCGCCGTGCATTGGCGAGAGATTCACACGTCCTACGCCGCTTCGCGGCGCAGGGGCTGGCACATGCAGTGCACGCCGCCTCCGGCCCAGGTGTACATCGTCATGTCCGGGTCGTAGACGGTGAAGCCGGCAGCGCGCATCTTCGCGTTGAGGTCCGTCGCGCCCAGGGTCGAGAGCACCCGGTCCTGTCCCAGCGCCACCACGTTGCACCCGAGTGCTATGGTTTCCCTGAAGGTGGCGGGAAGGATTTCGATGCGCTTCGCCCGCAGCCACTCGACGACATCGTCCGGCGTGGTGTCCAGGCACACCGCGGCGCAGTGTTCGTTCAGCATGCAGACCATGAGGTCGATGTGCACGTAGAAGGCGTCGATCGGCGCGAACTTGATCTCCCAGCCTTCCTTGACGAACCAGTCCGCCACCTGCTCCGCCGCGACCCGCTCCGAGCGATGGTCGGTGTAGCCGACGAGCGCCGCCCCGTGGTGGATGATGTTGAAGTCGCCGCCCTCGAAGTTGCCGGCCGAGACCATGTCGTAGACGGGGATGTCATGCTCCAGGTAGAAGCGCAGCACGGTCGCGTACTCCCCGCGCCGCCGGGGGTTCGCGAGCTGGCAGACGACGGCACCGTAGGGCGACATGAAGGAGCTGTCGCGGGCGTAGACCTGGTAGGGCACGCGCTCGTCGATCGGCAGGTAGTGGCAGGTGACGCCGGCCTGCTCGTAGGCGTCGACCATCTCGCGGTGCTGGCGCATCGCGAGCTGCTTGTCGAAGCGCAAGCCCCGGCGCAGCGTGTCGCGCACCAGCGACGACCACGCCGCGTTCTCCAGGCCCAGCCAACGGAAGCTCTCGGCGGGACCGAGCAGCACATCGCGCAGGACGCCGGTCTCGGAGCGCAGGTACCAGTCGCCCATCTCGGGCGTGCCCCCTCCCTCGACGCGCGCCTGCAGAGGGGTGGAGCGGTTGTTCGTCGTCATGGCGTCTCCGGGAGCGTCGGGCGGCTGGGAGCCGGGAGCTTATACCCGCCGCCTTCTCCGACCCGCAAGGGTGCGCCGGGCTGGAGTGCGCCGGACGGGTGCGAATCGGCGATCAACTGCGGCGGGTTCGGGCTGTCGTCGCTCTCACCACCGACAGCTCACCGGATACCGGTGCACCGCGTCGTCGGGGGTAAGGATGATCGCGTTTGCCCTGATCGCTGCCGCGACCAGCAGTCGGTCGAACGGATCCCGGTCATGGGGTGGCAGCTCGCCCGCGCGGTACATGTCCTCGCGCCCGAGCGTGCGACAGTCCAGCGATCAGGCTGCAATCCGGGATTCGATCCAGCGCTGGCGCCCCCCCGATCGGTCACGGTTTTGCGGTACGCTCGTCGCCGACACGGCTGGCAGGGCGGGATTCGAAGGCAATGACGGCCATATTCATCGATGGGCAGGCGGGCACTACGGGACTCCGGATTCGCGAGCAGCTCGCCGCGCGCGAGGACCTGATCCTCGTCGAGATTCCGCAGGAGTCGCGCAAGGACCCCGAGGCGCGGCGTCGGTACCTCAACGAGGCCGATGTGGTCATCCTGTGCCTGCCCGACGACGCGGCGCGCGAGGCGGTGCGCCTCATTTCCAGTCATCACGTGCGGGTGCTGGATGCGAGCACTGCCCACCGCGTCGCGGATGGCTGGGTCTACGGACTGCCCGAGCTGGACGCGGGTCAGCGCGCGCGGATCCGTGGGGCGGCGCGGGTGAGCAACCCCGGCTGCTACCCGACCGGGTTCGTGCTGCTGGTCCGGCCGCTGGTCGATGCCGGCCTCGTGCCGGGAAACGCGCGTCTCTCCTGCCACGCGGTCTCGGGGTACTCCGGCGGCGGGCGCCGGCTCATCGAGCGCTACGAGGCCCGGAGTGCCGCGCACCCGCAGGCGCTATGGAACGTGCGCCCGTACGGGCTCGATCTCGGCCACAAGCACCGGCCGGAGATGGCGCAGTACTCCGGCCTCGATCGGGCTCCGGTGTTCTCGCCGATGGTGGGGCATTTCGCGCAGGGAATGCTCACCATGCTCCCGCTGCACACGGATACGCTGGGGGAGAGCGCCAACGCGGAGACGGTGCACGCATGTCTGGAAGCGCGGTATCGCGACGAGCCCTGCATCGAAGTGCATCCACTCCGGGACGAAGAGGCGCTGGATGCGGGATTCCTCGATCCGCTCTGTGCCAACGGGACGAACCGGATCGATCTGTTCGTTTACGGGAGCGATGACCAGATCCTGCTCGTCGCGCGCCTCGACAACCTCGGCAAGGGCGCATCGGGCGCCGCGGTGCAGAACCTGAACATCATGATCGACGCCGAGGAGCTTTGCGGGCTGGCGCTCTGACTACCACCGGGTCGACATGCGCGGTGGAACCTCAGACCGTGCCGTGGGCGCGGATCCGACAATGTCCGACGCAGGGCCGGGCTGAGGATGCCGATCAAGGGCCGGGATCATGGGCTCCGATCACGGGCCAGCGCCCGATGCCCGATGTCGCGCCGATGCCAGGCACCGGGCCAGTCGATCGTGCTCACCCGGTCAAGGGTCCGGCGTTGCGCTTCGGCCACACCCTCCCCGAGCCCGCATACGCACAGTACCCGCCCCCCGGCCGTCACGATGCGGTCACCGTCGCCGGCGGTGCCGGCGTGAAAGACCCGGGTGTGCGGCATGTCGGCGTCGAGTCCGGTGATCGGGTGCCCCTTGTCGTAGCGGCCCGGATAGCCGGCCGCGGCCATCACCACCCCGAGCGCGGTGCGGGCGTCCCATTCCGGATGCACCTTCGGTAGCTCGCCGTCGAGCGCCGCCTCGACGAGATCGAGGAGGTCGGAGCGCAGGCGGAGGAGGAGCGGCTGCGTTTCGGGGTCGCCCAGCCGGCAGTTGAACTCGATGACCCGGGGCGCGCCGTCCCCGTCGATCATCAGGCCGGCGTACAGAAACCCGGTATAGGGCGTCCCGGCGGCGGCCAGGCCCTCCACCGTCGGGTGGATGATTTCGCGCATGATGCGCGCGTGGACCGTCTCGTCCACCACCGGCGCCGGGGAGTACGCGCCCATACCGCCGGTGTTCGGCCCCGTGTCTCCTTCGCCCGCCGCCTTGTGGTCCTGTGACGATGCAAGGGGCATCGCCTCCCCGCCGCCCACCACGCAGATGAAGCTCGCCTCCTCCCCGGTGAGGCACTCCTCGATCACGATTCTGCGCCCCGCGTCCCCGAACGCCTGGCCGGAGAGCATGTCGTGCACCGCGGCAAGCGCCTCCGCCTCCGACTGCGCGACGACCACGCCCTTGCCCGCCGCGAGCCCGTCCGCCTTGATGACGATTGGCGCGTCCTGCGTGCGCACATGGGTGGCGGCGGCGGCCGGGTCGGTGAACTCGGCGTAACGCGCAGTGGGGATGCCGTGACCGGCAAGGAACGCCTTGGTGAACGCCTTGGAGCCTTCCAGCCGCGCCGCCGCCGCACTCGGACCGAAAATGCGCAGGCCCTGCGCCGCGAAGTGGTCGGCGATTCCTGCCACCAGCGACGCTTCCGGCCCCACGACGGTGAGATCGGCGGAGCGCTCGCGCGCAAGGGCGATCAGTCCCTCGATGTCCTCCGCCCCCACCGGGACATTCTCGACCCCGGGCTCGCGCGCGGTGCCCGCATTGCCGGGTGCCACCAGTACCCGCGCCACCCGCGGACTCTGCGCGAGCTTCCACGCCAGCGCGTGCTCGCGCCCGCCGCCGCCGACCACCAGCACCGTGAGCCGACCTCTCGGAGCGTTGGCGGGCACGGCTGAAATCACGTCGTCCGCCGCCGGGATTCAGTGCCGGAAGTGCCGCATGCGGGTGAACACCATGGCCATGCCGTGCTCGTCGGCGGCGGCGATCACCTCGGCGTCGCGCACCGAGCCGCCCGGCTCGATCACCGCGTTCACCCCGGCTTCGGCCGCGGCGTCGATGCCGTCGCGGAACGGGAAGAAGGCATCCGACGCCAGCACCGAGCCGCGGACTTCCAGGCCCTCGTCCTGCGCCTTGATGCTCGCGATCCTGGTGGAATAGACCCGGCTCATCTGGCCGGCCCCGATCCCGATGGTCATGCCGTCCCGGGCGTAGACGATGGCGTTCGACTTCACGAACTTCACCACCTTCCACGCGAAGAGCAGATCGCGCATCTCCGCCGCGGTGGGGGCGCGCCGGGTGACGATCTTCAGGTCCCCCGCCGCTACCGCACCGTTGTCGCGATCCTGCACCAGCAGCCCGCCGGCGACCCGCTTGAAGTCGAACGCCGCGGAGGGCGCGGGGGGAAGCTCGCCGCACTCCAGTACCCGCACATTCTCCTTCGTCGCGAACGACGCCAGCGCCGCGGCGTCGACCCGGGGGGCGACGACCACCTCGACGAACTGCCGCTCGACGATGGCGGCGGCGGTCTCCGCGTCCAGCGGGCGGTTGAACGCGATGATGCCGCCGAACGCGGAGGCCGGATCGGTGCGGAACGCGCGGTGGTAGGCGTCGCGGATGCACGCTCCGACCGCCACCCCGCACGGATTCGCGTGCTTGACGATCACGCAGGCCGGATCGTCGAAGCTCTTCACGCATTCCAGGGCCGCGTCGGTGTCGGCCACGTTGTTGAACGAGAGCGCCTTGCCCTGGAGCTGCCTCGCCGTCGCCACGTTCGCCTCGGTGCCTGCGCCCTCGACGTAGAACGCCGCGCGCTGGTGCGGGTTCTCGCCGTAGCGCATCGTCTGCGACTTCTCGTACTGGAGGTTCAGGGTGCGGGGGAATGCGGCGGGGGGCGCGTCGGCGCTGTCCTGCGCCAAGTAGCTTGCGATCGCGCCGTCGTAGCGCGCGGTGTGTTCGAAGGCCCGGGTTGCGAGCCGGAACCGGGTGGCGGCGCTGACCGCCCCGGCCGTGCGCAGCTCTTCCAGCACCGCGGGGTAGTCGCCGGTGTCGACGACGACGGTGACCCAGGCGTGGTTCTTCGCCGCCGCGCGCAGCATCGCCGGCCCCCCGATGTCGATGTTCTCGACCGCGGTCGCGAGGTCGCAGTCCGGCCGCGCCACCGTTTGCTCGAAGGGATAGAGGTTGACGACCAGCAGGTCGATGCCCGCGATGCCGTGCGCGCGCATCGCGTCCGCGTCGGTGTCCCGCCGCGCGAGGAGACCGCCGTGGATCCTCGGATGCAGCGTCTTGACCCGGCCGTCCATCATCTCCGGGAACCCGGTCCAGGAGGAGACTTCGACGACCGGCAGGTCCGCGTCCCGGAGGCGCGCCGCGGTGCCACCGGTGGAGAGGATCTCGATCCCTAATTCATGCAGCCCACGCGCGAAGTCGACGATTCCGGTCTTGTCGGAGACGCTCACGAGGGCGCGCTCGACCATGCTCATTCAGTTCCCCCTTGCCGTATCTGGTCCCAGCGGTCGGATTTCCGATTCTCCAGCGTTTTGATGTCTCCACCACTCTCCATCCGGCCGGTGGACTTGCGCCACCATGGGAATCGGGACCGGGTCGCGCGCTGTCTCGCGGCAGAGCAGGGATATGGTCTGCACGGCGCGGGCGGTCGCGTTCCCGACCGTGTCTCCGCGAGGACCGGAACGCTCGAAGCGCAATCGACCGAATAACGGCGCCGGGACAACCGGGAACCGTCCGCCCGAGGCGAGCCGCGCCGGATTCGATGGTCAGATGAGATTGTAGCGTTTGAGTTTCTTGCGCAGCGTCGCGCGGTTGATGCCCAGCATGGCCGCGGCTCGGCTCTGGTTCCCGTTCGCGTGCGCGAGCACCGTCCGGAGGAGGGGGGTCTCGATCTCTGTCATGACGAGCGAGAGGAGTTCCGACACCTCATGTCCATCGAGTTGCTGGAGGTAGCCTTCCACCGCGGCCTTGACGCATTCACCGAGGGGCTCCGACCGGCGGTCGTTCGGGATTTCCAGGGGTGGCGCGGGGGAAGAGCCGCGGTCGGGGGAGCCGGAGGGCCCCGTTCGGCCCGACGCACTCACGCCCCGAGCCTCGCGGGCGATTCATCGATCAGGCGATGGAAGAAGCCCCGCGTGAGGTCGAGCTGCCGCTTCGCGCCCTCGACGCGGTTCACGCTGCGCCAGAACCGCTCGCCGTGGGGATACGCCCGGCAGTGCCACGAAAGGTGCTTGCGGGCGACCCGGACCCCGACCACTTCGCCGTAGAACGCATGGAGCGCGCGCAGGTGCCCGAGGAGCACCTCGCCCCGTTCCTGCATGTCCGGTGGCGGGGTCTCTGCCCCCGAGTGGAGGTAGGCGGCGATCGCGCCGGGCAGCCAGGGGTTGCCCTGGGCGGCGCGTCCGATCATCACCGCGTCGGCGCCGGTGAAGGACAGCACGCGCCGCGCCTGCTGCGGGCTCGTGATGTCACCGTTGGCGATGACCGGGATCGAGACCGCGCGCTTCACCGAGCGGATCGAATCGTATTCCGCGCGACCCCTGAACGCGCACTTGCGGGTGCGCCCGTGCACCGTGACGGCGGCGATGCCGGCCGATTCCGCGATGCGCGCAATCTGTACCGCGTTGCGACGGTCGGGGCAGGGGCCGGTGCGGATCTTCAGGGTGACCGGCACCTCGACCGCGGCGACGACGCGGTCGAGGATGCGGCCAACGAGCGCCTCGTCGGACAGCAGGGCCGAGCCCGCAGCCACGTTGCACACCTTCTTCGCCGGGCAGCCCATGTTGATGTCGATGATGTCGGCGCCGCGCGCGACGTTGAACCGCGCCGCGTCGGCGAGCTGCGTGGGGTCGGCGCCGGCGATCTGCACTGAACGGGGCGCGGGTTCACCGACATGGTCGATGCGCCGCAGGGTCTTGCGGGTGGTGCGCAGTCTCGGGTCGCTGGTGACCATCTCCGAGACCGTCAGCCCGGCCCCGAGCCGGCGGCAGAGCTGGCGGAACGGGCGGTCGGTGACCCCGGCCATGGGCGCCAGCACGACTCGATTGGGCACGGTGAACGAACCTGTCCGCATGGCTGTCGTCCTGCCGGGGGCGCTGACGGTCTGCAATCAACTGCGAGAGGATTCGGGGAGGAGATTGCTCTCCGCCGGCGAATCTATACGTAATCACGCTGGCGTGGCAAATCGATGTGGCCATGCATTCGGCCATGCCCTCGACCATGCAGATTATCGTTCTTCGCGCCGCCTCCCGTCGAGGCGCACCCACTCTTCACTCCTTCCTCCGGTGCGTATGTCGAACGCGCCGCCAAAGGCGTCGGCGACCTCGTCCGCCTGCGCTTCGAGAATACCCGACAGCGCGAGATCTCCGCCCGGGATCGTCAGATCCGCGAGCGTTGGCGCGAGCGCCATCAACGGGTCGGCGAGGATGTTGGCGACCACGAGAGAGGCCGGTCGGACCGGGGCCTTCGCCGCCGTCTCCGCCGGCACCACGCTCACCCGATCCGACACGCCGTTGGCCCGCGCGTTCTCCGCCGTGGCCCGCAACGCCTGCGGATCGATGTCGATCGCGGTCACCCGGCTTGCCCCGAGCACCGCCGCTGTCACCGCGAGGATGCCCGATCCGCAGCCGTAGTCGATGACGTCGAGCTCCGCCGGCGGTGCGTCCGCCGTCGGGAAGCAGCCGAATTTGCGGGCCAGCCATTCGAGACACAGCCATGTGGTGGGGTGACGTCCGGAGCCGAAGGCGAGTCCCGGTTCCAGGCGCACCACGACGCGGTCCGGCGGTGGGTCCGCCCGGTGCGGTCCGATCCAGAGCGCGCCGACCTCGATCGGCACGATGTCTTCGAGGGATGCCGCGAGCCAGTCCCGGTCGCTGATTTGCCGCACTCGCACCACCGTCACCGTCGCGGTGTCCGGCAGCGCCGAGCGTGCGATCTCCGGGCCGATGGCGTGTTCGTACAGGGCGCGTACCCTCACCTGCGGCCAGAGCGGCGTTGCCCCGGGTTTCGGTTCGAGCTGCGGATCGTCGCCGGCGTCCTCCAGGGTCACCGACACCGCGCCGGCGGTCTCCAGGTGCTCGCACACCGCATCAAGCCCGGTGCGCCCGCATTCGAGCACGAGCTCGAACCAGGTCCGTCCTGCGGGGTTCAGGGTTCGATGCCCAGCTTGCACTCCAGGTAGCCGATGCCGGTGCCGCCGGCGAGGAATGCGGCGTCGCGGCAGAGCTCCAGGTGCAGCGGGATGTTGGTGTCGATGCCCTCGATGACGATTTCCTCCAGCGCGGTGACGATCCGCGCGATGGCGAACTCGCGGGTCTCTCCGTGGGCGACGAGCTTGCCGATCATCGAGTCGTAGTGGGGTGGCACCTCGTAGCCGGTGTAGATGTGGCTGTCGATCCGGATGCCCGGTCCCCCGGGGGCATGGAACAGGGTGATCGTTCCGGGTGACGGACGGAAGGTGGTGGCGTTCTCGGCGTTGATGCGGCACTCGACGGCGTGTCCGCGGATGCGGATGTCGTCCTGAGTGAACGGGAGTTCCTCGCCGGCCGCGATCCCGAGCTGGGTCTTCACGATGTCGATGCCGGTGATCAGCTCCGTCACCGGGTGCTCCACCTGGATCCGGGTGTTCATCTCGATGAAGTAGAACCGGTCGTTCTCGTACAGGAACTCGAAGGTGCCCGCGCCGCGGTAGTCGATTTCGCGGCACGCTTCGACGCATCGCGCCCCCATCGCTTCGCGGACCTCCGCGCTGATACCGGGCGCCGGCGCCTCCTCGATCACCTTCTGGTGGCGGCGCTGCATCGAGCAGTCGCGCTCGCCGAGGTGTACGACGTTGCCGTGCGTGTCGGCGAGGACCTGGAACTCGATGTGTCGCGGGTTGTCGAGGTATTTCTCGAGGTAGACAGCGTCATTGCCGAACGCGGCCCCGGCTTCGGCGCGGGTGAGGGTGATCGCATCGAGCAGCGCCGCCTCCGAGTGGACCACGCGCATCCCGCGTCCCCCGCCGCCGCCGGCCGCCTTCACGATCACCGGATAGCCGATGTCGCGGGCGATGCCGATCGTCTCCTGCGGATCGTCGCCGATGGAACCGTCCGATCCGGGTACGCACGGAATGCCCGCCTTGCGCATCGCCGCAATGGCCGAGAGCTTGTCTCCCATCAGCCGGATCGTCTCCGGCCGGGGGCCGATGAAGATGAAACCGCTTCGTTCGACGCGCTCGGCGAAGTCCGCGTTCTCCGAGAGAAAGCCGTATCCGGGGTGGACCGCGACGGCATCGGTCACCTCCGCCGCGCTCACCACCGCCGGGATGTTGAGGTAGCTCTCGGCCGAGGGGGGAGGGCCGATGCACACGGACTCGTCGGCGAGTCGTACGTGCTTCAGGTCTCGGTCGGCCAGGGAGTGCACCGCGACGGTGCGGATCCCCATCTCGCGGCAGGCCCGCAGGATGCGGAGCGCAATCTCTCCGCGATTGGCGATGAGCACCTTGGTCAGCATGGGCTTCCGACTTGGCCTCGGTCGCGGCGCCGATGACCGCCCCGCCGCTGGAGAGACCGGAGCGGCATGACCAGCGATTCTGGTCGGCCCCGGTGCGACGCAGCCCATCGAGCCGCCCTGCGAGGCAGGCAGCCGGTTCGGAGCAGATCCGCGCTCGCCGCCGCGAGTGGGTGAAGTTTTCGCACTACGCGTCGGTGTCGATGACGAACAGCGGTTCGCCGTACTCCACCGGATGCCCGTTCTCGGCGATGATCGCCCTCACCTCGCCCGCAACCTCGGATTCGATCTGGTTGAGGATCTTCATCGCCTCGATGATGCACAGGGTGTCGCCCGGCGCGACCCGCTGTCCGGTGGAGACGAAGGGTTTGGAACCCGGGGAGGAGGCCTGATAGAACGTGCCCACCATCGGCGAGGTCACGACGTGTCCGGGCGGGAGCTGGCTGTCCGCTCCGGCGTCGGGTGGTGCGGGGTCCCCGGCCGCGACGGGCGCCGGAACGGGCGGCACACCGCTGGCCGGCGCCGCGTGGTAGTGGTGCACCGGCGCCGCGGACGGGGCGCGGTGCCGACTGACCCGCACCGACCCCTCGCCCTCGTGGATCTCGATCTCGTCGACGCTGGAGCCCTCCAGCAGGTCGATCAGCTTCCTGACCTTGCGAATGTCCACGCCTTGTCTCCTCACCCCCCGCCGCCGAGGCGGGACAGCGCGGCTTGGTATGCCAGGTGGTAGCCGGTCGTGCCGAGCCCGATGATCACGCCGGCCGCGATGTCGGACAGGTACGAATGGTGGCGGAACGGCTCGCGCCGGTGGATGTTGGAAATGTGGATCTCGATGAACGGGAGACCTGTTCCGAGGAACGCGTCGCGGATGGCCACACTGGTATGCGTGAATGCGCCGGGGTTGATGATGGCGCAGTCGACACTCTCCCTGGCGGCCTGGTGGATGCGATCGACCAGCGCGTGCTCGGCGTTGCTCTGGAAGCATTCGAGCCGGTGTCCATCGTTTTCGGCGAGCGCCGTGAGGTCGAACTCGATGTCGGTGAGCGTGGTCTGGCCGTAGACTTCCGGCTCGCGGGTGCCGAGAAGGTTCAGGTTTGCGCCGTTCAGCAGGAGCAGGCGGGCCATTGCAGTATGCTTCCCCAGTGACGGGCTTGATGGATCACAGTGTGCCGGATTCTGCATGTTCGATGCAAATCGGCGAATATCGTGAAAGTTGAGTAAAGATGTCTCGGTACTTGTCCCCGTGGGCAGCGGTCGGATGGCGCTCGTTGCCGCCCTCTGCCGTCTCAGGGAAGCAGGGACCGGATTTTCTCCCGGGTCTGCTCCAGGGTCAGTTCCCCGGTGTGGCGGTCGCGGATCGTGCCCCATCGGTCGACGAACGCGGTGAACGGAAGGGCGGCGGCCCGGTTGCCGTAGGTGTGCAGCAGGTCGAGGGTCCGGCGGGCATCGGCCATGGTGGGGTAGTTCATCCCGAGTTCCTTTGCCATTGCGAACGCGCCGTCCGGGTCGTCCACGGCGACGCCGATGAGCTGGACGCCCTGGGCCCGGAACAACTCCTGCACCGAGACCAGCATCGGGATTTCGTGAACGCAGGGCGGGCACCACGTCGCCCAGAAGTTGACGACCCTGACCGAGCCGTCCCAGTCAGAGAGCCGGCGCTCTTCCCCATGCTGGTCGGTGAAGTGGAAGTCCGCAGCCTGATCCGCAGTTTCGGCGGAAGACGACGGGATCGCCGGATCGCCGGCGATGCTCCTGGTGGAATCACCGGTCGCTCCCCGGGGAGTCGGCGATTTGTCTCTCCCCCACCGCGACAACGCGAATCCCGTCGCGAATGCGCCGGCGCCGAGCAGTGCGCCGATACCGAAGGCGCGGCGCGTGATCATGTCCCGTCCGGCGCCGAGGTGGCCGCGGTGGTCCTCTGCATCGCCGCCCCCATAGCTGATACGGTATGCAGATGAAAGTCCTTCACCTGCTCCTCCTGTTGTTCATCGCGGTGCCTCTGGCCGAGATCTGGGTGTTGCTCCAGGTCGGCGGGATGATCGGTGCGCTACCCACCATCGGCCTCGTGGTGCTGACCGCGGCGGTCGGCGCCGTGCTGGTGCGCGCCCAGGGATTCTCGACGGTCCTGGAAGTGCGCAGGAACCTCGATGCGGGCGAGGTCCCCGCGGTGGCGATCTTCGAAGGCATCTTCCTGCTCGTGGCCGGGGCCCTGTTGCTGACCCCCGGATTCGTGACCGACGCGATCGGATTTGCCTGTCTGGTCCCTCCGCTTCGGCGCACGGTCATCCTGCGGTTCATCGAGATGCGAGTCATCCGATCGCACCATGCAGCCGAGGCCGGGTCGCACCGGGGACATGTCTTCGAGGGCGAGTTCAAGCGCGAGGACTGAACATCGGTCGACGGTCCGGGAGCATACCGGACCTGTGGCCGCTCCGCTGATTCCGGCCCGCATCTCCAGCCCGCCCCTCCGGACCCGTATCTCCAGTCCGTATCTCCGACCCGCGCCTGCGGCCGGTATCTCCAGCCTGCATCTCCCTTGACATCGACCGACTCGACTCTATGATTGGCACCCGCCAGGGGGGAGTGCTAACAACGCGATCTCGGCATCTGTTTCGATGGTGTCGAGCGGTTACGGCTTCGAACCCATGTCAAGGAACTCAGCCGGAGGTGAAATTTCATGAATATCAGGCCACTGCACGATCGATTGATTGTGAAGCGAGAGGAGGAGGAGCGTACGTCGGCGGGGGG
>JAPOSC010000010.1 GCA_026709935.1 Thiotrichales bacterium
GCGTGAGGGTGGGCGTACGGTCGGCGCCGGCGTCGTCGCAAAAATCATCGAATGAGTCTGGACGAAATGTGCCGGGATCGGCCTGAGCGCCGGTTCCGGCCTCCTGTTTCAAGGCCAGTAGCTCAATTGGCAGAGCGGCGGTCTCCAAAACCGCAGGTTGGGGGTTCGATTCCCTCCTGGCCTGCCAACATAGGTAGTAAAGGCAGACAATTGGTCGTGCATGACCAGGAACGGACAGGTGCCGCAATGACGGGGAGTGGGTGATGTGTTGGCCCGGCAATGGATGAGAACGAACTTACAGGCAGCCGGCATGTTCCCCGATCTGGCCAAGTGGATCGGGGCCTTCGTCATTCTTGGTGGCGGCATTGCCGGCTTCTACTACTGGTCGGACGAGTCGTTGCTGCTGCGTGTCGTCGGCCTGTTGGTGCTGAGCGCGGTGGCGCTGTTCGTCGCCGTGCAGACGGAGAAAGGCCGGACTGCCTGGGAGTTCGTGCGCGAGTCGCACACCGAAGTGCGGAAAGTCGTATGGCCTACGCGCAAGGAGACAGTGCAGACAACACTGATCGTGATCGCCATGGTCGGCTTGGTCGCCATTATCCTGTGGCTCCTCGACGGATTGCTCGCCTGGCTGGTCAAGCTGATGCTCGGAACGGGGGTCTGACCACATGGCGATGCGATGGTATGTCGTTCATGTGTATTCCGGGTTCGAGAACCAGGTCATGCGCCTGTTGAAGGAGCGAATCGAGCGTAGCGAACACAAGGACGAATTCGGAGACGTGCTGGTCCCGACCGAAGAGGTCGTCGAGATGCGTGACGGCCAGAGGCGTCGAAGTGATCGGAAGTTCTTCCCGGGGTATGTGCTGGTGAATATGGAGATGAACGACGGAACTTGGCACTTGGTGAAGAGTGTGCCGAAGGTGATGGGGTTCATCGGCGGGAGCAGTGATCATCCCGCCCCGATCACCGACCGAGAGGCTGATGCCATCCTCCAGAGGGTGCAGGAGGGCGTTGACAAGCCGCGGCCGAAGGTACTGTTCGAGCCCGGAGAGGCGGTACGGGTCATCGATGGCCCCTTCAACGACTTCAACGGTGTGGTCGAGGAAGTGAATTACGAGAAGAGCCGGATGCGCGTTGCAGTGACCATCTTCGGTCGTTCGACTCCGGTGGAACTCGAATTCGGTCAGGTCGAGAAAGACTGAGTCGGGAGACGCAACCGCGTCGTCTCATGGACTAGGGCTCCGCGCGTCCGCGAAATGGGCGACGGATATTCGGTTGGAGGGTTGCCGGCGTGGCGAAGAAGGTCCAAGCGTATATCAAGCTGCAGGTACCCGCGGGACAAGCGAATCCGACGCCGCCCGTCGGGCCCGCTCTCGGACAGCACGGCGTGAATATCATGGAGTTCTGCAAGACCTTCAATTCCCAGACCCAGGGTATGGAACCGGGTCTTCCGATTCCGTGCGTGATCACGGTCTATCAGGATCGGTCATTTACCTTCATCACCAAGACACCTCCCGCATCCGTGCTGCTTCAAAAGATTGCTGGCGTCGAGAAGGGGAGCGATGTCCCGAACTCCAAGAAAGTCGGCAGGGTGACGCGCGTTCAACTCGAGGAAGTCGCGCGCCGAAAGATGCCGGATTTGAACACCGACGATCTCGATGCCGCGGTGCGCATCATCGCCGGTAGCGCTCGCAGTATGGGGCTCGAAACGGAGGAGGTGATCTGATGACGACGCGCTCGAAGCGCATGAAGGCGATTCGCGAGCAGGTCGATCGAGGAAAACTCCATGACGTCTCCGAGGCCTTGGCGTTACTTAAGAATCTGTCATCGGTCAGATTTTCCGAGTCGGTCGAAGTGAGTGTCAATCTGGGAGTCGACCCGCGCAAGTCCGATCAGGTCGTACGGGGATCGACCATCATGCCCAACGGACTCGGCAAGGAATCGCGAGTCGTGGTATTCGCGCAGGGCGCTGCCGCCGACGCTGCACGCGAGGCCGGCGCCGACATTGTGGGCATGGACGATTTGGCCGAGCAGGTCCAGGCCGGAAACCTCGATTTCGATGTCGTGATCGCGGTCCCCGATGCGATGCGGGTCGTGGGCAAGCTCGGCAGAATCCTGGGTCCGCGCGGCCTGATGCCCAACCCGAAGGTTGGAACCGTCACCCTCGATGTTGCCGGTGCAGTTCGTAATGCGAAGGCTGGGCAGGTCCAGTACCGGACCGATCGGGCGGGGATCATTCATTGCGCAATCGGCAAGGTCGGATTCGAAGTCGAGGCGCTCAAACAGAATCTCGACGCTCTTCTGGGCGATCTGAATCGGGCGAAGCCCGGTACGTCCAAGGGCGTCTATATGAGAAAGGTAACGTTGTCGACCACCATGGGTCCCGGAGTCGCTATCGACAAGGCCTCCCTTGGAGTCTGATCGAAATTTCGGGGTTTCTTCAATGGAACAGCGAGATGGTGGAGATTTAGCCCTCTCGCATCGACTTTGAGCTGTCGGGGCAGGTCGGAGAATTGCATCTCCATGCGTTCTGGCGGACGTCAAAGACCGCAGGTGGGTTAATCCTCAATTCGACGATGGGCATGAGGACCGAGGCTGATGCCGGACTTCGTGATATCGCCTGCCTGCGCAGGTAGCGCGGTCCGTCAGCATATGCGGCCGCTGTCAGGGAGCATCCTCGGTGCGCAATCGTGTACTGAGCGTGCAAGTGTGATGAAGCGAACGAAGCTGTCGGCGGTGGTGACCGCGGTGGCCGGGTTCGCGCGAGGAGACGCGTGACGTGGCGCTTTCGCTTGAGCAGAAGAAGGTAGTGGTCGATGAGGTAGCCGGAGTAGCGAGAACCTCGCATTCGGCTGTCGCCGCCGAGTATCGGGGACTTTCCGTGTCCGAGATGACCGAATTGCGAGAGAAGGCGAAGCAGTCCGGCGTGTATCTGCGGGTCGTCCGCAACACCTTGGCCCGCCGAGCCGTCGAAGGCACGGAGTTCGAATGCGTTCAGGATCGCCTCAGAGGTCCTCTCGTGCTTGCGTTCTCCCGGGATGAGCCGGGCGCGGCGGCACGGGTCATGCGTGACTACGCGAAGAGCAACGACAAGTTGATCATCAGCTTCGTGGCGTTCGACGGCAAGGCGATGGATGCGCCCGCGATCGATCAGCTTGCCAGTCTCCCGACGCGTGAAGAGGCACTGGCAGAGCTGATGTCGGTGCTTCTCGCTCCGGCCACCGAGTTCGTACGCACTATCGCCGAACCGCACGCCGGTCTCGTGCGCGCCCTGGATGCGATGTGCGAGGTTCGGACGAAAACGGCTTGATTCACCATCGTCGGCGCGAGCCGGCACCGAAATCCGACTGCACTAAGGAGTCAATGACAATGGCACTGTCCAACGCAGAACTTATCGAAGCCATCGAACAGAAGCCTCTGATCGAAGTCGTCGATCTGGTCAAGGCGATGGAGGAGAAATGGGGTGTATCGGCTGCGGCGGCGATGGCGATGCCGGCTGGTCCGATGGCCGGCGCGGCCGACGCCGGTGCCGCCGAGGAGCAGACCGAGTTCGATGTCGTCATGAGCGGCTTCGGCGAGAAGAAGGTGGGCGTGATCAAGGTCGTGCGTGCCCTCACGGGCCTTGGCCTGAAGGAAGCGAAGGACCTTGTGGAGGCGGTTCCAGCGAACATCAAGGAGGGGGTCTCCAAAGACGAGGCGGAGGATGTAAAGAAGCAGCTTGAGGAGGCGGGAGCGACGGTGGAAGTCAAATAGCTGGCCATGCCGGTCGACAAGGCAGGAACATCCGTCCGAGGGCTCGGATGACGCACGAGTGTCCCGGCAACGTGTGCGGGGCCCGGGTGACGAAGTGTATTCCCGCGAGCGAATGAACGTGGGATGGTCCGGAGGGTGATGGCGATGCGGACGCTCCGGGCAGTAACGGCAGCAGCGATTCGAGGATGAGTCATGGCGTATACCTTCACCGAGAAGAAGCGTATTCGGAAGGACTTCGGCAAGCGGTCGAGCATTCTCGGCGTGCCGTATCTGCTTGCGATCCAGATCGATTCCTACCGCGACTTCCTCCAAGAGGGAATCGCGTCGGACGATCGGGGGGAGGAGGGCCTTCATGCTGCGTTCAAGTCCGTCTTCCCGATCGAGAGCTATTCCGGAGACGCCGCGCTCGAGTATGTGCGTTATCGGCTTGAGAAACCGATGTTTGATGTGAGCGAATGTCGGCTTCGTGGTAAGACCTACGCCGCATCCCTGCGAGTGATATTGCGACTAGTGCTCTACGAAAAGGAGACCGGAGGCGGGCGCGGATCCAAGGTCGTCGAGCGAGTGGTGAAGGCTGTCAAGGAGCAGGAAGTCTATATGGGCGAGATACCGCTTATGACTGACACCGGCACCTTCATCATCAACGGTACAGAACGTGTCATTGTCGCCCAGCTTCACCGCTCGCCCGGTGTGTTTTTCGAGCACGACCGGGGCAAGACGCATTCGTCGGGAAAGCTCCTGTTTTCCGCCAGAGTCATCCCATACCGCGGTTCCTGGCTTGATTTCGAGTTCGATCCGAAGGATCTCGTACACGTTCGGATCGACCGCCGTCGGAAGCTCCCGGCGACGGTTCTGCTGCGCGCCCTCGGTTATTCCACCGAGGAGATTCTGGCCCTGTTTTTCGATTTCAACTCATTCGATATCACGCCGGACGGACTGCGGTTCAAGTTTGTCCCGGATCGGTTGCGCGGCGATGTCGCCGCGTTCGACATCAGGGACAAGGAAGGCGCGGTGCTCGTGGAAGCGGGTCGGAGAATCACCGCGCGGCACATCAGGCAGATTACCAAGGTGGGCCTCGACTTGCTCGAGGTTGATGACGACTACGCATTCGGCAAGTACCTCGGCCGCGACGTCGTGGACATGGAGACGGGGGAAATCATTGCGAATGCGAACGACGAAGTAACCGGAGAGTTGCTCGGTAAGCTTCGTGAGTATGGTGTGGAGTCCTTCGAGACCCTGTACACCAACGATGTCGATCGTGGGCCGTTCATGTCGCGGACGTTGAGCACCGATCCGACGCAGAGCCAACTCGATGCCCAGGTCGAGATTTATCGGATGATGCGTCCCGGGGAGCCGCCCACGAAGGAGGCGGCTCAGGGATTGTTCCACAATCTGTTCTTCAGCGCGGAGCGATACGACCTCTCTTCAGTCGGAAGAATGAAGTTCAATCGGCGGATCGGTCGAAGCCGGGAGGAAGGCCCGGGAGTTATCTACGACGGGAAGTACATCAAATCTTACCTCGGCTTCGAGGAACGCACCATTGAGAAGAGCGCCACCGCACGCAACGAGGTGAAGAGCAGGTGGCGGATCACGCGGGACATGCACGACAGCATGACCGGGAAGCTTGTTGCCAGATCGCACGAGCCTGCGACGGCAGAGTTGCTGCGGCTGGTGTTCAAAGCCGGTCACGAGTCGGTCGACGTGTTCCAGACCCGCCGGGATGACGAGATGCTGACCCGCCTCGTTCTGGAGCACGATGATGAGTCCGACGTCATCGAGGTTCTCAAGACCCTTGTCGACATCAAGAACGGCATCGGCATGGTCGATGATATCGATCATCTCGGTAACCGTCGTATTCGCAGTGTCGGCGAGATGGCGGAGAACCAGTTCCGTATCGGTTTGGTGCGGGTCGAGCGTGCGGTCAAGGAACGCCTGAGCCTGGCCGAGACGGAAGAACTCATGCCGCAGGAGCTGATCAACGCCAAGCCGGTTTCGGCGGTGGTCAAGGAGTTCTTTGGATCGAGCCAGTTGTCGCAGTTCATGGATCAGAACAACCCGCTTTCCGAGGTCACGCACAAGCGCAGAGTCTCGGCGCTCGGCCCGGGTGGACTAACGCGCGAGCGGGCCGGATTCGAGGTACGCGACGTTCATCCCACCCACTACGGACGGGTCTGTACCATCGAGACCCCGGAGGGCCCGAACATCGGTCTCATCAACTCGCTGGCGGTGTATGCGCGGACGAATCGATACGGTTTTCTCGAAACGCCGTATCGAAAGGTTGAGAAGGGCCAGGTCACTGACGAGATAGATTACCTGTCCGCCATTGAGGAAGGCCAGTATGTTATCGCACAGGCCAACACGACGCTCGACGACGACGGAAGGCTGATCGACAGTCTCGTGACCTGCCGTCACCAGAACGAGGCCACGCTCTCGTCGCCAGAGCGTGTGCAGTACATGGATGTGTCACCGAAGCAGATCGTATCAGTGGCTGCGTCGCTGATCCCGTTTCTGGAGCACGACGACGCGAACCGGGCATTGATGGGTTCTAACATGCAGCGCCAAGCGGTGCCAACCCTGAAGACCGAGAAGCCGCTGGTCGGCACCGGGATGGAGCGTAAGGTCGCGATCGACTCCGGAGTGACGGTAGTCGCAAGGCGTGGCGGTACGGTCGATTCCGTCGATGCGGCGCGTATCGTGGTGCGCGTCAACGACGACGAGACTGTCGCCGGTGAGCCCGGGGTCGACATCTACAGCCTCATCAAATACACGCGCTCGAATCAGAATACGTGCATCAATCAGCGTCCACTCGTGAAGCCGGGCGATGTCATCGCCGGTGGCGACGTGCTTGCGGACGGACCCTCGACCGACTTGGGTGAGCTTGCGCTCGGGCAGAACATGCTCGTCGCCTTCATGCCTTGGAACGGATACAACTTCGAGGACTCGATCCTGATTTCGGAGCGGGTCGTCGAGGAGGACCGCTACACCACGGTTCATATCGAGGAGCTCGTGTGCTTCGCGCGGGACACGAAGCTTGGACCCGAGGACATCACCTCCGACATTCCCAATGTCAGCGAGAGCGCGCTTTCCAAGCTGGATGAGTCGGGAATCGTCTACGTTGGCGCGGAGGTGAAAGCCGGGGACATCCTGGTGGGCAAGGTCACGCCGAAGGGCGAGACTCAGCTTACGCCCGAGGAGAAGCTGCTTCGCGCGATCTTCGGCGAGAAAGCGTCGGATGTGAAAGATACCTCGCTGCGAGTTCCTTCGGGGATGAACGGGACGATTATCAACGTACAGGTCTTTACCCGGGACGGTGTGGAGAAGGATGCTCGGGCTAGGCAGATAGAGGAGTCGGAGCTGGAGAAGGTCCGCAAGGATCTGGACGACCAGTTCCGGATTCTCGCCGACGATACCTACCTCCGACTTCAGCGCCTCCTCGTCGGACAAGTCTCGGACGGAGGCCCGGGAGGTCTCGAAGCCGGGAGTCGGATTGACGAGGACTATCTCCGCACCATCGATCCGCGGGAATGGTTCGCGATCCGGCTACGCAGCGATGACGCCAACGCACAGCTCGAAAAGGCGCGCGAGCAGCTCGATGCACAGAAGGCGCAGCTCGATGCGTATTTCACCGAGAAGGAAGGGAAGCTGAGGTCGGGCGATGACCTCGCGCCGGGTGTACTGAAGATGGTCAAGGTCTACCTTGCCGTGAAGCGGCGGGTCCAGCCCGGCGACAAGATGGCGGGACGACACGGAAACAAGGGTGTCATTTCGATGATCGTTCCGGTCGAGGACATGCCGTACATGAATGACGGCACACCGGTCGACATCGTCCTGAACCCTCTCGGAGTACCGTCGCGAATGAACGTGGGGCAGGTGCTTGAGGCCCATCTCGGATGGGCTTCGAAGGAGCTTGGTCACAGGGTGTCGCACATGCTGGAGAGCCTCGGGCACTCTCGCGGTCTGCGCCGATTCCTGCAGAAGGTATATGCGCTCGAGGACAAGACGGATCCCGTAGGTGGTCTGAGCGACAACGAATTGCGGGAACTCGCGGGTAATCTGCGAGGTGGGGTTCCGATGGCGACGCCGGTGTTCGACGGCGCCAGCGAGTCCGAGATCAAGGACCTGCTTGAGCTCGCCGGCCTTCCGCGCGACGGTCAGACGCGACTCTTCGACGGCCGGACCGGCGATCCGTTCGATCGGCCGGTCACCGTCGGCTACATGTACATGATGAAGCTCAACCACCTTGTCGATGACAAGATGCACGCGAGATCGACGGGGCCGTACAGCTTGGTGACGCAGCAGCCATTGGGCGGAAAGGCGCAATTCGGAGGCCAGCGGTTCGGTGAAATGGAGGTCTGGGCTTTGGAGGCCTACGGAGCTTCTTACACACTGCAGGAGATGCTGACAGTGAAATCGGACGACGTGAACGGCCGTACGAAGATGTACAAGCACATCGTTGACGATGAACATCGGATGGAGGCAGGGATGCCCGAGTCCTTCAATGTGTTGATGAAGGAGATTCGATCACTTGGGATAGACATCGAACTCGAACACGACTGAACCCGCCTCGCATGAGGAATTTCGGATTAGGGAGCGAAGGCTTGTAATGAGCCGGCGAGAAGGCTCGGATCGAGCCGATAGCGTGGCCGTTGATCAAGAGTGGAGACCGAGATGAGAGATCTACTCAATCTTCTGAGGCAGCAAGGTCAGATGGAAGGGTTCGATGCGATTCGAATCGGACTCGCATCTCCGGACAGGATCCGATCCTGGTCTTATGGTGAGGTAAAGAAGCCGGAGACCATCAACTACCGTACGTTCAAGCCCGAGCGTGACGGCCTGTTCTGCGCGAAGATTTTCGGGCCGATCAAGGACTACGAATGCCTGTGCGGCAAGTACAAGCGTCTCAAGCACCGCGGTGTCATCTGCGAGAAGTGCGGGGTCGAGGTTACTCTTGCGAAGGTCCGCAGGGAGCGCATGGGACACATCGAACTGGCCAGCCCCGTTGCTCACATCTGGTATCTGAAGTCCCTGCCCTCGCGTATGGGGTTGCTGCTCGACATGACTTTGCGTGACATCGAGCGCATTCTCTACTTCGAAGCATTCGTCGTGAGTGATCCGGGCATGACGGATCTGGAGCGAGGCCAGTTGCTCACTGACGATATGTACCTCGACGCGCTCGAGAAGTACGGCGACGATTTCGAAGCGAAGATGGGTGCGGAGGCGATTCACGAGCTGTTGCGCACTATCGATCTCGAGAAAGAAATTGCGGTGTTGCGTGAAGAGCTGCCGAAGACCGGTTCGGAGTCGAAGATCAAGAAGCTTTCCAAGAGACTCAAGCTGATGGAGGCGTTCACGAGCTCCGGAAACAAGCCGGAATGGATGGTAATGAAGGTGCTGCCGGTGCTTCCGCCGGAGCTGAGGCCGCTCGTGCCGCTGGACGGAGGTCGCTTTGCTACATCGGACCTGAACGACCTCTATCGGCGGGTCATCAATCGCAACAATCGCCTCAAGAGGTTGCTCGCGCTCAACGCGCCCGACATCATCGTGCGCAACGAGAAACGCATGTTGCAGGAGGCGGTCGACGCCCTGCTGGACAACGGGCGACGCGGTCGCGCGATTACTGGGGCGAACAAACGGCCGTTGAAGTCGCTGGCCGATATGATCAAGGGGAAACAGGGTCGCTTCCGGCAGAATCTCCTGGGCAAGCGTGTCGACTACTCGGGGCGATCGGTCGTGGTTGTCGGTCCGACCCTGAAGCTGCACCAGTGCGGTTTGCCTAAGAAGATGGCGCTGGAGCTGTTCAAACCGTTTGTGTTCGGAAAGCTTCAGCTTCGTGATCTGGCCACGACGATCAAAGCTGCGAAGAAGCTGGTCGAGCGAGAGGGCCCTGAAGTCTGGGACATCCTGGAAGAGGTAATTCGCGAACACCCGGTTCTTCTCAACCGGGCGCCGACGCTGCATCGTCTTGGCATCCAGGCGTTCGAGCCCGTGCTGATCGAGGGCAAGGCGATACAGCTTCATCCGCTGGTGTGCACCGCGTTCAACGCGGACTTCGACGGCGACCAGATGGCGGTGCACGTTCCACTGTCCATCGAAGCTCAGCTCGAGGCGCGGACACTGATGATGTCGTCCAACAACATCCTGTCCCCGGCGCATGGTGAGCCGATCATCGTGCCGACGCAGGATGTGGTGCTCGGGCTGTACTACATGACGCGAGAGAGGGTGGATGCACGAGGCACCGGGATGGTGTTCGCCGACATCGCGGAGGTGCACCGGGCGTTCCAGTGCGGAGCGGTTGATCTGCACGCCAAGATAAAGGCGCGTATCCGCGATGTCGTGTTCAACGACGATGGCGAGGCGGTGGAGAGGGTGCAGTTGTGCGACACGACGGTAGGCCGGGCGTTGCTGTCGGAGATCATGCCTCCGGGGCTCTCGTTCGATCTTGTGAACCGCCTGATGAACAAGAAGGCGATCTCCTCGCTGATCAACGCCTGTTACCGCAGAGTGGGGCTGAAAGAGACAGTCGTGTTCGCTGATCAGCTCATGTATACGGGCTTCAGCCATGCGACGCGCGCTGGCGTCTCTATCGGCGTCGAGGACATGGTGGTGCCGCGCGAGAAGAAGGCGATCCTGGGTGCGGCAGAGAAGGCGGTCAAGGAGATAGAAGAACAGTATGCATCGGGGTTGGTGACCCAGGGCGAGCGCTACAACAAGGTGGTCGACATCTGGTCATACACCAACGAGCAGGTCGCCAAGGCGATGATGGACAAGCTCGGGACGGAAGCCGTGAAGGACAGGGATGGGAACAGCGTTGAGCAGCAGTCGTTCAACTCGATCTACATGATGGCCGACTCGGGGGCGCGAGGCTCCGCGGCCCAGATTCGACAGCTCGCCGGGATGCGCGGCCTCATGGCTAAGCCGGACGGATCGATTATCGAGACGCCGATCACCGCCAACTTCCGGGAAGGTCTGGATGTTCTCCAATACTTCATCTCCACGCACGGTGCCCGCAAGGGTTTGGCGGATACGGCGCTGAAAACCGCCAATTCCGGATATCTCACAAGGCGCCTAGTCGACGTGGCTCAGGATTTGGTGGTCACGGAGGAGGACTGCGGTACCGAAAATGGCTTGGTGCTCAATTCTCTCATCGAAGGTGGCGACGTCGTCGAGCCGTTGCGCGAGCGAGTTCTCGGTCGGGTCGTCGCGTGCGACTTGCCGACCCCTGACGGTCGCGGAATCGCCGTCAAACGCGGCACCTTGCTCGATGAGCGATGGGTCGAGCGGATCGAGAATCTCGGCATCGACGAGATCCGGGTGCGGTCGCCGATTACCTGCGAGACCCGGTTCGGTGTATGCGCCGCGTGCTACGGGCGCGACCTTGCCCGAGGTGAGCCGGTGAACATCGGTGAATCGGTTGGTGTGGTCGCTGCGCAGTCCATTGGCGAGCCGGGCACCCAGTTGACGATGCGCACGTTCCACGTCGGTGGCGCCGCGTCCCGGGCCGCCGCGGCCGACAGTGTATCGGTGAAAGGTGACGGCGTAGTTCGTCTCCACAATCTGAAAGTAGTCCAGCACGCGGATGGTCACTATGTGGCGGTCACCCGGTCGGGCGAGCTGTCGATTGCGGACGAGCATGGCCGCGAGCGCGAGCGGTACAAGATTCCATACGGCGCCGTACTTTCGGTCGCCGATGGTGATGCGGTTACTGGTGGCCGTATGGTCGCGAACTGGGATCCCCATACGCACCCGGTGGTCTCCGAGGTAGCCGGTCGCGTCCGGTTCAGCGACGCGGTGGATGGCGTGACTGTGCAGTCGCAGGTCGACGAGGTGACCGGACTTGCCCGAGTCGAAGTTATGGATCCGAAGCAGCGAAGTGCGGCGGCGAAGGATCTGCGGCCGATGGTCCGTCTGGTCGATGAAAATGAGGAGGAGCTCCGGTTGCCGGGCACAGATGCGCCTGCGCACTATGTACTTTCCCCAGGGGCCGTCATTACCGCGCAGGAGGGTGGTGAAGTCGGGATCGGAGACGTTATCGCCAGAATGCCGCAGGAATCTTCTATGACCCGGGATATCACCGGAGGTTTGCCCCGGGTTGCGGACCTTTTCGAGGCGCGCAAACCCAAGGAAGCCGCGGTGTTGGCCGAAGCCACCGGCACAGTCGGCTTCGGCAAGGACACCAAGGGCAAGCAGCGTCTCGTCATCACCGACGAGGAAGGCGTTCGGCATGAAACCCTCGTACCGAAGTGGCGGCATATTCTGGTGTTCGAAGGCGAGCACGTCGATCAGGGTGAGGTGGTTGTCGACGGGATGCCCAGCCCCCACGACATTCTTCGCCTGCTCGGAGTGAGCGCTCTTGCGAACTACATCGTGAACGAGGTGCAGGAGGTTTATCGGCTGCAGGGAGTAAAGATCAACGACAAGCACATCGAGGTCATCGTGCGCCAGATGCTTCGCAAGGCCGAAATCGTCTCCCCCGGTGGAACGAAGTTCCTGCGAGGGGAGCAGCTCGATCGCGCCAGGGTTCTTGAGGAGAACGAGAAGGTGTGCCCTGAGGGTGGTGAGCCGGCCACTTGGTCACCGGTGCTGCTCGGCATCACCAAGGCGTCTCTGGCGACAGAGTCCTTTATTTCAGCCGCGTCGTTCCAGGAGACGACCAGGGTGCTCACCGAGGCTTCCGTCAACGGGAAGATCGACGAACTGCGCGGACTGAAAGAGAACGTCATCGTCGGTCGGCTGATTCCGTCCGGCACCGGATTGGCTTACCACGAGGATCGTCGCAGACGTCAGGCGCTGGAGGAAGAGCCTCTGGAGCCCGAAGCGGTGGAGGCGGCTCTCGCCAGCGCACTGGCCGAAGAGGGTGCGCCCTCGGAGCAGTCGAGCTAGTCTGTATTTCTCACGAGGCCATGGCTGAGGCTTGACGCTCCGGAAAAATCCCCGTACGCTCGCTCGGCTTACGATTAGATGGCGGTTCCAGGCGCGTAATCCCAACGCGCTACGAGCCCGAAACGGCTCGCATCAAGCGGGTGGCTTGCAGCGGTGTTCTTCCGACCTACTGAGTGTCCGGGTTGTTCTCTGGACAATCAGGAGGCCATTCTATTGAGGACGAGTGAAGACGCATGGCGACGATCAATCAGTTGGTGCGCAAACCGCGCAAGCGCCAGCGCAAGAAGAGCAACGTGCCGGCACTGCAGAGCTGTCCGCAACGGCGGGGCGTGTGTACACGCGTGTATACCACGACCCCGAAGAAACCGAATTCCGCGCTCCGAAAAGTGGCGAAGGTTCGCCTCACCAGCGGTGAGGAAGTGATTACCTATATCGGGGGTGAGGGACACAATCTTCAGGAGCATTCCGTCATTTTGATCCGGGGTGGGCGGGTGAAGGATCTCCCCGGTGTGAGATATCACGTTGTTCGCGGCAGCCTGGACACTTCCGGAGTATCGGATCGCCGCCAGGGCCGGTCCAAGTACGGTGCGAAGCGCCCGAAAGGTTGAGTCTCGAAGGGACCCGTACCGAGGAAACGAGGTGACGAGCAATGCCGCGACGTCGTGAAGTTCCCCAGCGAACCATCCTGCCGGACCCGAAATTCGGGGACGTCACACTCGCCAAATTCATGAACGTTCTCATGCTCGACGGGAAGAAGTCTGTTGCGGAGCGGATGGTTTACGGTGCACTCGACACCGTTGCCAATCGCACCAAGGAAGATCCGGTCGAAGTGTTCGGTCGGGCGCTCGACAACGTGCGTCCGGTGGTCGAGGTAAAGTCGCGTCGTGTCGGTGGTGCCACGTATCAGGTTCCGGTGGAGGTTCGTTCTTCGCGCAGAACTGCACTCGCCATGCGATGGCTCGTCGATGCGGCTCGCCGCCGCAGCGAGAAATCCATGGGCCAGCGTCTTGCCCAGGAATTGATCGACGCATCCGAAAACCGTGGAACTGCGGTCAAGAAGCGTGAAGATACCCATCGAATGGCGGAAGCAAACAAGGCGTTTTCGCACTATCGCTGGTAGCTTGACTGCCCCCTTCACACAATCGCTATTCCGACGTACATTTTAACAGGAACTCTTCCGGTGTCTCGCAAGACCCCCATCGAACGCTATCGCAACATCGGGATCATGGCGCATATCGACGCCGGCAAGACCACGACTACCGAGCGTGTCCTTTATTACACGGGAATCTCCCACAAGATTGGAGAGGTTCACGACGGCGCAGCGACCATGGACTGGATGGTGCAGGAGCAGGAGCGCGGAATCACCATCACGTCTGCCGCGACTACCTGCTTCTGGCGAGGAATGGATCAACAGTTCGACGAGCACCGCATCAATATCATCGATACGCCGGGGCATGTCGACTTTACGATTGAGGTCGAGCGGAGTCTGCGTGTGCTCGACGGCGCTTGTGCAGTGTTCTGCGCAGTTGGGGGTGTCGAGCCTCAGTCGGAAACTGTCTGGAGACAGGCCACCAAATACGGCGTTCCCCGCCTTGCCTTCGTCAATAAAATGGATCGTCAGGGCGCCGATTTTATCAATGTCCTCCAGCAGATGCGTGAACGTCTCGGGGCGAATCCCGTGCCTACCCACCTTCCGATCGGTGCAGAGGAGAAATTCGAAGGTGTCGTCGATCTCCTGAGCATGAAGGCGATCTATTGGGGTTCGGCGAATCTCGGCACATCGTATGAAATGCGTCCGATACCAGTCGGAATGGAGAACCTCTGCCGGCAGTGGCGGGAGACGCTCGTGGAAGCCGCTGCCGAGGGTGATGAGGAGTTGATGGATAAGTATCTGGAAGACGGCGGTTTGTCAGAGGACGAAGTTCGGCGAGGTATTCGCGCTCGGACGCTCCGTAACGAGATTGTGCCTGCGCTGTGTGGGTCGGCGTTCAAGAACAAGGGCGTGCAGGCTCTGCTGGACGCCGTGGTTTGCTACCTTCCCGCTCCCAACGATGTGCCGTCGGTTCAGGGTGTTGTGGTTAACGGAGAAGAGAGGATCGAGACGCGAGATCCGAGCGACAGTTCTCCATTTTCATCACTGGCGTTCAAGATAGCCACTGACCCTTTCGTCGGAAGTCTTACTTTCTTTCGCGTTTATTCCGGTGTGCTCAGATCTGGAGATACGATCTACAACCCGGTGAAGAATCGCACCCAGAGGGTTGGGCGTATCCTTCAGATGCATGCCAACAGTCGTGAAGAGATCACGGAGGTTCGGGCTGGTGACATCGCAGCGGCGGTAAGCCTCAGGGAGATCACGACTGGTGAGACGCTGTGTGATCCGAAGCATCCTGTTACGTTGGAACGAATGGAATTTCCCGAGCCTGTGATCTCTATCGCGATCGAGCCCAAGACCCAGGGGGATCAGGAGAAGATGGGCCTTGCTCTATCGAGGCTTGCCCATGAGGATCCTTCGTTCCGGGTTGGTACCGATCAGGAATCGGGTCAGACAATCATCTCCGGGATGGGCGAATTGCATCTTGAAATCATCATTGATCGCCTTCGACGCGAGTTCAAGGTAGCCGCCAACGTAGGTAGTCCTCAGGTCGCCTACCGGGAGACAATCCGCCGGAGCGTGGAACACGAGCACAAGTTCGTACGCCAGAGCGGTGGTCGTGGTCAATACGGACATGTGTGGCTCCGCATCGAGCCTTGTGAGTCGGGTGCCGGATATGAATTCGACGATGCGATCGTGGGAGGAGTGATTCCCCGGGAGTATATTCCTGCCGTCGACAAGGGTGTTCGGGAGCAGATGGGGAACGGGGTCGTCGCCGGGTTCCCGGTGGTCGATGTCAAGGTGACACTATTCGACGGATCTTTTCACGATGTGGACTCGAGCGAACTAGCTTTCAAGGTGGCTGGCTCGATGTGCTTTCGCGAGGCAGCACAAAAGGCGGGTGCTGTATTGCTGGAGCCGGTCATGAAGGTCGAAATCGTCACTCCGGAAGAGTATATGGGTGACGTCATGGGAGATCTCAGCCGTCGGCGCGGTATCGTGCAGGGGATGAAAGACACGCCCGCAGGGCGATCGGTGCGAGCCGAAGTTCCACTCAAGGAGATGTTCGGGTACGCCACCGATCTTCGTTCGCTCACGCAGGGGCGAGCGACGTTCACGATGGAATTTGGCAGGTATTCGGAAATGCCATCCGGAGTCGCTGACGCCGTCGTCAACAGGCTCCAGTAGCCCTGTCTTCGATCAACGCATTTCGAGGGAATCCGCAATGGCCAAGGGGAAGTTTGAGCGTACGAAGCCGCACGTGAACGTTGGGACGATAG
>JAPOSC010000048.1 GCA_026709935.1 Thiotrichales bacterium
AGCCGTCGCAGCTCCGGGCGCCGGACCTCGCTCTGGCGTGCACGCAGTGAGGCGCATGTGCGTCGATCAGCGCGTTGCGCTCCGACACTGGCAGTCGACTCCTGTTTCAGGGTGGAGATCTGACGATAGCGCTGAAGAAGCTGGACGCGCTCGCGGGCTGCGCTGCCTTGATGTTCGCTCACAACCTGATCGCCTTGAACCTCCCGCACTTGAAGGCGGCCAACTTCGATCTCCGGCTCTTCGGCTGCGTAACCGTTTGCTTCGCCGGATCCCCGACCAGCGCGAGATCGGATTCTCTCATTTTGTGATTCAATCCGATGCTGAGGAAGAAGTTGATCGAACAAAGGCGATCATGAAGCCCATGCGCCGCCGGCAGAGGAGGCAACGCCATGGAAGGGACAGACAGCGGAGTCGAGAACCACGTCGCGACGCCCGCGGCCTGCGCTACCTATCAGGACATGCTCGACGCCCCGGAGCACATGGTCGCCGAAATCATCGGAGGCAGGCTCTACATGCATCCCCGCCCGGGGGCACGGCACGCAACTGCGAGCTCCGTCCTCGGCGCAAGGCTCGGCATGGCGTTTCACAGCGGCGACGGCGGTCCGGGTGGATGGCGGATCCTGGATGAGCCGGAGCTGCACCTCGGTGAGGAGATCCTGGTGCCGGACCTGGCCGGATGGCGGCGCGAGCGAATGCCGGAGCTGCTCGATACCGCGTACTTCACTCTTGCCCCGGACTGGGTGTGCGAGGTGCTGTCGCCATCGACGCGCAAAATCGACTTGATGCGCAAGCGCCCCGTCTACGCCCGCGAGGGAATCCCGCACCTGTGGTTGGTCGATCCCGTAGAGCGCATCCTGGAGGCGTTCGAGCTGCACGAGGGGCGCTGGGTTCTGATCGCGAGCGTGGAAGACGACGAGCCGGTGAGCATCGCGCCGTTCGAAGCGATCACATTCGGTCTGGGAGCGCTCTGGGACTGAACAGCCACTCTGTCGTTCAAGTCCAGGCTCGAACATGCGCTCGAAGGCGGTCCGCTGACAAGAGCGAGGGAGCTATCGCAGGGATTGGAAATGGCTACCCTCTGTTCGGTCGGCGCAGCGACGGGTGCGGCTGCGCGCCCCGGCGACGGGGGGAAAGCCTGCTCACGCACGAGGAGAGCGAACGGGCGCGGGAGGAGGAGGCCGCTGCCCGCCGGGCGGCAAGCGCGGGTGGCGGAGCTCGAAGCCCGCCTGCGGGCGCTGGAAGGCGCGTCCGGGTTGCCTGGCTCACCGTAGTCCACGCTGGGTAGTCCACAACTGGCGGCTCCCCCACCTCGCCGGAGCCGATCCGCCCCGACTCTACCCCCGCATCGCCACCCCGTCCGGGTCGCACGGACTGCTCGCGATGATGCGTGCTCCGCGTTCCACTCCGACTACGTGGACGTGCAGCGCTTCCCCGACCTGCGCGTGTTCGACGTCCACCAGCGCCATGGCGAGGCTCTTGCCGATGTGGTGGCCGTATCCGCCCGAGGTGACGAACCCGACCCGTCGCCCGGCCTTCCACACCGGCTCGTAGCCGGAGGCGTCCGCATCGAGCGCGTCCACCTCCAGGGTCACCAGCCTTTGCGGCGCGGTGTTCTTCTCGCGCTCGGCGAGCGCCGCCTCGCGGCCGACGAATTCACCCTTGTTCCACGCGATCCAGCGGTCCATGCCGGTCATCCCCGGGGTGTAGCCCTGGGTGAACTCGCAGCTCCAGATCCCGAAGCTCTTCTCCAGCCGCAGCGAGTTCATCGCGTAAAACCCCCATTCGCGGATTCCGAGATCGCAGCCTGCATCGAGCAGCATCTCGCGCAGCCCGATGTGCTCCGCCGCGCCCACGTTGATCTCGTAGCCGAGTTCGCCGGTCACCGACAGGCGGCCGACCTTCGCGCGCAGGAGCCCGATGTCCAGCGTGGCGCACCCCATGAACGGCAGCGCTTCGTTGGACACATCCTGGTGGGTGAGTGCCGCCAGCACCTCGCGCGAGCGCGGACCGGCGAGTCCGAAGCCCACCGTCGCGTCGGAGATGTCGCGCACCGAGACATCGTGCGCTCCGAACTCGGCGATGCGGTCGGAGAACCAGCGCAGGTGCCACTGACGGAGGCAGTACGAGCCCATGATCCACCAGGTGCCGTCGCCCCAGTTGAAGACCGTGAGGTCGCCCTTGAGGCGGCTGTCCGCGGCGAGCATCGGCGCGAGCTTTGCCTGTCCGGGCGCGGGAAGGCGCGAGGCGAGGACCCGATCGAGCCACGCCTTCGCCCCCGGCCCGCCCACCTCGAAGCGGGAGAACCCGGAGATGTCGACGAGCCCCACCCGCTCGCGCACCGCCTCGCACTCCTCGGCCACGATGGGGAACGCGTTCGAGCGCTTGAGCGTCGGCGTCTCCTCGAAACCCGGGGGCGCGAACACGAGCGGCGTTTCCAGCCCCCAGGTGCAACCCCACCGGCAGCCCGCCGCGCGCATCGCGTCGTGGGCGGGAGCCTTGCGCAGCGGTCGGCCGGCCGGAAGCTGCTCGTTGGGGTAGGTCATCACGAAGCGGCGCGAGTAGAACTGCCCGGTGGTCCGGCGGATGTACTCGCGGTTCGAGGCGAACGGTCCGTAGCGCGCGATGTCCATCGGCCACACGTCGGCTTCCGCCTCGCCGTGGATCATCCATTCCGCGAGCGACTTGCCGACCCCACCGCCCTGGAGGAACCCGGCCATCACCCCGCAGGCAAGCCAGTAGTTGCGCATCCCCGGCACTGGCCCGACCAGCGGGTTGCCGTCCGGGGAGAAGGTGAAGGCGCCGTTCACCCACCGCTTCACCCCGACCCGCTCCAGCACCGGGTACCGGCGCCACGCCATCTCCAGCTCGCCGGCGATGCGGTCGATCTCCTCGGGGATGAGGTCGAAGCCGTAGTCCCACGGCGCCCCGTCGATGTTCCAGTGCTTGTGGTCGGTCTCGTAGATCCCGACCAGCACCCCCTGCTGGTCCTGCCGGAGGTAGGTGAACCCTTCGAGGTCCACCGTCATCGGTACCTCGAAGTCGAGCCCTGCGACCTCGGGGATGGTCTCGGTCACGAAGTAGTGATGCTGGAGGGGCGAGAGCGGCAGGTCGAGCCCCACCATCCGCCCCACCTGCTTGGCCCAGAGTCCGCCCGCGTTGACGATGTGCTCGGCGTGGATGACACCCTTCTCGGTCACTACGTTCCACGTACCGTCGGCACGTGGCTCGAGCGCCTCGACCCGGTTGTGCTCGATCACGGTGGCGCCCCGCTTGCGGGCGGCGCCGGCGTAGGCATGCACGGTGCCGGTGGTGTCGAGGTAGCCCTCGCGGTCCGCCCACAGGCCGCCGATGACCCCGGTGACATCCATGATGGGGCACTTCTCCCGGATCTCCTCCGGGGTCATGAGGTGGCAGTCCTCGATGCCGATGGTCTGGAAGATCCGGTACGCCGACTGCAGCCACTCCCAGCGGGCCGGCGCCGAGGCCACCGTGATCCCGCCCGTCATGTGCAACCCGATGTCCTGGCCCGACTCCCGCTCGATCTCGGACAGCAAGTCGATGGTGTACGCCTGGAGTGCGGCCATGTTCGGGTCCGCGTTCAGCGCGTGCACGCCGCCCGCCGCGTGCCACGACGAGCCCGCCGTCAGCACCGAACGCTCGATCAGCGCGACATCGGTCCAGCCGAGCTTGGCGAGGTGATAGAGCACGGATGCGCCGACCACGCCACCGCCGACGATGACGACTCGGTAGTGAGCCGGGTAATGGTCCCGGGTATCGGCCCGAGCACTGGCCTGTGCACCAGCCTGGACCCCAGCTTGGGCACCGGTTCGGGCACCGGCTTGGAAATCGGAATTCATCGGGTGTCTCCTTGGACCTGGCGCCGGGGGATATGGGAGCGGCGGCATCCCGCGTGTGCCCTGTGGAGTGCGCCGAGCGCATTGTCGCGACTATCCGCGGCGTCCGCTACAGGGCGCCGGGGCTCGTCCTTGTCCGGAGCCTCATGGCATTGCGGTCGACAGCATCGAGGGCATCCGCGTCTCGGCCGCCAGCGATCGCTCCCGACAAAAATGGGGCTGTAAGGGGTGTCTCGCCGGTCGGGCGGTAGTGGGTGAAGTGATACCCTGCCGGCCGGTCCAGGACAGGAATCGAGCGTGTACGTACTCAGGGACTTCGGGAGTTTCCACGTGGGCGGTCGGCTCGCGAGCGTTGCCGGCAAGAAGAAGCGCACGATTCGGCTCACTCCCGACGTGACGCTCGAATACGATCCGAACGGCGACTTCTTGATCGAACAAATCTACGTCCAGTACTTCATTCCCGCCGAGCAGACGTTCCCGCATCCGCTGGTGCTGCTTCACGGGGGCGGCCTGACCGGCGTGTGCTGGGAGAACACGCCGGATGGTCGTCCCGGCTGGCTGCACGATTTTCTCCGCCAGGGCTTCGCGGTTTATGTGATCGACGGGGTCGAACGCGGCCGTTCCGGTTTCTGCGCCCTCGAAGGCGAGTGGGAAGGGGAACCGATCATGCGGACCCCGGCCGAGGCGTGGAACCTGTTCCGTTTCGGGTGGCCCGAGGACTTCGCGACGGGAACCCCGTTCGAAGGTCAGCGCTTCCCGGTCGGCGCGATGGAAAGCTTCCAGCGCCAGTTCGTGCCCCGCTGGACTTCGACGGCAGAGGCCCAGATCCGAGGGGTTGGCGCCGCGCTGCGCCGGATCGGCCCCTGCGTGCTGATCTGTCACAGCCAGGGCGGATACCTGGGCAGCCACGCAGCGATCGAGAATCCCGAATGCATCTGCGGCGTGGTCTGCGCCGAGTCCTCCGGCTGGCCGCCCGTGGAGCGGATTTCCGGCCCGGTGGTCGCGGGCGGCCCCTGGCTCCTGCTGATGGGGGACTTCATCGAGCATTCGCCGCACTGGACCGCCGCCCGTGCCGCCACCGCCATCTTCGGCGAGCGCGTGAACGCCGCCGGGGGACGGGCGGAGCTGGTCGATCTCGCGGCGGTCGGATTCCCCGGATCGAGTCACATGTTCATGATGGACGAACACTCGGCCGAAATCTCGGCGTGGCTCGGGGGCTGGATCCGGGATTCGGTTCGCTGATGATGACGAAGATGGTGGAACAGAAGGTTGTCGGACTCCGGAGTGCGTCCGGTACCCCGAGAGATCATCGCTCGGCCCGGAGATGGCGCTCGTATGACCGAGCACGGGCGGGAAGCCGGGGGACAGGTACCCACCCTCGGATGCCGGCAGTCTCTTCGCTCGACGTCCACAGCCGTCCGGCGGGGGGCCGGTGGACCGGTCGGCAGCCGATCCAACCGAAGCGGCGGAAGGCGCCGGCCGTCGCTGCCGGCGCCTCCCGTTGCATTTGCAGTCATGCGTTGCCCGTACGGCGACAACTCCCTATGCCAAGCTGGTCAACCGCCGCTCGCATTCGATCCGCAACCGTGGGGCTGATTGCTGTTGGCGGGTCGAGAGGGTTGTCCTTGAGACCGCCCCTAGTCGGCATACTTGGGATGCGTATGGGGCCTGAGGAAGTTCCATGCCCTCAGTTGCGCATCGGTGACCGGCTCGCAGCCGGGCTGGACGGTCTTGGGATCGTTTTTGCATCTCGCCAAATCGAACACCTCCGGGTACGGTACCTTGCCGTTGCGTCTGGCCGTCTGCCACCAATAGGGCCCCACGCATTTGGCGTGGACCCAGCACATCGATATCATCATGTGACTGGTTTCTCCGAACACATCTCCGTACCCGAACGGGAGATCGTTCCGGTATGAATCCCAGTGGACGCTGAGCAGTTGACACCCCTGCCGTTCTACAGCCGGCGAAGCGCGCCACGCTTCATTGCACAGAACATGGCGGCGGTACTTCGTGGGTTCCCCCCTGATATCCCCGCCACTGAATCCCACGCCGAACGCAACCGCTGCCTGAGACGAGAACAGAGCCATCGCTCCGATTACCAAGAAGCCTCCGACCAGGGCGGATACTCGGTGGATTGCATGTTTCATGGTTGCCTCCTCTGCGATGGTGCGTCTGTTTGTCTCGGATGACGGCGGTCACTCGCCGTGCTGCCCGGGCCCGAATGTTTCATGTTGCATCCTCTGTCCGGGTTGCGATTCTGCGTCCCGCACCGTGGACGGTCCGCACGGTAGCGCCGATGCAGCGCGGAGGTCCAAGATCGAATTTGTATGGACCGGATAGGAATTTCCAATGCATTCCTCCCGAACCGTCACTGCTCGAACATTGGCTCCACCGACGTTCGTCCGATCATGCCTGCGATCATCATGCGTGACGGCACTGTCCTGCGCATTCTGGACGTGATCAGTCGGGGCAGCGCTTACAAGAGTGGAACACCATGAACGATACAGTGACGATCCCCAAGGTCGAGTACGAGCGCCTCTGTGCGCTGGAAGAAGATTTCGCGGATATCAGAGCGGCGCTGGCCGTAGAGGCGAGGGTCGGCAGCGGCGAGGAGGAGCTGATTCCGGCCGACGTTGTAGACCGTCTGATCGATGGAGAGTCGCCATTGCGCGTTTGGCGAGAGTTCCGAAATCTGACTCAGGCGGATCTCTCCCGCGCGTCCGGCGTCAATCGGGTCCAGATCGTGGAGATCGAGGCTGGTCGAAGCTCCGGATCGGTTCGCACTTTGTGCAGGCTGACCGATGTCCTGAGCGTTGCCGTGGACGACATCATTCCATGAGTGGATGAGAATGCCCGCAGAAGGACAGACATCGCAGGTGGCCGAATCGGCGGTCTCCGGCAAGGAGAGGCGCATCGCTTTCGGGATAACCTGCGCAATTGGCGAACCGGTGGATTGAGGAGGTTGAGGTGATGATCAAAATCGCAACGTTCATCGTCGTGTCCATGCTCTGCGCACTCACGCCGCCCGGCGTATCCGCAGCCACCGACCACGGCCTTGCGGTCGCGACGTTCGCGGGCGGATGCTTCTGGTGCGTGGAGTCGGACTTCGACAAGGTGCCCGGAGTGGCGGAGACGATATCGGGGTATACGGGCGGGACCGTCGCGAGCCCGGACTACCGGCAGGTTATCAGGGGCGGTACCGGGCACCGCGAAGCGGTGCAGATCCGCTACGACCCGAAGCAGGTCTCCTACGATCGGCTGTTGCACATCTTCTGGCGCAGTGTCGATCCCACCGATGGCGGCGGGCAGTTCTGCGACCGCGGCGAGAGCTACCAGACCGCGATCTTCGTCGGGAACGAAGAGCAGCGGCGCCTCGCCGAACTGTCACGGGAGGCGCTGGAGCAGTCGAAGGTGCTCGACGCGCCCGTGGTCACGCCGATCGAGATGGCGGGCGAGTTCTATCCGGCCGAGGACTACCACCAGGACTACTACACGAAAAATCCGGTCCGCTACCGGTTCTATCGATTTTCGTGCGGTCGCGATTCGCGCGTGCAACAGTTGTGGGGCAGGCAGGCCCACGACGGAATCGGAGCTCACTGACTGATTTTCCGGGCCGCGCATTGGCGGAGCCGCTCCTACAGTATCCGCCACCAAGGAACGGCGAGGATGCGATCCGACATCCACCGGATGTCGCTGCCGCAGCTTCGCCGGTACGACGCAAGCTCGACCTCACGGGTTCAGCCGTTCAGTCCAGCAGCTCCCGCACGTCGGCCAGCCGGCCCCGCACCGCAGCGGCCGCCGCCATCGCCGGACTGACGAGGTGCGTGCGCGCGTCCCGGCCCTGGCGCCCCTCGAAGTTGCGGTTCGACGTGGAGGCGCAACGTTTGCCCGCACCGACGCGGTCGGGGTTCATGCCGAGGCACATCGAGCAGCCGGATTCCCGCCACTGGAAGCCCGCCTCGATGAAGATCCGGTGCAGCCCCTCCTCTTCGGCCTGGCGCTTGATGAGGGTCGAGCCGGGGGAGACCATCGCGTCGACGTGCGCGGCAACCCTGCGGCCCCGCACCACCGCGGCGGCGGCGCGCAGATCCTCGATGCGGCCGTTGGTGCACGAGCCAATGAAGACATTGTCGACCGTGATGTCCGCCATGCGGGTGCCGGGGACGAGGCCCATGTACCGGAGCGCCCGGGTCATCGCGCCGCGCTTCGCGTCGTTCGGCGCCTCGGCCGGATCGGGCACCACGCCGGTGATCGGCACCACGTCCTCCGGGCTTGTGCCCCAGGTGACCTGCGGGGCGATGTCCGTCGCCTCGATGCGTACTTCCCGGTCGTAGACCGCGCCTTCGTCCGAGGCGAGGGTGCGCCAGTACGCCACTGCCGCATCCCACTCGGCCCCCTTCGGCGCCATCGGGCGGCCTTCGAGGTACGCAAAGGTTTTCGCGTCCGGCGCGACGAGTCCGGCCCGCGCGCCGGCCTCGATGGTCATGTTGCTCACCGTCATGCGGCCCTCCATCGAGAGATCCCGGATCGCGCGTCCGGAGTACTCGATGATGTGCCCGGTGCCGCCGGCGGTACCGATATGTCCGATGATGGCGAGGATGAGATCCTTGCCGGTGCAGCCGGCGGGGAGCGGTTCGTCCACCGTCACCCGCATGCTCTTCGGGCGCGACGTGCGCAGCGTCTGGGTCGCGAGCACGTGCTCGCTTTCCGACGTCCCGATGCCGAAGGCCAGCGCGCCGAACGCGCCGTGGGTGGCGGTGTGGCTGTCGCAGCACACCACCGTGGCGCCCGGCAGGGTGAAGCCCTGCTCGGGGCCGATGACGTGGACGATGCCCTGGCGCGGGTCGTGCATGTCGAAGACCTCGACCCCGAACGCCTCGCAGTTCGCGCTCAGGGTCTCGACCTGGAGCCGCGACTCCGGATCCTCGATACCGAGGCTGCGATCGGTGGTCGGCACGTTGTGATCGGCGACCGCAAGCGTCGCGTCGGTGCGGCGCACCCGCCGCCCGGCGAGCCGCAGCCCCTCGAACGCCTGGGGCGAGAGCACCTCGTGCAGCAGGTGCCGGTCGATGTAGAGGAGATGAATCCCGTCGTCCTGAACGTCGACGAGATGGTGGTTCCAGATTTTCTCGAAGAGGGTCTGCGGTTGGGTCATGCCGATGTTCCGGAAGTGTCCGTGGTCAGCGGTAAAGCCACGGCTGCCGTTCGCGCTGGGTCTTCTCGAAGGCGTCGATGAGCGCCGCCTTCTGCATGGTGAGGCCGATGTCGTCGAGGCCGTCGAGCAGGCACTCGCGCCGGAACGCATCGATCTCGAAGCGCACGATCGCCCCGTTCGGTCGCGTGATCTCCTGCGGGTGGAGATCCACGGTGAGCACCGGGTTCTCGCGGTCCTCCGCGTCCGCCATCAGCGCCTGAAGTTCATCGGGGGAGACGGTGATGGGCAGGATGCCGTTCTTGAAGCAGTTGTTGTAGAAGATGTCGGCGAAGCTCGTGGAGATGATGCAGCGGATGCCGAAGTCGAGCAGCGCCCAGGGAGCGTGCTCGCGCGACGACCCGCACCCGAAGTTGTCCCCGGCCACGAGGATCTCGGCGTCGCGGTAGGGCGCCCGGTTCAGGACGAACTCGGGCTTCTCGGTGCCGTCCGGGTTGAACCGCAGCTCGTCGAACAGCACCTTGCCGAGCCCGGTGCGCTTGATGGTGCGCAGGTGCAGCTTGGGGATGATCTGGTCGGTATCGATGTTGATGGCGTCCATCGGCGCCGCAACGCCGGTCAGCTTCGTGAATTTCTGCATCGGGTCCTCCCCGCTGTGCCGACTCGTTTCCGAACCCATCCGTCACGCAAGTTCCATGGCCATGACGAATTGGCCGCGACGAAAACGGCAACCCTCGACTTCGCTCCGACCTGAACTCCGAACTGCATGCCTCTGGTTCCGCCGATGATCGTACACCACCACGACACTGCGCATTCGGGGTGCCGAGTGATTGCCGGCAGGTCTCGTTCCAGAAAGCTGGTCACGTATGCCTTGCGCCACCGGTTACCCCACCAACTCCCGCACGTCGGCGAGCCGGCCGGTGACCGCGGCGGCGGCCGCCATCGCCGGGCTCACCAGATGGGTGCGGCCGTCGCGTCCCTGGCGGCCGACGAAATTGCGGTTGGTGGTCGATGCGCAGCGCTCGCCCGGCTCCAGCCGGTCGGTGTTCATCGCCAGACACATCGAGCAGCCCGGTTCGCGCCATTCGAATCCCGCCGCCAGCAGGATGTTCGCGATCCCTTCGTCCTCGGCCTGGCGTTTCACGAGACCCGATCCGGGGACGATCATTGCCCGCACTCCGGCGGCGACCCGGCGGCCTTTCGCTACCGCCGCGACCTCGCGGAGATCCTCGATCCGGCCGTTGGTGCACGAGCCGACGAACACCCGGTCGATGGCGACATCGGTCATGCGCGTACCGGGGGCGAGCCCCATGTAGTCGAGAGCGCGTTGCATGCTCGCGCGCTTCTCCTCGGTGGGGGCACTGTCCGGGTCCGGGACCGCGCCGGTGATCGGCACCACATCTTCGGGACTCGTGCCCCACGTGGTCAGGGGGACGATCTCGGAGACATCCAGCGTGACCTCCTTCGCGTACCGGGCCCCGGGGTCCGAGGGCAGGGTGCGCCAGTGCTCGACCGCCCGCCGCCACAGATCGCCCTTCGGCGCCATCGGCCGACCCTCCAGATAGGCGAAGGTCTTGTCGTCGGGCGCGATGAGTCCCGCCCGCGCCCCGGCCTCGATGGTCATGTTGCTCACCGTCATGCGGCCTTCCATCGAGAGCGCCTCGACCGCGGGACCGGCGTACTCGATGACGTGGCCGGTGCCGCCCGCGGTGCCGATCTTGCCGATGATCGCAAGGATGAGGTCCTTGGCGGTGCACCCGAACGGAAGATCGCCGCTGACCGTGACCCGCATCGCCTTCGCCGGCGCCTGGATCAGGGTCTGGGTCGCGAGCACGTGTTCGACCTCCGACGTCCCGATGCCGAAGGCCAGCGCGCCGAACGCGCCGTGAGTGGCGGTGTGGCTGTCGCCGCACACGATGGTGGTGCCCGGCAGGGTGAAGCCCTGCTCGGGTCCGATGATGTGGACGATGCCGTTGCGCGGATCATCGAAGTGGAACAGATCCACCCCGAACTCCTCGCAGTTGCGGATCAGGGTGTCGATCTGGAGTCTGGAGTCTTCGCTGACCGCTTCGTTGCGGTCAGTGGCGATGTTGTGGTCGATGACCGCGATGGTGGCGTCGGGGCGTCGCACCCCGCGCCCGACCTGGCGCAGCCCCTCGTAGGGTTGCGGTGTCGTAACCTCGTGGGTGAGGTGGCGGTCGATGTAGAGCAGACAGGTGCCGTCATCCTCGGCCGCGACGACATGGTCATCCCAGATCTTCTCGAACAGAGTCCGTGGCTCGAACAGGGTCCGTGGCTCGAACAGGGTCCGTGGCTTGGCCATCCGCAGGCTCCGGGCACGGCCGCGGGGTGTCGTGCCTGCTCGTTCGGTTGCCGCGGCCCCCGTGGACGACGCCCGGCCAACGCCGTGGCGGCATCGCCGCGGGCGGAATTATAGACGCGGCCGTCGGCGGCTTGCTCCACCATGGCCGCGAACGGCGATTCCGGCATGATTTCGATCTCCGGAGCGTCCAGGCGGAGCGATTTCGTCGGGGCGATTTCGGGCCCCCGGTCCCGACCCGACGTGAATCGCCGGCTCAGAGCGCTTCTGCCGCCATTTCCCCGGTGCGGATGCGGATCACGTTCTCGAGGGCGGCGACGAAGATCTTGCCGTCACCGATCTTCCCGGTTCGGGCCGCGGTGGTGATGGCCTCGATCACCTCGTCGAGTCTGGAATCGTCGACCGCGACCTCCAGCTTGATCTTCGGAAGGAAGTCGACCACGTACTCCGCGCCCCGATAGAGCTCTGTGTGTCCCTTCTGCCGGCCGAATCCCTTGACCTCGGTGACGGTCATTCCCTGAATGCCGATCTCGGACAGTGCGGTGCGCACGTCGTCGAGCTTGAACGGTTTGATGATCGCGGTAATGAGATGCATGGACGCCTCTCCTTCGAATGTTCGCCGGACTTCTCGGAACGCCTCGGATCTTCATGTCGGAGCCGGATGACCGAAGCGGTTTGGTGAACCGGCCTGAAAATTTCATCGATTCACGCCTGCAAGCGCGATTCGGTGAAATTTTCGGGCCAAGAGTACGAGGCTGCTGCCCTCGCCGCACACCGGAGTGCGAGAGACATGGGGTGACTTCGAACATGTCTCATCGTACCGAAGTGAAGCCTCGCCATGGGTTCCGAGCACGTATCATGCCATGCTCGGGCGGGACGGCACCTCGACCGGCCGCATTCGACCCCGGGCTCGGCTCAGGGTCGGATCGGGCTCGGATCAGGTTCCAATCGGGTTCGGATCGGGCTCGGCCCGGTTTCGACGCAAGGGTGGAGGCTCCGGCGGCAGCGCCTCCGCGCGCTGAATCGGGGCGCGGGCGCCGATCGGTGCACCAATGGTGAGCGCGAGCGGCCATGAACATGCCCCCCGATTCCTCACCATCTCCTCCCGGCACGGTGTCTTCGCCGTATTGCGAGATCGAACATCCCCATGACGAGATCTTGGTCCATTGCGGCCGGGCCGCAGATTCGGGGCGGGAGAATCCCCTCAAGCGCGCAGACCGTGCCGCGGAGAAAGCCGGGGAATGCGTCTGCGCAGCAGCGCGTTGCGTGCGCTCCATTCCTGCTCCGGCGTCTGCGGCTCGATCCAGTCGATGTTCCGTCTGCCGGTCAGGGTTCCGATCGGCACACCGTCGCGAAACGCGATCCGGGTGGATGCGGTGGTGGGGATGCGGTCGCCGAGGCAGATGATGCCGGTGAGGTTCAGCGGGTCCGCAGCACTCAGTGTCACCACGAGCCCGTCCGCCGGCGCGCGCCGGACCCTTCGAAGGGCCTCCACCGCTTCCGGCCGCGCGTACTGCTCGCCGGTGAAGCCGGCGACGAACCGCCCCCCGCGGATCTCGCCGCGCGCTTCGAGGCGGCGGAACTCGCGCAGCAGATCGCGCCACGGGACGGCGAACGATTCGCGCACGAGGAGGGACTTGAACACGACGCCGTAGCGGCGCAGCAGGGTGCGCGCGATCGCTTCCGCGCCGTTCTCGCCGGTGTTGCCCTCTTCCGCCGCGCGGCGCGTCACGCACGACCATCGCCCGGCCTCGGTGACCGCACGGAGCCGGCGGGCGGAAGCGCCGATGAACGCCCGAAGCCCCGCGAATCCGTCGGCATTCACGACTCCGTGCGCGATCAGCTCTCCGAGGGCGGCGGCGGCATCCGGGGCGCGGGCGCCGGTCTCGGCCACGATGTCGTCGAAGAACGACGCTCCGCGAGCGTCGAGATACGCAAGGACGGCCCGCACCCCGGGTGAGAGCGGCACGGTGGTGACGTCCTCATCCCCGCAGACGAATCGTCCGCCCTCGGGGCCGGAGCTCTCGGCTTCGCGAGCGGCGGCTTCGCCATCGGTATCGGTGATGCCGATGGCGCTGGAATCGGGACCGGTTGCAATCCCCGCCGGAGCGGCGCTTCCCGTCGAGCCGGTGTTCTCCGCCGGAGCGGCGTCCTCCGTCGAGCCGACGTTTCTCGCACTGCCGCCGCCGGTCGATTCGAAGGTCCTTCCGGGCCCGGCCGCTGAGTCGTCCGCCGGAACGGCGCCCGGGAAGATCCGGGGGATCGCTGCCTCTTCCGCGGGCGTCGAAGCCGGCGCGAGCCACAGCGGCGCCTGCCGGCGCCCCGGGCGGGAGAAGAGAGCGATCGGAGTCGATCGAATCGGTCCGAACGAGCGTCGCGCCGTCTCCCGCGCCGGCGGCGTCGGACGGGCCCACGAGGCGCGGCCGGCGAGGCAGAGCCGGTCGAGCATGTCGGACGTGAAGCCGGCAACCCTGGCCGGGAGGATCTCCTCCTCCCAGGCCGCGGCGGGCGCCGCGAACCCTTCGAGCTCGGCCACGACCGCCGCGAGTGCCTCGTCGCCCTCGCGCCGGTCGTCGGGGAGGACGCGCTGCCATTCGAACAGGAAACGGATGAACACGGCTCGGGACACGGGCTCGATCTCGCGCCGCAGGCGTCCGAGGGTGTAGCGGTGGATGCGGGCGAGCAGGCGGCGCTCGCACCATTCGATCGATGCGTTGCCCGACGTGGCGCCGGAGGTGAACCGCCCGCGCAGCACCGAACCTTCGGCTTCCAGTGCGACGAGGGCGACCTCGATGTCGACCGGGGTGAGCCCGAGGTCGGAGGCAAGGCGCGCGGTGGTCACCGGCCCCAGACCGCCGAGCCGGGCGCGCAGCAGCTCGGCCAGCGCCGCGTCGCGGCCGGGGGCGGTTCGCAGCTCCGCGGGCAATGCAAGCGGCGGGTCGGCGTGTCCGCCCCCGAGGGCGGCTTCCATCTCGGCCAGACGCTCCGCCGCGCACCACAGCACGGGACCGCCGCCCGGGGTGCGGAACCGGGTGGCGCGTCCGTCCGCTACCAGGGCGTCAAGGTGATCGCTCCAGCCCGGACGCGCGCCGCCCGCAAGCCGGCGGGCCACCTCCGCAGGATCGGCGGCCGGCCCCGCCATCGCTTCCTGCGAGGTCGCGAAGCCGAGCACCACCAGCGCATCGTGCACCTCGTCGGCGGTGGTGGCGCCGGGCCATGCCTCCTCCCTGACTTGCTCGATGGCGTCCGCATCGAGCCGTCCGATGTCGGCGGCGGAGGCCGGGTCGAGCCCACGGCGCATGGTCACCGCCCGCGTGCGGCGTTCCTCGAGCGGCGCATCGTCCAGGAATGCATACGGGCGGGCGTCGAGCACCTCGGCCGCGAGGGGAGAGGGCTCGGTGAGGTCGCGGGCGACGACCCGGATGGCACCGTCCTTCAGTCGCGCCACCAGTAATTCGAGTGCCTCGATGTCCATGGCCTCGGTCAGGGTGTCGGCGATGGTCTGCTCCACCAGAGGGTGGTCGGGGATGGCGCGGGGGCCCGCGAGGTTTTCCGCGCATGCGATCTGGTCCGGGAACACCGCCGCGATCAGGTCCTCGGCCTGCATGCGCTGGATGTTCGGCGGGACCCTGGCACCGCGGCGGAAGCGCGGGAGAGCGAGCGAGATGTTGGCGTTCCACCGCCAGCGCACCTCGAACATCGGTGCGTCGAGGAGCGCCTGGGTCAGGACATCGCGCACCGTCTCCGGTGCGAGGTAGCGGGCGACTTCCTCGAGCGTGAAGCTGTGGGACTCGCTGAGCGAAAGCACGATCGCGTCCTCGGTCGCCGCCGCCTGCAACTCGAAGTTGAACTTGCGGCAGAAGCGCTTGCGCAGCGCCAGACCCCAGGCCCGGTTGAGACGGCTGCCGAACCGGGAGTGGATGACGAGCTGCATCCCGCCGCTTTCGTCGAAGAACCGCTCGAACACCACTGTGTCGCGGTCGGGCAGGGCGCCGAGGGCGGCGTACGCGGCGCAGAGGTAGTCGACGATTTGTGCGGCGGCGGCGGTGTCAATCCCGGTACGTTCGACGAGTTGCCGCGTGCACCGGGCGCGGGCCTCCGGGTCGGTGGCGACGGCGCCGGCCACTTCGAACCGCCGCGCGAGCCACCCCAGCAGGTCGCATACGCCTTCGGACAGCTCATCGGTGCGTCCCGGCGCCTCGCCGAGCCAGAAGGGCAGGTTGGGTGGCTGGCCGTGCGCGTCCTCCACTCGGACCGCGCTTCGCTCGACGCGCAGGATGCGCCACGAGGTGTTGCCGAGCTGGAAGATGTCGCCGGGCACGCTCTCGACCGCGAAGTCCTCGTTGACCGAGCCGAGGCGGGTTCCGTGCGGCTCCAGCACCACGTCGTAGTCGGCGTTGTCCGGGATCGCGCCGCCCGAGGTCATCGCGGTGAGGCGGGCGCCGCGCCGAGCGCGCAGTGCGCCGTTGACGATGTCGCGGTGCAGGTACGCGCCCCGGCGCCCGCGTCGGGTCGCGAATCCTCCGGCGAGCATCGCGAGGAGCGCCCGCCAGCGGTCGCGGGAGAGATTGCGGTACGGCCAGGCGCGGCGCACGGCGGCGAGCAGGGCGTCCTCGTTCCAGTCTTCGGCCGCCACCATGGCCACCGCCTGCTGCGCAAGGACATCGAGCGGCGCCTCGGGCACATGCAGGGTGTCCAGCGCGCCGCGCCGAATCGCGTCCAGGATGGCGGCGCACTCCACCAGCTCGTCGCGGCTGAGGGGGAACAGCCGGCCCTTCGGAGTGCCGCGCACGGCGTGACCGGAGCGCCCCGCCCGTTGCAGGAAGGTCGAGATGGACCGCGTCGAGCCGATCTGGCAGACCAGATCGATGTCCCCGATGTCGATTCCCAGCTCCAGCGAGGCGGTGGCCACCAGCGCCTTCAGCTCGCCGGCCTTGAGCCGCTGCTCGGCCGCGAGGCGACGTTCGCGCGCGAGACTGCCGTGATGGGAGGTGACATGTTCCTCGCCGAACGACTCGGTCAGCGCCCGCGCCACCCGCTCCGCCATGCGGCGCGTATTGACGAACACGAGCGTGGTGCGGTGCGCCTCGATGAGGACGCGGAGCCGCTGGTAGACCTCGGCCCAGACCTCGCCGGACATTACCGCTCCGAGCGGCGACTCCGGCAGCTCCAGCCCGAGGTCGCGCTCGCGCTGATGGCCGATATCGACGACGGTGCATTCGTGCGGCCCGTCGTCGTCGCCGCCGGTGAGGAAGCGGGCCACAGTCTCGATCGGGCGCTGGGTTGCGGACAACCCGATGCGGGTGACGGGTCTTCCGGTGAGTGCATCCAGGCGTTCGAGAGAGAGCGCAAGATGGGCGCCGCGCTTGTTGCCGGCCACCGCGTGAATCTCGTCGACGATGGCGGTGTCGACGCTCGCGAGCATGGCGCGCCCGCCCTCGCTGGTGAGCAGGATGTAGAGCGACTCCGGCGTCGTCACCAGGATGTGCGGCGGGTGCCGGCGCATGGCTTCGCGCGCCGCGCTCGGGGTATCGCCGGTGCGCACCATGGCGCGGATGCCCGAACCGGGCTCACCGGATTCGGCGAGCGCCCGGTCGATGCCTTCGAGCGGTACCTCCAGGTTCCGGTGCACGTCGTTGCCGAGCGCCTTGAGGGGCGAGACGTAGAGCACGCGGGTGGCGTCCGGCAGCGGCACCCGGCGGCTGTCCCGCACCAGGGCGTCGATGGCGCCGAGGAACCCGGCCAGCGTCTTGCCGGAGCCGGTGGGGGCCGCGATGAGCGTATGCCGGCCCGCCGCCACCGCCTCCCATGCCTGCGCCTGGCACGCGGTGGGTTCGCCCAGGTGCGCGGCGAACCAGGACGCGACGGCGGGGTGGAAGCGGTCGAGGGTCATGCCTCGTCACCTCTTCTGTCGAGTCGATGGCCAGCTTAAACTATCGGCCCAATATGGACGGTGATGCACACCTCAGATCTCGTCATACTCAAGGCGTTCGCTGATCGTTTCCGCGACTGGGCCGATATCGAAGGGGTGTTGATTCGCAGCGGTCACCGGCTGGAGTGGAGGACGGTGGAAGCCGAGCTCGAACCGTTCTGCGGACGGCACATCTTGCTGCGATTTCGTCGGTGCGCTCATCAGTCGAACAGTCCTCCTTGGCGTTCGGCGAGGTCGGGTGCCGCGATAAATCCCGATTTCGTATTCTTCCGAGTTTAACAAGATTGACAGAATTAACGCGCTTCCCGTTAACGGCGTTAAATCTGTGTTAATTTCCGAGCATGGATCGCCGTCGCAACCCGTACGTCCCTGGAGCCGGTCTTCAGCCGCCGGAGTTGGCCGGCCGTGACCGCCTCCTCGAAAATGCCGCCATCGACATGGACCGAGTGCTGGCCGGACGGCCGGCCAAGGGACTGATTCTTCTCGGGTTGCGAGGGGTCGGCAAGACGGTCCTGCTGAATCGACTCTGCAAGCTGGCGCAGGACAAGGGTGTCCGTACGGCAAGGATCGAAGCGCCCGAAGGCAGCTCGCTGCCGGAATTGCTGACGCCGGAACTGCGACGCGTCGTCCATGCTCTCGACCTTCGTCGGGCAGCGGGTCATCGCCTGCACCGGGCCGCGGGTGCGCTGGCAAATTTCGCCAGGGCGTTCAAGGTGAGCGTCGGTGACCTCGAGTTCGGCATGGACCTTGCCGCCGGCGAGGCCGACACCGGTTATCTGGAGCAGGATCTGCCGCGGCTCCTGGTCGCGATGGCGGAAGCGGCGGCGGATCGCCGCACCGCGGTCGGACTGTTCATCGATGAAGTGCAGTATCTCTCGTCCCTGGAGTTGGCCGCCGTCATCGTCGCATGCCACGAAATCGCGCAGCGGAATCTTCCGTTACTGTTCATCGGGGCGGGATTGCCCCAGGTCGCCGCGCTGGCCGGCAAGGCGAAATCCTATGCGGAGCGGTTGTTCGACTACCCACAGGTGGGGTCGCTCGAACATTTCGATGCGCGACTGGCTCTGGTGAAGCCAGCTCGGGCCGAGGGCGTCTCGTTCGATGACGACGCGGCGGACGAGATTCTGGCTGCCGCGCAGAACTTCCCCTACTTCATCCAGGAATGGGGGTATCAGGTCTGGAACGCGGCGCCCGCCAGTCCGGTCACCCGCGGCATGGTGCTCGACGCAACGCCGGAGGTGGTGGCGCATCTGGACAACAACTTCTTCCGGGTCCGCTTCGACCGGCTGACGCCGCTGGAGCAGAAGTACCTGCGGGCCATGGCCGAACTGGGACCCGGGCCTTGCGCCACCGGCCGAATCGCCGAGACCCTGGGGGTGCGAGCCGCGTCCGTCGCCACCGTGCGCCAGCGTCTCATCAACAAGGGCATGGTGTGGAGCCGGCGCCACGGAGAGACGGCGTTCACGGTGCCGATGTTCGACGCGTTCATGAAACGCCAGATGCCGGAGCTGGTCGCGCACGTGCCGCAAGCCCGGCGCACCGGAGACTCTGGAGCGTTTCCATGAACCATCGGCGGGGACGCGAGTTGCCGAATCGGATGCATGGCCCGATGATTCATCGGGTGCTTGGCCTGATCATTCAACGATGGATTCGCCCACCACACGGGAGATGACCCAATGACCGTGAACGCGAAGGTTTCGGTCTTCGACCTCGTCGAAGAGGCGAACCGGCGGATCGAGACCATTCCGGTCGGCGAGGCGATCGCCATGCACAGTGACCCGGAGGTGATCTTCGTGGATCTCCGCGACGTGCGCGAGCTGGAGCGCGAGGGTCGCATCCCCGGGGCGCTTCACATGCCGCGCGGCATGGTGGAGTTCTGGGTCGATCCTGCAAGCCCGTACTTCAGGTCCGACATCTTTGGCCCGGACCGCCGCTTCGCCTTCTACTGCAACCGGGACTGGCGCTCGGCCCTCGCCACCGAGGTCGCGCAGCGCATCGGACTCGAACGGGTGTGCCACATCGAAGGCGGGTACACAGCCTGGAAGGCGGCGGGCGGTCCCACCGAGGCGTACGAGCGCCGGTCGAAGTAGCCGGGGGCGCCGCCGGTTGTTTCTTGCCCGACAGCGGGGACAGTTGCCCTGGCCATGGACGGCTTCCGCGCGACGGGAGGTGTGTCCACCGCGCAAGGCGCACGTTCATTGCCGCGCTTCGCGGTGGAGAATGTAGAGTCCACTGCCCACCACCAGTCCCGCCCCCGCGAGCATTGCCGGCGACGGCCAGTCGCCGAATGCGACCACGCCGATGAGCGCGGCCCACAGGACGCTCGAGTAGCGGAACGGGGCCACGAGCGACGCCTCCGCGTGCCGGAATGCCTCGGTCATGAGGAGGAACGCGACGCTCACGCAGCATCCCGCCATCGCCAGCAGGCCGATGTCTCCGGCGTTCATCGGTCGCCAGCCGTGCCCAGCCGTGGCGAGCGCGCACAGGGTGACGAACCCGAGCGAGAAGGCGGTCAGCGAAAGGCTGGACTCGGTCGCGACGAGCCGTCGCGTCACGATGTCTCTCGCGGCTTCGAAGAAGGCCGTGGCGAGCGCCAGAAGGGCGGCCCACCGCAGGCCTTCCTCTCCCGGTGCGAGCATGACCAGCACGCCGACGAAGCCCACTCCCACCGCGCACCGCCGTCGCCAGCCGACCCGTTCCCCGAGCGCCCACGGAGCGATCGCGGTCACGATGAGGGGGCCGGCGAAGGTGAGCGCGATGGCGTCGGCCAAGGGCAGGAACCGCAGGCTGGTGATGAACAGGAACATCGACCCGGCGAGCAGTGCCGCCCGCAGCAACTGTCCGCGAAGATTCGTCACCCGCAGCGTCTGCAGGCCGCCGCCCCGACGGACGAGCAGGGCGATGGGGATGGCGACGAACAGCCCGCGGACGAAGATCGTCTGGCCCGTCGGATAGTCGGCGGTGAGCGATTTCATGATCGAATCGTTCACCGTGAGCAGGGCGCAGCCGGCGGTCATCAGAACGACGGCGCGTGACACGCCGGAACTTCCGGGCCGAGGGTTGCTCATGGGCCCTCCGAGCGGGTCGCGGAGGCGGGACGGGTGCTCCGCCGGCGGCTGACGCTTTCGCAACTATCTGGCATTGCGTCCCGTCTCCCCTGTCTCCCTCATCTGCTCCGTTCCGCCCGCTGTCCGACTGCGACCCACCCGTTCTCAGCCACCGACCTGCCGCAGCGCCTCGCGGATGACTCCGGCGTCGTCGCGGCGCGCGGCCTCGGTGCTCAGGTGCCGGCGCCAGCGTCGCGCGCCGCTCGTGGCGTGGAACAGGCCGAGCATGTGGCGGGTGACGTGGTGGAGCCGCGTGCCGCGCTCGATCTCCCGGCGGGCGTAGGCGAGCATGCGCTCCGCGACTCCCGGGCGGTCCGGCGGGGTTGCCGCGGTTGCGCCGAACACGCGGCGGTCGGCCTGGGCGAGTGCGAAGGGGTTGCGGTACGCCTCGCGGCCCATCATGGTGCCGTCGACCCGCTCATTGTGCGTTAGAGCTTCGTCGAGCGAGACGATGCCGCCGTTGATGACCACCTCCAGCGCGGGAAAGTCCTCCTTCAGCCGGTACACGACATCGGGGCGGAGCGGCGGGATTTCGCGGTTCTCCTTCGGGCTCAGGCCGGAGAGCCACGCCTTGCGGGCGTGGACGATGACGGTGCGGCACCCGGCGCCGGCAATCTTCTCCACGAACTCGGCCAGGTGCTCGTAGCGGTCGCGGTCGTCGATGCCGATGCGGGTCTTCACCGTCACCGGGAGGCGGCTCGACGCCCGCATGGCGGCCACGCAGCGGGCCACCACGTCGGGCTCGGCCATCAGACACGCCCCGAACCGGCCGCGGCGCACGCGGCGGCTCGGGCAGCCCACGTTCAGGTTGATCTCGTCGTATCCGCGCTCGGCCGCGAAGCGGGCGCAGCGGGCCAGCTCCGCCGGGTCGCTCCCCCCGAGCTGGAGGGCGACGGGATGCTCGGCTTCCGAGAATTCCAGCAGATGTTCGCGGTCGCCGTGCACGAGCGCCGCGCTCGTCACCATCTCGGTGTAGAGCAGGGTATGCCGGGTGAGGAGTCGGATCAGGTACCTGAAGTGCCGGTCCGTGCAGTCCATCATCGGCGCCACGCTCAGCCGGCGATCAATCGGACCGTCCGGCGGGGCCGGCCGTTTCATCATCCCGCCCGTCGGCGTTCGACCTCGCGCAGCCACTTCTTGCGGATGCGGATCGCACGCGGCGTGACCTCGACCAGCTCGTCGTCGTCGATGAACGCGAGCGCCTGTTCCAGCGTCAGCTCCACCGGCGGGGTCAGGAGGATGTTCTCGTCGCTGCCGGCGGCGCGGATGTTGGTGAGCTTCTTCTCCCGCAGCGGGTTGACGGTGAGGTCGTTGGAGCGGCTGTGGATGCCGACTACCATCCCTTCGTACACCTCGGTGCCGGGACGCACCATCAGCCGGCCCCGGGCCTGGAGGTTGAACAGCGCGTAACCGACCGCCCGGCCGGCCGCGTTCGAGATCAGGACCCCGGCCTTGCGCCCGGTGACGAGGCCCTGCACCTGCCGGCCGTGCCCGGCGGACGAGAAGGTCATGATGCCGCGGCCGGAGGTGATCGACGTGAACTCGGTGCGAAACCCCATCAGGGCGCGCGTCGCCACCCGGCAGGTGAGCCGTACCCGTCTCGCCGCGTCGTGCTCGATGTCGTGGAACTCGCCCTTGCGTTCGCCGATGACCTCCATCAGCCGGCCCTGGTGTGCGGCGTCGATGTCGAAGACCACGGTCTCGAAGGGCTCGTGGATCGCGCCGTCCACCTCGCGGGTGATGACCGTCGGCCGCGACACCGCAAGCTCGTAGCCCTCGCGACGCATGGTCTCGATCAGTACCGAGAGATGCAGCTCCCCGCGGCCCGAGACCTGGAACCGATCCGGGTCCGCGGTCGCCTCCACCCGCAGCGCCACGTTGTGGGACGCCTCGCGGAACAGGCGCGCCCCGAGGTGGCGGCTGGTGAGGAACCGCCCCTCCAGGCCGGCGAACGGCGAGGTGTTGACGCAAAACGCCATGGTGAGCGTCGGCTCGTCGACTTCGAGGGGAGGGAGCGCTTCGACCGTGTCCGCGTCGCACACGGTGTCGGAGACGCCCACACCGTCCACCCCGGTGAGGCACACGATGTCTCCGGCCCGGGCCTCCGGCAGCTCCATGCGCTCCAGGCCGCGGCTCGCGAGCACCGACAGGATCCGGCCGCGGCGCACTTCGCCCGCCGCGTTCACCACCGCCACCGGGCTGCGCGGCGGCAAGGCACCGCGCTTGACGCGACCGATGCCGATCACCCCCACGTAAGGGGAATAGTCGAGGGTGCTGACCTGCATCTGGAATGGTCCGGCCGGGTCCGCCTCCGGCGGCGGCACCCGCTCGACGACGAGGTCGAGCAGCGGGGTCATGTCCGCGGCCGGGCGGTCGGGGTTCGCGCCGGCGACGCCCAGGGTCGCGGAGGTGAACATCACGGGGAAGTCGAGCTGTGCGTCGCTCGCGCCGAGGTGGTCGAAGAGATCGAAGACCTCGTCGACCGCCTGGTGGGGGCGGGCGCCGTCGCGGTCGATCTTGTTCACCACCACGATCGGGTGCAGGCCGGCCGCGAACGCCTTGCTGGTGACGAAGCGAGTCTGCGGCATCGGCCCTTCCACCGCATCCACCACCAGCAGCACCGAGTCCACCATCGACAGGATCCGCTCCACCTCGCCCCCGAAGTCGGCGTGGCCGGGGGTGTCCACGATGTTGATGCGGCATCCCGCGTGCTCGACCGCAGTGGTCTTGGACAGGATGGTGATGCCGCGCTCGCGCTCCAGGTCGTGGCTGTCCAGCGCCCGCTCGGCGATCACCGCCCGCGCGTCCCGCGCCGTGTGCTGCAGCAGGCGGTCCACGAGAGTGGTCTTGCCGTGGTCGACGTGGGCGATGATGGCGACGTTGCGAATGTCCATGGAGCAGGGCCAAACGAATGGGGTGGGCGAATGAGGTGGGCCGGGGTGCGGCGGCGGCGCGAGTCTACCCGGTTTCGTCCCTCGCAAGTGCCCCGCCCCGCGGGCGAGTCGGTGGCTGGGCGCCGAAGTTCAGGTGGCGCACCGCCCCCTGCTCGCAAGCTCCTCGCCCTGCTGTTTCCCTCTGTTACTCTGACTCACTGTCGCAAAGAGGGAGGTCGAATGGTTGCCGGAGCCGAGTACATCGGGATGGGCGTCCGGGTTGGTCCGCCGCGACGCATTGCCCGGGCTGATGATCGCCGTGATGCTGGTCGCGTCGATTGCCCACGGACTCGTGCCCGCGTTTCCGGGGGTGATCGGGGTGCTGGCGGCCTGGGTCGCGGGGGTTGCGGTCTGGCGCCGGCTGCCGGCTCGCGCGCGGATTCAGGTGGGCGCGATGCTGGGGGTCGGCCTCGCCTGCCTCGGGATGGTCGCGGCCGGCGGCGGCGCGGTCGAGTGGAGCGATGCGCTGGGTCGCTCGCTGCCGATCCTCACCCTCCTTGCCGGCGTCGCGTTTCTGCGCCTCATCTATCGCGCCGAGGGTGGGGGCGGGGAGGACTCCGCCGCCCCGCGCGGGTTCGGCGCGTATCTCCGCACGATGTTCGGTGCGCACCTGTTCGGCGCGGTCATCAACATGTCCGCCCTGGTGGTGTTCGCGGACCGGCTCGCCCGGGCGGCCCCGCTTGCGCGTCGCGAAGTGGTCCTGCTCGGTCGTTCGTACTCGATGGTGGCCTTCTACTCGCCGTTCATCGGCGGGGTCGCCCTCGCGCTCGGGCTGGTGCCGGAGGTGCGTTTCCCGGTGCTGGTGCTGGTCGGCGTCGGGCTGGCGGGCATCGGCTTCGTGGTCATCGCGGTCCTCGGTCGTCTCGAAGAGGGCGCCTCGATCGCGGAATTTCGCGGCTATCCCTTCCGCCCCGAAAGTCTGTGGCTGCCGCTCGCCCTCGCCGGCGCGGTCGCGGCCGTGCACTGGATATGGCCGGCGCTGCCGGTGCTGCTTGTGGTGGCGCTGCTCGCGCCGCTGCTCGCGGCGGGGGCGCTGGCGGTACGGCTCGGGCCGGCCGGCGCGGCGCGGACTGTGGGCCGGTTCGCCCTGACCGAGCTCCCGGGCATGAGCGGGGAGCTGACGCTGTTCCTTGCCGCGGGGGTGCTGGGGGGCGGGCTCACCGCGGTGGTCGCCGCCTGGCCCTCGCTGGTGCCTGCCTTCCCGCTCACCCCGGGCGTCGCGCTCGTCGCTCTCGCCGGTATCGTCGTCCCGGCCATCGCGGGCGTGCATCCGCTGGTCTCGGTCACCGCGCTTATTGCGGTGGCCCTCCCGGCGTCCCCCGACCCCACCCTGCTCGCCGCGGTGTGCATCATCGGCTGGGGGCTCGGGGCGACCGTGAGTCCGTATTCCGGAATCAGTCTGGTGCTCGCCGCTCGCTGCGGAATCTCGAGCTGGGTGTTCGTGCGCTGGAACGCCGTTTTCTGCGCCGTCATGTTCCTCGCGGCCGGCGCGGTGTTCGCGGGCTACGGGGCGCTGGCCCGGTAAGTCCGAACCATGGCGTCGCTCGGCATGGGGCATCGCTCGGCATGGGATGGACGTTCGGGCTTCAGACGGGTTCAACGCGTCCACGTCCAATCCCACCACATCCGCCACACTGCGGGTTGCAGGCGTCGAACCTTTGGCCCCGGCCGTCGCGCGAATGTCGTCGCGCGAATTGATCGTGGTATGACTGCGTGATACTGTCATTTCATGACTGTCAAATCCGCCGTATCCTTCATTGACGTGCACCACGCCTTCGCCAGAGAGAAGGTGGAGCGCGGGGAGTTCGCGTCGGTGAGCGCCGTGGTCGCCGCAGGCATCCAGAGGCTTCGGGACGAAGAAGCTGAGCGCAAGGCGATGCTGGAGGTCATGGCCGACGAAATCCGCCGCCGAGCCGAGGCGCCGGACGAAGAGTTCGTGGAACACATGCCGGGAGATTTCTCGCGAATTCTCGAACGACTCCTGGCAGTGCGCCGCGATGTCGATGCGGTATAGGGTCATCCGACATCCGCTCGTGGATCGAGACATCGCCCGCATCGCAGCCTTTCTCCTCAAGTACACGACGCCCCGGTCCGTCGCCGACAAGATCGCCCGGCTCGATTCGGATGTGAGCGCCCTGAGGCAGTATCCTCACCGGGGCACGAGACGAGACGACATCGCGCCTGGTCTTCGAGCCATTCCCAGTGCGGGCAAAGGTGTCATTGCCTTCGAGATCCACGAAGAAGCCCGGGTGGTGCGGATTCTCTCGGTCACCTGGGCCGGTGCCGACTGGATGGGCAGAGTCGTCCTGAGAGCCGAAACGCAATGACGGGGCCTTCACTCTCGCCCCCCAGAACCTCCCAAGTGGCCAACACCGCCATGGAGGTCGCACAGGCAGGCGTGGTCAACGACCCACACGACCTCCGCTGGGAGATCGGAGAAGATCCTTACGTCCTGGGAGAAGCACTGGAAGTCGGCGCCCACTGGGTCGCCAGTGACAACTTCAAGACCCTCGACCGAGACGCGATGGAAGCGTGGCTCGACGACGCGCAGCGCGAGGGACGATACACCCAAGTCCCACGCCCGTTTATCCCGTCGGCCGAAAGCGCCGTGGACACCCTGTTGAAACAGCACGAGTACACGTTCCAGTGCATCCCGCACGAGGGCAAGCGGGATCTGGTGAGGAGTATCCCGAGAAAGCTCCGGGCGTGGCGTGAACCGGATGTGCGCTTCGTCGTGATGCGGGATCAGGACGGCGAGGGTTGCCACGAAGTGAAGAGTCGACTCGTCGCTATCTGCCGGAATGCCGGTCGAAGTGACGTGCTCGTCCGGGTGGTCTGCCGAGAACTCGAAGCGTGGTACCTCGGTGAGCCCGAGGCGCTCGCGCGCGTTCCCGAATTCGGGCGCGCGTTATTGAGCGCGAATTGCGAAAGCGGAGATTTCGGGATCCGGATGCGGTGGTCAAACCGTTCGCAACCGTCGCCAGTCTGGCCCCCGAGTTCCAGAAGCGACGGGGTGCGCAAAGCATCGCAGCCCGCATGTCACGAAGGAACCGGTCACGTAGTTTTCAGATCTTCATCTTGAAAATTCAGGCGCCGGAGACGAGGGCTTGCGCTTCGCTTCTCGGCAGGCCGACCCGCTCGCCGGCGTCGAGGATGCCCTCCCAGGTCACCGGGTCGACCGGAATGCCCTCCGCCAGCCGCTTCTCCATCGTCATCCGCTCGGGGGCGCCCGCCACCAGGACCGGTTCGTCCGGGTTTGCCGGTGGGGAGGAGGTCACGTAGTCGACGATGATGTCGAGCTCGCGCTCCATCCCCTCGGGGTCGGTGAGCGACGCCGGGTCGATGACCACGCTCAGCATGCCGTTGCAGATGGTATCGCGCCCCGCGGTGCCCGGATGCGAGGTCTCGCCGCCGCCGACCACGCCGGCCAGGAGTTCGGCAGCGAAGAGCAGGCCGTAGCCCTTGTGCAGGCCGAGCGGCAGGAGCGCGCCGCGCAACGCCTCGTCGTCGGGGAACATGACCTTCGGGTCGGTGGTCGGTTGACCATCGGCGTCCACCAGAATGCCGGGTTCGACCCGTTCGCCCTTGTTGAGGGCGACGCGCACCTTGCCCAGCGCGATGCGGCTGGTCGCCATGTCCAGCAGGAACGGTGCGTGCCGCGAGGTGCCGGGCACTCCGATGGCGATGGGGTTGGTGCCGAACCGCGCCTGGCTTCCACGATGGGGGGCGACCAGCGGCGGATGGCCGATGACGTTCACGAAGTGGATGGAGACGAGTCCCGCCGCCACCGCCATCTCGGCGTAGGCGCCGATGCGGCCGAGGTGATGGACGTTGCGCAGCGACGCCACCACTGCGCCCAGCTCCCGGGCCCGCGGGATCAAGTGTTCCATCATCTCCGCCCCGACCCGCTGGCCGAACCCCATGCCGCCGTCGAACCCCATCACCGCGCCGCCGTCCCGGACCACGGACAGCCCGGTGTTGGGGCGCATGGTCTTGCCGGTGATGTTGTGGACGTAGTGGGGAATCATCCCCACGCCGTGGCTGTCGTGGCCGCGGAGATTGGCGTCGACCAGGTGGTCGGCCACCTGAGCCGCTTCCGCCGGCTCGCTGCCGGCCCGTTCGAGCAGGGTGCGGACAACGCGCCGCAACCGGGTGTCGGTGAAGTGGTGCATGGTAGTGAGCATTTTGCCAGGATTGCGGGCCTGAATCGTGGGCCCGAATTGTGGATTTGAATCGCGGCTCGAATCTATGGACGCGGGAAAACCGATCTTGAACCGTCCCCAGCCTGGAAAGTACGCTGGAATGCGCAAATCGGCGAGACCGGAGACGGTGATGTGTGATCGTCATGTGTGAGGAATGACCGGCATGTCGGGTGGATGGCGGGTCGGGGTCGATGTGGGCGGGACGTTCACGGATGTGGTCGCCGTGCACGGCGCGCACCGCGACGCGCGGGTCGCGAAGGTGCCCTCGCGTTCCGACGATCGCGTGGCCGGTCTGCTTGCAGCGCTCCGGGCCGTCGGTCTCGACTGGACGGACGTGGAGGACCTGGTGCACGGGACCACCCTCGTGACCAACGCCATCGTCGAGGATGATCTGGCCGATGTCGCCCTGATCGCCACCCGCGGTTTCTCCGACACCCTGGACATCGGGCGCCAGAACCGCCGTCATCTCTACCGGCTCGACCTTCCGCCCAAGCCTGCCCCCCAGGTGCCGGCCGGACGCCGGTTCGAGGTGAGTGAGCGGCTCGATCACGACGGGCGGGTGCTGGCCGCGATGGACCCGCGCTTGGTCGAGGATACGCTCCGGCAGGTCGAGGACAGCGGCGCCGAGGCGGTCGCGGTGTCGCTGCTGCATTCCTACGCCAACCCGGCGCACGAGGAGGCGCTCGGTGAGCGGCTGCGGGCGCGCTGTCCCTTCGTCGCACTTTCCAACCGCATCAACCCGGAGGCCCGGGAGTACGAGCGCACCGCCACCACGGCACTGAGCGCGGGCGTCATGCCGCTGGCCGCGAGCTATCTCGATCGGCTCGAAGCCGCGAAGCCGGCCGGGTCGCGGTTGCACCTCTTCCACTCCGCCGGCGGCATGGCCTCGCCGGAGGCGCTGCGCGAGCTACCGCTCGGGCTTGCCGCCTCCGGGCCCGCGGCCGGAGTGGCCGCCGCCGGCCGCGTCGCCGCGGATCTCGGTATCGGGCATGCCATCAGCTTCGACATGGGCGGTACCACCACCGACGTCTGCCTCGTGTTCGACGGCGAGGCGCAGATTTCGAGCGACCGCTCGCTGGGAGACCGACCCCTGCGCCAGCCCATGGTCGCGGTGGAGTCCATCGGGGCGGGCGGCGGCTCCGTCGCCCGGCTCGACCACGGTGCCCTCGCGGTCGGGCCGGAGAGCGCCGGCGCCGACCCCGGGCCCGCCTGCTATGCCCGCGGGGGCGATCGGCCCACGGTGAGCGACGCCAATCTGGTGCTGGGCTACATGGATTCGGAGCGGGTCATCGGTGGCGATATCCGGCTCGATCCGGGTGCGGCCCGGGCCGTCGTCGCGCCGCTCGCGTCGGCCATGGACATGACCGTGGAGGAGGCTGCGTTCGGCATCGTGCGGGTGGCCAACGCGACCATGCTGCGCGCGCTGCGTCGGGTCACGGTGGAGCGGGGCATCGACGGGCGCCGGTGCACGCTGCTGGCCTTCGGGGGTGCGGGGCCGATGCATGCGGTGGAACTGGCCCGCGCCTTCTCGATCGCCACCGTGGTCATCCCCGCCCACTCCAGCGTGTTTTCCGCTCTGGGATGCGCCGGTGCCGGCATGAGCTACTCGCAGCAGCGCACGTTGCGCATGGCGGTGGACGCGTGGGACGCGGCGCGCCTCGATCGGGTGCGCCGCGCGCTGAAGTCCCGCCTCGCCGCGCCCCTGGTCGCGGCCGGATGCCGCGAAGGAGAGGTCGAAGTCGAGGAGGTGGCCGCGATCCGCTACTGCGGACAGAGCTACGCCATCGAGATCGCGGACGCTCCCTTCGACGATCCGCACCGCCTGACCCGGGCGTTTCTGGACCGACATCGCGCCCTGTACGGTTTCGCGACCGAGGAGCCCTGGGAACTCGTCTCGATCCGACTGCGAGTCTCGGCCCCGTCGACCGATGGCCCGCGACCGCCGGCGAGCCGCGGCTCGACCGAATCGCCCGAATCCACCGGATCGGCCGGCGAAGCGAGCGCGGTCCGGACCCTGCCCTGCACCTTCGGCACGGGCGGTCCGGTCCCGACGCCGCGCCATGCCCGCGCCCACCTCGTCGCCGGCCGCGCGCTCGCTGGTCCCGTCGTGGTCGAGGACGAGTGGTCGACGGTAGTGGTGCCGCCGGGCGCGACCCTCGTCGCGGACAAGGCCGGGCACCTGCACATCGCCACCGGTGTCAACGCATGACTGCGGTCATCGATGCTGCGGTGCCGGAGGTCGGTGACGGCCGGATCGGCCGAAAGCGTCATTCGACACCAAACCGGGCCCCATCCTCGAGAGCGAATCCGCAGCCATGAATCCGACCGGAAACACGAGCGCTGCTGTGGATCCCGTGACCCTGGAGGTCATCCGCAACGCGTTGAGCGCGACGGCGGAGGAGATGTCGCTCGTGGTCATGCGTTCGGCCCGGTCGCCGCTGCTGCGCGAGGCCGGCGACCTCTCCTCGGCGCTGACCGACGCGGATGGTCACCTCATCGCTCAGGGCCGCGACATCCCCATGCACCTGGGGGTCATGAGTTTCACGGTGCGGGAGTTCCTCAAGCGCGTGCCGAAGGCCCGCCTTGCTCCCGGCGACGTGTGGTTCCTCAATCTGCCCGAGGTGGGCGGCAACCACCTGCCCGACGTGAAGGCCATTCGGCCGGTGTTCGTCGATGGGACGGTTGTCGCGTTCGCGGTCAACCTCGCGCACTGGGCCGACATCGGCGGCGCGGTGCCCGGCAGCTACGTCGCCGGGGCCGTCGATGCGTGGCAGGAGGGGTTGCGCATCCCGCCGTTTCGCCTCTTCGACGCCGTTGGCCCCGTGCGCGAAAATCTCGACATGGTGCTCGCCAACGTGCGCGGGGCGCAGGAACGCGAGGGCGACATCCTCGCGCAGATGGCGGCGACCCGAGGGGCGGAGGAGCAGTTGCAGCGCATCTTCGCCGAGCACGGCGCGGACACCGTGCTGGCCGCCATCGCCGCCATTCACGACCGGGCCGAGGCGCAGATGCGCGAGGCTCTCGCCGCCATCCCCGACGGCGTCTACGCCGGCGAGGACTGGCTCGACGACGACGCCGCGCAGGGCGGGCCGGTGGCGGTGCGGGTGCGGGTGACCGTCGCGGGCGACCGCGCCACCTTCGACTTCTCGGATACCGCGGACGCGGCCCGGGGGCCGGTGAACACCACCCCGTTCATCGCCGCCGCTTCCGTCTTCTACGTGGTCAAGGCCCTGTTCGGGCCGGACATCCAGCCGAGCGGCGGGTGCTATCGTCCGCTCGAGATTGTCACCCGTCCCGGCTCGCTGCTCGACCCCGGCCCGGAGCGGCCGGTGGTGGGTGGCAATCACGAGACCTCGCAGCGCGTCGCGGACGCCGTGTTCCGGGCGCTGGAGCCGACCGGGCCGGAACGGCTCTCCGCCGGGGGGCCGACCACCTCCGGGCTGGTGCTGTTCGGCGGACGCCGCGCGGACGGGGCCTGGACCACGTTCTACGAGACCCACGGAGGCGGGGAGGGTGCCCGGCATGACCGCGACGGCGCTCCGGTAGTGCGGGTCCACATGTCCAACGTAATGAACACCCCGGCCGAGGTGGTGGAGGCGGAGTACCCGATCCGGGTCGAACGCCAGCGCCTGCGGTCCGGTTCGGGTGGCGCGGGGCGGCATCGCGGCGGCGCGGGGTTGCACCGGGCGTACCGCGTGCTCTGCGACGACATGTCGGTCACGACGATGTTCGAGCGCCGCGTGGTACCGCCCTACGGGCTGCAGGGAGGAGAGCCGGGGGCGCCGTTCCGGGTGACCGTCGTTCGCGCGGACGACAGCCGCCTCGATCTGCCGGGCAAGGCCAACATCCGGCTCGACCGCGACGACGTGGTGATCGTGGAGAGCTGCGGCGGTGGCGGGTACGGGTCGCCGGAGGCGGCCGGCTCGGAACGCCGCCCGGCCGGCGACTCTTCCGCCGGCGATTCCATGACGACAGGGGGAACGATGTGATGAAGCTCGAAGGCAGGAAGGCAATCGTCACCGGCGCCGCGAAGGGCATGGGCGCGGCGATCACGAGGACCCTCGCGCGCGAAGGCGCCGACATCGTGCTGACCGCGCGCGACATCGCGCCGCTGGTGGAGGTCGCGGCGGAGGTTCGCGCGATGGGGCGGGAGTCGTGGGTGGTCGGCTGCGACGTGACCGATGGCCAGGAGGTCAGGGAAATGGTCGCCAAGGCGATCGAGGTCTTTGAAGGGCGCATCGACATCCTGGTCAACGTCGCCGGGGTCACCGGCCCCATCGAGACCCCGGTGCAGGACATCGACGTCGACGATTTCGACTACGTCGTCACCGCCAACGAGCGCGGGACCTTCCTTCCGATCAAGTACGTGGTTCCGACCATGATCGCCCAGAAGGAGGGGAAGATCGTGAACATCGGTGGCACCTCGGGACTGCGCGGCTATGCCATGCGCACCGCCTACAGCGCGTCGAAGTGGGCGGTGCGCGGCATCACCCGCACCGTGGCACTGGAACTGGGCCCGCACAACATCAACGTCAACGCGGTATGCCCGGGCATCGTGGACGGGCCGCGGATGCAGAAGCTCTGCGAGGAGAAGGCGCGGGTGCGGGGCTGGACGACCGAGGAAGTCTACGACGAGTACGTTCAGGACATGGCGCTGAAGCGCGTGACCGTCGCGCAGGACATCGCCAACGCGGTGCTGTTCCTGGCGAGCGAGGACAGCCGGCAGATCACCGGCCAGCACATCGCCGTCGATGGCGGCTGGGACGTGTGAGCGGGCCGGCGCACCCGGAGAGATGACAGCGCCCCGAGGAGCATGACGATGTATGTACCGTTCGAACTGGAGATGCCGGGCGATCTCGCCGGTGCCCTCGGCGCCCTCGCCGCCGGCACCGGTGCGAAGACCATGGCCATGGCCGGCGGCACCAATCTGATCGTCGACATGCGCGCGAAGCGCGAGCGGCCCGATCGGGTGGTGGGGCTCGGCCGGGTCGGCGCGCTGCGGGGCATGGAGTGCGGGGAAGAGTGGATCTCCATCGGCGGCGGGACCACGGTGACCGACCTGCTGCAATCGAAGGAGATCGCCGAGGCGGCGCCCTCCCTCGTCGAGTCCTCGCGTCTGTTCGCGGGCCTGATGGTGCGCAACACCGCCACCGTAGCCGGCAACATCGCCTGCGGCTCGCCGGCCGCGGACCTGGTGCCGCCCCTGCTTGCGCTCGACGCCGACGTGACGCTCGCGAGTGTGGCCGGGACCCGGACGCTGCCGCTCGACGAGTACTTCCTGGGCTACAAGCGCGACGTGCGCCGGCCCGACGAACTGATCACCCGCGTCTCCTGGCCCCGTCTCCCGCAATCATCCGACCAGTCTTTCATCAACGCCTTCTACAAGCTCGCGCGGCGCAAGGGCGACGCGATCACGGTCACCGGGGTGGCAGTGACGCTGGTTGTCGCCGGCGGGGTGTGCACAAAGGCGCGGGTTGCGCTCGGGGCGGTCGCCCCCGTCGTGTTCCGGGCGCGGGACGCCGAATCCGTGCTGGAGGGCCGGGCGCTGACCCCGGCGCGGATCGATGAAGCGGCGCGGGCGGCTGCCGCCTCTTCCTGCCCCATCGACGATGTACGGGCCTCCGCCGCGTACCGCCTCCACACCGTCGAGGCCCTGACCCGGCGCCTGATCGCGCAGGCCTGGCGCCGGTCGACCGACCAGTGAGATTGGGCCCCGCACCGACGAAATCTGACCGGACCAGCGCCCGGAGAGCGTCTCCCGGCGCGAACGTCCTGCCCGTGCCCGGACGCGCCTCGCGCGAGGCCCGATCGCGAAGAGGATGCCGCATCGTGAATTTCAGGAGGAAGTGAACCATGTCCACCGAACGCACCATCATGCTCCGCGTCAACGGACGCGACGAGCCCGGGCGCTTCCCCGCCCATCGCACGCTGCTGGAGGCGCTGCGCCAGATCGGCCACACCGAGGTCAAGAGCGGCTGCGAGAAGGGCGATTGCGGCGCCTGCGCAGTCCTCGTCGACGGGATGGCAGTGGACAGTTGCCTCACCCTCGCCTGGACGGCGGAGGGGGCCGAGATCACGACCGTCTCCGGCCTGGGTGACCTCGATGCGCTGCACCCGGTCCAGCAGGCGTTCTCCGACGGCGGCGCCGCCCAGTGCGGTTACTGCACCCCGGGGATCATCATCGCCGCGAAGGCGATCATCGACCGGCACCCGGACCCGACCGAGGAGGACATCCGCATCGGCCTGAGTGGCAACCTGTGCCGCTGCACCGGCTACACCAAGGTGTTCGAGGCGGTGAGCGAGGCGGCCGCGATCATGCGGGCCGGGAGCGACGGGCGATGAACCGGCCCAACATCCGGTTCCGGCAGGTGGGGCGGCCGCTCACCCGCACCGATGCGCCCGGCAAGGTCACCGGCCGCACCCCCTACGCCGGCGATTACGTGATGCCGGGCATGCTGCACATGGGGGTGGTGCGGGCGGACATCGCGAGTGCCCGACTTGTGCGGCTCGACGTCTCGAAGGCGCGGGCGCTCGCAGGGGTGGCCTGCGTCCTCACCGCCGCGGACCTCCCCGAGCGCACCGCGTCCACCGACATTCCGGGGCAGGTCGGGCAGAAGCGGCTGGACACCGGCCAGCAGATCCTGGTCAGGGAGCGGGTCCGGTATTTCGGCGAGCCGCTCGCGCTCATCGCCGCGGAGACCCGCGACATCGCGGATCACGCCATGGAGCTGGTGGAGATCGAGCTCGAACCGATCCCCGGCGTCTACGACCCGCTGGAGGCGATGAAGCCCGGCGCGCCCGTGGTCACCGCGCCCGACAACATCGTGGCCGAGCGCAGGATCCGGAAGGGGGATGTCGAGGCCGGCTTCGCCGCGGCCGACCTCGTAGTCGAGAACACCTTCCGCACCCCGTTTCAGGAGCACGCATTCCTGGAGCCCGAGGTGGGGCTCGCGTGGGTGGACGAGAACGATGTGGTCAACATCCGCGTCTCCACCCAGGTGATCGAGCACTTCCGGCCCATCGCCGACGCCATCGGGGTGCCGCACAACAAGGTGCGCATCCGCGGCGCCCTGGTCGGCGGCGGTTTCGGGGGCAAGGAGGACCTCACCGTCGAGGTGTACCTGGCTCTGCTCACGAAGCGCACCGGCCGTCCGGTGCGGCTGGAGTACACGCGCGAGGACTCGTTCGTGGGCCACGGCAAGCGCCACCCCTTCATCCTGACCTACCGCACCGGGGTCACGAAGGAGGGCAAGATCACCGCGCTCGACGTGACCATGGTGGCCGACTCCGGGGCTTACGTGTTCCTGAGTCCCTACGTCCTGCTCTACGCTCTGGTGGCCGCTCCCGGCCCCTACCGGGTGGACAACCTCAATGTCTTCGCCCGCGCGGTGGCGACCAACAACATGTTCACCAGCGCCTTCCGGGGGTTCGGCGCGCTCCAGGCCTGCGCCGCCTACGAGCAGCAGATGGACGAGGTGGCGCAGGCGGTCGGCCTCGACCGCCTGGAACTCCGCCGACGGAACTTCCTGAAGACCGGCGAGCCGATGTCCACGGGTTTCGTGCCGCCGAGCGCGATCTGGACCGACCAGTGCGCCGAACGGGCCTGGGCCGCGCTCGGCGAGCCCGCTCCGGCCGAGGGTCCGCGCTGCGTCGGCCGCGGCATCGCCTGCTACCAGCAGAGCTACGGCCGGCTCACCTTCCTGCACGATACCTCGGAGGCGTGGGTCGGGGTCGAGATGGACGGCACCGTGGTGGTGCGATCCGGGGTCACCGACATCGGCGCCGGCCAGGTCTCGGCCCTCGGCCAGATCGCGGTCGAGGTCCTCGGCGTCACCCTCGACAACGTCGTCGTCTACAACAGCGATTCCGCGGTGACCCCGCTTGCCGGCACCACCACCGCGACCCGCGCCCTGTACATGACCGGCAACGCGGTGAAGCAGGCGGCGGAGGGGGTGCGGGCGCGGCTCGTGGACCGGGCCGCGAGGGCCTTCGGGGTCGAGCCGGATGCGGTGGATCTGGGCGACAACCTCGCCTTCGTGGTGGACGACCCGGAAAAATCGATGCCCCTCGTCGAGCTGGTACGGACCTGCGGCGCGGAAGGCATCCACCGCTCCGAGCTTGCGATGTTCCGTGCGCCGTTCACCGACTTCCTGGACCCGGAGACCGGTCAGGGCCAGGCCCATCCCGACTACGCCTACGGGGCGCACGCGGTCGAGGTTGCGGTGGACGTGGACACCGGCGAGGTCGAGGTGCTGAAGAGCGTGGCCGCGCACGATGTCGGCCAGTGCATCAACCCCGCCGCGGTGGAGGGTCAGATCCAGGGCGGCGCCCAGAACGGTCAGGGGTACGCGCTGAGCGAGGAAATGCTCTACGAGGAGGGGCGGCTGATCACGCCGTCGTTCAGCGAGTACCTGATGCCGACCGCCATGGACATGCCGAAGGTGGAGTGCATCATCCTGGAATCCCGCAGCGGCGTCGGTCCCTACGGGGCGAAGGGTATCGGCGAGCCGGCCATGACCCCGGTGGCGCCGGCCATCGCCAACGCGGTCGCGGACGCGATCGGGGTGCGCGTGTTCGAGATGCCGATCACGCCGGAACGGGTGGTCAGGGCGCTGAAGCGGCGCGACGAGGCCGCACGGAGCGGGCCGGTGGCATGACGGGCGTCGGCTGATCGACGTTGATCGCCATCGGGCACCAACGATGAGCCATTTCGCTCGGGGTGCCCGGATCTTGTACAGGCGCACGCTTGGTATCCGGATGACACGTTTGGCGCGTGAGCTTCTTCGTCGATATTTCGGCGATTCTCGCGTTCTTCGACTCGGATGGCACTCGACAATTGCCGGAGGCTGGTAATGCCCGACCACCCGCGACGCGACCCACGTTGCGACATCCTGTTCGAGCCGGTCGCCATCGGTCCGGTGACCACGCGAAACCGCTTCTACCAGGTCCCGCACTGCAACGGGATGGGCTATCGCGACCCCACCGCGCTGGCGTGGATGCGCGGCGTGAAGGCGGAAGGCGGTTGGGGGGTGGTGTGCACCGAACAAGTCGAGTTCCACCATACCTCCGACATCACCCCGTTCATCGAGTTGCGGCTGTGGGACGACCGCGACATCCCGATGCTGGCCCGCATGGCGGACCGGATCCACGAGTTCGGGTCGCTCGCCGGGATCGAGCTGGCCTACAACGGCCTCAACGCCCCGAACCTCTACGGCCGTGAGGTCCCGATGGGGCCGTCTGCCCTGCCGGTCATGACCTTCACTTACGATCCGGTGCAGGCGCGCGCAATGACCCGGCGCGACATCCGCGATCTCCGCCGCTGGCACCGGACGGCGGCGCTGCGCGCCCGACGGGCCGGGTTCGACCTGGTCTACGTCTACGCCGGCCATGCGCTCACCTTCCTGCATCACTTCCTGTCTCGCCGCTACAACCAGCGCACGGACGAGTACGGCGGCTCGCTCGAGAACCGCGTCCGGCTCCTGAAGGAGACGCTCATCGACACCCGCGAGGCGGTGGGCGACACCTGTGCGGTTCCGTGCCGGATCTCCATGGACGAGCTGCTCGGGCCGGACGGGCTCGAGAAGGCCGAGGCGGAAGACGCGATCGGACTCCTCGCGGAGCTTCCCGATCTCTGGGATCTCGCGCTGGCGGGCTGGGAGAACGACTCGGTGACTTCGCGTTTCGGGCCCGAAGGCGGGCACGAGCCCTTCATCGAGGGGGTGAAGGAGTTGACCACCAAGCCGGTGGTCGCGGTCGGAAGGTATACGTCTCCCGATCGGATGGTGTCGGTGATCCGCAAGGGCCTGGTGGACCTCATCGGCGCCGCGCGTCCTTCGATTGCCGATCCATTCCTGCCGAGGAAGATCGAGGAAGGGCGCCCGGAGGACATCCGCGAGTGCATCGGCTGCAATATCTGCGTCTCCGGCGACTTCACCATGTCGCCGATCCGCTGCACCCAGAACCCGACGATGGGCGAGGAGTGGCGCAAGGGCTGGCACCCGGAGCGCATCCGCCCGAAGGCGTCGGATCGGCCCGTCCTCGTCGTCGGCGCCGGGCCGGCGGGGCTCGAGGCGGCGCAGGCGCTCGGCAAGCGCGGCTACGAGGTGACGCTGGCGGAGAGGGGCACCGAGCTCGGGGGCCGGGTGAACCGGGAGAGCCGCCTGCCGGGGCTCTCCGCCTGGAGCCGGGTGCGGGATTACCGCGAGCAGCAGCTTCATCAGCTCGCGAGCGTGCGGATCTACTTCGACTCGGCGCTGGATGCGGAGTCGGTCCTGGAATTCGGTGCCCCGCGGGTGGTCGTCGCCACCGGCGCGCGGTGGCGACGCGACGGGGTGGGGCACCACTGGACACGGCCCATGCCGATCGAGGACGACGCCCGCGTGCTGTCTCCGGACGACCTGATGGAGGGAACGACCTTGCCGCGCGGGGCGCGGGTGGTGGTGTGGGACGACGACCACTACTACATGGGCGGCCTGATGGCGGAGGTGCTCGCGGACATGGGCTGCGAGACGCACTACCTGACCCCGGCCTGCGAGGTGTCCACATGGACCCGTGCGACCATGGAGCAGCACTTCATCCAGAAGCGGCTGCTGGAGAAGGGGGTGAAGATCCATCCCTTCGCCAATCTGGACGCGGTGGGGGAGAGCGGCGTCACCGCGTCGTGCGCATTCACGGGTCATACCCAGGAGGTCGAGACGGACGCGGTGGTGCTGGTCACATCACGGGTGTCGGAGGATCGCCTTTTCCGGGATCTCGAAGCCCGCGCCGCCGACTGGCCGGAGGCGGGAATCGAGTCCGTGGACGCCATCGGAGACGCTCTTGCTCCCGCCACCATCGCCCACGCGGTGTACGCGGGGCGCCGCTACGCCGAGGCGCTCGATGGTGAGGGGGACGCGGGCGACACGGTGCCGTTCAGGCGGGAGATCGCGGAGCTGGCTCCGCTGGATTGAGGTTCCGTCGTCTGCTGCGTTCGGCCGGGACGCGGTCGGTCGTGTTTCGGCTTCGGGACGACGCGACGGCCTGGCCCGCATCACCGCGACCCGCCATCACCTCATGTGGCGGTTGTCGAACTCCTTTGAGCCAACCACCTTGTGTGAAGAATTATATAAACTGTTTAATTTATTGTTTTTATTTATTTTTTGGCGGAGAGGGAGGGATTCGAACCCTCGGTACGCTGTTAACGTACACACACTTTCCAGGCGTGCTCCTTAAGCCGCTCGGACACCTCTCCGGGAGCGGCAAGAGTAAGGGAGACGCGGCGGGTCCGCAATTCGGCCCGTCGATCATTCGAGCCGTCGATCGATCAGTTGCTCTGGCCGATCGGGGTGCGTACTCCCCGATGGTCGCGTCTGCTGGTGTCCCGGGCTCGGGAAATCCGGCTCGGCCGGTGCCGAGCGCACGCGGATGGTGCGGACGGCCAGGCTCCCGGGAGTTGCTGCGCATGGCGAGGCGGACGTGATGACTCCGCTTCGGCCCGTGATATCCTCGCGCGCCTTCGTGACGAAGTGCGCAGTCGATGGCAGGTCGATGGTGGTCCGCGTCAGTCCCCCCGCATCGCCAGGTCGTGAACCCCGTCAGGCCCGGAAGGGAGCAGCGGCAGCGGCGGACGCGAGTGCCGGGGTGCGGCTGGTGCGGGCCGCCTCCATCCTCGAAGCACCATGACCGATTTTGCGGTGAGAATCGGTCGGTCTCTGTGTATATTCGCCCCGACTCGAATCCGTGGATGCCGGATGTGCGCTACTCCATCTTCAGCCTCGCCCGAAACGCGCTCAGCCACCATCAGGGGTGGCCGCTGGCTTGGCGCAGTCCGCAACCGAAGCGCGAGTACGACGTGGTCATCGTCGGGGGCGGTGGGCACGGTCTGGCCGCGGCGTACTACCTCGCGAAGCTGCACGGCATCAGCAACGTCGCGGTGGTGGAGAAGGGCTGGCTTGGCGGTGGCAACACCGGACGCAACACCACCATCGTCCGCTCGAACTACCTGCTGGAGGCGAATGCGCACTTCTACGAGCATTCGCTGAAGCTCTGGGAGGGGCTGACCCGCGACCTGAACTACAACGTCATGTTCAGCCAGCGCGGCGTGGTGAACCTCACCCACAACGACGCCCAGATCGACGCCGCCCGACGCCGCGGGAACGCCATGCGGCTGAACGGCATCGATGCGGAGTGGCTCTCGGTCGGTGAGGTTCGGTCGATGGTGCCGCTTCTGAACTGCTCCCCGGGCGCGCGCTTCCCCATCAACGGTGCGCTCGTGCAGCGCCGCGGCGGGACCGTACGGCACGATGCGGTAGCGTGGGGATACGCGCGCGCGGCCGATGCGTGCGGCGTGGACATCATCCAGAACTGCGAAGTCACCGGCCTGCGCATCGACGGGGGGCGCGTCGCCGGCGTCGAGACCACGCGCGGCGACATCGCGGCGAAGAAGGTCGGTCTCGCGGTGGCGGGCAACAGCTCGCGCCTGGCGGCGATGGCCGGGCTGCGGCTGCCCATCGAATCCCATGTGCTGCAGGCGATGGTCACCGAGCCGCTCAAGCCCGTACTCGACACAGTGGTGACCTCGGGCGCCGCGCATGTCTACATCAGCCAGACCGACAAGGGCGAGATCCTCATGGGCGGCGATCTCGACTTCTACAATTCCTATGCGCAGCGCGGGAACCTGCCGACGCTGGAGCACGTCATTCAGGGGGCGATCTCGCTCTTCCCCTTCCTGAGCCGGCTGCGCCTCATGCGCACTTGGGGCGGGGTGATGGACATGACCATGGACGGCAGCCCCATCCTCGGCAAGCTGCCGGTCGAGGGGCTCTACATGGACGGCGGCTGGTGCTATGGGGGGTTCAAGGCCACGCCGGGAGCGGGCTGGTGCCACGCCTGGACCATCGCCAACGACGCGCCGCATCCGCTCAATGCGGCGTTCCGGCTCGATCGCTTCCACCGCGGCGCGCTCCTCGACGAGAAGGGCGTGGGTGCGAGCCCGCAGGCGCACTGACGCGATGGTTCGGCCCGACGCACGGATCCGACCGTATCGACACCGCGTCGATGCTCGCAGGGAGCGACCGACATGCTGCTGATCACGTGCCCGTGGTGCGGGCCGCGCGCTCACATCGAGTTTACCTACGGTGGCGACGCCACCGTGGACCGGCCCGCGGACCCGGATGCCGTCTCCGCCGAGGAGTGGCTCGACCACATCTACCTCCGCGACAACCCCCGGGGGCCGCACGTCGAATGGTGGCAGCACGGTGCCGGCTGCCGGGGCTGGTTCAAGGTCAGGCGCGATACCTGGACCCACCGCATACACCGAAGCGGCCCACCCGGCGCCGACCTCGGCGAGGACGAGCCCCGATGATCCCGCCCCTGGCCGTGACGAAGGTTCGCGTCGAACCGGTGGATTCGGGGTTCGGGGCGCGCGGACGCGCGGCGACGACGATGCGGCAGTCGTCGGCCTCAAGTCCGATGCTCAAGGCGCTCGGACGCATGGTCACGGCCCCGAGCCGGGAAGGATTCCGATGACCCGCCAGACCCACCGCACCGAGCGGGGAGGGCGCATCGACCGCGATACGCCCCTCGTGTTCACCTTCGACGGCAAGCGCTACACGGGGTATCGGGGCGACACCCTGGCCTCCGCGCTGCTCGCGAACGGGGTCCGGCTCGTCGGACGCAGCTTCAAGTACCACCGTCGGCGCGGCATCTTCGGGGCCGGGGCGGAGGAGCCCAACGCGCTGGTCCGCGTCGGCACCGGATCACGGGCCGAGCCGAACCTGAAGGCGACCCGGGTCGCGCTGCACGACGGGCTGCAAGCGCAGAGCCAGAACCGCTGGCCGTCGCTCGGGCTCGACGCCGGAGCGCTGATCAACGCGGCCTCGAAGCTCTTTCCCGCCGGGTTCTACTACAAGACGTTCATGTGGCCGGGATCGTGGTGGATGCTCTACGAGCGCTTCATCCGCCGGGCCGCGGGGCTCGGGCGCGCCCCGCTCGATCCGGATCCGGACCATTACGACCGCCGCTATGCCTTCTGCGACGTGCTCGTGGTGGGGGCGGGACCGGCCGGCCTCATGGCGGCGCTCACCGCGGCCCGCTCGGGCGCGCGCGTGATGCTCGTCGACGATGCACTCGCCCCCGGTGGCAGCCTCGCCGCCTCTACCGCCACCATCGAGGATGCCGACCCGATAGCGTTTGCCACCCGGGTCCGAGAGGAGCTTGCATCCAACGCGAAAGTCCGCGTGCTCGACCGCACCACCGCGTTCGGCTACTACGACGATAATATGGTGGTGGCGGTGGAGCGCCGTGCCGACGGCGCCCCGGCCCCGCACTGCGCGCGGCAGCGGGTGTGGTGGATTCGGGCCGGGGAAGTCGTGATCGCCACCGGTGCCATCGAGCGCCCCCTCCCGTTCGAGAACAACGATCTGCCCGGCGTCATGCTCGCCTCCGCCGCCCGCACCTACGTGTTCCAGCACGGCGTCCGTCTCGGCGAACGTGCGGTGCTGTTCACCAACAACGACTCGGCCTACGAGGCACTGGAGCCGATGCTGGACGCGGGAACGAACGTCGTCGCGGTGGTGGATGCGCGCGACGGCGGACCGGGGGACGACGCCCTTGCCGTGGTCCGGCGCCTCGGACTGGAACTCGTGTCCGGCAGCGTGGTGATGCGCGCGATCGGGCGCACCGGCGTCGGCGGGGTGGAGGTGCGCTCGCTCTCGGCGGACGGCGAGGCGGTCGGGGACGATTCCCGGCGTATTCCGTGCGATCTGGTCTGCGTCTCCGGCGGCTGGAGCCCGACCGTCCATCTCTTCTCGCAATCGCAGGGCCGGCTGCGCTTCGACGCCGCCCGCGCCGCGTTCGTCCCGGGCGAGAGTGCGCAGCGCGAACGTTCGGCCGGGGCCGCGCGCGGCCTCCTCGGCCTGTCCGAATGCCTCGCCGATGGTGCCGCGGCCGGGGCCGACGCCGCCCGCGCCGCGGGCTTCGACGCCGGATCGGAGCCGGTCTGCCCGGAGGTTCGGGAATGGGCCGAGGGCGTTCCGGTGCGTCCACTCTGGGCGGTGCCGTTGCCGTCGTGGCGCCACGGCAAGCGCTTTGTCGACTTCCAGAACGACGTGACGGTGGCCGACATCGAGCTGGCGGCGCGCGAAGGATACCGCTCGGTCGAGCACCTCAAGCGCTACACCACCCTCGGCATGGGCACTGATCAGGGCCGCACCAGCAACGTCAACGGACTCGCGGTGCTCGCGGCGACGCTCGGCACCGAGATCCCCGCGGTCGGCACCACCACGTTCCGGCCGCCGTACTCGCCGGTCGCCCTCGGAGCGATCGCGGGCCGAGAGGTCGGCATCCACCAGGCGCCGGTGCGCCGCACGCCCATGCACGACTGGCACGTCGAGCACGGGGCGACCTTCGTCACCGTCGGGCCATGGCTGCGGGCCCAGTACTACCTCCGCCCCGGCGAGTCCATGATGGACGCCATCAACCGCGAGGCGCGTCACGTGCGCCGGGCGGTGGGGATGGTCGACGTGTCCACCCTCGGGAAGATCGAGGTCCGCGGCCGCGACGCGGGGGAGTTCCTGCACCGCGTGTACATCAACCGTATCCGCAACCTTCGGGTGGGACGGTGCCGCTATGCGTTCATGCTGCGCGAAGACGGCTTCGTCCTCGACGACGGCACCTGCTCCCGGATCCGGGATGACATGTACTACCTCACTACCGGCACCGGCCATGCCGCGACGGTGATGGCGCATCTGGAGCGTTACGCGCAGACGGTATGGCCGGATCTCGATGTGCATCTCACCTCCGTCACCGATCAGTGGGCGGGGGCCGCGGTGGCCGGACCCCGTTCGAGGGATCTGCTTGCCGCCGCCTGCGACGGCGCCGGCGTCTCCGACGAGGCGCTGCCCTTCATGGGCTGCATCGAGGCGACGGTGGCGGGTGCGCCGGTGCGCATCATCCGCATGACTTTCTCCGGCGAACGGGCCTACGAGGTGCACTGTCCGGCCGACTACGGCATCCACGTGTGGGAGGCACTGCTCGCGGCGGGCGAGTCCTTCGAGGTCATGCCCTACGGCACCGAGGCGCTCGGCGTGCTCCGCATCGAGAAGGGGCACGTGGTCCCGAATGAACTCGACGGGCGGACCATCCCCGCCGACTTCGGCTTCGACCGGATGGAGAAGGACGAGGACTTCATCGGCCGCCGTTCGCTGGAGCGGTTCCGGGAAGGTGGACGGAGGCGCAAGACGTTCGTGGGGCTCATTTCGGAGAACGGCAAGGGGATTCCGCGCGGCGGGCACCTGGTGTGGAACCCGACCGCGCCGCGGCCGGTGACGATGCTTGGCCACGTCACTTCCGGTTGCTACAGCCCCACTCTGGAGCGCCATATCGCGCTGGCGCTGATGGACGACGGGGAGGACTGGAAGGGTCGGACGCTCTACGCTGCCTCGCCGCTCACGGCGGACTTCGCCCCGGTGCGGATCACCGACCATGTGTTCATCGACCCCGAGAACCGGCGTCCGAAGGGGTGAGGGAGGCGACATGAGCGAACCGGCGAGACGCAGCGCGCTGGCGGGCCATGCCCGGGCTGGACGATTCGGCGCCTGTCCGGACGATCTCCCCGGCGTCGTGCTCGCCGAATGCCGCCCGCGATCGATGGTTCAGGTGAGCGGCGCCCCGCAGCCCGAGGTGCTCGCGGAAGCGCTCGGCGTGCCCCGGGCGGACGTGAATCCCAACCGGATATTCGACGCCGGCGCCGTGCACTACGCGTGGAATGGACCGGGCCGGTGGCTCGCCGAGAGCACCGAGCACGCTCCGGGAGCGCTGGTCGGGCACATCGAGGCCGCGCTCCGCCCCCACGGGGCGAGCACCACCGACCTGAGTCATGCCCGGACCGTTGTGCGCGTATCGGGTCCGGCCGCGACGGACCTGCTCGCCAAGCTCTGTCCCGTCGACATCGAGGCCCTGCGCACCGGCGACAGCGCCGTGACCCTGGCCGGTCCCTTCAACGTCCAGATCGTGAAGAGTGGGGACGAGGCATTCCGCCTCTACGTCTTTCGCAGCTTCGGTCTCGCGATGTGGGAGATGCTCCGGGACGAGGCGGCGGAGTTCGGCGGGGAGATCGTGCTCCCGGAGTAACCGCCGATCGGGGTTGCAGCCTGCACCCTCGTCTCCACCGGTCGATGCCCGCGCGGGGGTCGGCTCCAGTCGCTGGAGAAGCGAGTCGCAAGATCCTTGTTCGCGGTCTCTTGCTCTCCCGAGGACGAAAACTCTGGTTCGACATGCCCGGCGTGCGCGGCGTCGGGAGTGCGCGGTCAGCCTGCGTGCGGCTCCGTGACTCCGATGAGGCTGTCCCGGGTCACGAGATCCGCCAGCGCCTCCTCGCTCATGCCCTCGGTGCCGGAAGGGCGCATCGGCAGAACCATGTACCGCATGTCTGCGGTGCTGTCGTGGACCCGGATCCGGCGTTCGGAGTCGATCTCGGTGCCGAACTCCGTCAGCACCCGACGCGGCTCGCGCACCGCGCGGCTGCGGTAGCTGCGCGACTTGTACCAGTCCGGGGGGATGCCGAGCAGGAAGCGCGGATAGCACGAGCACAGGGTGCACACCACGAGGTTGTGGGTGTCGGGGGTGTTCTCCATGACGAGGATCGGAACGGGGCCGATGTCCATGCCGAGCTCCGTCGCGGCGGCCTTCGAATCCGCCAGCAGCCGCCGCCGGAAGCCGTCGTCGGACCAGGCGCGGGCCACGAGCCGCGCTCCCCGGGCCGGGGTGAGTGCGTCCATGCGCTCGATCTGCGCGCGCATGTCGTCCGCGCTGAAGATCCCTTTCTCGATCAGCAGCGAGGTCACTGCCATCTGCATCACCTGATGGTGGGCGAGGGGAGCGTCTTCCAGGTCCGGTCCGGGCGGATGGTGACGGGTCGGGTCAGCCTCGTACCCATCCGGTCCGCGCGGGGGTGGGTGGTGGGGGTGTGCCGGCGCGCCTGCGTGCTCGTGTCCGCTCATGTCGCGTCTCCCGGCATCGGTTCCAGCCAGTGTTCGTAGATCTCGATCTCCACCCGGTCGTGTTTGCCGCCCTTGTGGTCCGGCCAGAGCGCACGGCTTGCGAACCCGACGCGGTACAGCACCTCGCGGTCTGCGTCCCGGTGGCCGTACGCGAGCTGCTCGGGGTTGCGGAACCGCCCGCAGATACGCTCGATCTCGCCGGTCCGCCCGCGACAGTACCAGGGGGTGCGGATGTGGCCGGGCGGGAAGTGTGCGAGCACCCGGACCCGGTCGCCGGGGGCGAACTTCGCGGCCGCGCCGGTCATGGCAGCGTGCGCCTCCGGCCGGCCTCGATCTCCGCCATGCGCGCGCCGAGCTCACTCACGCCGATGATCTTCTTCTCGAGCAGGAGGTTGGTCATGGACGCCATCCAGCGCTCGTAGTAGCCGTAGCGGTCGTAGGCGTCGGAGCCAAGCTCCTCGATGCCCCGTCGCAGCTCGTCCACGCCGATGATTCTCCGTTGCCCGAGCAGCACCATGAGCGCGTCCACGCGCTTCTCCCAGGGCGCCTTGTCGTGCTCGTCGTCCCGCTCGACCGGGCCGGCCTCCAGCCCGCCCATGTCGTGGTGGCGGCGTGCTTCGATCATGGTGAGATCCTCACTGGTCCGGCCCCGCGTCGCTCACGGTTGCGTGCCATGCCGACATGGCAATGACCGACATGGTAAGGGAACCGCGGCGTCTCCATGTCGCTCAGTATCGGTAGTACTCCGGCTTGAACGGCCCGTTCGGGTCAACGCCGATGTAGCGCGCCTGCTTCTCGTCGAGCTTCGTCAGGTTGACCCCGAGCTTGTCGAGGTGCAGCGCCGCCACTTTCTCGTCGAGGTGCTTCGGCAGCACGTACACCTTGCGCTCGTAGCGCTCGGGATGCCGCCACAGCTCGATCTGGGCGAGCACCTGATTGGTGAACGAGGCGCTCATCACGAAGCTGGGGTGTCCGGTGGCGCAGCCCAGGTTGACGAGCCTGCCTTCGGCGAGAACGATGAGCCGGCGGCCGTCGGGAAGCTCCACCTCGTCGACCTGGGGCTTGACGTTGTGCCACCGGTAGTTGCGCAGCGCCTCGATCTGGATCTCGGAATCGAAGTGGCCGATGTTGCAGACGATTGCGCGGTCCTTCATCCGCCGCATGTGGTCGATGGTGATGACATCGACGTTGCCGGTCGCGGTGACGAAGATGTCCCCGACCGGAGTCACCTCGTCCATCGTGCGCACTTCGTAGCCCTGCATCGCCGCCTGCAGGGCGCAGATCGGGTCGATCTCGGTGACCACCACGCGCGCGCCCTGGCTGCGCAGGCTCTCCGCCGAGCCCTTGCCGACATCGCCGAACCCGTTCACCACCGCGATCTTCCCGGCGATCATGACGTCGGTGGCCCGCTTGATGCCGTCGACCAGGCTCTCGCGGCATCCGTAGAGATTGTCGAACTTGGACTTCGTGACCGAGTCGTTGACGTTGATGGCCGGGGCCATCAGCGTGCCGGCCTTCTCCATGTCGTAGAGTCGCTGCACGCCAGTGGTGGTCTCCTCCGACAGTCCGCGCACGCCGTCCATCAGGGCCGGGTACTTCTCGTGCATGACCGCGGTGAGGTCGCCGCCGTCGTCGAGGATCAAGTTCGGACGCCACCCGTCCGGCCCCTCGATGGTGCGGTCGATGCACCACCAGAACTCCTCCTCCGTCTCGTTCTTCCACGCGAATACCGGGACGCCGGCCGCGGCCACTGCCGCCGCCGCGTGGTCCTGGGTGGAGAAGATGTTGCACGAACTCCAGCGTACCTCGGCGCCGAGCGCGGTCAGCGTCTCGATGAGCACCGCGGTCTGGATCGTCATGTGCAGGCAGCCGGCAATCCGCGCGCCCGCCAGCGGCTGCTCCGCGCCGTACTCGGTGCGCAGCGCCATCAGGCCGGGCATCTCCGTTTCGGCGATGGCGATCTCCTTCTGGCCCCACTCGGCGTCGTCCAGGCTCCTGATCCTGAAATCTTCTCGGGTCGTCATGGCTCACACTTTGTTGATGGTTCGGGTTCGGTGATGAGGGCGGCGGGTGTATTGGCGTTCGTTGAACGCAGCTCCGCAAGTCTATCGTGTCCCGAATCGGGCGATGGCCACGATCCGGTTTCATTCACTGGTTCCAGAAAATTCCCCACCAATCGGTCATCGGTGCCGGCCGGCGTCGCCTCGGGCGCAGGCCGACGACCGCTCCGGGCCGGTCGACGCTCAAGCTCCGAACGCGCTCCTCAGATCGGACACCAGATCGGTGCGTTCCCAGGAGAATCCGCCGTCGGCCTCGGGCTCGCGCCCGAAGTGCCCGTACGCGGACGTGCGGCTGTAGATCGGCCGGCTGAGGCCGAGCCGCTCGCGGATGCCGCGGGGCGAGAGGTCGACGATCTCCTGCAGGACCCGCGAGAGCTTCGACTCGTCGACCTCGCCGGTGCCGGCGGTGTCGACGTAGACCGACAGCGGTTTGGACACCCCGATCGCGTAGGCAAGCTGAATGGTGCAGCGCTCGGCGAGGTCGGCCGCGACGACGTTCTTGGCGACCCAGCGCGCGGCGTACGCGGCGGAGCGATCCACCTTGGAAGGATCCTTGCCGGAGAATGCGCCCCCGCCGTGAAGCGCCGCCCCGCCGTAGGTGTCGACGATGATCTTCCGCCCGGTGAGCCCGCAGTCGCCGTCGGGTCCGCCGATGACGAACCGGCCGGTGGGATTGACGTAGAACTCCTCCTCCGGGCACATCCAGCCCTCGGGCAGCACCTCCTCGACGAACGGACGCACGATTTCGCGCACTTCCTCCTGTCCGAGCGCTTCGTCGTGCTGGGTGGAGACCACCACGGAGGTCGCCGCGATGGGCGTGCCGTCTTCGTAACGCAGGGTCACCTGGCTCTTCGAGTCCGGCCCCAGACCAGGGGTCGAACCCGCGTGCCGGGCATCGGCCATCCGCTTCAGGATCCGGTGCGAGAAGTGAATGGCCGCGGGCATCAGCACGGGGGTCTCCCGGCACGCGTATCCGAACATCAGGCCCTGATCGCCCGCGCCCTCGTCCTTGTTGCCGGCCGCGTCCACCCCCTGCGCGATATCGGTGGACTGCTTGTGCAGGCGCACCTGCACCTCCGCATGCTTCCAGTGGAAGCCCGCCTGTTCGTAGCCGATGTCGCGGATCGCGTCGCGCGCCCGCGCCTCGATATCGTCCGCTCCGATCGAGTCGGGGCCCCTTACCTCGCCCGCGATGACCACGAGGTTCGTCGTGCACAGCGTCTCGCAACCGACGCGCGCACCGGCGTCGGCGCCGAGGTACAGGTCGACCACCGTATCGGAGATCCGATCGCAGACCTTGTCCGGATGACCTTCCGAGACCGATTCGCTCGTGAACAGATGACTTGCCATGTGTCGCTTCCTGTGGGCTTCGGGTCGAGGCGCCGACGCTTCGCCGGCCGGCGCCGCGCATTATAGGTGCCTGACCGATGCAAGGCAGAGTCCGGGACGATGTCCTGGGTCGATGTGCCGGGACGACCTTGCGGGGCGGCGTCCGGAGTCCGGCGGACGCCGATCGGGGATGGCCTTCCGGCGCTCAGCGCACTCCGGCCGCTTCGAGGATCCCCGGGACCTTGTCCTCCCATCCGATTGCCATGACGTGCACCCCGCGGCACATCGGGCGGATGTCGGCGATGACCGCCGCCGCCATCTCGCTGCTCGTCGCGGCCCGGTCACTCGACTCCGCGAGTCTGCGGATCAGCGTCTCCGGAACTTCGATGCCCGGCACGTGCTCGTTCATCCAGTTGGCCATCTTCGGGGACTTCACCGGAATGATCCCCGCCAGCAGGCGCACGCCGAGCGGCTCGACGCGGTTCGCGAACCGCTCGAACGCCACGGCGTCGTAGACCGCCTGGGTCTGGAAGAATGTCGCGCCGGCATCGCGCTTCTCCACCATGCGCTCGATCTCCTGGTCGAGGTTCTTGGCGCCGGGGTTGACCACCGCGCCGATGCAGAACTCCGGCGAGCCGCCGAGAGCGTTGCCCGCCATGTCCAGGCCGCCGCGCATGCCCGCAGCGGCACCGATGACATCGGCGGAGACCACATCGAATACTCCCTTCGCATCGGGATGGTCGCCGTTCTTCGGCGGATCGCCGCCCATGAAGGCGATGTTTCGCACTCCGAGCGCCCACGCTCCGAGCAGGTCCGCCTGGATCGCAATACGGTTCCGGTCGCGGCTCGTGATCTGCATGATCGGCTCGAATCCCTGGTCGATCAGCAGATGGGAGACCGCGATCGGCGCCATGGCCATGCGCGCGGCATGGGAGTCGGTGATGTTGAACGCGTCGACATGGCGGCGCAGAGAATGTGCGCGAGCGAGCAGCGAATCCAGCGACGTGCCCTTGGGCGGCGTCAGCTCGCTCGTGACGACGAATCCGCCGCCGTCGAGTACGGTGCTCAGATGACTCACGGCATGGCTCCCCGGAGCGGTCCCGCCCGGCGCCGTCGGTGGGTGCGTCGATGCCGGTTCGAGAACCGGCCCCCGGGGCCGGCGGCGCAAAACAACGGCGCGCGAGCATACGGCATCATTCGCACGGGTGCCAAACGCTGCGGACGGTGCCCCCGTGGCGCTCGGATATGGGTACGCTTACACTGCGACGCCCCGTCGTGGACGGTGGCCGCGGACCGCTGAATCAACCCGCAAGATGCGATACTCGATACTCTCCCTGGCGCGCAACGCACTCACCCGCCACGAACACTGGCCGGCGGCATGGCGCAGCCCCGAGCCCAAACAGTCCTACGACGTGATCATCGTCGGCGGCGGCGGGCACGGACTCGCAACCGCGTACTACCTTGCGGCGCGGCACGGAGTGCGCAACGTCGCGGTGCTCGAGAAGGGCTGGCTGGGAGGTGGCAACACCGGTCGCAACACCACCATCATCCGGTCGAACTATCTGTGGGACGAAAGCGCCCACCTCTACGAGCACTCGCTGAAGCTCTACGAGGGTCTGAGCCGGGAGCTCAACTTCAACATCATGCTGAGCCAGCGCGGGGTGCTCAACCTCGCTCACAACCTCCACGACATGCGCGAACTCGCGCGGCGGGTGAGCGCCAACCGGCTGAACGGCATCGATTCCGAAGTGCTCACGCCGGCTCGGATCAAGGCGATGGTGCCCATCCTCAATACTTCGCCGAAGGTCCGCTACCCGGTTCTGGGGGCGTCGCTCCAGCGCCGGGGCGGGGTCGCGCGGCACGACGCCGTCGCCTGGGGGTTCGCCCGTGGTGCGGACGCCCGCGGCGTGGACATCATCCAGAACTGCGAGGTCACCGGCATTCGGCAGCGCGACGGCGTGGTCGAAGGGGTGGAGACCTCCCGGGGCTACATCCAGGCGAGGAAGGTCGGGGTCGTGGTGGCCGGGCACGCGAGCGTCCTCGCGGCCATGGCCGGATTCAGGCTCCCCATCGACAGCCATCCCCTGCAGGCGTTGGTGTCCGAGCCGATCAAGCCCATCCACCACTCGGTGGTGATGTCGAACGCGGTGCACGTCTACGTCAGCCAGTCCGACAAGGGTGAACTGGTGATCGGGGCCGGCATCGACGGCTACAACTCCTATGCGCAACATGGCAGCTTCCCGGTCATCGAGGACCAGATGGGCGCTCTGGTGGAGCTGTTCCCCATCTTCTCGCGCCTGAAGATGCTGCGGCACTGGGCGGGGATCGTCGACACCTGCCCGGACGCGAGCCCGATCATCTCGAAGACTCCGGTCAAGCACCTCTATTTCAACTGCGGCTGGGGGACCGGCGGGTTCAAGGCGACGCCGGGCTCGGGATGGGTCTTCGCGCATACCATCGCCCACGATGCGCCGCACGCGCTGAACGCGGCGTTCACTCTGGACCGGTTCACGAGCGGCGCCCTCGTCGACGAGCACGGCGCCGCCGCGGTGGCGCACTGAACCGATGAGCGAGAGAGGGCAGTCGCGATGCTGCTGATCGAGTGCCCCTGGTGCGGTTTCCGCGAGGAGAGCGAGTTCCGCTGCGGGGGCGAGGCGCACATCGTCCGTCCGCTCGATTCCGAGTCGTTGTCCGACGCCGAGTGGGCGGATTACCTGTTCATGCGCACCAATCCGAAGGGTCGGCATCGGGAGCGGTGGGTGCACGAACACGGCTGCCGGCGGTGGTTCAACGTCGAGCGCGATACTGTCACCCACGAGATCCTCGCGGTGTACCGCATGGGTGAACACCCTCCGGCCGAGCCCGCGACCGGTGGAAGAAGGCGATGACCAGAGCGGATTTCCGGCTGTCCGTCGGGGGGCGCATCGATCGCGACCGCCTCGTCGGTTTCTCGTTCGACGGGGAGCGGTATTCCGGGTTCGCGGGCGACACGCTGGCATCGGCACTGCTGGCCAACGGCGTGCGTCTGGTGGGGCGAAGTTTCAAATACCACCGCCCGCGGGGAGTGGTCACCGACGGAGTGGAGGAGCCGAACGCGCTGGTCCAGCTCGGCGCCGGCGCGATCGGCGAGCCCAACGCCCGCGCCACGCAGGTCGAGATCCATGACGGTCTGACCGCCGCCAGCCAGAACCGCTGGCCGAACGTGCGGTTCGACGTCGGCGCCGTCAACGGACACCTGAGTGCGCTGCTTCCCGCCGGCTTCTACTACAAGACCTTCATGTGGCCCGGGAAGTGGTGGATGAAGTACGAGTACTTCATTCGCCGTGCGGCCGGGCTCGGGCGCGCGCCGACCGGACCGGACCCGGAGATCTACGACAAGTCCTGGGCGCACTGCGACGTGCTGGTGGTCGGCGCCGGTCCGACCGGCCTGACGGCGGCGCATGCCGCCGGCCGCACCGGCGCCCGGGTGCTCGTCGTCGACGAGCGGCCCGAGCCGGGCGGCCACCTGCTCGGCACCCGCCGGACCATCAACGACGCTCCCGCCGGGGAGTGGGTCTCCGCGATGGTGTCCGAACTGGCGGACATGGACGAGGTGCGCATCCTGTCGCGGGCGACCGCGCTCGGATACTACGACCACAACTCCCTCACGGTGCTGGAGCGTCGCACCGACCATCTGCCGTACGGAGAGCGCGGCGGCCGGGTCCGCCAGCGTCTTTGGAAGGTGCGCGCGAAGCAGGTGGTGCTCGCCACCGGGGCGCACGAGCGTCCGCTCGTGTTCCGCAACAACGACCGTCCGGGCGTGATGCTCGCCTCCGCGGCTCAGAGCTACGTCAACCGCTACGCGGTGCGTCCCGGTACCGCGGCGGTGGTGTTCACCAACAACGACTCCGCCTACGACCCGGCCCTCGACCTCGCCGACGCCGGCCTGCGGGTGACAGTGGTCGATGTGCGTACGGAGCTGTCGGATCTCCGGCGTGCACAACTCCGGCGTCGTGGCATCGAGCTGCTGGCCGGGCACGCGATCATCAGCGTGCGGGGTGCGAAAGCGGTGACCGGGGTTTCGGTCGCGTCACTGACCGCGGCCGCGACCGGGTACACGGGGACGAGCCGGAGGATCCGCTGCGATCTGGTGTGCATGTCCGGTGGCTGGAACCCGGCCATCCATCTGTTCTCCCAGTCGGGCGGCCGGCTCGCCTTCGACGAGGCCCGGGGGGTGTTCGTTCCCGGCGAGGTGCGCCAGGCCCAGTTCTCCGTGGGCGGCTGCAACGGGACCGGAGTGCTTGCGTTCGCCCTGTCCGAGGGACGCGAGGCCGGCAAGTCCGCCGCCGCCGCGTGCGGGTTCCGGATGCGGGGCGGCACTGCGCTGCCCAGAGTCGATGTGGTCGAGGAGGTGCCGATCCGGTTGTTCTGGACGGTTCCGCCGCGCCATCCCGACCGCCGGCTGGACAAGCACTTCGTCGATTTCCAGAACGACGTGACCGCGGCCGATATCGCACTCGCGGCCCGGGAGGGCTATCGCTCGGTCGAGCATCTGAAGCGCTACACGACGACCGGCATGGGCACGGACCAGGGCAAGACGAGCAACGTGAACGCCCTGGCGATCCTGTCCGAAACCCTCGGCGCCGACATCGCCGCCACCGGCACCACCACCTTCCGTCCTCCGTATACCCCCGTGACGTTCGGCGCCCTGGCCGGTCGGGACGTGGGCGAGCTTTCCGATCCCGTCCGCACCACCCCGATGCATCGGTGGCACGTGCAGCAGGGCGCGACATTCGAGGATGTCGGACAGTGGAAGCGGCCCTGGTACTACCCCCGCGACGGCGAGTCGATGCGCGAGGCTGTCGATCGGGAGTGTCTCGCGGCGCGCAACGCGGTCGGCATCCTTGATGCGTCGACGCTGGGCAAGATCGACGTGCAGGGACCGGACGCGGCGGAGTTCCTCGATCGGATCTACACGAACGGGTGGAAACGGCTCGAGGTGGGACGGTGCCGGTACGGCCTGATGTGCACCGAGGACGGCATGGTGTTCGACGACGGGGTCACCCTGCGGCTCGGAGACCACCACTACCTCGTGCACACCACCAGCGGCAACGCGGCGCGGGTGCTCGGGTGGATGGAGGAGTGGCTGCAGACGGAATGGCCGGAACTCCGGGTTTACTGCACCTCGGTGACCGAGCAGACCGCGACTGCATCCATCTCGGGGCCGTTCGCGCGCCGGCTCCTCGCCGCGCTGACCACCGACATCGATCTCGATCGGGACGCGTTTCCCTTCATGCACTGGCGGGACGGGCACGTGGCGGGGTTGCCGGCCCGCGTGGCCCGGGTGTCGTTCACCGGAGAGTCGTCGTTCGAGGTAAGCGTGCCCGCAGGCTACGGACTCTCGCTGTGGACGGCGCTGATGCACGCCGGCCAGCGCTACGGGATCACTCCCTACGGCACGGAGGCGATGCACGTGCTGCGGGCCGAGCGAGGGTTCATCATCGCCGGGCAGGACACCGACGGTACCGTGACCCCGATCGATCTGGGCATGGAGTGGATCGTCAGCCGTCGCAAGGATTTCATCGGCCGGCGGTCGCTCGACCGCGCCGATACCGTACGTGACGACCGCAAGCAGCTCGTCGGACTGCTGACCGAGCGCTCCGAGGACGTGCTGCCCGAGGGGGGGCAGATCGTGGAGAGAGTGACCGCGCTGCCAATGCGCATGATCGGCCACGTCACGTCGAGCTACTACAGTGCCAACCTCGGCCATTCCATCGCACTCGCGCTGGTGCGGGGCGGGCGCAGCCGCCACGGCGAACAGGTCATGGTTCCGCTGGAGCGCTCGGTGATGTCCGCGCGCATCACCGAGCCCGGATTCTTCGACCCCGAGGGAGCACGTGCGCATGATTGAGCGGGCCTTCGGTGCAGGAACGGTCCGGAAATTTCACCGATTCCCGGCTGCGGGCACGGATCTGACTGTTTACGCTGCGTTAAACACAGCCAGGGTGTCGATGCCTGACCATCTCCGTACCCTCGCTTCGCGAATCGGTGAAATTTCCGGGCTAGCGAGCGATGAGCGCGCAGGAGCACCCGCGCATGACTGAGCGGTATCAACGCCGTAGCGCCCTCGCGCACCTGGGGCTCGAGGCGCGAGCGTCCGTCGTCGCCGGGGAAGGGGGGGTGACGCTCCGCGAGGCCCCCATGCGTGGCCTTCTGGTGCTGCGCGGAGATGGCGGCGGCAAGGCGTTCCGCAGCGAGGTGACGGCGGTACTCGGGATCGAGCCCGTGGTTGAACCGTTGACCGCGGCGCGCCGGCGCGATCTGTCCATTCTCTGGCTCGGACCGGACGAGTGGCTCGTGATCACCCCCGATCGCCGACGGGCACGCATCGAGCGGATGTTGCGCGACGCGCTGGTCGGGCAGCACGCGGCGGTGACCGACGTGTCGCACGGTCGCACTGTCCTCGTCCTCTCCGGCCCGGATGTCCTTGCGGTCCTGGCGAAAGGATGCTCTCTCGATCTCCATCCCCGCATGTTCGGCCCCGGGCGCTGCGCGCAGTCGAGGCTTGCCAAGTGCCAGGCCCTGATCCACCAGACGACCGATGCACCGGAGTTCGAAATCCACGTGCCGCGCAGCTTCGCGCAGTACGCATGGATGTGGTTGGAGGACGCGGGACAGGAGTTCGATCTCCGCATCGCGCCGGCGGAGTAGGGCACGCCGGCGGAGTAGGGCGCGCCAGCGGGTTGCGGCCGACCGGGTGTCCTTCGCGTCGCAAGGCACCCGGTATCCCGTTGGAGATGGTACAGGAACCGCTGCATATCCTCGAAAATACTCTTAATAAGATCTCTAATTAATTGATATTAAATAGATCATCAATAAAGATCGATGACGGATCAGGTGTCTGCGCATTCCGGTCGCTGCCGCTTGCGTCCGAGGAGGCGCCGCGCCGCGCCCGCCATGTACATCGAGCCGGTCGCACAGACAATTCCGTTGCGCCCGGCGAGGCGTATCGCCGTTTGCAGTGCGTCGGTCGGGGTGCCGATGGCCTCGATCGTGGCGTCCGGCGTCGCGTCCTGCAGGGTGCGCGCAAGCGTCTCCGCGGCCAGTGAGCGGGAGGGTTCGGCCGCGGTGGCGATCACGACTTCCGCTCGTCGCACCAGCGAAGCGAGTATGTCCGGCGCGTCCTTGCCGCGCGTGATCGAGGCCACCGCCACGAGCGTGGCGGGCCGCCCGGCGTCGAGTATCCGCACCAGGGCCTCGATCGACCCCCGGGTATGTGCGCCGTCCGCGATGACAAGCGGCGCTTCGCGCAGCACCTCCACCCGGCCCGGTAGGTCGGTCGCTTCCAGCGCGGTGCTTGCCGCCGCATCGTCGAGGAGGCGCAGTGCTCCGACCTCGTGCGCGAGGGCGAGCGCGAGCGCCGCATTCTCGATCATGTGTCGTCCCGGCTGCCGGAGGCCGATCCGGATGGTGCGGCCCGCGAGGAGCACTTCGGCTTCTTCGGCGCCGGTGAGTGTGTCCGCGCTCTGACGGGGCCCGTCGAACGCCGCCCGGCCGAGGACATCGGCTTCTCCGGCACCGGTGAGTGCGCCGGCACGCACGGCGTCGTGTCGTTGTGCCGCGCGATGCCCGGGCTCGCTCGCCGGGGCACCGGCGGCCGGACCGCGTTCGGGAGCGCCCGCCGGGGCGACGGCGGTCGGATGCGCACCACGCCAGCGTACTCCGATATCGCGACCCAAGCGTCGGAGAGAGGCGCCGATGCGTGCGGACTCGCGCTCCACGACCGCTGAGGCCGGCTCCGGCATCGAGCCGATCACCAGGGGAACGCCGGCGCGCGCGATGGCCGCCTTCTCGCGCGCGATGTCGGTGAGCGCGGGTCCGAGCCGGTCCGCGTGCTCCAGTTCGACCGATGTCACGCAGGTGGCCACCGCCCGGCACGTACGGGTGGGATCGAGCCGCGCACCGATGCCGGCTTCGATCACGGCGATGTCCACGTCGGCGTCGGCGAGAGCGTGAAACGCGGCGGCGACCAGCGCGTCGAAGAAGGCGGGCGCGGTGTCCGCTTCGGCCCGATGCAGATCCGCGATGGCGGGCCGGACCCGCTCCATCGCCTCGACGAATGGGCCGCGACCGATCGGAGCGCCGGCGATCCTGATGCGCTCGTTCCAGTCCTCGAGATGGGGAGAGGTGAACGTGCCGGGGCGGAAGCCGGCCGCGGCGAGGAGCGCCTCCAGGTAGAGCGCAGTCGAGCCCTTGCCCTTCGACCCGGTGATGTGGACGGCGGCAAGCCTGCGATGCGGGTTGCCGATTCGATCGAGCAGCGACTCGATCGGGGCGAGCCCGAGCCTCTCGCTTTCCTCGCGCGTGCGGGGCGGGGTGCGGACGAGGGATTCGAGGAAGGTCGTCGCGTCGCGGTACGTCCGCAACCGGCGGTGACCGTTTGGAGTGCCCGGAGTGCCTGGACTGCCCGGAGCGCGCAGATCGCGTGGACCGCCCGGATTCATGAGATCTGCGGCCGGACGTGGCGCGTACTGCCTCTCTACGCCACCGGCACCTCCACCCCATGCTGTCGGCAGGCGGCGAGCACGGTGTTGTGCAGGAGACAGGCGATGGTCATCGGTCCCACACCGCCGGGTACCGGCGTGATGCCCGCCACGATCGGAAGCGCGCTCTCGAAGTCGACGTCGCCCACGAGCCTGGTCTTCCCGTTGCCCGCGTCGATCCGGTTGATGCCGACGTCGATGACCGTCGCCCCCGGCCGGATCCAATCTCCGGGGACCATGTGGGGTCGACCGACCGCGGCGACGAGGATGTCCGCCCGCCGGCACTCATCCGCCAGGTCGCGGGTCCGCGAGTGGGCGATGGTCACCGTGCAGCTCTCGCGCACCAGCAGATGCGCCATGGGCTTGCCCACGATGTTGGACCGGCCGAGCACGAGCGCCCGCGCGCCCGAGAGGTCGCCGAGTCGGTCCTTCAGCAGCATCAGGCAGCCGAGGGGTGTGCATGGAACCAGCCCGTCGCCGCCCACCGCGAGCAGGCCCGCATTGGTGGTGTGGAAGCCGTCGACATCCTTCGCCGGATCGATGGTCGCAATGATCGCGTCGGCTCCGATCTGCGCCGGCAGCGGAAGCTGCACCAGAATTCCGCTCACATCCGGGTCGTCGTTGAGCTGTCGCACCATCGCCAGGAGCGCTTCCTGCGAGGTGGTCGGGGGCAGCCGATGCTCGAACGAGCGCATGCCAGCCGCTCGGGTCTGTTTCGCCTTGTTGCGCACGTAGACCTCGCTGGCCGGATTCTCGCCGACGAGCACTACCGCAAGTCCCGGCTCGATACCGTGGCGCTCCTTCAGCGCGCCGACCTGCGTCCCGACGCGCGCCCGCAGCCCGGCCGCGAATGCCTTTCCGTCAATGATCCTCATGTCCGAAGCGCGGTCGCTCATGTGACTTCCCCCATGGCCGATGCATCGTGCCCGTCGCGGCGGCGGGAGGCTAGCAGGTTCACCGCCTTGCTCCAACGACACCGGTGGAGGCCGGAGCGGTGACATCCGCAGTCGAGCCGGTGTGCGCACTTTCCGGCGCTCGATGCCCCGGCCGATATCCAGGGCGATATCCAGGACGATATCCGGGTCGATGTCCGGGTCGATCTTGGGGACGCGAAACGATACCGATACAGGGGGAGAACACCGGGAGGGAATGGATGTGCATGGCTCCGGCCCGCTGTCGCATTTCGGTAATCCTGCGTCGCAATCGCGTCAGATTGGAGGTCCGGGGCTGATAGTCTGCGCGCCACGTACCGCGCTGGGCGCGGTCCGGGGACGACGTGCGTTTGGAGTGTGCGCGCCGCTCGTCCGGGGGCGGCACGCCACTCGCGATTCGTGCGTGTGCGCCCGCGCATGAGAAGCGTTCCGCTCTTGTTACCGGGGCCGATGTCGCCGAGGAGCCGCCGCCATGCAGGGTGACGAATTCGATCGTGAAGACGATGCCGGCGAAGAGGAAGAACTCGATCTGCGCACGCTGCCCGACGACGAGCTCGTCCGGCAGATGCACGACGATCTCTACGATGGCCTGAAGGACGAGATCGAGGAAGGCACGCACATCCTGCTGGAGCGCGGGTGGACGGCGAAGCAAGTCCTGGACGATGCGCTCGTCGAGGGCATGCGCATCGTCGGGATCGACTTCCGGGACGGCATTCTCTTCGTGCCCGAGGTGCTCCTCGCCGCCAACGCGATGAAGGGCGGGATGACGATCCTCCGCCCGCTGCTCGCCGAGACCGGTGCGACCACGATCGGCAAGGTGGTCATCGGCACCGTCAAGGGCGACATCCACGACATTGGCAAGAACCTGGTGGGGATGATGCTCGAAGGCGCCGGCTTCGAGGTCATCGACCTCGGCATCAACACCGACGCGGACGAGTTCCTGGCCGCACTGGACGAGCACCAGCCGGACATTCTGGGCATGTCGGCCCTGCTCACCACCACCATGCCGTACATGAAGGTGGTCATCGACACCCTGAAGGAGCGTGGGCTGCGCGACGACTACACCGTGCTGGTCGGTGGGGCACCACTCAACGAGCAGTTCGCGGAGGCGGTGGGCGCGGACGCGTACTGTCGCGACGCGGCGGTTGCGGTCGAGACCGCCAAGGACTTCGTGATGCGCCGCCACAATGTCCGAGGGGCCGCGCTCTCCGCCTGACCCGCATTTCTCACTTGTTCTCGGCAAGGACCGGAAAACCGCTCAGGCCTGGATGGGCTCCGGTTCGAGGGTCTGTGAGAAATGCGTCCGAATGCTCGTCTCCCTCATACACGCCGTGACACGCATTTCTCATCAGGTTGCGAGTGAGGGTGCCGCCCACTCGAGGCGCTGCGGCCCGACTCGATCCGCTCTGCCTGCGAGGAGCCCCCATTGACGGAGACCGTGCTCAGCTCGGCCCGCCGCGAGGTCGTCATCGGATTCGAACGTCCGTTCGTCATCATCGGCGAACGCATCAACCCCACCGGCCGCAAGGTGCTGGCGGCGGAGATGGCGGCGGACGATTTCTCCCGCGTCGAGACCGATGCGATGGCGCAGGTGCAGGCCGGCGCCCACATGCTTGACGTCAACGCCGGGATTCCACTTGCCGACGAGCCCGCGCTGCTGGCGCGCGCGGTGAAGCTCGTGCAGTCGGTGACCGACGCCCCCCTGTCCATCGACTCCTCCATCGTTGCCGCGCTGGAGGCGGGACTCGCCGTCTATGAGGGCAAGGCGCTGGTGAACTCGGTCACCGGCGAGGAGGAGCGACTGGAATCGGTTCTTCCTCTGGTGAGGAAGCACGGCGCGGCGGTGGTCGCGATCTCCAACGACGAGACCGGGATCTCGGAGGATCCCGACGTCCGGTTCGAGGTCGCGAAGCGAATCGTGGAACGGGCCGCGGACCACGGTATTCCGCGCTCCGACATCGTCGTGGATCCGCTGGTGATGCCGATTGGCGCCATCAACCAGGCTGGGCGGCAGGTCATGCACATTCTCAGGAGGTTGCGGGAAGAGCTTAAGGTCAATTCGACCTGTGGCGCCTCGAACATCAGCTTCGGGCTGCCGAACCGGAACGGGATCAACGGCACGTTCCTGTCGATGGCGATCACCGCCGGCATGACGTCCGCGATCACCAATCCTCTGCACGGCGACATCGTCCAGACCTGCCTTGCCGCCGATGTCATGATGGGGCATGACCCGGACTGCCGGAGGTGGATCGCGAAGTATCGGGAGCCGCCCGCGCCCGGGAGCGAAGGGGAACGCGGCCGGCGTGCCGGCGGCCGGCGCCGTCGCCGCGGTTGACGGCACGGCCGGTCAGCCATTGCCGCCGAGCCGGAACATGCGCTCGAAATCGTCCCGATCGGACGCTCCGGAGGTCGAAATCCTGGCGATATCGCACCGCGTGGCGGTCTCTCGGGCCACCGGCGGGTGTCGCTGACGGCTGGGCTGGCCGACCCGTTGCCATGTCTCGTCCGTCACCGCACGATTCACGCGGTCCTCGTCGCCGTCACCGACCGGCCGGTGCAGGACCCGGGGCCGTGCCTGATCTGTCACCATGTGATTCGCCCCGATCGCGCCCCGCCGTGCCAGGCCCTGCTGCGCCATGACGTCTCGCCCGGAGAGTGATCCGAAGACCGATGGCCAAGGCGGGGACGCGCTCGTTGTTTTCACTCCGTCCGGGCGGCGGGGGCGGTTTCCGACCGGGACCCGGATTCTCGATGCGGCCCGCGCCCTCGGGGTGGACCTCGATTCCGTGTGCGGAGGGCGGGGGATCTGTGGCCGCTGCCAGGTGGTACAGAGCGTCGGGGAGTTCGCCAAGCACGGGGTGAGTTCCCGGGCCGAGCACCTCTCTGAATTCGGTCCGATCGAGCGCCGCTACCACGAGAAGCGGGCGCCGCTTGCCCCGGGACGCCGCCTGGGCTGCTCGACCACGGTATTCGGCGACGTCGTCATCGACGTGCCCCCCGACAGCCAGGTCCACCGGCAGGTGGTGCGCAAGCGCGCCGAGGTGCACGCCATCAAGGTCGATCCGGTGGTGCGCCTGCGCTATGTCGAGGTCGCTCCCCCCGACATGCACGAACCCTCCGGCGATCTCCGCCGGCTCGAGGTGGCGCTCGGCGAGGAATGGGATCTTTCGGACCTGCGGTGCGACCTCCAGGTGCTGGAGACCCTGCAGGCAGCCCTGCGCGCCGGCAACTGGCGCGTCACCGTCGCAGTGCACGGCGACCGCGACATCATCGCGGTGTGGCCGGATCTCGGGGATCGGGTGTACGGGGCGGCGGTCGATATCGGTTCGACCACCATCGCGGCGCATGTCTGCGATCTCGTATCCGGCGACGTCATCGCCTCGGCCGGCGCCATGAACCCTCAGATCCGGTTCGGTGAGGACCTCATGAGCCGGGTCTCGTACGTGATGATGAACCCGGGCGGAGAGCGGGAGATGACCGCCGCAGTGCGCGCCGCGATCCGGGACCTGCTCCGCGAAGCGGCGGCGCAGGGCGGTATCGCGCCGGATGAGATCCTGGACGTGACCCTGGTCGGCAACCCCATCATGCACCACCTCCTGCTCGGCCTGAATCCGGTGGAGCTCGGCCAGGCGCCGTTTGCGCTCACCGTCGATCGCGCGGTCGATCTGCCGGCCGGTGCGCTCGACCTCGGGCTTCACCCGGGCGCGCGCGCCTACGTGCTGCCGTGCGTGGCGGGGCATGTGGGCGCCGACACCGCCGGGGTCATCCTCTCCGAAGCGCCGTACCTGCGCGACGAGGTGAGCCTGGTGGTGGATGTCGGCACCAACGCCGAGATCGTGCTCGGCAACCGGGACCGGATGCTCGCGGCGTCGAGCCCGACCGGTCCTGCGTTCGAGGGCGCCCAGATCAGCGGCGGACAACGGGCCGCGCCCGGCGCCATCGAGCGGGTGCGCATCGATCCGGCGACTCTGGAACCGCGGCTCCGGATCATCGGCAGCGACGCCTGGTCGGACGAACCGGGCTTCGATGCGGCTGCGGTCACCGGGATCTGTGGCTCGGGCATCATCGAGGTGGTGGCGGAGATGTACCTCGCCGGGATCCTCGACGAGGACGGAGTGATTCGCGCGGATGCCGCCCGGCACAGTGACCGCGTGGTCCAGGACGGGCGCACGTACGCCTATGTCCTGCATCGGAGTGGTATCGAGGTGCGGGTGACGCAGAACGACGTGCGGGCCATCCAGCTCGCGAAGGCGGCACTGTACGCCGGAGTACGGCTGCTGATGGATCGCCTCGGGGTGGATCGGGTCGACCGTATCCGCCTCGCGGGGGCGTTCGGGAGCCACATCGACGTCAAGTACGCGATGGTGCTCGGGCTGGTGCCGGACTGCGCCCTGCCGCACGTGACCTCGGCCGGCAACGCGGCCGGTACCGGCGCCCGTATCGCACTGCTCGACCGGAGCGCACGCTCGGAGATCGAGCGCACGGTACGCCGCATCGAGAAAATCGAGACCGCCGTCGAGCCCCGCTTCCAGGCGCACTTCGTCGAGGCGATGGCCATCCCCCACAAGACCGCCGCCTATCCGGAGCTTGCGAAAGCGGTCACGCTGCCGGCCCGCAAACCCTCGGGTGCGCGCGGAGAAGGCGAGGGCGGAGACCGCCGGCGCCGGCGGCGGGCGAGGGCGCGCTGAACGTCGGTCACCTCGGTCTTGTGAAGAGGTCATCGAGGAGAACAGACGCGGCCGTGATGAGCAGATGGCCTCTCTGCGGTTCTACGATCTGACTGCCGATTGTCCGACGAACGCGGGTGTCCTGTTGTTCGCCAAGGATCCCTTGCACTGGATACCCGGGGCCTGGGTGCAGTTCGTCCGCTGGGCGGGAACAACGAACGCGGACGACCCGATCGCCACCAAACGATTCAGTGGCGATTTGCTTCGGTCCTGCGAGACGTCAGTGCGTTCGTCTCGCTCCCTACGCAATCCCACCCGGTTGCCGAATCGGTGCTCCGGGAATGGACCGAGACCGACTATCCTCCGGTAGCGATTCGCGAGTTGCTGTTGAACGCGATCATGCACCGCTCGTACGAATCGAACGCTCCGGTACGTTTCTACTGGTACGATGACCGCATCGAAATTCAGAACCCGGGCGGTCTGTACGGGATGGCCTCGCCCGAGAATTTCCCCGGGCAGACGGACTACCGCAACCCTGTCATCGCCGGGGCGATGGCGGCGATCGGTTACGTCAACGCGTTCGGGCGTGGTGTGATTCGTGCGCAGGAAGCGTTGCGCAGGAACGGGAACCCTGCTGCAGAGTTCGCGTGCGAGCCTTCGCACGTGCTTGCGACCATCCGGAGAAAGTCGTGATCACCATCGCTTTCTTCAACAACAAGGGTGGTGTCGGCAAGACGAGTCTGGTGTACCACCTTGCATGGATGTACGCGGACCTCGGCCTTTCCGCGGTCGCGGCAGACATCGACCCCCAGGCGAATCTGAGCACGATGTTCCTGGAGGAGGATCGGCTGGAGGAACTCTGGCCCGATGGTGATCATCCGCAAAGCATCATGGGAGCCGTGTCGCCGATCCTCCGAGGCACGGGCGATATTTCCGAACCCCATGTCGAGCTGATCGCAAGCAATCTGGGGTTGGTCGTCGGTGATCTCGGCCTGTCCCGTTTCGAAGCGAGGCTGTCGTCGGCGTGGCCGGCATGCCTGGATCGGGACGAAGCGGCATTTCGAATCGAATCGGCCTTCTATCGCACGATCCTCAAGGCGGCCGAGTTGCGCGATGCCGATGTGGCATTGATCGATGTCGGCCCGAATTTGGGCGCTATCAACCGGTCGGCAATCATCGCGGCGGATTTCGTCGTCTTTCCGCTTGCCCCCGATCTCTTCTCCCTTCAAGGGCTTCGCAACTTGGGGCCGACGCTTCGGGACTGGCGCACCGAGTGGAGGGATCGGCTGGATCGCCGGCCTGCCGATTCGGGCCTGCCACTGCCATCGGCCGAAATCAACCCGGCGGGCTATATTGTGATGCAGCACGCGGTCAGGGCGGGCCGCCCAGTGCAGGCGTACCAGAAATGGATGCGTCGGATTCCCGGCGTGTACCACGAAACGGTACTTGACGGTATGGATGCAAACGCCTCCTCGACCGAAGACGACACAGAGTGTCTCTCTACACTCAAGCACTACCGCAGCCTGATGCCTATGGCCCAGGAGGTCCGCAAGCCGATGTTCCACCTCAAGGCGGCGGACGGTGCGCTCGGCGGCCACATCTACGCCGTGCAGGACTGTTACCAGGACTTTAATGTGCTCGCGAAATCGATCGCCGCCAAGTGCGGAGTGACCATCGAGTCAGCCGCAGATATCAAGGGATGAGGACACTGAATCGGAATGAACCACCACCTTCCTCTCCCGTCTGCGACGTTTCGGTAAGAGTCTGTTCCTGGACACACTGAAAGAGCTGTTCGAAGGTAACCGACCGCTGTTCGAAGGACTTACCATTCACGACTTCTGGGACTGGTCGGTTCCACATCCTGTCCTGCATCTCGACTTCAGCCGCGACGACTATCAGACGCGTGGATATCTGAATCAGAACCTGATGGCACAACTGGATACCTTGGAGCGTCAGTGGGAGGTGACGTCGGATTACACCATGGGACCTGAGCGATTCGGTTACCTTCTGTGAGTGTTGCACGAACGCACAGGCCGGCGTGTCGCAGTGCTGGTGGATGAATACGACAAGCCGATTCTTGACGCACTTGATATCCCGGAGGTCGCGCGTGCCAACCGTGACTACCTTCGGGGTCTGTACTCATCTGTCAAATTCTCGGATGCACACGTCAGATTCACGTTTCTGACGGGGGGTAGCAAGTTTTCCAAAGTCAGCCTGTTCTCCGGACTGAACAACCTCACCGACATCACGCTGAACCCGAACTACTCGTCGATTTGTGGTTACACCTACGATGATCTGGATACGGTGTTCGCCCCGGAGTTCGGGGGCTTGGATCGGCAGACCATTCGCGACTGGTACAACGGCTACAACTGGCGGGGCGCGGAAAAAGTCTACAACCCCTTCGACATCCTCCTGCTCTTCTTCAACCGCGCGTTCGATCCCTACTGGTTCGAGGTCGGCACACCGTCATTTCTGATCAAGACGCTCGCGGAGCGCAAGATCGCCTCGCCGTCTCCGGACGGAATGCTTGGGACGAGCACTCTGCTGTCGAAATTCGACGTGGATGCAATCTCGACAGACAAGGTGGAGCATACCTGAGAGGCGCAGGGTGATTTCGCGCCACAGCGCCCCGGATTGTCGGAGAGGAGCTTGCGGATGACGAGGACACCAAAGGAACGAGTGGAGCGCGGAGCATTCGAGCACCTGAAGGCGAAGCTTGCCGGGCCTTTGCGGCATTCGATTCGTCCTATCATCCCATCTCGGCAGCTTCTGCACGAGCGCATGCACCAGACCGACCGGTTTCGGGATGAAATAGAGGTGCGAACCCGTCGCACGGCGCGACATCCCCGGCCGTCGCGCGTACCATGTCGGCCGATGCCGCCGTTCCTCTTCCGGAGCCACCGATGAGCGTTCCCGCCGAAGCGATCGCCACTCTCGTCGACGAGTTGCGCGAGTTCCTGGGCGACCGCGTTTCCACCGCCGCGGCGGTGTGCGAGCAGCATGGTCGCGACGAGTCCTATCACGAGACCGCACCTCCGGACATCGTGGTCTTTCCCGAAAGTACCGAGGAGGTGGCGCAGGTGGTGAGCCTGTGTGCCCGGCACCGCTGCCCCATGATTCCGTTCGGGACCGGGACGTCGCTCGAGGGGCATGTCCAGGCCCTGCACGGCGGGGTCTCGATCGACGTGAGCGGAATGAACGAAATTCTCGAGGTGAACGCCGAGGATCTCGACTGCCGGATCCAGCCGGGGGTGCGACGCAAGCAGCTCAACGAGCATCTCCGCGACACCGGTCTGTTCTTCCCCATCGATCCGGGTGCCGACGCCTCGCTCGGCGGGATGACCGCGACCCGTGCCTCGGGGACCAACGCGGTGCGCTACGGGACGATGCGCGAGAACGTGCTGGGACTGACGGTGGTGATGGCAGACGGGCGCGTTGTCAGGACCGGGGGGAGGGCGCGGAAGTCCGCCGCCGGATACGATCTCACCCGGCTCTTCGTGGGTTCGGAGGGTACGCTGGGGGTCATCACGGAGATTCGCCTGCGTCTGTACGGCATTCCGGAGGCCATGTCCGCAGCGGTATGTTCGTTCGACACCCTGGCGGGCGCGGTCGACACGGTCATCCAGACCATCCAGTGCGGGGTGCCGGTGGCGCGGATCGAATTGCTCGACGAGGTTCAGATGGACGCCATCAACCGTTACTCCGGGCTTGGCTACCCGGCCACTCCGACCCTGTTCTTCGAGTTCCATGGAAGCGAGCAGGGGGTCCACGAGCAGGTGGAGACGGTCGGCGCGCTTGCGGCGGAGAACACCGGCGGGGAGTTCCGCTGGGCGACACGGCCCGAGGAGCGATCGCGCCTGTGGCAGGCGCGTCACGACGCGTACTACGCGGCGTTGGCGCTTCGCCCGGGAGCGCAGGGCTGGGCCACCGATGTTTGCGTCCCGATCTCGAACCTCGCCGAGTGCATTCTCGAGACCCGCGCCGATATCGACGCGTCCGGGTTGCTCGCCCCCATCGTCGGTCACGTCGGGGACGGGAACTTCCATCTCGCGTTCATCCTCGACCCCGACGATGCCGGGGAACTCGCGCGGGCCGAGGCGGTCAACGAACGCATGGTCGCCCGAGCTCTCGACATGGGAGGCACCTGCACCGGCGAGCACGGTATTGGCTATGGCAAGATCGGATTCCTCAACCGCGAGCACGGCGAGGGAGTGTCCGTGATGCGCTCGATCAAACGCGCCCTCGATCCCGGGAACCTGATGAATCCCGGAAAGATTCTTCCTTGAGACCGCCTTGTTTAATCGCCAGGGAGGCATCGGGTGACCAGACGGACCCTGCAGGTGGTTCTGGCGCAGCCACGGGGGTTCTGCGCCGGAGTCGTGCGGGCGATCGACATCGTCGAGCGAGCCCTGCAGGTCTACGGCCCGCCGGTCTACGTTCGGCACGAAATCGTCCACAATCGGCATGTCGTCGCCGCGCTGCGCGAGAAGGGCGCCCGCTTCGTCGAGGAGGTTGACGAGGTTCCACTCGGTGCTGTCACCGTCTTCAGTGCCCACGGGGTGTCCCGAAAGGTCGAGGACGACGCCGGCGCTCTGCATCTGCAGGTGATCGACGCGACCTGTCCCCTGGTGAGCCGGGTGCACAACGAAGCCGGACGGTACGCAGGCAACGGCTACGAAATCGTTCTCATCGGGCACTCCGGACACCCCGAAGTCGAAGGAACGATGGGCCGGATCACCGGTCCGGTGCACCTCGTGTCGAACCTGGATGACATTGCTTCGTTGGCGCCGGGGAATCCTGCAAAGCTCGCCTACGTGACCCAGACCACGCTCAGCGTCGACGATACCCGGGAGATCATTGCGGCGCTTGTGGAGCGTTTTCCGCACATTGTCGGTCCCGACGTCAAGGACATCTGTTACGCCACGCAGAACCGCCAGACTGTGGTGCGCCGGCTGGCGGAGCACTCCGACGTGATCCTGGTGATCGGCGCCGACTACAGTTCGAACTCTCGGCGGCTGCAGGAAATCGGTCAGGAGGCGGGGACCGCAAGCCATCTCATTCCGGATGCCGGCAGTCTGGACCCCATCTGGCTGGAGGGGGTCCGGACAGTAGGAATCACCGCGGGCGCATCGGCGCCCGAATCACTCGTGCAGGGCCTGATCGAGCGTCTCCACGGCATGTTCGACGTCACCGTGAGTACCCTCGGCGGAATCGAGGAGAACGTGGTCTTCAAGCTGCCGCGCACGCTGTATGACACCACGGAGCAGTCCGTGTAGCGCAGCGCAATCGGGCCTCGCACGGAATCGGAGACGCTCGGCTGCATCGTCGGGAAGTTCAATGTCGAGGGGACACTGCGTTCCGGGGCCGCAAGTTCACCGGCTTCGGGGTGTGGGTCTGTCCGTGCGTCGCCCCGCGGTGGCGGTGAAACAAGTATGGGCGGCGCTCATCCGCCCGCACTGCCGGCCGCCACCTGGCCGGCCGGCAGGACCGCAACGCTGCAACCGGCTCGTGAGCAGGGGACCGTCGATGCGCAACGAAGTACTTCGGGGCCTGTTGGCCGGCCTGACCGGATTGTTCATCGCCGGATGTTCGATATTCGGAGGCAAGGCTGCGGAAGAACCGCAGTATCGCGTCATCGAGAGTGACGGCGTAATCGAAATCCGCCATTACGAGGCGTTCACCGTTGCCCGAACCGTGGTCGACGCTCCGTTCGATGACGCGATCCGCCGGGGATTCCAGCGGCTGTTCGACTACATTACGGGCGCCAATCGTCGGCAGACGGACATCGAGATGACCGCTCCGGTGCTGGTGAACGTGGACTCGGATCGGGCGGATGCGACGGCGCCGATCGTCTTCCTGCCGCGGCGAGGGACCCACCCGGGCTCAGGTCGCGCTCCGGATGACGGTGGAATGGTCGGATGGACCACCAGCTTCGTACTTCCGCCGGGCTATACGAGGGAGAGCGCTCCGATTCCGGACGATTCCGCCATAGCGATTATCGACATCGACGCACAACGCGTTGCGAGCATCACGTTCAGTGGCAGACTTCGCAATCATGCGGCGGAGACGTACCGTCAGGACTTGGCGCGCTGGCTCGACATGCGCGGCATCGAACACCTGAACGACTGGCGCATTGCCGGCTACAACCCTCCCTGGAGCATTCCCGCGTTTCGGCGCAACGAGGTTCTTGTCACTCTGCAATAGCCGGGCGGGAGTGCGAACGGATGTCGACCCTGGTGGCGATGGCGATGAATCGCACCTTCGGGGAGAGCGACGCCCGGCTGCCGACGAGCGCCAGAATGCCGAGAGCGAAGGCGATATCGGTGGTGGCCGGGATTGCCCAGCCATTCAGCGTCGGAGGATCGTGACCGTAATTGATGTAGACATAGATCGTGGCCGGTACGATCATGCCGCCGACGGCGCCGAAGAACGGGAGGAGCGCCTGCTTCTTTGTCGAGAGCTGCCCCTCGATGAATTCGTGCTTGGTCTCGAGGCCGACAAGCAGAAAGAACACCGCCATCAGTCCGTCGTTGATCCACAGCAGCAGGGGCTTGGCGAGACCGTCGCCGGCGATGGGATGAAGACGCGGGCTTCACTTCGAGACACTGAAGGAGAGGACACGATGTCCCGCATTCCCGGTCGCAACTTCCTGTTCGTCCCCGGCCCCACCAACGTCCCCGATCGTGTCCAGCGCGCCATGGTGGTGGCCATGGAGGACCACCGCTCGTCGAAGTTTCCGGAGCTCTCCACGAGTGTGCTCGCGGATCTGAAGCGGATCTACAGGACCGAGGGGGGTCGGGTCTTCATCTTCCCATCGTCGGGTACCGGCGCCTGGGAAGCGGCGCTGACCAACACGCTTTCTCCCGGGGACAAGCTGCTCGCGACGCGCCTGGGCCATTTCAGCCACCTGTGGATCAGCATGGCCGAACGGCTCGGCTTCGTGGTCGAGGTGCTGGAAGTCGGCTGGGGCGAGGGGATGCCGCTCCCGCGCGTCGAGGAGGCCCTGCGAGCGGACACCCGAAGTGAAATTCGCGGCATCCTCGCCTGCCACAACGAGACCTCGACAGGGGTCACCAACGACATCGGAGCCCTGCGTGCGGTGATGGATGGCTGCAACCATCCCGCGATGCTGTTCGTGGACGCGGTGAGCTCGCTCGGAAGCATCGACTTCCGCATGGACGAGTGGGGCGTCGATCTCGCGGTGAGCGGTTCTCAGAAGGGACTGATGCTGCCAGCCGGGCTCGGCATCCTGGCCGCCAGCGAGAAGGCTCTGCATTCAATGCAGAGCGCCACGTCGCGTCGCTGCTACTTCGACCTCGCCGACATGATTTCCGCCAACGCCACCGGGTATTTCCCCTACACCCCGGCGCTCCCCATGCTCTACGGGCTGCGAGAGAGCCTGAACCTCATTTTCGAGGAGGGACTCGACCTTGTCTTCGGACGCCACCACTACCTGGCTGAAGGCGTGCGCGCCGCCATCACCGAGGGGTGGGGACTGGCACTGTGCGCGCAGGAGCCGGCGCGGTACTCCGACACGGTCAGCGCGGTGATGGTCCCGGAGGGCATCGACGCCGCCCACGTCATCGACGTCGCCTTCCGGCGCTACAACCTGGCGCTCGGCTCCGGGCTCTCGAAGGTGGCGGGGAAGCTTTTCCGGATCGGCCACCTCGGTGACCTCAACGAACTCATGCTCATGGGTGCCATCGCGGGGAGCGAGATGGCGATGCTCGATGCGGGTATCGGCGTCACCCCTGGCAGCGGGGTGGCGGCCGCCTCGAACTACTGGCGCAGCAATGACCGGGTGCCGAGGCGCCGGGCCGGCCAGGCCCAGCAGTACTACGCCGGACACTCCACGGGAACGGTAAGCGGTTGACCCGACGGCGCGGCGGGAGGTGCTGATCGAGCTGCTCGACGAGCTTGCCAGGTGGCTCGAGCGGCGCAAGGTGCGGGCCCAGGTCTACCTGATCGGCACCGCCGCAATGAGCCTGGTGCTCGACCGCTTACCCGCGCGCGTTGTCATCGGTCGACTCGCGGCATCCCCCATCCCCCGAAGGAGTCGATGAGAACACGATGGTGACGTCCAGGTTCCTGCCGCTCGCGTCACGAAGGTTCGAGATGCCTTCGTAGCGGAGCATCGCTCGGGTCGATGCGTCGTACCATACGCGTATCGCGGGCACCACGAGCCGCAACAGGGCCGAATCGATCGCCAGCTCGAACCCGATGGTGTTGTCGTCGTCGCGGCGGGACAGCCGGCGAATCCGCATGTCGACGGAGTCGAGCCGGCTCGGGACCAGGAACGGCCGGATCAGCGCCTCGCCCCCCACCAGCCGGTCCCAGCTTCCGGCGATGAACCAATCGAAGCCGGCGTCGACGATCAGTCCGGCGGCGGAGGGAATCGTTGCGGATCGCTCGGCCTCGTCCTGCGATGCGCGGTAGCGCACCACCAGCGCATCCCCCTGCCTTTCGAACGCTTCCCCGTGTCCGGTGGCCGAGTTCGACAGCTCGAAGTCGGGGGCGACGAAGTCGGTCCGATAGTCGACCCGCTTGGTGGCGAAGATCTCTCCGTCCGGCCGGCGGTAGGTCACCCGTTCCTCGACGAGTCGACCATTCTCCCGACGCACCTCGTGAAATTCCCGGTACAGCGGCTTTCCCGACGACCGCTCGCAGGCCATGCCGGTACGGTCGTGCATCCAGTCTTTCCCGCTCTGCGCGGCGAGCATCGATGAAACCGGCAGCAGTGCGAGGGCCAGGATCAATCTCCGCGTGATCATGCTGTCTCCCTCCCGGCGCGGTGCGCGCCAAGCCAGAATCGCGCCGCGCTGCCCCGGCAGTGGCGCGCCGCGAGGACCACGTAGCAACCGGCTACCACGTTGCCGAGCAGACAGAGCGCGACAATCCAGGCCCCTGCGACCACCGCGTGCGGTTCGCGGAAAAGAACCCACGCGGCGAACAGGGCGAAGCCCGCATACACATCGATCAGTGCGACTCGCCCCCACGCCAGCGCAAGGAGGAGGGCGCCTTCCTCGAAGAAGTCTCCGCCCGTGACGCCATGCACGAGGGCTCCCCCCATCAACAACGTGATTCCCGCCCCGAGCCCTGTCACCGCCGTCACCGGAAACCCGTGCCGGCGCCCTGCGGTCGCTCGTTCTCCGCGCCCCCCCGTATTCGGCGCCGATTCGTCCTCGCCACGATCCGCGGGTCGCTTGCCCGGGGTGTTCACCGTTGGCTCCCGGACGCTTCGTCCCGGTGTCCGGTGGCCGGCTCGAACAGGTAGTGCGACACCCACCACTCCTGTCCCTTCGCATACCCGAACAGCTCCGAGCAGGCCATGAAGAACAGCCGCCATCGGACCCACCACCGCGGCGCCTCGGCGCCGTAGACGGATTCGAGGATCGGCTCGATCCGATCCCGGCGCAGGTCCATGTTCGCGAGCCAGGCATCGGCGGTGCGCTGATAGTGGCGTCCCGACCAGCGCCACCGATCGACAATGCGCAGGTGTTCGGGAAAGCCGAGCGGCAGGGCGTCGCTCGGCATCATGCCACCGGAGAAGAAGTATCGGCTCATCCAGTCACTCTCGTCCTTCGGCACGAAGGCGTAGGGGGCGTCGCGGTGGCAGAAGATGTGCACGAACGCCCGGCCGTGCGGTTCGAGCCACGCTGCGATGCGCCGAAACAGCGCGCGGTGGTTGCGCATGTGCTCCAGCATCTCGACCGAGACGATGCGGTCGAAGCGACCTCCGGGGTGAAAGTCGTTCATGTCCGCCGTCACCACCCGCAGGTTGCGCAGGCTGCGCCGCTCGGCCTGCGTCTCGATGTGGTGGCGCTGCGAGGCCGAGTTGGACACCGCCAGGATCCGCGCCCCGGGGTACCGTTGCGCCATCCACAGGGTGAGTGACCCCCAGCCGCAGCCGAGTTCCAGAATCCGCATCCCGTTCTCGAGGCCCGCGCGCTCGGCGGTGATTTCGAGCGCCGCCGTCTCGGCCGCGGCCAGGTCCTCGACGCCGTCCCCCCAATAGCAGCTCGAGTACTTGCGGTGCGGTCCGAGCACTTCGCAGAAGAACGCCGCGGGCAGCTCGTAGTGCTGCCGGTTCGCCTCGTCCGGCATCAGGGCGATCGCCGAGGCATCCATCGCTTCGACGAACCGTCGTGCATTCCTCGCCGTCGCCTCGCAGTCGTCGGCGTGGATTTCGGCGAGTCGCGCCCGCAGCAGGCGCCGGATCCCGCGTCGCACTATCCAGTCGGGGACCCATCCCCGCTCCGTCCAGCGAATCGCGAGCGAGGCGGCGCTCATTGCGCGCGCCCCGCCTTGGTCCGGACCGGGGGACGCGGAAAGAACGCGGGCACCCGCTCGCGGTAGCGACGGTACGACTCGCCGCGGCTGCGAAGCGCCTGTTTCTCCGTGTAGGGGATGCCGGTAAGGCGAGTGATGAATACATACATCACGACCACGCCGGCGACGGTGAACCACCAGTAATCGGATCCCACGCCCAGCACGACGAAGCCCCACCATTGCAACCACTCGAAGAAGTAGTTGGGATGCCGCGACCAACCCCACAGACCGGTATCGCAGACTTCGCCCGCGCGGCCGGGGTCGGCGCGAAAGCGCGCGAGCTGCCGGTCCGCGATGGTCTCGCCGAGCACCCCGGCCACCCACACCGCGATACCGACTGCATCGAGCCAGTCGAGCCCGCGCATCGCCTCGCTCGCCGCCCATATCGGCATCGCGAACATCACCGTCCAGGCCGCCTGGATCTGGAAGAACACGAACAGCCCGATTTCCGCCCGGGTCCCGAGCGCGTCGCGCAGGTACCGGTACCGCCCCTCCTCGCGGGCGCTGGCGCGGACCCGTCGCCACAGGTACACGCCGAGACGCAGGCTCCATGCCGCGACCATCACCGCCGCGAGCCACCGGCGGGCGGGGTCGCCGTCGCTGGTCATCGTCACCAGGACCACCGCCACCGCTCCGGTGCCGAAGGTCCATCCGACGTCCACGATGCTCGCATCGCCGGTGCGGCGCTGGACGAGCCACAGCACCGCCATTGCGACGGCCATGCACGCCCAGGCGATCAAGATTGTCTCGGCCAGGCTCATCCTCCTTCGCTATCCTTCGCTTCTGGCCGCGGCCGGCGCGCCGCGCCCATCCGTCGCCACGTCGGCGCGGGGGTCGAACCGCTCGCGCAGCCACAGCAGCAGAGGCATCGCCAGTGCCCATGCTGCGGCGACCGCAAGCCATCCGCGCGGCGGGGCGGCGAGCGCGACTCCACCAAGCGCCTCGCCGGCGGTGTAGGCGATCGGTCCGAAGATCGCCCCGGCGGCGGCGCCCAGCGCATACCGGCGCCGCGCCCAGTCCAGGCTGTGACGAAGCGTCGCCGCGAAGGCCATCCACAGTGCGATCATCCAAGGCGTGGTCGGAGCGGCGGGTCCGGCGTGGTCGGGGAAGGCGAGGGCGCCGCCGAGCACGAGCACGCTGTCGCATCCGTAGCCCAACATCGCCGCCGCCGCCAGCAGCTTGAGCTCGGCCGCCCGGTTGGCAGTGCGTCCGCGGAAATCCTGGTCGGCTCCAACGAAGCTCACCAGGTGCAGCGTCAGCCACAGGGCGGCAGCGAACGGTCCGAGCATCGGGTAGCCCTGCCCGGCGCCGATGATGCAGGCGAACCACACCGCCTGGAATCCTGCGAAGTTGGCGCCGGTGCGCCACACGGCCGCGGACTTCATGTGGATTGCCCCGGTAATCGCTCGGACAGTTGGTCTGACAACTGCTCAGGCAACTGTCCGGGCAACTGTCCGGGTAACTGTCTAGGCAACTGTCCGAGCACCGGCGCCGCGCGGCAACCGGACTTGCGCAGCAGGAGCTGCACGTCGCCGATGTAGCGCTCCTCGAAGCCCGCTTCGCAGTAGGCGAGATAGAACCGCCACAGGCGGATGAAGCGCTCGTCGAAGCCGAGCCCGCGCACCGCGTCGAGCTGTGACTCGAACGCCGCGCGCCAGCGCCGAAGCGTTTCCGCGTAGTGTGGTCCGATGTCCTCCAGGTGCACCGGGCTGAGGTCGGCGCCGCCGGCCGCCGCGGACAGGATCGCCCCGAGCGACGGCACGCAGCTCCCCGGAAACACATGGCGGCGGATGAAGTCGCTGTGGCGGAGATATTGCCGATAGCGCCACTCGGGCATGGTGATGGCCTGGATCAGCGCCTCGCCGCGTTCGTGCAGGAGCCTGGCGCACACATCGAAGTAATGCGGCAGGTGTTCGTGGCCGACCGCCTCGATCATCTCGATGGAGACCAGCTTGTCGAAGGTGCCGCGCAGGTCGCGGTAGTCGCTGTACAGCACCTGCACCCGATCCGCGAGATCTCGCTCCCGGACCAGCCGCTGGACGAAGGCGTGCTGCTCACGCGAGATGGTGGTGGTGGTGACGTGGCAGCCGTAGCGGTGTGCCGCGTGCACCGCGAAGCTGCCCCACCCCGAGCCGATCTCGACTACCCGATCATCCGGCGAGAGCGCGAGCTTTCGGCAGATGCGGTCGAGCTTCGTGCGTGAGGCGTCCGCCATGGTGGCATCTGCGTTTTCGAAGATGCCGGCCGAGTAGGTCAGCGTCTCGTCGAGGAACAGCGCGAAGAAGTCGTTGCCGAGGTCGTAGTGGGCGCCGATGTTGCGCCGGGCGCCGACGCGGGTGTTGCGCCGCGCGAGGTCGCCGAACCAGGCCAGCGCGCCGGCGAGGGCGGCCGTGCCTCTCTCCATGGCGTCGGTGACTGCGATATCCCGTGCGAACATCCGGATGAGCGCGGTGAGATCGTTCGTGCTCCAGTCACCGTCCATGTACGACTCCGCCACCCCGAGGCTGCCCCCGAGCAGCACGCGCCGATAGAAGCGCGAGTGGTGTACGTCGATGTGTACCGGCGTCGGCTCCGCTCCGGCGTCGCCGAATTCCGCCTCGCCCCGCGCGTCGCGCAGCCGCAGGCGTCCCGAGCCGAGCGCCCTCAGCCGGCGGTGCACCAGAGCGCGCGCCCAACCCCCGTTGCGCCGGCGGTCGGCCGAATGACGGCCCTCGAAACCCTCTCCTGCTTCGGTCCCGTTCATCGACTTCATCGACCCGGGGCCCGGGTCATGCGGTGTTTCGGGTGGGGATGGAATCGTACCCCCTTCAACGCGAGGCGAAGCGCCTGCCAGTAGATGCCGCCGAGCACCGTTGCGGTCATCCACGGATGCCGTACGAGCACCGCCGCGAGATTGCGGCGGTCGAACGGGCGAGCCTGCATGGCGAGTGACGCATCGAAGACCACGCGCCCCTGCGTTTCGTTGCGCATGGCTACCAGCAGTCGTTCGCCGGGGGCGGAAAGCCGCCAGTGGTAGCGATGTTCCATGTCCATGAACGGTGAGACATGGAACGCCTTGTCGAAGCTGAAGCGATGCACGCGAGCGGTCCGGCCCCGGCAGTCGAGGGCGTAGGCGTGACGTTCGCCCCACGGAGTATTGGTGATTTCGGCCAGGACCGAGTGCAGCCGCACACCGTCGGCTTCGAAGCAGTAGTAGAACGTCACCGGGTTGAAGCATGCGCCGAGATAGCGAAGATGGGTCAGGGCGCGTACCGGGCCGTCCGGTCGGTGGCCGATGCGTGCGTGCACCGTGTCGCGCACCGCCGCCGCGAGCGGGCGATCCGGCGGGCCGTGGTAGTCGGCGCGCCGGAACCGGACCGGGGCGGGGCGTCGGGCGGACCACAGCCAGAAGGGGTCGAACAGTTCGGGCAGCTCGTCGAGATCGAGATACGGCATGAAGAGGCGGTAGGTGAAGGCGTGCGCCCGTCCCGCGTGGCGCCGGTGGCGTACCCTGCCCACGTACAGGCGGCTGTTCACGCGTCGAGCCCCAGGCCGAATGCGTCGGTCACCGCGAGCGCGCTGTTCACGCCGTCCTCGTGGAAGCCGAAACCCCAGTAGGCGCCGCAGTAGGAGATGCGGCGGCGGCGCAAGAGCTGCGAGTGCGCGCGCTGGGCGCTCGCTCGACCGGGCATGAACATCGGGTGCGAATCGCGCAGGCGACGGATCACGCTCTGGCCGCGCAACGCGCCGTTCGGATTGAGGGTGACGCAGTAGTTGCGGTCGCTGTCGAGACGCTGCAGCCGGTTCATGTGATAGGTCACCATGACCGCGTCGTGGCGTTGGGCCGGGATGCGGTAGTTCCAGCTCGCCCACAACCCGGCGCGCTCCGGCAGCATCGCGGTATCGGTATGCAGGGCGACTTCGTTCTGCTGGTAGGGGAAGCAGCGCAGCACCTCTTCCTCCTTCTCGTCGGGCGCATGCACCATCGCCAGTGCCTGATCTGCATGGGCGGCGATCACCACTTCGTCGAACTCGCCGTCGCGTCCGTCCTCAAGACGCACGCGCACCGCGCCGCGCATGCGCTGCACCTGCGCGACGGCGGCTCCGAGCCGGAGGCGCTCCCGGTACGGGGCGACGAGCGCGGGGATATAGCGCGCCGCGCCGCCGGTGACGGTGCGCCAGGTGGGGCGGCCGCCGACTTGCAACATCGCGTGGTTGCGCAGGAACTCCAGCACGAAGCGGGCGGGAAACTGTGCGAAACGATCGGCTGGACAGGACCACAGCGATGCCCCGAGGGGCAGGAAGTAATGTCGAGCGAACGCCTCGCCGTAGCCGGCGCTCGCGAGGTAGTGCTCCACGGTGACCCGTTCGTCCATCCCGGCGTCGAGAAGGCGCCGGGCGTCGCACTGGAAACGCACGATGTCGAGCAGCATGCGCCAGTGACCGGGATCGAGGAAGTTGCGCTTGTGCGCGAAGAGTCGGCCCACGTTGCTCGGGTTGTACTCGAACCGGGTCGCCTCGCAGTGGACGCTGAAGCTCATGTCCGAGGCGTGCGACGCAACGTCGAGCGCATCGAACAGTCGGCAGAGGTTGGGGTAGTTCCGTTCGTTGAACACGATGAAGCCGGTGTCGACGCCGATGTCGCGTCCGTTCTCGTCGACCCGGATCGTGCGGGTATGTCCGCCGGGCCGCGACGACGCTTCGAACACCGTCACCTCGTACCGGCGCGACAGCACATGGGCCGCGGTCATGCCCGCGATCCCGGCGCCGATGACCGCAATCTTCATCGCGACGATCGCCGATGGACCGTACGACCGGGCGGCGATACGTCGGGGCGCCGGGTCGGCGTCGTGCCTTCGGACCGGAGCGGTTCGCGCGTGGACCCATCTCCTTCCCGGGCGTGCGCTGTCACCGTACGGAGATCTCCGCTGGCGCGAAGCGACTCGCCGGTACGGAGAGCCGGGGAGGGCCGCGCCCTTGCTTCGGCAATCACCCGCGTCGGCACCGGGGTCAGATCCGAGACGAGCCCCAGCGCAGCGAGGAAGCGCAGGCCCAGCCACGTGAGGTCGAGCTCCCACCACCGGAACCCCTGACGGGCCGCGGACGGGTAGCGGTGGTGGTTGTTGTGCCACCCCTCGCCGAGGGTGATGGTGGCGAGAAACGCATTGTTGCGGCTGTCGTCGGGGGTGTCGTAGCGACGGCTTCCCCAGCCGTGGGCCAGCGAGTTGATGCTGTAGGTCGCGTGGTAGAGCAGAACCGTCGAGACTGCGAACCCCCACACGAACATCTGCCCGGCACTCGTGCCGAGCTCCGGCCGTGCGCTCTCGAGCCAGCCTCCGAGGGCCGCGCACCCGGCGCCGAGCGCGACGAACGGCACCCAGTCGATGCGTTCGACCATGCGCAACTCCGGAAACCGCATCCAGTCCCGGACCCGGTCGGCCCGGATCGCGAAGCTCTCCGGGATGAGAAACCAGAGCGTGTGACTGAACCAGCGTCCGCGGTACTGCGGCGAGTGCGGGTCGTCGGCGGTGTCCGAGTTCTGGTGATGCACCCGGTGATGGCCCGCCCACCACAGCGGGCCGCGCTGACCCGCGGTGCAGCCGAGCAGCGCCATCGCCAGGGTCACGGTGCGCGAGGCGCGGAATGCGCGATGAGAGAAGTAGCGGTGGTAGAAGGCGGTAATGAAGAACATGCGCGAGAGATACAGCGCGGCGCAGACCCATAGCGCCACCGGCGAGACGCCCACCACCAAGATGAACGCACAGGCGATGTGCAGGGCGACGAATGGAGCCGCCCGCAACGGATCGATTCGGCGGCTGCACGCGGAGTCCGGGGCTTCGAACGTGCACGGATCGTTGAACAGCCAGCGTCCTGCATGTGCCGCCGCGGTGCCCATGTCGCGGATCATGCGGGCAGCGATGCCGGGAAGATGGATACCCTTCATTTGGTGTCGAGCCTACGGTCGGGGCGGTGAAACCGGCGTCATCGTGATGTGAACGCGGCGTGAAGATGGCGTCTCTTCTGCGGCCGGGGGGCGCGCACCCGGGAAGCACACCTCGACGTGCATACCGATCTCCGGCGTGCTTTCGATGCGCACCGACCAGCCGAATCGGTCGCAAAGCCTCTTGACGATCGAGAGTCCGACGCCATGACCGCCCCCAGCCCCATCCCGATCTCCGTGATCGTGCCGGTCTGCCTTGCCGGCCCGCACGAATGACCGGAACACTGATCAGAATCGACTTGCTGCTTGCTGGCGACATCATGGTTCTGGTCGGCAGCCGTCCGGCTCGGGGATCGGTGAAAAATGGCGCTCAGCCCGGCTCCCCGACGCGTTCTTCCTGCTGCTCGTACTCGAAGGCGAGGGCACCGTCGCGCGCCGTGACCCGGACGCGCCCACCGCCCTCCAGCCGCCCGAACAGCAACTCGTCGGCGAGCGGACGCTTGATGTGCTCCTGGATGACCCGTGCCATCGGGCGGGCGCCCATGAGGGCGTCGAAGCCGTGCTCGGCGAGCCAGGCGCGCGCCTCTTCGTCCACTGCCAGGATGACGCGTTTTTCCTCGAGCTGCCCTTCCAGCTCGATGATGAACTTGTCGACCACGTGGGCGATGGTGTCCGCTCCGAGCGGAGCGAACTGCACGATGGAATCGAGCCGGTTGCGGAACTCGGGGCTGAACATGCGCTGGATCGCGTCCAGACTGTCGCCGGAGTGATCCTGCACCGCGAATCCGATGGACGGCCGGCTCATCCGGTCCGCGCCCGCGTTCGTGGTCATGACCAGGATGACGTTGCGGAAGTCCGCCTTGCGTCCGTTGTTGTCGGTGAGGGTGCCGTGGTCCATGACCTGCAGGAGCAGGTTGAACACGTCCGGGTGGGCCTTCTCGATCTCGTCGAGCAACAGCACCGCATGGGGATGCTTGTTGATGGCTTCCGTCAGCAGGCCGCCCTGATCGAACCCCACGTAGCCCGGCGGGGCGCCGATGAGACGCGAGACCGTGTGTCGCTCCATGTATTCCGACATGTCGAAGCGCACCAGCTCGATCCCCATCACTTGGGCGAGCTGGCGCGTGACCTCGGTCTTGCCGACCCCGGTGGGGCCCGCGAAGAGAAAGGACCCGATCGGCTTGTCCCCCTCGCGCAGCCCCGAACGTGCCATCTTGATGGCCGACGCGAGGGTCGCGATGGCCTGGTCCTGACCGAACACCACCAGCTTGATGTCGCGATCCAGGGTGCGCAGCACATCCTTGTCGGAGGTGGAGACGGTCTTCGACGGAATGCGCGCCATCTTCGATACCACCCGCTCGATCTCCGGCGCGCCGATGGTCTTGCGCCGACGCGAGGGCGGCACGAGCTTCTGCGACGCACCGGCCTCGTCGATGACGTCGATCGCCTTGTCCGGCAGGAACCGCTCGTTGATGTACCGGGAGGAGAGCTCCGCCGCGATGCGCATGGCGCTTCTGGAGTACCGGACCTGGTGGTGCTCCTCGAATCGGGACTTCAGTCCGGCGAGGATCTTCACCGTCTCCTCGACCGTCGGTTCGCGCACGTCGATCTTCTGGAATCGCCTCGACAGCGCCCGGTCCTTCTCGAAGATCCCGCGATACTCCTGGTAGGTCGTAGAACCGATGCAACGCAGATCGCCGGACGCGAGCATCGGCTTGATGAGGTTGGACGCGTCCATGACGCCGCCGGACGCGGCGCCGGCGCCAATGATGGTGTGGATCTCGTCGATGAAGAGAATCGCTCCCTCTTCCTTGTCGAGCTGGGCCAGGACCGCCTTCAGCCGCTTCTCGAAGTCTCCCCGGTACTTGGTGCCGGCAAGCAGGGCGCCGAGATCCAGCGCGTAGATGTCGGACTTCGCCAGCACTTCCGGCACGTCGCCATCGACGATCATCTTCGCCAGCCCTTCCGCGATCGCGGTCTTGCCGACCCCCGCTTCCCCGACGAAGAGCGGGTTGTTCTTGCGCCGCCGACACAGAATCTGGACCGTTCGTTCGACTTCGTCACGGCGTCCGATGAGAGGGTCGATCTTGCCGAGCCGCGCCTGCTGGTTGAGGTGGGTGGCGTAGGCCTCCAGCGGGCTCTTCCGGCTCGGCTCGGCGGCGGGCTTCTCGTCCTCTTCGGAAGAGTTGAACGCCTCGCCTTCCTCTTTGTCGTGCACCTTGGAGATGCCGTGCGAGATGTAGTTCACGACATCGAGCCGGGTGACGTCCTGTCGGTTGAGGAAGTACACCGCCTGCGACTCGCGTTCGCCGAAGATGGCGACGAGCACGTTGGCCCCGGTCACCTCCTTCTTGCCGGAGGACTGTACGTGGAACACGGCACGCTGGAGCACGCGCTGGAACCCGAGCGTGGGCTGGGTCTCTCGCTCGTCGCCCGAGGAGAGCATCGGCGTGTTCTCCTCCAGATAGTGCACCAGCGCTCGCCGCAGCTTGTCGATTTCGACTCCGCAGGCGCGCAGCACCTTGCCCGCGGCGGGGTTGTCGATCAGTGCGAGCAGCAGATGCTCGACGGTCATGAATTCGTGCCGCTTCTCGCGGGCGTCGCGGAAGGCGCTGTTGAGGGTGAACTCCAGCTCCTTGCTCAGCATGACTTCAATCCTCCACCTGGCCCGGAATTCCCATCCGTTCCCGTCTGCACGCCCTGACCCGTCTTTGCCTTAGCTGCTCTCGAACAGCTCGGGCAGTGAGCGGCAGTTCCACGCCTTCGCTTCGTGAACTGATGAGGATTCCGGGCGTACATCACGCGCGCTCCATCGTACACAGAAGCGGATGATTGTTCTCGCGGGAATAATCGTTGACCTGCGCGACCTTCGTTTCCGCGATCTCGCGCGAATAGCACCCGCACACCCCCTTTCCGCGAGTGTGCACGTGCAGCATGATCCTGACCGACTGCTCGCGCGGCAGACCGAAGAACATCTCCAGTACGTGGACGACGAACTCCATCGGGGTGAAGTCGTCGTTGAGGAGAACGACGTTGTAGAGCGGGGGCCGTTTGAGCGCCGGCCTGGCTTCCTGAACGGCCAGATCGTCGTCGCGGAGAGGGTCCGGTCGTTCTGCCATGGTCGAAATCCGTTTCGCCGTACCGGCTCCGGGGATGGAAGCCGCTCACCCGTCGCGAGTGCCGAGCGCCGACCGTGAAACCGACCATCACCTCCTCTCCGGCACCGGCGAGAACTATATCACGCGGGTTGCGGCTGCCGTCCCCGCCGAAGGGGCGGTGACGGGGCCGGAAGCCGGAGTCGAACATGTGATCGACTCACTGGCGCCGGCGAGCCGATTGCAGGGCCGGGCTCGACGATCGGCATCGCACCATCCGGGCGGGCCATCCAGTATCATCGCGCGCCTTGATCGAATCCGCGGGGAGTGACGACCATGCCGGGACAGCGCGCGCGCAATGACGGGATGCCGGTTCCGCCGGGGGACTCCGGGCCGTCGGCGAAGTCCAGGGAGCTGGTGTCCACCGGGCAGCGCCGGTACGTCCCCAACTACGCGCCGAAGGAGATGATTCTCGACCGTGGTGCCGGCGCCCGCATGTGGGACCTGGACGGGACCGAATATGTCGACTTCGGAGCCGGAATCAGCGTCACCTCGCTCGGTCACGGCGACCCCGATCTGGCCGAGGCGCTGGCGGCGCAGGCAGGGCGTCTCTGGCATGTCAGCAACCTCTACTTCGCGGAGCCGGTGGTGCGTCTTGCCGACGAGCTGTGCGAGGCGTCGTTCGCGGACCGGGTGTTCTTCTGCAACTCCGGGGCGGAGGCGAACGAGGCCGCGATCAAGCTCGCCCGCAAGCATGCGAGCCTGAGTCACGACCCCGAGAAGCACGAGATCGTCACCTTCCACGGAGGATTCCACGGCCGCACCATCGCCACGGTCACCGCGACCGCGCAGCCGAAGTACCAGGAGGGCTTCGGGCCGATGCCGGGCGGCTTCCGGTACTGCGACTACAACAACGTCGCGGCGCTCGACGCGGCGATCGGGGAACGCACCTGCGCGGTGCTGGTGGAGCCGATTCAGGGTGAGGGCGGCGTGGTACCCGCCGAGGACGGCTTTCTCACCGCGATTGCGGAGCGTTGCCGGGCGCACGACGCGCTGTTGATGTTCGACGAGATCCAGAGTGGACTCGCGAGGACCGGTCGGCTGTTCGCCCACCAGTGGGAGGAGGGGGTCGTCCCCGATGTCGTGACCATCGCGAAGGCGCTCGGCGGCGGTCTGCCCATCGGCGCGATGCTGGTCGGTGAGAAGGCGGCCGAGACCTTCCAGCCGGGGAGCCACGGCTCGACCTTCGGCGGGAATCCGATCGCGGCCGCCGTCGCGCGGGTGGTACTGCGCAAGCTGCGTTCCCCGGAGCTGCTCGCCAACGTGGCGCGGCAGGGCGAGAGGCTGCGCCGGCGGCTGACCGCGCTGCACAACGAAATCGGTTTCATCTCCGAGGTGCGCGGCAAGGGGTTGATGCTCGGCGCGGTGCTGCGCGACGAATGGGCGGGCCGCGCCGGTGAGCTGGGCGAGGTATGTCGTCGGCACGGCGTACTTGTGCTCCAGGCGGGTCCCGACGTGGTGCGTTTCCTGCCGCCGCTCAACATCACCGACGCCGAACTCGACGACGGGATGGACCGCTTCGAGTCCGCGATGCGCGAGGCGGCGGGGAGGGGTGGCGCGAAGGAATCCGGCTGAGTCCGGGTTTGCGAGAACCCCCGCCGGTCGGGTCGGCGCTCGGGCTCAATCGATGAGCAACTGCGTGACGATGCGCTCGTACATCTCGCTCAGGCAGTCGAGATCGGCGACGAGGACGCGCTCATCGATGCTGTGAATGGTCGCGTTGACGGGGCCGAGCTCGACCACCTCGGCACCGGTGGGAGCGACGAAGCGACCATCCGATGTGCCACCGCCGGTCGAGAGCTCGGGGCGATGGTCGGCGACTGATTCCACCGCGTCGATCACCGCATCAATGAGCCGTCCGGGCCGGGTGAGAAACGGCTCCCCGGAGTGTCGCCATTCGACGTGGTGGTCGGGAGCAATCTCCCGGCCGACCGCCTCCACCGCGGCGACCAGCGAGTCGCGGTCGTGGCGGGTCGAATAGCGAAAGTTGAACACCGCCTCCGCATGTCCGGGAATGACGTTGTCCGCCCCGGTTCCGGCGGTGATGTTCGACACCTGGAAGCTCGTCGGAGGGAAGTGCTCGTTGCCTTCGTCCCACACCGTGTCGGCCAGTTTCGCGAGCAGCCGCGTGAGGTCGTGCACGGGGTTGCGGGCGAGATGCGGATAGGCGACATGGCCCTGAATGCCCCGAACCACGATGGTTCCGCTCAGTGAGCCGCGCCGTCCGATCCTGACCGTGTCGCCCAGCCGGTCGGCGCTCGAGGGCTCGCCCACCAGGCACCAGTCGATGCGTTCACCGCGCTGCCCGAGGGTCTCCATGACCCGGCGGATCCCGTTCACCGACGGGCCCTCCTCGTCGCTGGTAATGAGCAGCGCGACGGAGCCATCGTGCTCCGGGTGCCGATCGATGAAGCGTTCGAGCGCGGTCACCATGGCTGCGATGCTGCCCTTCATGTCGGCGGCGCCGCGGCCGTAGAGGTACCCGTCGCGGAGCGTCGGTTCGAACGGTGGACTGGTCCATTCTGCGAGGGGGCCGGGCGGCACCACATCGGTATGTCCCAGCAGCACGAGCAGCGGACCTTCGGTCCCACGGCGCGCCAGGAGATTGTCCACGTCGTCGAAGCGCATCGTTTCGGCCCGGAAGCCCCGCGTGGCAAGTCGATCGGCGAGGTGCGCCTGGCAACCCGCGTCATCGGGGGTCACGGAGGCCCGGCGGATGAGCTCACAGGCGAGCGCGAGGGTGGGAGACGTACTCATGGGGCTGGAGATGCATTCATTTCGCCGGGGTCCTCACTGGCGCCTGGATGGCGGTCCGGGCCGGTGCCCTCACCGGCGGTCCGGGCCGGTGCCCTCACCGGCGGTCCAAGCCGGTGCTCTCACCGGCCGTCTGCGATGGTCGAGCCGGACTGCCGGGATCAACCGGTGCCGCTTGCATCCTCTTCCGGCGTGATGTGCCGCATCATGTACAAGCCCTGGCCGAGCACGAACACCAGGGTGAGCCCCATCAGCCCGAACAGCTTGAAATCGACCCAGGTGTCGATGTCGAAGTTGTAGACCACGTAGAGGTTGAGCGTGCCGCACAGGCCGAAAAAGACCACCCAGCTTGCATTGAGTCGCGTCCACACCGGGTCGGGCAGCTTCACTCTGGACTCCATCAGCCGGCGTACGATGTTCTTCGAGCCGATGAACTGACTCCCTAGAAAGACGAGTGCGAACAGCCAGTTGACGATGGTCGGCCTCCATTGCAGGAACAGTGGATCGCCAAGGGCCAGGGTAATCCCGCCGAAGACCACAACGATGACCAGGACCGCGACGTGCATCTTCTCCACCCGGCGCTCGCGGAGCCACATCACCAGTATCTGGACCAGGGTCGCGACGATGAGCACGGCGGTGGCGTACATGAATCCCTGGTGCGGGTCGTCGTGTGTCTTGTACACGATGAAGAACAGCACCACGGGGAAGAAGTCGAAGAGCAGCTTCATGGGGAGACTCTGGGAGTGCCGGCGCGGGGCGCGCGATTATAGCCGGGCGGTGCTGCGGCGGGGGCGGCCGGGTGGCGGCCGGGTGGCGGGTGGGTGTGCTGGGTGGGGGTGCTGGGCGGGTGTCGCGCCATCGCAGGCGGCTCTCTACAATGCGTTCATGGGGTGCGCCATTCCACCCGCCGCCGGAGCACCACGTGAACGCAAGCACTGTCCCGCGTCAGCACCAGCGCGTCCTCTCCGGGATGCGTCCCACCGGCCGACTGCACCTTGGCCACTATCACGGCGTGCTGCAAAACTGGATCCGGCTCCAGCACGAGTACGAATGCTTCTTCTTCGTGGCGGACTGGCATGCACTGACCACCCACTACGAGGAATCCGGCGTCATCAGCGAGAACGTGTGGGACATGGTGATCGACTGGCTTGCGACGGGCATCGACCCGGGCGACGCGACGTTGTTCATCCAGTCCCGGGTGTACGAGCACGCGGAACTGAGCCTGCTCCTGTCCATGGTGACGCCGCTCGGATGGCTCGAACGGGTGCCGAGCTACAAGGATCAGCAGGAGAAACTGCGCGAGCGCGACCTCGCCACGTTCGGTTTTCTGGGCTACCCCGTACTACAGAGCGCCGACATCCTGATCTACCGCGCGGGGCTGGTTCCGGTGGGCGAGGATCAGGTCGCGCACGTCGAACTGACGCGGGAGATCGCCCGCCGGTTCAACCATATCTACGGGCGGGAGTCGGGCTTCGAGGAGAAGGCCGAGACCGCCATCGCGAAGATGGGCAAGAAGTACGCGAAGCTCTATCGCAAGCTCCGGCGCCGGTTCCAGGAGCAGGGCGACCCCGAAGCGCTGGAGACCGCGCGCGCGCTTCTCGATGATCAGCGCAACATCACCCTGGGCGACCGCGAGCGGTTGTTCGGGTATCTGGAGGGCGGGGGCAGGGCGATTCTCCCCGAACCGCAGGCCCTTCTCACCGAAGCGGCGAAGATGCCGGGACTCGATGGACAGAAGATGTCGAAGTCCTACGGCAACGTGATCGAGCTTCGCGAGGCGCCGGACGGAGTGCGGGAGAAGCTCCGCACGATGCCGACGGACCCGGCGCGGGTCAGGCGCAAGGATCCCGGGGATCCCGGCAAGTGCCCGGTCTGGCAGTTTCATCTGGTGTACTCGGACGCGGAGACCCGCGGCTGGGTGGACAATGGTTGCCGGACCGCCGCCATCGGATGCATCGATTGCAAGCAGCGGGTGATCGATGCGGTGCTCGCGGAGCAGGCGCCGATCCGCGAGCGTGCCCTGGAGTACGAATCGCAGCCCGATCTGGTCCGATCGATCATCTCCGACGGATGCGACCACGCGCGGGACATCGCGCGCGAGACGATGGAAGCGGTGCGCCAGGTAATGGGGCTGGCGTATCGGTGAGCCCGGCGCCCGCGTTCGGCGGGTGCGGGCCGGGGAGGGCACATGGCCGATTTGCGCACCGTACCTGCGCATCCGCATTCCCCCGGGGCGCCGCAACGGCCCTGGCAGGAAGAAATGCCGTTCGCGATGGTGGAAGGCGAGCCCCTCGTCGAGCTTCCCCGCGATCTCTACATTCCGCCCGACGCTCTGGAGATCTTTCTGGAGGCGTTCGAGGGACCCCTCGATCTGCTGTTGTACCTGGTCAAGCGCCAGAATCTCGACATCCTCGACATCCCGATCGCCCGGATTACGCGGCAGTACATGGAGTATATCGATCTGATGAAGGTGTTCCGGCTCGAGCTTGCCGCCGAGTACCTCGCGATGGCGGCGATGCTGGCGGAGATCAAGTCACGCCTGCTCCTGCCGCGGCCCGAGAGCATCGACGACGAAGAGGACCCGCGTGCCGAGCTCGTGCGTCGGTTGCAGGAGTACGAGCGGTACAAGCAGGCGGCGGAGCGGATCGACGAGCTGCCTCGTATCGGACGCGATCTGGTCGAGATCCGGGCCGCGACGCCCCATGTGCGCATGGAGCGCCCGCAGCCGAAAGTCGAGCTCGATGATCTGCTGGCAGCCCTCGTCGATGTGCTCGCCCGCGCGGAGTCGTACCGCCATCATCGCGTGCAGATGGAGTGGCTCTCGGTCCGCGAGCGGATGTCCCTCGTGCTGGAGCGGGTCCAGGGGGCACGATTCGTCGAGTTCACCGCTCTGTTCACGCCCCGAGAGGGCCGCCAGGGGGTGGTGGTCACCCTTCTCGCGTTGCTGGAACTGCTGCGGGAATCGCTCGTCGACATCGTGCAGGCGAAGCCGTTCGGACCGCTCCACGTCAGGGTGGCGCGCGGTGGTGCGGCACGGGACGAGGCGGTGAGACCGTGAGTCGCGACGCGCTGGTTCTGCACGTCGAGGCAGCGCTGCTTTCGGCCGGACGGCCGGTGGCGGTCGACGAACTGGTCGCGATGTTCGAGGGCGCGGACGATGCGCCGGATCGCGCCGCCATCCGGGAGGCGGTGACCGAGATCGCGGAGCACTGGCGGGGCCGATCGCTGGAGGTGACCGAGGTGGCGAGCGGGTTTCGGGCCCAGATCCGAAAAGACTACTCGCACGCCCTGTCGGTGCTGTGGCAGGAACGCCCGACGCGCTACTCCCGGGCGCTGCTGGAGACGCTCGCGCTCATCGCCTACCGCCAGCCCATCAGCCGCGGCGAGATCGAGGAAGTCCGCGGCGTGAGCGTGTCGAGCTCCATCATGAAGACACTGGTCGAACGCGAATGGGTGCGCGTGGTTGGCCACCGTGAAGCACCGGGGCGGCCCGCCCTCTATGGAACGACCAGAAATTTCCTCGACTCGTTCAACCTCAAGAGTCTGGAATCGCTGCCGCCCCTCGCCAGACTGAAGGATCTCGACGAACCGTTGCCGGATCTGTTCAACGAGGTTGCGGTCGAACCGAACACTGAGGTCGGGGCAGAGGCGCGCGAGACGGCCGCTGCCGACGAAGAGGAGGCCGCCGGCACCGCGCCCGTACCCGACCCGGAAATGCGCCCGGATTCCCGGTCGGGTGATGGCGGGGGAGCAAGCTGATCCGTCCAGTGCGCAAGCAGCGGCCGTCGGTGCCGGAGGACGGCGGATCGACCGAGAAGCTGCAGAAGGTTCTGGCCGCCTCGGGTCTGGCGTCAAGGCGCGAGATCGAACGCTGGATCGCCGCCGGGCGGGTCAGCGTCAATGGCCATACGGCCGCCCTGGGAGCGCGGGTGGCTGCCGCCGACGTACTGCGGGTCGACGGCAAACCGGTGCGCCGGGCCGGTCTCCGGCACCGGATCATTCGCTATCACAAGCCGGCCGGTGAGGTGACCGCGCGTCGCGATCCGCTCGCGCGGGCCACCGTGTTCGATCGGCTCCCGGCCCTGGGGCGGGCGCGGTGGATCGCGGTGGGTCGTCTGGACCTCAACACCACCGGTCTGCTCCTGTTCACCGACGACGGCGAGCTGGCCCACCGGCTCATGCATCCGAGCTCCGGAATCGAGCGCGAGTATGCGGTCCGCATTCGCGGCGAACCCGGTTCCGGAGCGCTCGAATCGCTGACTCGGGGAGTCGCGCTGAGCGACGGAGAGGCGCGATTCGAGTCGTTGCGGCCGGCGGGTGGAGAGGGCGTGAACCGCTGGTACCACGTCGTTCTGCGCGAAGGCCGCAATCGCGAGGTGCGGCGCCTGTTCGAGGCGATCGGGTGTACTGTGAGCCGACTCATTCGCGTGCGATTCGGGCCGGTGACACTGCCTCGCCACCTGCGTCCCGGCCGATACGAGGATGTCGATGGCGACGAGGCGAAGGCCCTCGTGCGCGCCGCGGGTCTCGTCCGACCGCGGCCGGCGAGCCGACCCCGCCGCAAGACGCTCCGAACACGCCACCGCTGACCGCCGGCCGGTAGCCGCCGCCGTGCTCAGGCTCCGGCCGGCCCAGGACGCCGGAACGGCTCAAGACTACCTGCGAACGATAGGAATGGTGGCCCGCGCGCCGTTCGAGATGACGACCGGCGTGTTGCTTATTCGGCGCTCGAAAGTGGAGCCCCTGGGGATGGTATCGGTGGTCGGAGCCACATCGTCGGCTCCGACCGCGGACGACAAGGCCCTCGGAAGATCCGAGGCTTCGCGGACGGTCCGGGTGATGGTGGGCGCGGCTGGGATTGAACCAGCGACCCCCGCCGTGTGAAGACGGTGCTCTCCCACTGAGCTACGCGCCCGGAACGGCTAAGTCTAGACCGCATTTCTCACTTGTTCCAGACAAGGGCCGGAGAGCCGTTCACGCGCGGGATGGCTCCGGTTCGAGGGTCTGTGAGAAATGCGGCCGAATGCTCGTTTCCTTCAACATGCGCCTTGATGCGTATTTCTCACTTGTTCCAGACAAGGGCCGGAGGACTTTCAGGCCTGGATGGCTCCGATTCAATGGCCACCGGCGCGTCATCCGACATCCGATCCGCACCATTGATATCATGCGGAGCCATGAACGTACGGACCCGATTCGCGCCGAGCCCCACCGGGCTCCTGCACGTCGGCGGTGCCCGCACCGCCCTGTTCTGCTGGCTGTTCGCCCGCCATCACGGCGGTACCTTCGTGCTCCGCATCGAAGACACCGATCGGGAGCGCTCGACGCAGGCGTCCATCGACGCGATTCTGGACGGGCTTCGGTGGCTCGGTCTCGACGCCGACGAAGGTCCCTGGTTTCAGACCGATCGGCTGGCCATCTATCAGGAGTACATCGAGCGCCTGCTGTGCACGGGCAGGGCGTACCGCTGCTGGTGCACTCGGGAAGAGCTCGACGCCATGCGAGATGCGCAGCGCGCCCGCGGCGAGAAGCCCCGCTACGACGGACGCTGCCGCCATCGCACCGCCGCGCCGCCGGCCGGCGTCGAGCCCGTGATCCGATTCGCGAACCCGCTCGACGGCGCCGTCGTCTTCAACGACCTCGTGCGCGGCACGGTCTCATTCGACAATCGCGAGCTGGACGATCTCGTGATCGCGCGCGCCGACGGTATGCCGACCTACAACTTCGGTGTGGTGATCGACGATCTGGACATGGACATCACCCACGTCATCCGGGGCGATGACCACGTGATGAACACACCGCGACAGCTCAACATCATCGCGGCGCTGGATGCGGCGCCCCCGCATTACGCCCACGTTCCCATGATTCTCGGCGCCGACGGCCAGCGGCTATCGAAACGTCATGGTGCCGTCGGAGTGATGCAGTTCCGGGACGACGGGTACCTGCCGGAGGCGCTGCTCAACCAGCTCGTGCGGCTGGGCTGGTCGCACGGCGACCAGGAGATCTTCTCCCGCGAAGAGATGGTTGCGAAGTTCGACATCGAGGACGTGAACCGCGCCCCCGCCGCTTTCGACTACGACAAGCTCGGCTGGCTGAACCAGCACTATATTCGGCAGGCGGATTCCGAACGCCTCGGGGCGTTGCTGGCCGAGCAGATCGAGCGAATGGGACTTGGTGCGCCCAGTGCCGTATCTCCGTCGGCGCTGGCCGACATTCAGCGTGACCGGGCCCGCACCATGGCGGAGATGGCCGACAAGTCCCGCTTCGCATTCGAGGAGTACGGAGAGTTCGACGAGCGCGCCGCGAAGAAACACCTGCGACCGGTGGCGCTTCAGCCCCTGGAAGCGATCCGGGAGCGGCTCGGCGCGGTCGCGGGGTGGGAGCCGGAGCCCCTCCACGCCGCGGTGAACGAGTGCGCGGCCGCCTTGTCCGTGAACCTCGGAAAGGTAGCCCAGCCCCTTCGCGTCGCCCTGACCGGCACCGCCGCCTCGCCCGCGATCGAACTGACCCTGCAGATGGTCGGCCGGGAAGCGTCACTTTCACGCATCGACCGCGCCATCGCCTACGTGCGCAATCGCGCGGATCAATCTTGACGGTGCAGCAGCACTTGTCTACGCTTCCGCAGCTTTGTCGCACGGGGCCATAGCTCAGCTGGGAGAGCGCTACAATGGCATTGTAGAGGTCGGCGGTTCGATCCCGCCTGGCTCCACCATCCTCCCGCCCGCCGGCCGATCCGGCGCAGAAATGACCCGTCCCCATCGTCTAGCCTGGCCTAGGACACCACCCTTTCAAGGTGGCGACACGGGTTCGAATCCCGTTGGGGACGCCAACCGCAGATCACGGCGGGTCGTCTTCACATATGAGCGACGCCTGAAACGCGTATTCCACTCCGGAGGCCCTAGGAGAGCGGGGTCTCACGTTGCACGGCCAGCAATTCGAGTCCGGCGACCGCCAGCGTCCGCCGTACTCGCTCAGCCGCTCTGAAGGTCAAGGGATTGGCGCGATCAACCGGCCATGGCCGGAGAGCGCGTTGGCGGGCCATGCAAATAGCGGTTACCAAGATTATTCGAGCTTATTCCGGGCTTATTCGGTCTTATTCCGATCTCATTCGGGTCAATTTCGAATGTGTTGTCAGAAATTCCCAAGAATTGATCGTTTCAGAAAAACTCCCGAAACATCGATGTGGTACGCATCGTTCCGCCTCGCCGTCAGGATTCCGCAGCGACGGCATCCTCCGCCGAGAAGTCGTCGAACGATGCGTGGTTGAGCCGGTAGAGGCGCGCGTAGAGTCCGCCGAGCCCGATCAGATCTTCGTGGGTGCCCTGTTCGACGAGCTGCCCGTCGCGTAGCACCAGGATGCGGTCCGCTTCGCGGATGGTGGCGAGGCGGTGGGCGATGACGATGGCGGTGCGGCCTTCCAGCAGGCGGGCCAGCGCCCGCTGGATGCGGCGCTCGGTGTAGCTGTCGACGTTCGCGGTGGCTTCGTCCAGCACCAGTATCGGGGCGTCGGCGACCAGGGCCCGGGCGAAGCTGAGGAGCTGGCGCTGGCCGAGTGACAGGTTCGCGCCGCGCTGGTCGAGCATGGTGTCGTACCCCTCCGGCAGGCGTTCGATGAAATCGTGGGCGCCAACCGCGCGCGCCGCCGCCTCCACCTGCCCCCGGGTCGCGTCCGCCTTGTTGTAGCGGATGTTGTCCCCGACCGTGCCGGTGAACAGGAAAGGCTCCTGCAGCACCATCGCCACGTGCGCGCCGAGGTCGCTCTGGCGCACGTTGCGCACGTCGTGTCCTCCGATCCGCACCGCCCCGTTCCACACGTCGTAGAAGCGGTGGACGAGCGCGGTGACGCTGGTCTTGCCGGAGCCGGTCGGCCCCACCAGGGCCACCGTCTCGCCCGGCTCCACCCGCAGCGTGACGTTGCGCAGCACCGGGCGGCCGGGCCCGTAGCCGAAGGTCACGTCGTCGAGCTCGATGGCGCGCGCCTCGCGCGGCAGCGGAGCGGCATCGGGAGCGTCGCGCACCTCGACGGGCACGTCGAGCACCTCGAAGATCCGCTGCCCCGCCGCCATCGCGCGCTGCATGATGCTGTACTGGATGGTGAGCGATCGGATGGGGTCGAAGAAGCGCTGCACGTAGAACAGGAAGGCGACCATCACCCCGAGCCCCAGCTCCTGCCCGAGCACCATGGCCCCGCCGACGACGATGACGATCGCCATCGCGATGCCGGTGAGGGTGTCGACAATCGGAATCATCACGCTGGAGAACTTCGACGCCCGCAGGTGCGCATGCAGGTTGTCCTTCGCCTTGTCGTCGAAAAGGTCGAGGTTGACGGCCTCCCGTCCCATCTCCTGGATGGTGCGCACGCCGTGCACGTTCTCCGCGAGCGCCCCGTTGACGACCGAACTCGCTTCCCGCGCCCGCATGAAGGCCCGCCGCGCGGGCGGCAACCAGACGATGCGCACCACGATCAGCACCGGCACCACCGAGAGGGTGAGCAGACCGAGGCGTACGTCGAGGAACAGCAGGACGGTGATGATGCCGATGAGGAGCACGAAATCGCCGATCGCGAAGATGGAGGTCTCGAGGAACTCCTGCAACGCGTTGACGTCCCCCTGGAGCCGGGACATGAGCCGACCGACTTCGGTCTTGTCCATGAAGGAGAGGGAGACGTGTTGCAGGTGCGCGTACATCGCCCGGCGGAGATCGAACAGCAGACTCCCGGAGATCCGCCCGACGATGAGCTCCTGGGTGAAGTTGGACGCGTAGTTGAGCGCCGCCACCGCGAAGAAGGCGATGACGATCCAGTGCAGCACCTCGATTCCCGCCCCACCCACCGCGAGCGCCCCGTCGATGGCGTGGCGCAGCACGAGCGGGATCGCGATCTGGGTGAGGGTGAAGACGAGCACCGCGGCCACGCCAATCCAGAGCCGCCGGCGGTGGGGAGTGACGAAGGACCAGAAGCGCCGCACCACCCGACCGTCGAAGGCGGCACCGAACATCTCCTCCTCGAACGAGACCTGGGAGCCGACCACCGCCCGCGGCGACCCGTGCGTCGGGCTCGGCGGTGCTGCCGCCTTCATCGGCGTTCCCGTCCGACCGATGCATTCACGCGCCACGACTCTCCGCACGGGGAACGGACTGCCGCCCTGTTCTCGGCGACGCCGTTTCCGCGAACGGCCCCGGCGCTCGGTGCGGATGCAATCATCCGGCGGGAGCCTCGTCCCCGGCTCCGTCCTCGACCTCGGCCCCGTCGTTCGATCGGGTCTGAAGCGCGTACAGCGCGGCGTAGTGCCCGCCGAGCGCGACCAGAACGTCGTGCGCGCCGCGCTCGACGATGCGGCCTTCCTCCAGGAAGAGAATCTCGTCGGCGTACATCACCGAGGAGAGGCGGTGAGCGATGACGATCATCGCGCGATCGCGGGTCACGTCGGCCAGCGCTTCGTGAATCCGACGTTCGGTGGCGGCGTCCACCGCCGCGGTGGAGTCGTCGAAGACGATGACGCTCGATGCGGGCAGCACGCTGCGGGCGATCGCGAGGCGCTGGCGCTGTCCGCCGGAGAGTGACACGCCGCGCTCGCCGACCAGGGTCTCGTAGCCCTCGGGCAGGTGCTCCACGTACTTGTGGAGCTGCGCCGCTTCGGTGGCCCGGCGCACCGCGCTGCGCTCCGCCCACGGGTCGCCGTAGTTCACGTTGTTGTCGATGGCGGCGGTGAACAGGAAGGGGTCCTGCTGCACAACGCTTACCCGGCGGCGCAGCGACCCCAGCGTCACGTCCCGCACGTCCTGACCGTCGATGGTGACGCGGCCGGCATCGACGTCGTAGTACCGGGGAATGAGGTGGGCGATGGTCGACTTGCCGCTGCCCGGAGGACCCACGATGCCGGTGACCCGCCCGGGGCGGACCTCGAAACTCACGTCGCGCAGCACCGGCGGACCCTTGCCCTCCTTGCGGTAGCGGAACGACACGTTCTCGAAGCGGACCACCCCTTCGCGGATGTCGAGGTCGCGGGCGTCCGGGCGGTTCCGGATTTCCGGCTCCAGGTCGAGGACCTCGAACAGGCGCCCACCGCAGGTCGAGGTGCGCGCCACCGAGTTCACCGTCCACGCGATCTGGCGTACCGGCATCTGCAGGATGGCCATGAAGGCGAGGAAGGACGCGAACTCTCCGATGGTCAGCGCGTCGGCCAGCACCTTCTCGCCGCCTGTCCACAGCACGAGCCCCATCGAGACGAAGAAGGCGAAGGTCATCGTGGTGGTGCTCTTGACGAAGACATCGATGCGGTGGTGCGCGATGGTGAGCGCACGGCGGGAGATCACGTCGAAGCGGGCCATCTCGAACGCCTGGGACACGAAAGCGCGCACCACGCGGATACCGCCGAGGTTCTCCTCCATGACCCGGGTGAGCACCGCCAGCTCCTCCTGAAGCGCATACCACAGGGTGCGGAGCCGGAGCCGGGCGAGTGAGGCGCCGAGCGCCACGAACGGTACGAAGCTGAGCGCGAGGCATCCGAGCAGCACGTCGATCGACATCATCAGCCACGCTCCACCTCCGACCAGGACCGAGAGCAGGAGCGAGCGCTGGACCCCGGTGCTCACCCAGAGCTTCGTACCCTCGATGTCGAGGATGCCGCGGGTCATCAGGTCGCCGGTGTGTACCCGGTCGTGGTAGCTGAAGGACAGCTTCTGGATCTTGGCGTAGAGGGCGAGACGCAGCCGGTAGGCGATGAGCTGGCCCACCGCCTCACCCTGGTAGTTCTGCATCATCGTGAAGAGCCCGCGAAAGATGGAGGTAACGAGGATGAGTGCGGCGGCGTGGGCCAGAGCGTCGCGTGCGGCCGCGTCGTCGCCGGCCGACGCGAGGAGTCCCTGAGCGAAATCCACCGCATCACCGATGAGCTGTGGAATGACAAGCTGAGCCACGGCCGCGAGCAGGGTGCAGCCGAGCCCGAGCGCCATGCGCCACGGATGGGCAAAGGCCATGCGCGTGATGCGCAGCAGCACCCCCGCATCGAACGCGACCGCGGTGCGGCGAGTGCGCACCGATTCGGGAACGAGGGCGAGCGTGCGGTCGGGAGTGGTGGAAGGAGCGGGTGCGGACATGAAGGGAAGGAACCGGGGGCGCGTATTCTGGAACGGCACGTGCCGCCGGGCAAGCGCAGTCTGACAGCGGTCTGTCAGCGCAAGCGGAGTATTCGGAGCCAGCGCTACTGCTCACCCGAGCAGCAGAATCACGATCCCCGCCACGATGAGCACGATGCCCGCCACCTCCAGCGTCGTCGATCGCTCCCGAAAGAAAAAGTACGAGGCGGCGAAGGTAAAGACCAGTTCGACCTGCCCGAGCGCGCGGACGTAGGCGACGTTTTCGAGGGTCATCGCGGTGAACCAGCCGGCCGAGCCGAGCATCCCCGAGACGCCCACGAGCGAGGCGAGCCGCCATTCGCGGGCCACGCGCGTCAGCTCCCCGGGCTCGCGCCGCCGGATCCAGATGGTCATCACCGCGGTCTGGAACATCAGTACGCAGGCGAGGGTGAACGCGGCCTGCATCAGGAACCCCTCGCCGCCGAGGGAGAGCGAGGCGGCACGGTAGGCGACGGCACTCAGCCCGAAGAACGTGCCCGACAGGATCCCGATGAGGGCGGCGCGCCCGGTCCAGCCGAGGAGCAGGTTGGCGAAGTTCAGGCGGGTCTTCGCGACCGAGATGCACATCACCCCGACGAGGCTGACGCCGATGGCCAGGGCGGCAGCCACGCTCACCGCTTCGCCGAGGATCACGACGCCGAAGACCGCAGCCTGCACCGTCTCGGTCTTCGAGTAGGTGGTCCCGACCGCGAAGTTGCGCAGCGAGAACAGGTGTACGAGCAGCGCGGTGGCGGCGATCTGGGTGATGCCGCCGAGCATCGCGAAGACCACGAAGCGCGGATTCGGCGCTGGCCACTCGAAGCCGAACCCCTCGCCGAGCAGCGTCACGTAGGCGATCGCGAGCGGAACGGCGTACACGAACCGGCAGAAGGTGGCGCCGGCGGTGCTCAGTCTCCCCTTCAGGTGCTTCTGCAGGGCTGAGCGCAGGTTCTGCATGAACGCCGCGGCCAGCGTGACGGGTATCCAGAGCTCCATGAAGTCTGCCGCTTACGACGGCTGACGGAAGTCCGCCTCAATCCGCGTCGGCTCCGCGCGAGGGCGCGCGAACACGAGCGCGACCACGCCGGTGAGGAACAGACCGCAGGTGACGAGGAAGGCGATGCCGTAGCCGCCGGAGAGGTCGTAGGACACCCCGGCGATGAGCGGCCCCGCACCGTAGGAGATCACGGTGCCGAGGTTCATCAGCCCCATGACGCTCCCGAAGTGGCGCATGCCGAACGACTCCTGCACCAGCAGGATGTAGAGCACCCCGAAGCCGCCCATGAACAGGCCGAACAGCGGTGTTGCCAGCGCGAGCATCCAGGCGGGGAAGGCAAGGGCGAGGAGAGCGGCGAATACCGCCTGACCGGCGAGGTTCACCATCATCAGGCGCCGCGCGCCGAGGCGTTCGGCCAGCCAGCCGAACCCGAGTTTGCCGCCGATGCCGGCGGTCGCGAGCGTACCGAGTACGGTCAGGGCGGAAGCATTCGTCATGCCCCGGTTCACCAGATGCGCAAGCACGTGGGGCAGGATGGAGGCGTAGGTGAACGTCCCGAGGGTGATCGTGATGAATACCGCCCAGAACATCCGGGTACGGATCGTCTCGCGAAGGTTCCGGTCCGGGAGCGGGGCGGCGGGCGCGGTGGCGCCTTCGCCCGGCGTACCGGGGCGGCGAGCATGCCCCTCCGGGGTCGGGGGCGCTTCCCGGATCACCAGCATCGCCACTCCGGCGATGGCGAACGCCGCGACTCCGATGATCACGGACGCCTCGTCCCACGCCATCACCGCGAACAGGGCGGCGATGAATGCGGGCATGACCAGTCCGCCGACGTTGTTGCCGGCCGTGACGATTCCCATCATCCGGCCGCGGATGTGCGGGAACCAGGCCGCGACCAGGCGCCCGGCCGGCAGCACCGTCAGTCCCGGAAAGGCGGCGAACTGGAGGAGGCTCAGCGCATACCAGTGCCACAGATCGGTCATCAGGGGCCGCAGGCAGAAGCTTGCCCCGAACACTGCGAGCGAGAACACGAGTACGGGGCGCGCGCCGACGCGGTCCATGGCCCGCCCGAGAAACGGAGCCGTCAGACCGCTCACCGCGGCAAAGGACAGCGACGCGCTGATCTCGGTGCGCGACCACCCGAAAGCTGCCTCGATGGGCACGATGAACAGCCCGAACGCGTACTGCGACACCCCCACCCCGATGGCGGTGGAGGAGAAGACAACGGCGATGATGTACGTCCCGCGCACGTTTCAGTCCATCCGCGGCCAGGTGTCGCTCAGCCGATAGCCTTCCGGCCATGGGTCTTCCGGGTCCAGCGTGTGCTGGTGTGTGCCCGTGATCCACGCCCGGCCGTCGAGCGACGGCACCACCGCCTCGCGATCTCCGACGCGCGCCAGGGCGTCGATGCGGCAGTCGAACCGCGAGCCGAGGGGCGAGAGACCGACAAACGGTTCGCCGATGCCGATCTCGCCCCGCGCGTGCAGCACCGCGAGCCGCGCCGAGCATCCGGTGCCGCAGGGCGATCGATCAATCTTGCCGGGCCGGATCGCGACCGCGTTCCGGCCGGTCTTCACGCCGTCGCGTCGCTCTACCGGCGCTGCCATCTGGCAGAACGAGACATGCGACCACTGCGGGTTCTCCGGGTGCGAGAAGCCGAGCTGCTCGTTCGCGGCGCGGGTGATGCGCACCCCGGTCAGCGCGAGGTCGCGCGCCTCGTCCGAAGTCAGCGAGAAGCCGAGCGCGTGCGCGTCGACGATGACGAAGCTGTCGCCCCCGTACGCAGTGTCAACCGCGAGGGTTCCGAGCCCCTCGACCTCCAGGGCGGCGTCCAGCCGGTCGACGAAGGAAGGGACGTTCGTCACGCGCACCCGCTCGACCCGGCCGTCGCGGCAGGATGCGGTCGCTTCGATCAGTCCGCCCGGGGCTTCGAGCACGAGCCGCGTCTCGGGCTTGTGCATCGGCAGGATGCCGGTCTCGAGCAGCACCGTGGCGACGCAGAGGCTGTTCGAGCCGGACATCGGGGGCGTGTCCTCCGGCTCCATGATGATGAAGCCCATCTGCGCCTCCGGCCGCTTCGGCGGAACCAGAAGGTTCACGTGGCGAAACACGCCGCCGCGCGGTTCGTTCAGCACGAAGCCGCGCAGTCGCCCGTCGGTCGCGACGAAGCGCGACTGCTCCCAGAGCGTCTCGCCCGGTGGCGGGGCAACGCCGCCGACGATGACATCGCCGACCTCGCCCTCGGCGTGGGCGCTCACCACGTGAATAATCTGGCGGGCATGCATCTTGTCGTTCGTCTCCCGCAGCGCATTGCAGTCGATCGGTGGGGTCCCGGCTTGTCGATGGAAGCCACCGAGGCTGGATACGCGATTCTTTCACGGCGGCTTCCGGCACGGGTAGCCCAGCCCCGGGCCAGTGCGGGCCGTCGCGCGAAATGCTCCTGTCGACTCTCCCACGATCGCGATTTTCAGAACCCGTGACGCGGCGCCGGAAGCGGTCGGCGGGCCGCGCTGACCGCGGCCCTGCGGTCACCTGCGGTATGATCCCGGCGCACGCAGCGTTGCGCGGGGGAGTACTCGGTACAGTGGTGCCGCGCGTATGATCCCGGCGCACGAGGCTTCTACCGCACTTGGGAGCGGTACGAATGTCGAGGCTCTCTCACTACCTTGCGATGGGCGCGATCGTGATCGCGGCGCTCGCCGCCGGGCTCGTCTTCGGCGGTATGGTCCGTGACGACGCCCCCGGGCGCGTGGCACCCGAGGCCGCGGTGGCGCTCGAGAGATACGAGATCGGGGGAGATTTCGAACTCACGAACCAGCGCGGGGAGCGCATGCACCTGAGCGATCTGCAGGGCCGCGCGCTGGTGATGTTCTTCGGCTACACCTTCTGTCCGGATGTCTGCCCGGCCACGCTGGCCCGCGTGCGCGAGGTCCGAGCCGCCCTGCCGCCGGAGGACGCTGCCCGGTTCACCGGCGTCTTTGTCTCCGTGGATCCCGTCCGGGACACGCCGGAACGACTCGGAGAGTACGTGGAGTTCTTCGATCCCGCGTTCGTCGGACTCACCGGCGGCAAGGACGAACTCCAGGACATCGCCCGCCGCTACGGAGCGCAGTTCACGATCCCGGAGGGGCAGCCGAAGGACGGCTATCTCGTGAACCATTCCACCGTCGCCTACCTCATCGACCCCCTCGGATACGTGCGTGCGCTGTACCACGGCGACGAACCCATCGATGCGATCGCAGCCAACGTGCGCGAGGTACTCGAAGAACTCGGCTGAGCGGCCCGAACTCGGGTTCGAGGACTTCGGCCCCGTGGACGCGACACCATGCGGCTCGATGCGCCCGTACGGGGAACGACCGGGTAACCCCGAGCCACCTCGAGTGATCCTGATGATCCGAGGCAGCCACCCGATGGGAGCGTGTAACGGGGGTCTGCGTCTGCGGGGGGAGGGGGCGTAGTGTTCTCGCGAGGCGTCAATCCTCGTCCCAGACCGTGTCGGTGAGCGGCAGGCCCTGAAGGTCGTCCGTGGTCAGGGGCCGATCCGGCGCGACCCCCGCCTGCTCCAGCAGTGACGCCACCTGGCGGACATGCTGCGCGGTGTGCCAGACCGTGCGTTCCAGCATCTCGTGCCGGGTGGTGCCGCCGAAGTAGGTGGGCACCCGGCCCGAGAATTCCTCGCCGGCGACCCGGTCCCACCACGCCGCGAAACGCCCCCGCACCGCTTCCCCGTGGTCCGCCACCGCCGCGCTGGTGCGCATGTCGTCCGGCGGCGGTGCGGTCAGGGTTTCGTAGGTGAGGGTGGAGCCGTGCTCCTCCATGTCCAGATAAGCGATGGAGATCTGGAATACGTGGTGCATCAGCACGCGCCAGGAGCGGGGCCGGTTCGGCAGAAGATCCTCCAGGCGCGCATCGGGCATCTGCCGCGTGAGACGGACAGCGGTCTCGAGGACCCGGTCGAGCCTCGCCGCGAGCGCCGCCGGGGAAAGCTCGGGCGCGGTGTCGTCCGGCAACTCCAGAAAGTCGACGACATCCTTGATGACCTGTGCGAAGACGAACCGACCGTCCCGGGCCACCACCGGTACGGACCGGGCACCCAGCGCACGCAGCGCCTCCGCCCCGTCGCCCTCCAGGACGTTGATGGATTCGTACTCGATCCCACGGACCGAGAGGTATTCCTTGACCCTGAGGCAGCTCGTTCAGTGCGGCTGCCAGAAGACTCTGATGGTGCCGGTCATGAGGCGTCTCCGTATCTGTCTTGTTGTCCCCGCGGTGGCGTCAAGACCCTATGCCGCCCCGTTCTCCCGTTCCCACAGCGCATGTGACAGGATGCCGACTTCGGATTCGATGACCTCCATCGCGTCGAGGATCAGATCCTCGCGGAAGCGGCGGCCGATGATCTGTACCCCGGCCGGCAGGCCGCCCGCGTACCCGATGGGCACCACCCCCGCCGGCAGGCTCAGGTAGTTGACGCCGGTGCTGTAGATGGCGGAGAGGAACTTGTCCCGGATCTGTTCGAACCCCTGCGCGTCGTAGTCCCACGGATAGACCGTGCGCATCAGGAACGGGCACAGCACCAGAGGATGATGTTCGAGGAAGAGGCTCCACTCGCGGGTGAGCATGGTGCGGTCCGCGATGGCCTGCCGGTATCCGGCCGCGTCGACCGGCGTCCCGATGCGCTGGTAGTGCTCGAAGATGGTCCGGATGGTCTCGCTGCCGTGCTCGCGCGCCAGGGGGCCGAGGAAGTGGGTGATCTCGCTCACCAGTACATCGAACCACGCGCGCGCGGGCTTCATGATCGAGGGTGTCGTCACCCGCTCCACCGCGTAGCCCGCATCGCTCAGGGTGTCCGCGGCGCGTTCGATGCCGGCCAGGATGTCCGGGTGCATCGGATAACCGTGCGTTTCGGTGGTCACCGCCACCCTGATCGGAGGATCGAGCCGCGGCCCGTCGAACGGGACCGGCATCCACCACGGATCGCGCGGGTCGCCGCCCGCGAGCACCCGGGTCGCGAGCCGCACGTCCCGCACCTCGCGGCAGATCGCGCCCTGCACGGAGATGAGCTGCGCGAGGAGGCCGCGCTCGGCCAATGCGCTCGGGTTGAAGGCGGGCACCCGCCCGAAGGTCGGCTTCACCGTGGCGAGACCGCAGGCGAACGAAGGGAAGCGGAGCGACCCCCCGATGTCGTTGCCGTGGTGGATCGGCCCGAATCCCATCGCCGCCGCGGCCGACGCGCCACCCGAGGAGCCGCCGGGCGACGCCTCACCGTCCCATGGATTGAGGGTGCGGCCGTGGAGCGGGTTGTCCGTGGTCCCGCGCATGGAGAACTCGGGGGTGTTGGTACGGCCCACGATGACCGCGCCGGCGTCGAGCAGGTTCCGCACCACCGGGGAGTGGTCCGGGGCGATGAGACCGGCGAACGCGGGCAGGCCGTTCGTGGTGGCCTGTCCCGCGACATCGACATTCACCTTGATGGTGACGGGGACGCCGTGCAGCGGCCCGAGAGCGCCGCCGGCGGCCACCTCCCGATCCTTCTGCTCGGCGGCGCGCAGCGCCTCCCCGGAGCATTCGGCAACGATCGCGTTGATGCGACCGTTGTGGGCGGCGATGCGATCGAGTACCGACTGTGTAACCTCGACGCACGACACTTCGCCCGCCCGGATCATGGCGGCCAGCTCGACCGCGCTCTTGCGCCATGGAACGCTGTTCATATTCGGATCTCCTCGCATGACCGTGATTGCGACGGCTGAGTCGGGAGCCGTCATGCTGCGGCGGGGCGCCGTTCCATGCCGAACCGCGCCTCCATCTCGCGCCGCGCCCGCACCGCCTCCTGTGCCGGGTCGTACTCCACGTCGTCCCATCCGACGACTTCGCCGGCCTCGACCGCGTGCTTCAGTGTCACCCCATGCGCAAGGCCGATCGGGAGCGCGCCGCGTTCGAGCGACGTGCGCGCGGGCAGGAGCTTCCCGTACACGGTGAAGCCGCCCTCGCCGTCGAGAGCCTCACCGGCGGCGAGGTCCCGCTTCGCGGTCGTCACCGCGTCGCCGGTGAAATCCCGGGCGGCGCCAGTCGGACGGCCGAGCAGGGCGGCGGAGAGGATCGACACGTTCAACTCCAGCCCGATGAGGTGGAACGGCTTGTACATGGCCGAGTATCGGCCCGAGGCATCGGTATTCATGCCGTACTGGCGGAAGCAGGCTGCGGTGTAGTCGTTGGGGGCCTCGATGACCACGTAGACCCCCCACCGCAGATCATTCGGGACTGGGCGGCCATCGCGTTCGATGGACGACACCACTTCCACCTGACCCCGGTGATGGAGCTGTCCGCCGTCTTCCGTGGGCCGCAGCACATGGGCGAGGTCGTCCCGGCCGCAGGGCGGGAACCGCAGACCGTCCGGCGGCGGGGCGAGGCCGGTCGCGTTCGCGATCGCCGCCATCTCGATGGCGGACTTGGTGCCGTCGAGAAAGGAGTTGAACATCCGGCTGTTCATGCCCGCGGCCCGCGCCTGCGCCGCGCTGAGGCCGTAGTGGTCCCACACCGTGTCCGGGGTCGAGCTGTGATAGGAAGGCAGGTACTTCGTGCCCTTGCCGGCCGCTACCACCTCGAAGCCGTTGACGCGTGCCCATTCCACCATCTCGCAGGTCAGCGCCGGCTGATCGCCGTAGGCCATGGTGCAGACGACTCCGGCGTCGCGCGCCTCCGCCGCGAGCAGGGGGCCCGCGAGCACGTCGGCCTCGACGTTGACCATGACGAGGTGCCGGCCGGCCGCGAAGGCGGCGCGGGCGTGGGCGATCCCCGCCGCGGGGTCGCCGGTGGCCTCGACCACCACGTCGACATCGCCGGCGCGTATCGCCTCGAACGCGTCGTCAGTGAACCGGGTGCGGTCGAGGAGGGCGTCGTTCCACCCCGTGGCGCGGCATGCGGCGCGGGCGCAGTCCGGATCGAGGTCGGCGATGATGTTCACTTCGAGGCCGGCCGTCGAGGGCACCTGAGCCAGGAACATCGACCCGAACTTGCCGGCCCCCACGAGCCCGACCCGCACCGGGCGGGCATGCGCCGCGCGCTCGTGAAGCAGCCCGTGCATGTACATGGCGTGTTCAGGCCGCCGCTTGGGTGAGGGTGAGGCCGGCGAGGCAATCGTCGGCGAGCGGCTCGATGGGCCGGAAGTCGCGGTGCGCAACCCACTCCGGGCGCTTGAACCGGCGGATATGATTATCCACGTGACACAGCGAGAGGTAGACGATGGTGCGGCTCATGGGGCTGATGTTCGGCGGGCTCGCGTGCACCAGGGTGGACGAGAACACGATCACGCTGCCGGCGGGGCCGGTGGGGGCCACGCACCCGCCCTGTTCGGCGAGCCGGGTCACGGTGTCGCGATCGAGGGTCCACAGCGGGTAGGAGGTGGTCTCCAGATCGTGTCCGGCGTCGATCACGCCGAGCTTGTGGCTTCGCGGGAGGAACAGCAGCGGTCCGTTGGCGGCGGTCACCTCGTCGAGGAACACCGCGATGTTCATCGCGCGCGGCTCCGGCATCTCGTCGTCGCGGTGCCAGGTGCCGAAGTCCTGGTGCCACTGCCAGACCTCGCCGTCGAACGCGGCCTTGGCGTTGACCTTGTACTGATGCATGTACACCGGCCCGTCCACGAGCTGCATGACCGGTTCGACGAGGCGCGGGTGGCGCCCGAGGCGGCGGAACGCCTCATGGTAGGTGTGGGCGGCGAACGCGGTGCGGGCGACTCCGCTCGACTCGCGCCACACCTCCTCGCGGTCCATGGCGTAGACCTCGTCGGCGGCCCGACGCAGCCCCGCAGCTTCCTCGGCCGAGAAGCGTGAAGGCCAGAACAGGTAGCCTTCTTCGTCGAACCGCCTGATTTCTTCCGGGGTGAGCTGCATGACGTGTCCTCCTCGATCGTTCGGGGTGTCCCCCGCGTCGGAATACCGCGGTGCCGACGGGCTGACGCTGTCCTGATCGGTCCCGATCGGTCCTGGTCGGCCCCGGTCGGCCTCGACAGTTCGGTGTGCCCCATCCGGCCCGGTCGGTCCTGCGCACTTGACGCCGGCCTCCCGATGGAGCGCGGCAGCCGTATGCCGACCGTCCGGTCCGCCCCTGCGCGCCGCCGGCGGGGTTCTGCGAACCGATCGGCCGGTCGCCTCCCGGGGCTTGAAGATCGATTGTAACGCGCCAGAGTGCCCGGCGATTTGCTGGCGGCTCGATGGGCCGTCATGCGGTGCAGTGCCGGCGCGACATCGATCGCCGGAGCATGGCCCCCGAATCTCCTCCACCAGATGCGGTGGAGGTCGAAATCTCGCCGGATTGCGTCGCGGGACCGCTTTTTCGGCCCGTTCGCGGACATTGCCGGAGCACGGATGGGCAACTTGCCTCGCCTTGCGGATACAATCGCGGCCGTACACGCCGGCCCGCGGTGACGACGCGGGACGGACGCCCCAGGGTCGACCAACCAGGGTCGACGCACCAGCGTGGACCAACCAGGGGCGCCGCTCGCCGGCAGGCTCATGTCAGGGACGATTGCGCGTGTTCGACGCCTTGTCGACGTTGATGTACTCCGTTTCGGTCTGGGCGCTGCCCGCGCTGACCGCGATCACGTTGCACGAGGCGGCGCACGGGTGGGTGGCGTGGAAGCTGGGTGACGATACCGCGATGCGCGCGGGCCGGGTGAGCTTCAATCCCGCGCGACACGTCGATCCTGTCGGCACCCTGCTTGTGCCCGGGCTTCTGCTGGCGATGAAGGCGCCGTTCCTGTTCGGCTACGCGAAGCCGGTGGTACCGGTCGACTTCTCCCGCCTCCGCCAGCCCCGACGCGACATGATCTGGGTGGCGGCGGCCGGTCCGGGGGTCAACCTCGCCATGGCGTACCTAGCCGCGCTCCTGATGTATGTCACCATCCTGTTTCCCGATATCGCGCGTCCGTGGCTGTTCCAGAACCTCAAGAACGCGTTGCTGCTGAACGTCGTGCTCGCGGTATTCAACATGCTGCCGCTTCCTCCGCTGGACGGAGGCCGGGTGGTTCTGGGACTCCTGCCCCGATCCCTCGCGGTGCCCTACGCGAAGCTTGAACGCTACGGCATGGCCATCATCATCGGGCTGCTCATCGTGCCGCCCCTCATCGGTACCCAGATCGGGATGAAGCTCGACCTGCTGCCGTGGCTGATTCTGACCCCGGTGGAGATCCTCATCGACACGATCCTGACCCTCGCGGGGCACTGACTGCGCCGTTCTCCCTCCCTCTCGTCGTGCGCGGACGTGGCCCGGAAATTTTACCGATTCACGGCCGCGGATCTGATCGAACCAACGCTTGCTCTGCAAGCGTTTTACGTTTTCGCCGCGTTGCACAAGGCCAGGGTGTGGCTCGGGGTGCTTGATGCCGCTCGCTTCGCAAGCTCGCTCTGTACCTGCGGGTACGTCTGCACGCCCCGAGAAATGCGAGTCAATCGTCCGAGAAGTGGAACCGCGCCCTGAACGGCGGGAGCTGCTCCTTGCCGAGGATGAAGTCCGCCGCCCGGGCCGCGATCATCTGCGTCGGCGCGTTGAGATTGGCGCTGATCACCTGAGGCATGACGGAAGCGTCGACGACGCGCAGGCCCTCCATCCCGTGCACGCGCATCTCGCCGTCGACGACCGCCATCGCGTCGGTGCCCATGCGGCAGGTCGCGCAGGGGTGGTAGTCGGTTTCCACCGCGCTGCGGAGAAAGGCGAGGAGGTCGGCGTCACTGGTCGCGTCCTCACCCGGGCGGATCTCGGTGCCGCGCAGGGCGTCGAATGCCGGCTGGCGGATAAGATCGCGCGCGGCGCGTACGCCCTCGATCAGCTCGCGTCGGTCATGTTCGGTCGCGAGATAGTTGAAGTGGAGCGCGGGCTTCTCGAACGGGTCGGCGGATTTCAGATCGATGCGGCCGCGGCTCGTCGGGCGTAACTGGTCGACATGAAGCGCGAACGCCTGGTGCAGCCTGATGGCGCCATCCTCGTGGGAGAAGCCCACGGGACCGAAGTGATACTGGAGGTTCGGGTACGGGACGTCGCAGTTTCCGAACACGAGACCGCCTGCCTCCCAGATGTTCGACGCGGCGATGCCGGAGCGCGTGAGCAGCCACCGCGCACCGGCCATCAGCTTGCGGTGGGGCTTCGCGATCCGGTCGATGGTGACCGGCCGGGTGCAGGCGACCTGGACGATGACGGTCGGATGGTCCTGCAGGTTCCGGCCCACCCCCGGCAGATCCAGCCTGGGCTCGATGCCGACCGAGCGCAGGTGATCGGCCGGTCCGATGCCCGAGATCATCATGAGCTGGGGCGAGTTGATGGCACCGCCCGAGAGAATGACCTCGCGCTCGGCCCGGGCGGTACGGATCTCGCCATGGCGCTGATACTCGATCCCCACCGCGCGATGGCCTTCGATGACGATGCGGCGGGCCATGGCGCGGGTTTCCAGACGCAGGTTCTTCCGCCTCAACGCGGGTCCGAGGTGGGCGACCGCGGCGCTGCAACGGCGACCGTGCTTCTTCGTGCTGTCCAGCCGGGCGACGCCCTCCGGTCGATAGCCGTTGAGATCGTCCGAGCGTCCCTGCCCGGCCTGCTCCCCTGCGTCGAGAAAAGCGTCGAACAGCGGATTCCGGAAGTTGCCGCGCGTGACGCCGAGCGGGCCATCGGCCCCGCGCCAGTCGTCGGCTCCGCGGTCGCTCGCTTCGCCTGCCTTGAAGTAGGGCAGACACTGGTCGTAGGTCCATTGCCCGAGCCCGTACTCGCCGGCCCAGCGGTCGTAGTCCAGAGGATGCCCGCGCATGTAGACCATGGCGTTGATCGACGACGAGCCGCCCACGACCTTGCCGCGCGGCGTATACACGTTTCGCCCGTTCAGTTCGGGTTCGTCTTCGGTCTCGTAGTTCCAGTTGAGGGTGGGATCGTTGTGGACGGCGTGGACGCCGGCCGGGATGTGGATCATGAGGTTTCGGTCCATGGGACCAGCTTCCAGCACCAGAACCCGCAGGCCCGGATCCGCGCTCAGCCGGTTCGCCAGCACGCAGCCGGCGGAGCCGGCGCCGCAGATGATGTAGTCGTACGTCATCATCCTGGCCCGGTGCTCTCGTGCGAGTCGAGGTGGAAGGTCACCTTCACGAACCCATCCAAATCGCTTGTTCTTCGGTCGGGACGTATCCGAATGCGTTGATGTCCGATCATTCCACAGGCGACGCCCGTCGCACTACCAATGCCCGATCATGAATCCGAGTGCGCATTCGTGGCGCTGTTGGTGCAGAGCTCCCACGGATTGTCGCCGGGGTATCCCCGGGCGCGCAGGCAGTCGCGGTGTGATTCGGGCGAAATTTCGACTTCCGGAGCGACCATTCGGGCGATAATGGTGTCGATTCGGGAATTCAATCCGGGAGGTGTGTCGTGACCGGGTACCGGCGCATCCTGATCGATGTTCGGCCGGCTGCCGTGACCCGAGCGAGCGATCCGTTGCACGCTCGGGGCGGACGGTCCGTTACGGTCGAGGGCGCGTACCATCCCCCCCTGATCGAGTCGCTCGCGCCCGACTACCTCCGGCGCATCCTTCGCCTCGAAGCCATGTCCGGAAATGCATCCGGTGCGGACAAGAGCTGGGTCCACCAGGCGCACGCGGCTGCCGTACGTCACCTGAATTCGGCAAGGCGGCGCTGAGAGTCCCGTGGATCGGTTCGCCTCGCTTGCCGGTGCCCTCTCGGCGCGTGGGGTGCGCTATCTGGTCATCGGCGTATGGGGTGCGAACTACTACGCGCCTTCTGGCAGTGCGATGTTCACCACGCTCGATCGCGATCTTTTTCTACCCGCGGACACCGGGAATTTGCTTGTGGCCTGGCAAGTGTGCCTGGACAGTGGATTCGAGTTGTTCGCCGGGATGGAGCGGCTCGACGAACCGCGAGATGCGGATCTGGCCCGTGCGATAGTCGAGCGACGTGCGCTCACCCGTGCCAGCGACGGGATGGGGACGGATGTCGATCTGTCGCTCGTGATGAGTGGTTTCGATTTCGAGGCGATCTGGCCGGCGCGCCGAATATTCGAAGTCGATGAGATCGCGATTCCGGTGGCGCGGCTCTCCCATATCGTGGAATCGAAGGCGAGAGCGGGGAGGGAGAAGGATCGACTATTCCTCGCAACCCATCGGGAGGCGCTCGACTCCATCCTCTCCGAAATTTCGGGTCCGCGCCGGTAGCGCTGCGGATCCTTCCCGAAGGCCAGAATCCCGTAGAGCGTTGCGTGCAGTTCCCCTCCGGTCTCCACGACAACGTCGCGATTGCGTAGATCGTCCCCGCGGTCCGGCTGCGGGTCGTTCACGGTGTCGAAGCCCGGACGCTCCAGATAGGTGCGGAATGCACCGAGATCGATGTGCTCCGGCGTGGCATCCGGAATCGCCTGTTCTTCGGTCAGGACGTATCCGAATGCGTTGATGTCCGACCATTCCATTTTCAGAGCCTCCAGAACCCGCTACGTGCCGTTTCGGCACGGTTCAACTCACCACTGAGACCCTGACCACGACCGACCTTTCCGGATACTACCGCTCCGCGGTGCGCATCGGTGTCTACCTGCACCCACTGCCACGGGGCCGCACGCTGCACCGAGGGGGCCGCCGGCGTCCTGTTCGCCCCGAACAACCCCCGGTGCCCGGTGGCGTTTCTGCGCAAGATGCGCGCACGCCATCGTGGCCGAGTACGCCGTGAAGTTCGGTGAGACGTGGGCATTCGAGCCGGACAGATCGGTGAAATCCCCGGCTCGGTGGGGACACACATATCCCGGTCGGCACTGGGCGGCAGTCTGTGAGAACCGACGCACAAATGCCTGTAAACGCTCGAAAAAAGAGCGATACGGCGAATGGTGAGGGACGGCGAGGAATTCAGGTACAGTGGGTGTGACTGCATATTGGCTCGAATCGCAGCCAGGAAAGACCCACACACGAGCGGGAGAAAGCATACTGTTTCGTGTGTGTTGGCAAATACTCTTGAACGACAGGAATGTCTTGAATGCGACATTTTTGCCAGTGAGCCTTTCTGCCATTTGGTGAAGGTATCTGTAAGGTATCTGTTCGGAACTGTGCGCCTTTTTTTCTGCATTTACAACTACTTGGCGCAGCGTCTGGTCGGACGCGGAGGGCCTCTGGGGCCGTGACTGGCGGGCACAGTGAGGCGTTCGCTCGAAATCCGGGAATCCTCCCTCTCACCCCCTCAATTCGCCCCCCGCCGGGACCTCGATGGTGACCGGCTCGGGACGCATTTTCCCCCTCTGGGTAACAACTGGGGACACGTGGGTAACAAATACAGCGCCTGATGAGAACCGGATGCGAAGCATTCGTATTGTTGTTGAGCGAGTTCTAATCCTCTGTTTTAGCTGGTAATTCCTCTCTGATGCATGGCCCCGAGCGAGCACTTTCGTGCTCGCGAGGACGCGCAACCCCCCAATCACACCCACAGTACCTGACTCGACCCGTCGAGATCAGACCTCAAAACGCCGGGTGGATTCGCACTCCACGGCCAGGAATACACGCGCGCAGCAAGGCTTGTACGACCCCACGGCTTCATCGCGTAGGGGACCGGCGAAGGCCGATGCGAAGTGAAGGGCCAACGCCGATGCGTAGTGGGGGGTGCTATGTCGGAATCTCGGGGCGGTTCTCTGAGCCCACCCGCCGTGTGGCCCTCCGAGGTGGTCGCCGCCGACCGGGCGGTGAATCTTCAGATACCAGGAGCGCACGAAATGATGAAAGCACGAGCAAGCCTATGGGCGAGCATGGCCATCGCGGCCAGCATCGGCCTCGCGGGATGCGGGGGGGTCGAGCAACAAGACAGAGACGGACGACGACACGACGACGTCGACTCCCGCCCAGATGCAGGCGGAGAAGCAGGCTCTTGACGGCGCAATCACAGTAGCGCGTGAAGCCATTGGAGACTTGGTTGGCGTAACTGCCACGGATAGCCTCACGACCCCGCTCAGTCAAGCGATCACCACACTGAAGGGTCTGATCGATGGAGTTGAGCACGGTACCGATACCGGTGAAGCGACCGGAGTCCTAGCAGATGCCGAGGAGGCCCTCCGAATCGCGACCGGCAAGGTTACGGAGGCGGCTGGAAAGGCGAGCCTCGATAAGGGGAAGGCGCTGTACGGGAAGCTCAATCGTTTCGATAGGGCTTCTTTTGCCACTAGCGGAGATCTCGACATTGATGCGAATTCTAATGCTGATGGTGATGACGTATCTCCATCTTTTACAGGACTCGAAGAGCAGAGTGCACCTGTCTCTCCTCTCGGCGGCTGGAGCGGCGCAGACTACATGAATGAGGATGGCAAGGGAGACTCTAAGGTCACGAATACTGCGCGCATCTATTCAAATGCTGATGCTCCTAAGTCATTTTCGTTTCTGTCTGAGAAAGCAGGGCACGGTCTAGACGCAGCAGAAGGAGATGATGTTTATACAGTACCGTCTGATACGGCTAACGCTAATATCGGTGGTAGTGGATTTCCGTCAGGCGGTCAACTCACCTATCGAACAGATAGTTCGCGAAAGTTCTCAGGCACTTTTATGGGAGCGTCAGGCGAATATGCGTGTACTGCTAGTGATGAGACTGGCTGCACAGCAACGCATGGAGAAAATGGGATTACTCTTGCTGGAACATGGACATTCACCCCTGTCGCCGGCGCTACGGTTATGAGGGAAGATAGAAGCTACCTGTTCTTCGGTTGGTGGCTGCGCGAAGACAAGGATGGCCCAGTCCGAGCAAGCGCGTTTTATGGGACGACCGGAGTTACTGGCGATCTTGCTCCTGCGGCATTAGCAGGAAGTGCTCTGCCTGCTTCTGGCACTGCTACTTATGAGGGCGAGGCTGCTGGAAAGTTTGCCATTCGGTACGGAGATAACGCCGATGCCGGTCATTTCACGGCTGATGCAGAGCTAGAGGCAACCTTTGGTGAAGGAAGCAACTCGAAACTCTCCGGGACTATCGATAACTTCCGCCTGAATGATGGATCTACCGATCCAGGTTGGAGCGTATCCCTAGAGGAAGAGGAAGGGGTCACGAATTCTATGTTCACGAGGACTGGAACTACTGGAGACGATGCTGTCGTTGCTACAAAGTGGTCGATGGGAGAGGATGATGCTGCGCCAGGGCAGACGGGATATTGGGAAGCTCAAATGTTCCAAGAAGGCGAGGCAGTTGACGGTGTAACGAGCAACCTCCCGACGACCGTAGTTGGCAAGTTCCACGCTGGTTTCGGTGGCACGCATAAAATGGTCGGTGCGTTCGGAGCTACGCGGTAACTGAGTACGGGGCACTGAAGGGCGCTTCCCCTAGGGAGCGCCCTATACTCCCTCCCCTACAACGGCATCGTTCAGGAGCAATCACCAATGGCGACTAAACGATTCCTGCACATGCGGCTCTCCCGCCAAGACTGCGCGAATCTCGATGCGCTCGTCGATCGGGTGAACCGCGAAGAGGGAGAGGGAGGAACCAGCTTGAACCGCATGACGGCACGGACACAGACGCGAAGTGATGTCGTGCGGCTGGCGATTGCGGAAGCGTTGTTAAGGCGGTTCGAGGGGCGCGTCTAAGCCGCCGGTGGTCATGCCCCACAAGGGCACAGGAAGCACAGAGCAGGTCGGTTGACCGGAGTGGGTGAGCCGGCGTCGCCTCATAAGGATTCGTCGCCTCAGCAGGATTCAGAGTCTTTCGAGGGCGCTCCCGGCGTCGTCATCCTCTCCACCTTCACCCTCGGCCGCAGACGCGGCCAGAGCCCGGACAGGGAAGCGGTGTCGGTGCTCGCGGGGATATCACAAGCGGTCCCTGCGGGCGACTCCGACCGGCATCGCTTCCTTCCCCGGTGCCGGGACTATGGCCGGTAAGGGCCGTTACCGAACACTCGACCTTCCGCCACTCCAGAGTGAAACGCATGTAACGGCTTGCCTTCATGGCCACGCTGGCGCTGGCGCTGGCTCCTGCGGCGGGAGGACCGAGAGACGCCGCGGTGCAGGACGGGTGAAGAAGACTACCCCTCGCCATCGTAGCCGATGCCCTCGGCGTCGAGGAATCCACGGATGACGCGCGCATGTACCGCGAGGCCGGTATTGAGGAACTGGTGCTCTACCTGACCGGGGAGTCCGCCTGGCGCCAGGGGGCGGAATCCGAGCGCGTGGTGCATGGTGTGGGACTGGATGCCCCATACCACCGCCTCGGGGTCGAAGACGGGGCCGCCCATCTGACCGAGCAAGCTCGGGGTCGAGGTTTCGATGAAAGCGCTGGGCGCTCCCTCGCCGCTTCCGGGCGCCCGGGTGTTGACCACCCTCGTGAACATCCCCTCCAGCGGAAACATCGGCAGTGGCACCGAGCCTTCGGGCAGGGCGAACGCGTTCTCCTGTTCGTCGTACTGCGGCTCGATGCGGTGCAGGGGGAAGCCGAGCTTGCAGAGGCTGCGGCCAGGTTCGTATCCGCGGGAGGGATTCTTGAAGACCGGGAATTGTGCGACGGAAGTCGGATCGAACGGCTCGATCCGCCCCAGGGCAAGGTCCGCGGCGGGCATGAGCCTTGCGTCGACCAGGCGGGCGCCGTCGACGCCCCACCAGACCGAGTGGTTGCGCACCGACAACCCGCCCGGCCGGTGGAAGGTTCGCACGCCCCTCTTGCGGAACCGCTTGTCCGCCGCGAGGTCGCGCTGGAACTCGACCACATTGCCGCGGTAGCCCTGGTAGCGGCGGGCGCTCTCCTGATGCTGGCGCACGATGTCGAGGAGGTGGCCCGCGGTGAGAATCCAGCCGTCGCGGTTGACCACCACGTACGCGCCGATGGTGCTGCTGCGCTCACCCCTGGTGGTGCGGCTGGAGATGACCATCGGCCGCGTGAAGCCGGCCGCGATGGGAACCGCCTTGCTGAACATCGGATCGTCTCCTCAACGTCCCCGGTCATGGGCATGGTCATGGTCGACGCAAGGCTCATGCCCGCCGCGGACCTTGCCCTGGGGCGGATCGAGCCCTTCGATCCGGCTTCCCTGGTCTGCGGCGTCGTCGCTGCGCACCGCCTCCAGACGGGCCGGATCGAACGGTGCGAGATCGACGCTCGACGATGCGCCGTCGCAGAGCAGCTCGGCCATCGCGCGTCCGCTCGCCGGGGCGTTCAGCATGCCCCAGCAGTTGTGTCCGGTCGCCACGTAGGCGCCCGGGACATCGGGAACCGGGCCGAGCAACGGCATGGCGTCGGCGCAGATCGGCCGGTAGCAGGCCTGGGTGCGCAGAACGTCCGCGCCGTCGAGACGGCTCGACAGCGCAGCGCAGATGCGGGCGATCTCCCGGCACTTCACCTCGTCGACGCTGATATCCGAGGGATCGATCGGCAGCGGATCGTCCGAAGACAGGCCGCAGGCCCACACCTCGCCGTCCGCCCGCACGACGATCTCCGGCGAAGTCCGTTCGCCCGACGCGTTCTCGTACTCGACAAACAGCGCCTGTGCGGGCACCGGCACGCGGGGCGCGAGCACCACGCTGTAGCCCTTGAGTCCGGCCACCGGCGGAAGCGGCAGCCATTGCGTGGCGAGGATCGACCACGGACCCATCGCGATGACGACCGCGTCGGCGGCAATCTCCGTGCCGTCGACCCGCACCCCGCGCACCGCGCCGCCGAGGTCGCGGGCGATGCCGTCCACTGTGCCTCGCACCAGCCGTACGCCGCGCGCGCATGCGGCATCGACCAAGGCGCGGGTGAATCGCTCGGGATGGATGGTGGCGGTGGTGCGGGGGGAGCCGATGGCGGAGTGGACGGCGCAACGTCCGTCCAGCCACTCCGGCGACGCCGCTGCCCCATACCGCTCGAAGCCGCCTCGATCGCTCCCGGCGACGAGCAGGGTGTCGATGCGCCGGTATCCGTAGTCCGTATCGAGGGTACGGGCGAGTTCTGCGTGCAGGTCGAAGCTCGCCCGCGCCAGTTCGGCCTGCGGTTGGCCGTCGCACCAGTCGCGGGCGATGAACCCGCCGGACTTGCCCGAGGCTGCACCCGCAATGTCCGCCCGTTCCACGAGGGTCGCGGAAGCGCCGCGTTCACCGAGGAAGTACGCGATGGAAGCGCCGATGACGCCACCACCGCATATCACGATGTTCATCCTTCGACCGGCCAGCCCTCCCGCGTGTGCGCGCCCCACGGGGGGCGGGCGAAGATGCGCTCGACCATCGGCCGGAAGTATTCGATGGGCCGGGTCTCGTAGGCGGGGTCGAACGCCATCTGGTCGTACTCGCCGGTGAAGCGCACGGTCATGTCGTACGCGGGGTGATCCCGGTAGCGGTCGCGTTCGTCCCGGTTCTTTCCGACCTTGTCCCAGAAGTAGTACCCCTGAAAGATGCCGTGGTGCTTGAGCATCCAGTAGGTGTGGCGCGAGACGTAGGGACGCAGGATGTCGGCGCCGACATCCGCGTGGTTGTGCGGCGCGAGCGAATCTCCGATGTCGTGCAGCAGGCCCGCGACGATGATCTCCTCGCACTCTCCCGCATCCTCCGCCCGGGTCGCGGTCTGGAGCGAGTGCGCGTAGCGGTCGATCTGCCCACCCGGAAACGTGAAATGCAGCGATTCCATGAACGCGAGAAGCCGCTCCGGCGTCGCGGCCATGAACGGCGCCGCAAGCGCCCCCTGGAGCGCATAGTCCTCCACCGTGCCTTCGTCCATCCGCACGTAGCTCACCTTTCGCGGTTCCGCGACTTCGGTCATTGTCGATCTCCTTTGGTGTTCAAACGGGACACGTTTTCCTTCATGCACTGGTGGTCGTCAAACGAAACATGAGCGACTCCGGTTCGGCGGACTCAGCGTGTCGGCAAACGCCCTGACCGCTTGGACGCCAATGTAGCGTGACACGCCAAGTCCGAACACCGCAGGCGACCGCAGGCGACTGCGGTTGACGAAGCGCACATATCTGTTCGACGATGACCTGTCATGAAGACGCGCCAGTTTCTCAGGAAACTCCGAGCGCAAGGCGCCACGGTGGACGTGGGCCGCGGCAAGGGCGGACACGTCTACGTGAGATACAGAGGCCGCAAGTCAATCGTCAAGATGCACGGCTCGAAGGATCTCGACAACCGCTACATCAGGCTGGTTTGTAGCCAGCTTGGTATCGATCCTGGAGATCTGCAGGAGTGACTGGCATGCAGTTCCGCTACCCTCTCGATCTGACCCGATCCGAAAGTCAGGTCATCGCACGGGTGATCGACGTGCCCGAAGCCATCACCTTCGGCGAGGATGCCGAACACGCCATCCATGAAGCCGAAGACGCCCTCGCCGTTGCCCTCGGTGGCTATATCGCCGACCGCGAACGGATCCCGGCCCCGAGCGAATCGGGTCCAGGCCAGCCAGCCGTCACATTGTCGCCGCTCGTCACGGCCAAGGTTGCACTCCACAACGCAATGCTCGAACGCGACATGACGAAGGTCGCCCTGGCGCGCAAGCTCGGTGTCACCGAGACGACCGTACGCAGACTGCTCGACCTTGATCATCGCTCGCATATCGGTCAGGTCGAGCTGGCGCTGGAGCAGCTTGGATACCGCCTCGTGACCTCGGTGGCGAAGGTTGCCTGAACGCCCGCCGGGCGCAAGCCAACCCTTCAGGTCGTAGTCGGCGCAGCACGTTCAGAATGATGGTGGATTGTGATGCGAAACAGGCCGCCGCGCCGACGCCGAAGCACGCAGCCTCGGAGCGCCAACGGTAGCGTGACGTCGTGCGGGCTGTCCGCGCGCGCATGTTGGCGTCCGATCGATTCAGCGCACGCTCTCGAGTCCGCCCCCGCCGAGCCACGCGATCGTCCCGACGGCGCCGATAACCGCGGCGGCGACCCCCGCGTGAGCGCTCATACGCTGCGGGTCAGGCCACCGTCGACCCGGAGGTTCTGGCCGGTGATGTAGCCGGCGCCGTCGCCGAGGAGGAACGCGGCGGTCTTCGCGATTTCCGCCATCGTGCCGATGCGGCGCATGGGCACCTTTGCGGACTTGTCCTCGCCGTGCGGGAGGCTGTCGATGAACCCGGGGAGAATGTTGTTCATGCGGATGTTGTCCGCGGCGTAGCGCTCCGCGTAGAGCTTGGTGAAGCTCCCGAGGCCGGCTCGCAGGGTGCTGGAGACGGGATAGTCGAGCGATGGCTCGAACGCCGAGAACGTCGAGATATTGACAATGGCGCCGCCGCCCTGCGCGCGCATCACCGGCGTGACCAGCCGTGCCATCCGCACCACGTTCAGCAGGGCCATGTCGAGCGACGCATGCCAGGCCGCGTCGTCGAGGTCGAGCAGATCGCCCTTGGCGACGTGACCGGTGTTGTTGACCACCGCGTCGATGCGCGCGTGCCGTTCCAGCGTCGCGTTCACCAGCCGCTCCAGATCGGCGGGCTCGGTCACCGAGCCGGTCAACCCGAGACCGCCAAGCTCGTCCGCCAGGGTCTCCGCCGCGCCCGACGAAGAGAGGAGGGCGAGCGTGTAGCCTTGCGCGGCGAGTTCGCGGGCAATGGCCGCGCCCATGCCACGTCCGGCGGCAGTGACGATGGCGATTCGTTCGGATTGCATGGTCGATCTCCTTGCTCGATGGGGGATTCCGTGGCCGCCGCGACTTTAGCAGCATCCCTGCTATATTCGCGTTCCGTCACCTCCGATACGAACCCGTTCGATGTCGTCACGCCTCGTCGCCTCCTGGCTCGCCATCTTCGCCGTTCCCCGGTCTGCGATTCTCGCAGCCGTCCTCGGACTCGCAGCCGTTGCGGGGTGCAGCGAGGAAGGCGCGCCGTCGCAGTCGGACGGCGCCGGGGCTCCCGCCACCGAAACCTCCGCCGGGGCGACGGAGGACGAGGTGTCTGGAGCGGAGGCGGGGGGTGGGACGGCGGGCGGTGGGACGACGGGTGGCAAGAGGGCCTCTGCCGTCACCCTCGCGGTCACCGCGGACAAGACCCACGCGGTGCAGCCGAACGACGAGATCCGCATCGAGGTGACGGTCGAAGGGTTCGTGCTCGACGCGGCGGCGATCGGCGGCGAGGCTCAGCCGGGCGCCGGTCACTATCACGTGTATCTTGGTGACCCGGACGGCGAGCCCCTGCTCGTCTCCGCCGAGACGAGCGCGGTGGTGAAGATTCCGGCCGACGTCACCGACGGCACCCACACGCTGCGAATCCAGCTCCGTCACCACGATCATTCGCCGCTCGATCCGCCGGTCGAAGCCGGGGTGCGGCTCATCATCTACCGGCTCTGAACCATGACCAATCCGATGGAGCGCGCGGCCCGACTCCCGTGCTGGCGGGGCGAAGTCGCACCGCAGCCGCTCGGCGGCGGGATCTCCAACTTCAACTTCACCGTGGACGATGCCGGCGAGCGTTACGTCGTGCGTATCGGCGAGGACGTTCCGGCGCACGGGGTGTATCGCACGAACGAACTGGCCGCGTCCCGAGCGGCGCACGCGGCCGGCGTGTCCCCGGAGGTCGTGCACGCGGAGTCCGGCGTGCTGGTGATCCGGTGGGTGGACGGGCGCACCCTGGAACCGGCGGATGTGCGCGATCCGGCCAACCTGGAGCGCATCCTGGACACCGTGCTCCGATGCCACTGCGAGATCCCCGCGCACTTCCGCGGCACCACGACCCCCGCCTTCTGGGTCTTCCAGGTGGTGCGCGCATACGCCCGCACGCTCCGCGAGGCCGGGAGCCGGATGACCGCCCAACTCGACGATTACCTCGCGCGGGCTCGGCGCCTCGAATCGCTGGTCGGTCCGGTGCGGATCGTGTTCGGCCACAACGATCTGCTCGCCGCGAACTTCATCGACGACGGGGATCGGATCTGGCTGATCGACTGGGAGTACGGGGGCTTCAACAGCCCGCTCTTCGACCTCGGTGGCCTCGCCTCGAACAACGAGATGGACGCGGAGCAGGAGCGCCGGATGCTGGAGTGCTACTTCGGCGCCTCGCCCGACGCGCCGCTGCTCGCAAGCTACGCTGCGATGAAGTGCGCCTCGCTGCTGCGCGAGGCGATGTGGAGCATGGTCTCGGAACTTCACTCGGAGATCGATTTCGACTACGTCGCCTATACCGGGGAGAACCTGACGCGCTTCGAACGCGCGTGGGAGACGCTCGCGCGGTGAATCGGGGTCGTGCCCGGGGCTGATGGACCCGCCGGCCGGACGCGATGGGCCGGATACAGGCGTGGGTGTCTCCAGTTGCACCAAATCGGTGCCGTCAGAGGTTGGTGTCCCGAGATCGGGTAATGTCTTACTCTGACTCCTGAACTTTCGGGAAAGCCCGTGCATACAGGCCGGAGCCCCCGGGGCAGAATTTGAAAGTCAGGCACCCGCGATCGTATCTGCTTGATGTCCTGTGGTTCCCGTCCTCATTCGGGCGATGGCACGGCCCGTGCATCTCCCAGCCTCCGAACGAGTCCGTCACGCAGTCCGACGGCTTCGAACTCGTGAAACTCAGGAGGCGGCACTTCAATGACATACCACACGACGATGCACACTGCGTCGGGGCCCGCAGGTCGCGGTCCGGCGGTGACTGCGACGGCAAATGACAAGAATGATGATCAGGCGCGGGGGCAGCCGTTCCCGCGAAGGCGGGAATCCAGTGGGTTACGGCCGGAACGGGGATCTGGTTCGGACCCGGGGGTGCGCCGCCGCTCGGGTTGGATGTCCGCCGTGCGGCAGCTCGGCGCGGCGGGCGGGTTGCTCGCAACCCCCGCCCTCGCGTTCGCCGACGAGCTGAATGCCGGCGACACCGCATGGATGATCACCGCCACCGCGTTGGTCCTCCTCATGACCATTCCGGGCCTGTCGCTGTTCTACGCGGGGATGGTCCGCAGCAAGAACGTGCTGTCGGTCTTCATGCAGTGCTTCGCGATCACCGGCCTGATGAGCATCCTCTGGGCCGTCTACGCCTACAGCCTCGCGTTCGACGAGGGGAATGCGTTCATCGGCGGACTCTCGAAGATGTTCCTCTCCGGGGTCACGGTGGACTCGCTGAGCGGCACCATTCCGGAGACCGTGTTCATGACGTTCCAGATGACGTTCGCGGTCATCACCCCGGCGCTCATCGTGGGCGCGTTCGCGGAGCGGATGAAGTTCTCGGCCATGCTCGTGTTCATGGCGCTCTGGCTCACGCTCTGCTACGCGCCGGTGTGTCACTGGGTCTGGGGCGGCGGCTGGCTCGGCGCGTACGGCATCCTCGATTTCGCGGGCGGGACCGTGGTCCACATCAACGCCGGCATCGCGGGGCTCGCCGCCGCGCTGGTGCTCGGGCCGCGCAAGGGGTACCCCGCCACGCCGATGCCGCCGAACAACCTCGCGTACACCATCGTCGGCGCCGCCATGCTGTGGGTCGGCTGGTTCGGGTTCAATGCGGGCTCGCAACTCGCCGCGGACGGCGTGGCGGGCATGGCGCTGGCGGTGACCCAGCTCGCCACCGCCGCGGCGGCGCTGGCGTGGATGCTCTGCGAGTGGATCCGCCACGGCAAGCCGAGCGTGCTCGGCATCGCCTCCGGCGCCATCGCCGGTCTGGTGGCCATCACCCCGGCCTCGGGGTCGGTGGGGCCGATGGGCGCGATCGTGATCGGAGCCGCTTCGGGCGTCGTGTGCTTCGTCGCCTCCACCGCGGTGAAGCGGGCGATGGGCTACGACGATTCCCTCGACGTGTTCGGCATCCACTGCGTGGGCGGCATCGTCGGCGCGCTGCTGACCGGCGTGTTCTGCGCGGTGTCGCTCGGCGGAGCCGGCTTCGGCGACGGCAACGAGTCGATCGGCGGCCAGGTCGTCGCCCAGGCGATCGGCGTGGGGGCGACCATCGTCTACACCTTCGTCGTGAGCTTCGTGGTGCTGAAGATCCTCGATGCGGTGATGGGGCTGCGGGTCGACGCGGATCAGGAGGAGGAAGGGCTCGACCTTGCCCTGCACGACGAGCGCGGCTACATCCTGTGACGAGCTCTGTGTCGGGCCTTGTGAATCAGAGCCTTGGGGGCCGCCGTGCCACCCCCAAGGCTGTCGTTGTCGTCATGCTCCCGGAGATCAGGGACCGACCATCATCTCGCCTACCACGGGCGGGAGGCCCCGGCCCGGAAATTTCACCGATTCGCGAAGCGAGGGTGCGTAGATGGTCGTGTTCAACGCGGCGAAAGCAGTCAGACCCGTGCCCGCAGCCGTAAATCGGTGAATTTCCGGGTCAATCCAGGCCCATCTCGCGCTTCCGGCGCTGTACCCAGGCCCGGATGAGGCGGTCCGCGATGATCGCGATGAACGCGACGCAGAGCCCCGCCACGATCCCGCGTCCGGTATCGGCCTTGGTCAGCGCGATGTAGACCTCCTGGCCGAGGTCGCGGGTGCCGACGAGGGCGGTGATGACGAGCATGCTGAGCGCCAGCATGATGGTCTGATTGATCCCGAGCATGATCTCCGGGAGCGCAATCGGAAGCCGTACCTTCCACAGAGTCTGCCGGCGCGTGCAGCCGGCTGCGGTGGCGGCCTCGATGAGCTGCGCCGGGACCTGGCGCAGCCCGTGCGCGGTGTAGCGCACCGCAGGCGCCACCGCATAGGCGACCACCGCAATGAGCGCGGAGAAATCCCCGACCCGGAACAGCATCACCACCGGGATCAGGTAGACGAAGGAGGGCAGCGTCTGCAGCGTGTCGATGACTACCTGCACGACGCGGTGCACCCGATCGTTTCCCGCCGTCCATATTCCGACGGGAATGCCGATGCACGACGCGATGAGCACGGACACCCCGCAGAGGTAGACGGTGATCATCGACTTCTCCCAGTTGCCCGTGACCGCCATGAACAGGGCGAGGGTGCCGGTGAGCATCGCGAGCCGCCAGCCTCCGAGCCGGTGTCCCGCGATGGCGACCGCGGCGATCACCGCCGGCCACGGTACGGTGGTGAGAAAGCGCTTGACCGGGATCAGCAGGTTGAACAGCAGCCAGGTCTTGATCGCCTCCAGATGGTCGTAAAAGTTGACGTTGATCCACTTGATGAGATCGGACCACAGGTGCGCGGTGCTCACCTCCAGAGATTCCGGATAATCCTGAACCCCGGGAGCGACGAATCCGACCAGCCAGCCACCGGCGAGCACCGCGACGGCCGCGATCAGGAAGGGGTGGCGCCGGAAGAAAGGCGCGGCGGCGGCGCCGTGCGCCGGGGGCGGGCGGTCGGCGAACGCCTGGGACAGCCGATCGAGCGCGATGGCGAGCAGCGTGATGGCGAGCCCGGCTTCCACGCCATCTCCGATGCGCAGGCGCTTGAGTGAGGTCAGCACGTCGTAGCCGAGCCCGCCGGCACCGATCATCGATGCGATGATCACCATGTTGAGCGAGAGCATGATGACCTGATTGATCCCGACCATCAGCGAGGGGCGGGCGGACGGCACCAGCACCTTCCACAGGAGCTGGCGGCGCGAGCAGCCGGCCATGCGCCCGAACTCGACGATCTCGGCCGGCACCTGGTGCAGCGCGAGCATTGTCACCCGCACCATCGGCGGCGTCGCGTAGATCACGGTGGCGATCAGTGCGGCCACCGGGCCGAATCCGAACAGGAAGAGGACCGGTACCAGATAGGCGAAGATCGGGACCGTCTGCATCAGATCCAGGACGGGCGCGAGCAGGCGTTCGACGCGGGCGCTGCGGAACCCCGCGATGCCGAGCAGCAGGCCCGCGCCGGCTCCGAGGGGCACCGCGATCACGATCGAGGCCAGGGTCACCATGGCGCTGTCCCACTGGCCGAACACCGCGAGATAGAGCAGGGCGCCGGCGACCAGCGCCGCGAGCCCGAAGCCGCGGGCGGAGAGCCCCATCAGCGCGCACAGCACAATGAGTGCGATCCACGGAACTCGCGGAACCACCTCCACCGCGTCGCGTCCGATGCCGCGCGAGAAACCTTCCGCGAACAGGCTCTGCGCGGCGCGCAGGGGCCATTCGAGCAGCCACGCGATGGAGCGGGTCATCTCCTGGAAGGTGAAGAGCCCGAGGTCGAAGTCGTTGACCAGCCACTTCATCAAGTCGCTGATCCAGAAGCGCAAGGGGACGATCCAGGACTCGGGGTAGACCGCCACGCCAGGGAGCGCCTCCCGCCCGAGGTGTGCGCCCGTCGCGGCCGCCAGCAGGACGAGCCACGCCACGGCATGGCGGCGGGCGGGAATCCGTGCGAGCCAACCGCCGCGCGGGACCGCCGCGATCGTCACGCGCGAGCCTCCGGATGCCCCGAGCCGCGTCGATCCCTGCCGTCGCGCCGAATCTTCGAACCGGAGTCATCCAACGCTTGAGCGGTTCTCCGGCTCCTTGCCGATAACAAGTGAAATTTCCGGGCTGGAGGGAGGAGGCTGTCGCCGGCGGTGACGGTCACGGTTTCAACGCGGGCCGGGTGACATCGACACGTGTCTCGCCGAGTCCGAGGGCGGCTTCTCCAGTCCGACCAGCACCGGGAGGACATCTTCCCGGCCGAGCGAGCCGACTACCGCGCCATGCTCGTCGAGAACCGCGAAGGGGGTATCTTCGGCAGTGACGGCGATGGCCACCTCCTGCACCCTGGCGTCCGCGCGCACCTCGCCCGCCGTGGACTCGGCCGGCGCGCTCATGACCGCGCGCACGGAGAGCACCTTGGCGCGTGGGATCTCGCGGGTGAAGTCGGCGACGTAGCCGTTGGCCGGGCGGGTGACCAGGTCTTCGGGCGTACCGATCTGGATGATGGCGCCGTCCTTCATGATGGCGATGCGGTCGGCGAGCCGAATCGCCTCGTCGAAGTCGTGGGTGATGAAGACGATGGTCTTGCGCAGCATCGACTGGAGGCGCATGAACTCGTCCTGCATCTCCCGGCGGATGAGGGGGTCGAGGGCGGAGAACGGTTCGTCGAGGAACCAGATCCAGGGCTCGACCGCGAGGGAGCGCGCAATGCCGACCCGCTGCTGCTGCCCGCCGGAGAGCTCGCGCGGGTAGTAACGTTCGCGCCCGCCGAGACCCACCAGCTCGATGACCTCCAGAGCGCGCCGCTCGCGTTCGGCGCGCGCCATGCCCTGTACCTCCAGGGGAAAGGCGACGTTGCCGAGCACGTTCAGGTGCGGGAGCAGCGCGAAGTGCTGGAAGACCATTCCCATCTTGTGGCGGCGGAGCTCGATGAGCTTCTTCTCCGGCATCGCCAGGAGATCTTCGCCGTTGAAGAGGATCTGGCCGGCGGTGGGCTCGATCAGCCTGGACATGCAGCGCACGAGGGTCGACTTGCCGGAGCCCGAGAGTCCCATGATCACGAAGATCTCGCCCTCGCGTACCCACAGGGTCGCGTCCCGGACGGCGGGGATGAGTCCGGCGGCGTGCAGCTCTTCAAGGGAAACGGTGGCGGAACGCCGATCGAGGAAGCGCCCGGCGCCATCGCCGAAGAGCTTCCATACCGCTTCGCACTCGAGCATCGGTTCAGGCTCGGACATGGCGATCCGCACCTGGGGCTCTGCGGACATGGCGGATTCGGGGGGTGGAACGCAATGACGCGCGTCGCCCGGGGGCAGCGCACGCCACCGCCCCCGAGCGGGGCTCGGGAGCTGGCCCGACGACCATCGTCGGGCTCCTCATCCCGGGTCGGACAGGATCATTCCGGTTTCACGCGAGCATCGTCGGTGATGCATCGTCCGCTGAATCCCGAATCTCGCCGGTCCGACATGTCAGGCGCGACATGAGCCTACTGCGTCCATGCCGTCCAGCGGTCCGTGTTCGCCGCCATCCAGGCCGCCACCACATCGTCCACGCTCTTGCCGGCGAGATCGACCTCGCCCACCATCAACCCCATCTCCTGGTTGGTGAGGGTGAAGTTGCGTATCGCGCGATAGGCATTCGGCCACTTCTCCTCGCCACCCTTCCAGCCGACCTTCTTGATCCAGCCGCGCGGCTTGCCACAGTCGTAGGCCTTGTCGGGGTTGATGCCCCATGCCGGGTCCGAGTAGCACTCGTCGGTATAGCGGGGGAAGTCGACCCATTCGCCCTCGTACTTGATGGGCGCCCAGTGCGGCGTGTAGATCCAGAGCAGGATCGGCGCCTGACGCTGCACCGCGGACTCCAGCTCGGCGAAGAGCGCCGCGTCGGTGCCGGCGTGCACGACCTCGTAGTCGAGCTCCAGTGCGTCGGCGCGCTCGTCGTCGTAGCCACCCCACGTGACCGGGCCGCCCAGGTAGCGCCCCTTCGGGTGGGTCTCCGGGGTGGAGAACGCCTCTGCGCAGTCATTGAGCGCGTTCCAGTCCGGGAGCCCCGGGCATTTCTCCTTCATGTAGAGCGGATACCACCATTCCTCGATCGCGACCATGCCGGTCTCGCCGAGATCGACGGTCTTGGCGGTCGCGAGCGAAGCCTCCATGGCATCCTTGCCGGTGGTCTCCCACATCTCCATCGCGACGTGCAGATCGCCGGTCTCCAGGCCCGCGAACTGCGCGATGTAGTCGGCCTGCACGTACTCGACGTTGTAGCCCATCTCCTCGAGCACCGCGCCCATGATCTGGGTGGTGATGTACTGGCCGGTCCAGTCGTGGATAGTGAGCTTGATCGGATCCTTCGACTCCACGGCGGTCGCCGCGAGCGGTCCGGCGAGGGCCGTCGACGCCAGCGCCGCGGCCGCGAGTCTTTTCATGGTGGTCCTCATCGTCGTTCTCCTTGCACGTTTCGGTTGTGGGTCCGGTGGCTGGAACGCGTGACGGGTGATCCGAAGGATCCGCCGGCCTGCTCCGGCCCGCCGACCGGTGATCGATAGTGATGATCGCGCCACGATTCGGCGACTGGAATCATGGCACAGTCTGATCGCGCGATCATCGCTGCCAACACGCCGCCGACGGCCTCCCGACCGGGAGCGCATGTCGCCGCGGTCATTGCCCCGTCGCAATTAAATCGGCGCGACGATCCGCTCCACCAGCGGATTGAAGCCGATCCGGTAGGCAAGCTCCGCGGGATGCGTCACGTCCCATACCGCGAGGTCCGCGCGCAGTCCGGGGGCGATTCGGCCCGCATCGTCGATCCCGAGCGCCCGCGCCGCCTCCCGCGTCACGCCGGCGAGCGCCTCCTCGGGGGTCAGCCGAAAGAGAGTGCACGCCATGTTCATCGCCAGCAGCAGCGAGGCGAGAGGCGAGGAGCCGGGGTTGCAGTCGGTCGAGATCGCCATCGGCACCTCGTACCGGCGCAGCAGTTCCAGCGGTGGGTGGCGTGGCGCGTGCAGGGTGTAGGCGGCTCCGGGAAGGAGCACCGCGACGGTCCCCGCCTCGGCGAGGGCGCGCACGCCAGCCTCGCTCACGAATTCCAGGTGGTCGGCGGAGAGCGCGTGGTGGCGCGCGGCGAGAGCGGCCCCGCCGAGGTCGGAGAGCTGGTCCGCGTGCAGCTTCACCGGCAGACCGAGCGTACCCGCGCGCTCGAACAGGCGCTCGATTCGGGCCGGGCCGAACGCGATTCCCTCGCAGAAGCCGTCCACCGCGTCGACCAGACCTTCCGCGTGGGCGGCGTCCAGGGCGGGAAGGCACACCTCGTCGATGTAGGCGTCGGAACGGCCCGCGTACTCCGGAGGCACCGCGTGGGCGCCGAGGAAGCTCGTGCGCACTCGCACCGGACGTTCGGCGGCGATGCGGCGGGCGGTGCGCAGCATGGCGAGCTCCGTCTCGACATCGAGGCCGTAGCCCGACTTGATCTCGATGGTGGACACGCCTTCGGCGATGAGCGCGTCCACGCGGGGGAGGGCGCCCGCGAGGAGCGTGTCCGGGTCCGTCCTGCGGGTCGCCTCGACGGTGGAGAAGATCCCGCCGCCGGCCCGGGCGATGTCCTCGTAGCTCACCCCCTGGAGCCGCATCTCGAACTCCCGGGCGCGATCGCCGCCGTGGACGATATGGGTGTGACAGTCGATCAGCGCGGGGGTGACGAGGCGGCCGCCGAGATCGCACCGGGGCCATGTCGCGCCGGCGTCGGGCATGGCGTCCACCGGCCCGCACCAGACGATCCGCCCGTCCTCCACCGCCACCGCGCCGTCGTCGACGAGGCCGTAGGGCCGGGCGCCGCGCTCCATGGTGGCCAGCGTCAGGTTCGTGATGACTTCCCGTGACATGTGTCGTACCCCCTAGAATGGACGGCTCGGCACAGACAACTCGGAACAGGCGGCTCGATGAGGGATAGTACGGCCACGAGCGTCCATGAGTCCGGATTTCCTCCCGGGTTGCGAATGAGGGTGTGGATCTGGCTATTTTGGCCGCGTTTCTCACCGGCCCTCGGATCGGAGCCATCCGGGCCTGAGCGGTTTTCCGGTTCTTGCAGAGAACTGGTAAGAAATCCGGGCGAAGACACCGGGGGGAGCGGAGCACGATGCGGAAAGGGGAGATCCTCTGGGCGGAGCAGGCGCTGACCACCGACGGATGGCAGCGCGAAGTTCGAATCGAGTTGGGCGCCGATGGCCGCATCGCCGCCGTCGAGTCCGGATGTTCCGCCCAGGGATGTCCCCCCCAAGGACATCCCCCCCAGGGACATCTCGCCCAGGGAGATCACACCCGCGGCCGACAGGTCGGCATCCTCCTCCCCGCCCCGGTCAATCTGCACAGCCACGCTTTCCAGCGCGCCATGGCCGGCCTTACCGAGCGGCGGGGGCCGGACCCGCGCGACAGCTTCTGGACCTGGCGCCGACTCATGTACCGGTTTCTCGAACGGCTCGACCCTGACGAGTTCGAATCGATCGCCGCCTTTGCCCAGATGCAGATGCTGGAGGCCGGCTTCGCGGCGGTGGCGGAGTTCCACTACGTCCATCACCAGCCGGACGGGGTGGCGTACGACCATCTCTCCGAGCTTTCGATGCGCGTCGTGGCCGCGGCCGCGCAGACGGGGATCGGTCTCACCCTGCTGCCGGTTCTCTATCGGTACGGCGGTTGTGACGGCAAGCCGCTCGAGGGCGTACAGCAACGGTTCGGAAATTCGTTGGAGGGTTTTGCCCGGCTCCGGGAGGAGGTCGGCGCGGCGGTGCGCGGGCTCGATGCGGACGCCCGCATCGGGGTCGCGATTCACTCGCTGCGGGCGGTGGACCCCGAAGGGCTCGCGTTTGCGGCGGCGCTCGCGCCGCGGGATCCAGTCCACATCCACGCCGCCGAGCAGACGGCGGAGGTCGAGGAAGTCGAGGCCTGCTTCGGGGCCCGCCCGGTGCAGTGGCTGCTGGCCAACGCCGGGGTGGACGCGCGCTGGTGTCTCGTCCATGCCACCCACATGACGCCCGGAGAGACGGCGGGCCTCGCCGCGAGCGGCGCGGTCGCGGGCCTGTGCCCGATCACCGAGGCAAGCCTGGGCGACGGGATCTTCGACGGTGCGAACCACCTCGCGCAGGGCGGAAGGTTCGGAGTGGGAACGGACTCCAACATCCGCATCTCGCTCGCCGAGGAGCTGCGGATGCTGGAGTACTCCCAGCGCCTGCGCGACCGGGCGCGCGCGGTGCTGGCGCCCCCCGGCGAATCTACCGGTCGCACCCTCTTCGAGGCTGCGGCCCGGGGCGGTGCACAGGCCGCGATGCGCGATGCGGGATCGCTGGCGCCGGGGCGTCTCGCGGACCTGGTGGCGCTCGATGCGCAGGCAGTGGATCTGGCCAGCCGGCAGGGCGATGCGCTCCTCGACAGCTTCATCTTCACGGGCGGCAACGCCGTGATCACCGATGTCTGGTCGGCCGGCCGTCACGTGGTCGAGGAAGGCCGCCATGTCCACCATGACGCGATCACCGCCCGCTACCTCGACACCCTGGGCGAGATGCTCTGAATCCGGGCCCGCATCCCCCAGGGCCCGCTTCCCGCGCCCGACGTGTGCACCGGCTTGCGATAGACTGCCCGCGGCTTTCGCCCGTCGAGCCGGACGCTTTCGCCCCCGAGGACGAAAGGGAACGCGTATTCATCCACGAGGCGATCACGTTCATGGCGCCGTCCCGACCTGGATTCGAACTTGCGACCGGGCGGGATCCCGCCGACCTGGATCTTTCTCGCCGGCACCTGTCCTGAGTTCAGGAACCTTCCGGCGCCGCCGAACGAGAGAGGTGTCATCGATGCGTTTCGACCCTCCTTCGCAGGATGTGGGCAACATCGTCTTCTTCGAGCACGTGAATGTCAGGGTGCCGGACCAGGGCGCCGCGACGGATTTCTACGTCGACGGACTCGGATTGACCCGCGACCCGTACATGATGGTGGGTACCCGCAACATGTGGGTGAACTGCGGCCGACAGCAGTTCCACTTGCCGCGGGGAAATCCGCAGCGCTTCCGCGGGGTGATCGGGCTTGTGGTGCCGGACCTCGATGCGCTGGAGATGCGGCTGCGCAACGTCTCGGATCGGCTCGGCGGAACCCGGTTATCGTGGCGGCGCGGCCCCGCCCACACCGACGTGACCTGCCCGTGGGGCAACCGGTTCCGGGTGCATGCCGCCGGCGGCACGCATGGCGGACCGCTCGGCATTCCCTACCTGGAGATGCCGAGCGCGAAGGGTGCGGCGGCGGGCGTCGCCCGGTTCTATCGCGCGGTGATGGGCGCTCCCGCCACCGTCGAGGACGGAACGGCGCGGGTGAACGTGGGGCCCGGGCAGAGCCTCGTGTTCCAGGAGGAAGGGGCAGGACCCGGCGCCGAGTACGATGGCCACCACCTGGCCATCTACGTCGCCGATTTCTCCGGCCCCTACCGCATGCTGGCCGAGCGCGGCCTCGTCACCCGCGAGGACAACCCGCATCAGTACCGTTTCGTCGATATCGTCGCGCCCCGGGGCAAGAAGACGCTGTTCTCCATCGAGCACGAGGTACGAAGCCTCCACCACCCGCTCTACCAGCGTCCCCTCGTGAATCGCACGGGAGGCGAGCGGCGGCCCTGAAGGCGGCCCTGAAGGCGGCCCTGAACCGCTCATTCCAGGGCTGTATCGATTCCCTGGATTCATCGGGTGGATTCATCGGGACCGGGGCGAGGGTGATTGCACTCCCCGGCGCGTGCGGAACGCCGCGTCCAGCCCTGCACGGGGGGCGACCTGCTGCTCGCGAAACGCGATATCGGAGTGCCGGACGAGCGGCCCGTAGTCGAACGCCCACACGCCGGACGTCTCACCCCGCCCGCAGCGCGATCTCCGCTGCCCGAAGCACCTGCCCGTTGTCGTAGCGGTCGAGCAGCGCTTGGGGGGCGTCGTCGTTCCGCCGGGCGCTCACTCGTTCCAGAAGCAGCGGCAGCGCTCGGGTGACGTTGTCGACGATGGTCACTGTCGCGGTGCGGGCGGTGCGTGACATCGGGTTGAGGTCGACGGTGATCACGCGCTTCCCGGACTGCACCAGCGCCTGGCATCGATCTCCGTCTTCCAGGGGCACGAAGATCACGTCCGCCGCGTGGATCCCGTTCGGGTGGACGAAGCGCCGGTTGGAGTCGAGGTGGTCGAGCACCGCGTGAGCCGTGGGCATCAGCACGTCCGGCGCGCCGTGCTCCAGCAGATGAGAGCGGATCGCGCGCTCGCGATCCTTCGAGGCGTGGAAGATGTTGATCTCCAGCGGCGCCCCGACGGCCGCCGCGAGGGCGATGAGATCCCCGGGCGCCAGCGCCGCCGCGTTGCCGTTCACCGACACCACCGGACGACGGGCGGTGACCAGCATCGCCGCCGCCGCGTCGATCGCCTCCCGCGCGAAATCGCGGGTGCGTTCGCCGAGCAGGTAGTCGAACGCCTCGCCACGGCCGTGCGCGACGAGTCCGTGGATCGAGGTCACCCCTCGCTCGACGCCGGCGACAATCGCGTCGCGGGTGCGCAGCGATGCGTAGCGAGGATGGGTCGCCGGGACATCGGTCATCGGGTGCCGCCTCGCCGCCGCAGGGCTGCTCGTGTTGGAACATGGGGGTTTGGAGGACATCCGCACATTCGGCTCGCACCCTCGAACTTTGCAGGACGTTGGCAGGCCCAAGTATATTTCCGCCCGTCGATGTGCGGTCTCCCACCCATGAGGGTCAGGTATGCGAACCACCACAATCGAAGACGACGCGCGGCCGCAGCCGCCTTCACAACGGCTGGCGACCGAAGATTATGTTGATCGGAAGGTCGCCGAGCTTGAATCGCGACTGATCAAGTGGGGGGTCGGACTGGCTTTTGGTATCGTCGCAGCCGTGAAGGTCATCCCGCCGGCGTACTAGTCATCCCCGCCCGTGAGGCGCCTCGAGCGCCCCGCTCTGGTCCTCGCCTTCGCTGCCGCGCGCAGGCTGCCACATCTCGCAGTCATCACTCCAGCACTCTCGCCCGGTGCCGGGTCAGACGGGTCTCCTTTGCGCCCTCGAACGCGGCGGTGGCGAACACTGCGTTGCCGAGCATGATCATCGATGCCGCGCCGCCGTCCGCCTCGACCTCCTCGATGATGCGCCGGACTTCGGGGTGGCGCAGCAGGCCGCTCTCGATCGAGAAGCGCTTCGCGATCGCGACATACGCGCCGAAATCCGCAACCCCCGCGCTCGCGAGCCTGTCGATCTCCGCCAGCGCTCCGTCCGCCGCAGCGTTGATGCGGGCCGCGTGCCCGGGATCGCCAATGATCTCGCGCGTGCGGATGGGGCTGAAGTAGCGGTAGAACACGGCCGGCTCGGCCACCGGCAGGGCCGCCGCCGCGAGCGGGTCGCCGGGCACGGTCTTCGCGAGACACCCGCCGTGGAACTGCCCGCATACGTCCCCGAGCCCGGTCAGGTGCGTCACCTCCGCGATGTGGGCGAACATGCCGATGGCGTGCTCGTCCAGTCCCAGTCCGAATCCGGCGTTCAGGGCGTAGGCGGTGGCAAGCGCCGACGCCCCGCTCAGTCCGAATCCGCCGCTCAGCGGGAGAGGGCTCTCCAGCGTGACCTTCACCGGCCGACGCGCGAGCGTCTCCACCACGTGGCGCACCGTGGGGAAGTCGAAGATCTCGCCATTGAACGCGACTTCGGTGACCGGGTCGGTCGCCGGGGCCTCCGTCACCGCTGCGGTCACGCCCTGGGAGACCGTGAAACCCATGCCCAGCGAGTGCATGCGCCGTGGGTCGTCGTCGCGGACGATCTTGAACACGCCGGAGACGTTGCCGGGGGCGAATGCGGCCGCCTTCATGGGTCGGGTCGCGTGAGCACGAGATTGCCGCTTGCATCGACGGTCGCCCGCACCCCAGGGGGCACGAGGCAGGTCGAATCGTACTCTTCGACGATGCACGGCCCCTCGCCGCCGCCGCCGAGGGCCGCGCGCGCAACCACCGGAGTGTCGATCCACCCGTGCATGCGCCCGAAGTACGCGCGCCGCGAGCCTGATTCGGCGTTGCGGTCGGCGAGGCGGAGCCGTTCCGGCACCCGGGGCCGGTCGCCGAGGCCGCGGCCGAGTACCTGCGCGGTCACCAGTTCCACCGGCTCTTCCGCACCGGCCCGGTGGCCGTAGGTGTGCGCGTGCTCGCGCCCGAATGATTCCGTGAGGGCGTTCAGCCCCGCACGGTCGATCCGACCCGTCGACACCGGGACTTCCAGCTCGTAGATCTGTCCCTGGTAGTGCAGCATCGCGGTGCGGGTGCAGGCCCGATGCCCGGTGTCGAACCCGTCCGCTGCGAGCTGCGCGTCGGCCTGAGCTTCCAGGTCACGGTAGATTGCGTCGATGGACGCCGGGTCGGCGTCGCGGAGCACCCGCCGCACCGTGCGCGAGTAGTGGTGCTCAATCTCCGCGTAGAGCAGCCCGAAGGCCGAGAACAGGCCCGCCGCGGGCGGAACGACGATGGTGCGCATCCCGAGTTCCTCCGCCATCCCGGTCGCGAACAGCGCCCCGTTACCGCCGAACGCGAACAGCGCGTAATCGCGCGGGTCGCGTCCGCGCTCCGACGACACCGCGCGGATGGCCCGGATCATGTTCGCGATCGCCACCTGCCGCGCGCCCCACGCCGCATGCTCCAGGGTCAACCCGAGCGGCCGGGCCACCGTATCCTCCAGCGCGCGACGGCTTGCATCGGCGTTGATGGGAAGTTCGCCGGCGCACAGGAACGACGGGTTCAGGTGTCCGAGCGCGACGCCGGCGTCGGTGACTGTCGGCGCCGTGCCGCCGAGTCCGTAGCACACCGGACCCGGCCGGGCCCCGGCGCTCCTCGGGCCGACCTGCATCGAGCCGCCGGTGTCGATGTGGACGATCGAGCCTCCGCCAGCGCCGACTTCCGCGAGGTCGATGGCCGGCACGTTCAGCAGGTAGCCGCCGCCGGTGAGCAGGCGCGAGCCGGTCATGATGCCGCCGCCCACGGAGTATTCGCGGGTGCGGGTGTATTCGCCGCGCTCCACCAGCGACGCCTTGGCCGTGGTCCCGCCCATGTCGAAGCTGATGACATTCTCCAGCCCCGACTGGCGCGCGACCGCGCGGGCTCCCACCACCCCCGCGGCCGGTCCGGACTCGACGATGTTGACGGGCTTCGTCGCGGCTTCCGCGGCGGGAGTGAGGCCCCCGTTCGACTGCATGATCAGCAGGGGCGCGCGGAGGTCGCGGGCGTCGAGCCCTGTGCGCAGGGTGTTCAGGTAGCGCTCGACGATGGGCAGCACGTAGGTGTTGACCACCGTGGTCGAGGTGCGCTCGTACTCCTTGATCTCGGGCAGCACGTCGAAGCTCGTGCAGCAGGGGAGATCGGGCGCGAGCTCCCGGACCACCTCGGCCACCACGCGCTCGTGGACCGGGTTCGCGTAGGAGTTGACGAGACAGACCGCGATCGCCTCCACTCCTTCGTCGAGCAGTCGTCGGACCGCCCTTGCCGCGTCGTCGCGGGCGAGCGGGCGCACCACCTCTCCGGCGGCACTGACCCGCTCGTCCACCACCGTCCGCAGGTAGCGCTCCACGAGCGGAGGCGGTTTCTCCCAGGTGAGGTCGTAGAGGCGGGGCATGCGCAGGTTGCGCAGCTCCAGCACGTCGCGGAACCCCTTGCTGGTGACGAGCCCCACCCGCGCGCCGGCAAGCTCGAGGATCGCGTTCGACGCCACCGTGGTGCCGTGCATGATCTCGGCCACCTCGCGCGGTGCCACCCCGTGCTCCGCGAACACCGATTCCAACCCCTCGACGATGGCCCGCGCGTAATTCTCGACGCTCGAGGAGATCTTCCTCGAGATCACGTTGCCGTCGTCGTCGAGCAGCACGATGTCGGTGAAGGTGCCGCCGATATCGACGCCGATGCGATAGTTCTTCACGGCCGTGCGTCCTCCCGTTCCTTCAATCTGGATCGTTCCAGGTCACGAAGGGGAGGGCATCCGTGGTCCGGGCCGCCCGCCGCCGCGCGCGAAGCCCGTCGGTGGCGGCGTCGTCCACCGTCCACCGCCCGGTGTCGACCACCACCCCGTAATCGCGCTCCGCCGCGGCCGGGCTCACCAGTTCGTTGCGCACGTCGCGGAGCACGCGCTTCGGGTCGCGCTCCAGCGGATCGCCCCAGCCGCCGCCACCCGGCAGCACCCAGCGCACCACGTCGCCGCGGTGGCAGGTCATGGTGACCTTGGAGGTGAGCGTCTTCGCCCCGTCGTCGGGATTGAGGACGACGGCACCAGGGGCGCCCGGCCGGCCGCCATGGAGTCCGTAGGGCCGGTGGGTCTGGCGGTCCGAGCGGATCTGGACGGTGGCTTCCTCCTCGCGCACGCGGTAGTCGCGGTAGAAGGGGGCGCCGCCCCGGAACCGACCCGCGCCGCAGTGATCGGTCACCAGCTCGCTGGCCAGGATCTCGACCGGGTTTTCGAGCTCCGAGACCTCCGCGGACTGCGCCGCCATGTTGGCAAGCAGATTCGCGTTGCCTTCGAGCCCGTCCGCGAACGGGCGTCCGCCCCAGGTGCCGCAGGTGAAATCAACGTAGATGAAGGGACTGCGATCGGCGCGATAGCCCCCCACCGAGATCCCGACGTTGCCGCCATCAGAGGCCGCGCAGACCTGATCCGGCGCCATCTTCGCAAGCGCCCCGAACGCGCAGTCGAGCATGCGGAATGCGGTGAGCCCGCGGGCCGCGCACGCGCCCGGCTGCACCACGTTCGCGATGGTGCCGCAGGGGGCGGTGACCTCCACCGCGCGGAAGGTGCCGTCGTTGTTCGGGACGTCGGCGGGGAGGATGGAGCGGATGGCGGTGAACGAAGTGGCGGCGGTGACCGAGAGGGTGGCGTTGATGGCGCCCCTGACCTGGGGCGCACTGCCGTCCCAGTCGAAGGCGATGCGATCGCCCGACTTCCGCACGGTGACGAAGAGCCGGATGGGCGCGCCGAAATCGACACCGTCGTCGTCGATCCAGTCCTCGAAGTCGTACTCGCCGTCCGGAAGCGCGCGGAGCGCGGTCCGGGTCATGCGTTCGGTGTAGTCGAGCATCTCGCGCATCATCGAGCGCGCGGGCTCCATCCCGTAGCGAGTCACCTGGGCGCGGATCTCGCGCTCCGCGATCTCGCACGCCGCGAGCTGGGCGCGGATGTCGCCGAACACCTGAACCGGGATGCGCACGTTGCGCTCGATGAGTCGCCACAGGGTCTCGTTGCGCTTCCCCGCATCGAACAGCCTCATCGGGGGGATCCGGAGTCCCTCCTGGTAGATCTCGGTGGAGTCCGCCGCGTTCGAGCCCGGGACCCGGCCACCGATGTCGGCCTGGTGAGCAGTGCAGCATGCGAACGCGACGCGCTCGCCGCCCGCGAACACCGGCTTGAACATGAAGATGTCGGGGAGATGCATCCCGCCCTCGAACGGGTCGTTCAGAACGAAGACATCGCTCTCGCGCATGTCGTGGTCGTAGTGCGCGAGCACCGCGGCCAGCGCGGTGCGGACCGACCCGAGGTGCATGGGCAGGGTCAGGCCCTGGGCGATGACATTGCCGGCGGCATCGGTGATCGAGGTGGAGAAGTCCATGTTGTCCCGCAGCACCCCGGAATAGGTGGTGCGGCATACGGTCACCGCCATTTCGTCGGCGGTGGCGAAGAGCGCGTTCTTGAACAGCTCGAAATCGATCGGATCGACATGGCCGGACATGGATCACCTCATAGTGGGGCGCGCCACCAGGGTCGATCGGACTGGACGATCGGATGGGATGATCGGACCGGGACGATCGGACTTCCGCGCGCCGTCCCGGACAGTGTAATCTCATTCACGGAGGCACTGCCTTGCCTGGGTTTTGCCTGGGTTTTGCCTGGGTTTTGCCTGGGTTTTGCTTGGCTTTTGCTTGGGTTTTGCCTGAGTCTTGCCTGGGTCTCGTCCGGCCCTGTCGGTCGAGGGATCCGGCCCTCCGCTCTCCTGCCGATGCGCGCCTGAGCGCCCCTCCGGCCGGCGCGACTTTCGCCACCACTTCCCGATCCGGCCATGATTCACGCCACGAGCCACGCCATGACCCAGAGCATGCACGACCACCAGATCCCTCGCGAAATCGACCCCGTCAGCGAGCTTCCCATCGGTCCGCGGCTCGACGATCCCGGTCCCGCGAAGGCGCCCGAACCGATCGTACTGGAAGGGCGTTACACCCGGCTCGAACCGCTCGACCCGGAACGTCACGGCGACGACCTCCACGCCGCGTCGACGCCGTCCGACCGGGCCGCACGTTTTCGCTACCTGCCCGAGCTGCCGCCCGATGCGCGTGATGCCTTCGGCGCCTGGCTGTCCGGCGTCTCCGCATCGTCGGACCCCCTGTTCTTCGCCGTCGTCGATCGCGCCACCGGCCGGGCGGAGGGGTGGCAGACGCTCATGCGCATCACCCCCGTCCACCGGTGCATCGAGATCGGCAACATCTACTGGGGGCCGCGCATCGCGGGCACCCGCGTCGCCACCGAGGCGTCGTACCTGTTCGCGGCCCATGCCCTGGAGAAACTCGGTTACCGGCGCTACGAGTGGAAGTGCGACGCGCTCAACGCGCCGTCACGCCGGGCCGCATTGCGCTTCGGCTTTACCTGCGAAGGGCACTTCCGCCGCGCGGTCATCATCCGTGGTCGCAGCCGCGACACCGCCTGGTTCTCGATCATCGACGAGGAGTGGTCGGCGCTGAAGGCAGCCTGCGAGCAGTGGCTCGCGCCGGAGAATTTCGACGGCGACGGCCGGCAGAGAACCCGGCTCAGCGAACTGACGGCAGCGGCGCTCGCGGCCGGGCGCCGCTCCGGGTGATCTCGGCATCCACGACCACCGAGGCTGTCATGCACCGCGTACAGCCGGGTGCGGCGGCGGATGATGACGTTCGATGTGGACGGGTGAGGGGGCTCGGGTATCGATCTCGTCCACTACCCGCCGCCCGCGCAATCCGCCGGCTCGGTGGTGAGTTGCATCACGGCCGGGTGGGCGGTGCGGAGCGCGAGGCAGAGCACGCTCGGGAGGATGCGTTTCGCAATGACTTCCACTCCCGCCGGGTTCGGGTGGAGGCCGTCGGACTGGTTGAGTTCGGCCACGGTGGCGACGCCGTCGAGCAGAAACGGGTAGAGGAGCGTTCCGTGGCGTTCGGCGAGGTCCGGGTAGATGGCGTCGAAGCGCGCGCCGTATTCCGGGCCGAGGTTGCGCGGGGCCAGCATGCCGGTCAGCAGGACCGGCAGGTCGCGTTCGGAGAGGGTGGCCAGCAGTCGATCGAGGTTCGAGCGGGCGACGGCCGGATCGAGCGCACGCAGTGCGTCGTTGGCCCCGAGCGCGACGATCACCGCGTGGGGTTGGTCGGCCAGCGCCCAGTCGAGACGGGAGAGCCCCCCGGCGGTGGTGTCGCCGGAGACCCCGGCGTCGATGACCTGCACATCGAGGCCGTGCGCGCGCAACGCCGCTTCGAGTCGCGCCGGCAGGGCGTCGCGCGAGGCGAGCCCCTGCCCCGCGGTGAGGCTGTCCCCGAGCATGAGGATGCGGAGCGCCTCGGCGCGGGTGTCGGTCGCGAACCCGGCCGCGGCCAGCGCAAGGCAGGTGGCCAGCCACGCTCGGGCGACATTTCCTGCATGTTTTCGAGATTGATTCATAGCAGAATCTCGGGTCGCCGAGTCCACCGCGATCGGTTCGCGCGATCGGTTCGAGTGCGATCGGCTCAAGTGAATGTCGGCGCCACCGGCGGGTCGGACTTCACTCCGGATCGCAGCGTCGAGGTTCAGCGAAACTCGCAGTGACAGGATTCAGGGAAACGCCCGCCATGCCGACGCCCACCTCCGACCACCCCATCGTATCGCTGCGCGACCTCGGCGTCACACTGACCGGCGCGGCCGGAGCGGTGGAGATCCTGCGCGGCATCGACCTGGATCTGTCGGCGGGGGAGACGGTGAGCGTGGTCGGGCCCTCCGGCGCGGGGAAGACCACGCTGCTCATGGTCATCGGTGGGCTGGAGCGGCCCACCGGCGGTCGGGTCACGGTGGCCGGCCACGATCTCGGGGCGCTGGACGAGGACGGCCTGGCGCGGTTCCGGGGACGCCACGTCGGAATCGTCTTCCAGGCGTTCCACCTCATCCCCACCATGACCGCGATCGAGAACGTGGCGGCGCCGCGCGAGCTTGCCGGGGAGACCGACGCCTTCGAACGGGCAACGACGGAACTGACCGAGGTGGGTCTCGGGCACCGGCTGGGTCATTACCCGGGCGAGCTTTCCGGGGGCGAGCAGCAGCGGGTGGCGATCGCACGCGCTCTCGTCAATCGCCCGGGTCTCCTGCTCGCCGACGAGCCCACGGGCAACCTCGACGCTGCCACCGGCGGACAGGTGATGGGCCATCTTCTGGCCCGGAGCCGCGCGAGCGGCGCCACGTTGATACTGATCACGCACGATGCGCGGCTGGCCGCCCGGTGTGGCCGAACCGTGCACGTGGCCGACGGGCGGATCGATGCCTCCGGCGGTGGAGACGGACCGCCGGGAGGATCCGAAGGCGGTTCCGGAGGAGACGGGCATGACACGGTGTGCAGCGACGATGACGCAGCGTAATCCTCTCCGGATTGTGTCGCCGCCAGCGCAGTCGTATCGACATCCTCCCCGGCTCGTGCCGCCGCTCGGTCCCGACGGCGATGCGGGTCCCGTCGCGGATTGCCCTTCGGGTCGTCTGCCGATGAAGCCGGTGCCTCCGACCGCGCACGGGCCGGTCCACCGGTGAGCAACGCGAACGCCATCGCGCTGCGCTTCGCCTGGCGCGAGTTGCGTCACGGCGTGCGGGCGTTGCGCGGGTTCGGGGTCTTCCTGGGCTGTCTCGCGCTCGGGGTCGCCGCCATCGCCGGGGTGCAGTCGACGGCAAGCTCCATCGTCAGCGGTCTGCGCACGGACGGGCGCGCGATCCTCGGGGGCGATCTGGCGCTCCGCTCGATCTACCAGGACCTCGCCCCGGCCGAGCGCCGCCGGCTGGAACGGGCGTCCGAGGCGATCACGCACTTCGCGGAGATGCGCACCATGACGCGTCGGCCGGGGGGCGACGCGAGCGTGCTGGTCGAGCTCAAGGCGGTGGACGATCGGTACCCGCTGTTCGGCCGGCTCGAGTTGCAGGGAGATGAACTCGCGGACACTTCGCTCCTGGCGAAGCTGGCGCGTCGCGGCGACGTGTGGGGGGCGCTGGTGGATCCCGCGCTCGCCGATCGGCTGGCGCTCTCGAAGGGCGACGCACTCTCGATCGGCGGCCTCGATTTCGAGGTGCGGGGGATCATCGCGCGCGAACCCGACCGGGCCGGCTCCGGGGCGCCGTTCGGGTTCTGGCCCCGGGTGCTGGTGAGTTTCGACGGGCTGGCGGCCACGGAGCTGCTGCGCGAGGGCAGTCTCGTCTATCACCAGTACGCGGCTCGGCTGGCGTCGGAGGTACGCCTGGAGGACGTGCGAGCGGAGATCGGCGAGACCTTCCGGGACTCAGGCTGGGAGATGCGCACCTACGACGATGCCGCGCCCGGAATCCAGCGCATGACGGATCGGCTCGGTTCGTTTCTGAGCCTGGTCGGCCTCACCGCGCTCCTGGTGGGAGGGGTGGGGGTGGGCAACGCGGTGCGGGCCTGGCTCGACACCCGGCTCGGGGTGATCGCGACGCTGAAGTGCATCGGCGCCTCGCGCGCGGTGGTGTTCCGCACCTATCTCGTCCAGTTGACGGTGATCGCCGGGCTCGGCGTCCTGGTCGGTCTGGCCATCGGGGCGCTCGTGCCGGCGGCGGTGAGCGGAATGCTGGAGACGCTGTTGCCGGTGCCGATCGTGCTCGGGGTATATCCCGGAGTGCTTGCACTCGCGGTCGCGTTCGGGCTTCTGACCGCGGTGACGTTCACGGTGTGGCCGCTGTCTCGGGCCCACGAGACCCCGGCGGTGGCGCTGTTCCGGGGGGTGGGGCTGGGAACCCGGTCCGGACGACGGGGGCACCTTGCGCTGGCGCTCGCAAGCGGGGCGGGACTCGCAGTCCTGGCCGTGGCGACTGCTCCCGATCGTGGGTTCGCGGTGTGGTTCATCGCCGGCGGTGCCCTGGTGCTGCTCGTCTTCCGGCTCGCGGGATGGGCGGTGGTGCGGGCGGCGCGCGTGGTGCATGCATCAAGCCGACCACGGGAGAAGGGCGATCACTTCCAGGGATCCGTGGCTCGGCCCTCTGGCGTCGAATCCCGGGCCGATGGCATGTCCGGGTCCGCCGCCGCTCAAAGCTCTGTTACGTCCGGCTCCGCTGTGGTCCAAGCCTTGGGGATGTCGCCGGACGGTGTGTCGGACCCGGAATCCCGGCCGCGCGCGGGCGGCCGGCCGGACCGTTCGCACGGAGCCCCCCCCGGATCCGGGTGGGGCGGGTTGCGGCTTGGACCCCGGATGCGCATGGCGGTGTCGAACCTGTACCGGCCGGGCAATGCGACCGCCGACATCGTGCTCTCGCTCGGCCTCGGCCTCACGGTGCTCGTCGCGGTCGCCCTGGTGGAGGGGAACCTGCGGCGCGAGATCGCCGACACCCTCCCCGAGGACGCACCCGCCTTCTTCTTCGTGGGGGTGGAAGCAGACCGGATCGACCGGTTGACCGAGGCCGTCGAGGGTATCGCCGGCACCGAGCGGTTCCAGTCCGTCCCGTTCCTGCGCGGGCGCATCGTGCGGGTGAACGGCCTCGACCCCGAGGAGGCGCTGGTGGACGACGAGCACGGATGGCTCATCCGGGGCGACCGGGGCCTGAGCTACGCGGCCGTCGCCCCCGACAACCCCGATAACCCTGCAGTCGACGGGGAATGGTGGCCGCCGGACTACGCCGGGCCGCCCCTGCTCTCGGTGGATGTCGACGTGATCGAAGCGTTCGATCTCGCGCTCGGGGACACCATCACCCTGAACGTGCTCGGCCGGGAGATCACGGCCGAGGTAAGGCACGTGCGGCGCGTGGAGTGGCAGGGCATGCAGGTGAATTTTGCGCTGCTGCTCTCGCCGGAGCCTCTGCGGCGCGCCCCGCACAGCTACGTCGCCACCGTGGGTGCGACACCCGAGGCCGAGGCGCGCGTGGAGCGGGCGCTGGTGCGCGAATTTCCGCAGGTCACCACGGTGCGGGTGCGCGAAGCGCTGGGGCGGGTGGCCGAGCTGATGGGCGCCATCGCCGCCGCCGCGCGCGGCGTCGGCGGAGTGACGCTGCTCTCCGGCGCCCTGGTGCTGGCCGGGGCGGTGGCGGCCGGACACCGGCGGCGCACCTACGAGAGCGTGGTGCTCAAGGTGCTCGGAGTGAGACGGCGCGACGTCGTGCTCATCCACGCGGTGGAGTTCGCGCTGCTGGGCCTGGTGACCGGAACCATCGCGGCCGCGGCCGGGACGCTGACGGCGTGGGGGGTGACCACGCAGGTGCTGGAGCAGGACTGGACGTTCCTGCCGGGCACCGTTGCCGGCACCGTCGGGTTCTGCATCGTGCTGACCCTGAGCCTGGGGCTTGTCGGGACCTGGCGGGCGCTCGGAGAGTCCGCGGCGCCGCACCTGCGCAACGAGTAAACGTCAGGCGTCGATGACCGTGTAGAGCCCGCTGTGGTCGAGGTCGCCGCCACCGGCTGCGATCAGGCGATCGTAGAGGTCGCGGGTGAGGGCGGTCGCCGGTAGCTCCAGGCCGATCGACGCAGCGAGATCCAGCGCCTGCTGAAGATCCTTGCGCTGGGTAGTCGCCTTCCCGCCGGGGGTGAATGCGCCGTCGATCATGCGCTGGCCGTGCACCTCCAGAATGCGCGAGGCCGCGAATCCTCCCCCGAGCGCCTCGCGCACCTTCGCCGGGTCTGCGCCGGCGCGCTTCGCCAGCGCGAGCGCCTCCGCCACCGCGCCGATGGTGAGGCCGACGATGACCTGATTCGCGGCCTTCGCGATCTGACCCGCGCCGACCTCGCCGACGTGGGTCGTGCTCGCCCCCATCACCCGGAAGTACGGCATGGCCCGGGCGACCGCCGCTTCGGAGCCCCCCGCCATGATGGTCAGCGTGCCCGCCTTCGCGCCGATCTCGCCGCCCGATACCGGGGCATCGACGTAGTGCGCGCCACGGTCTTCGATCGTCTCCGCGAGCGCGCGGGTCGCCTCGACCGCGGTGGTGCCCATGTCGATGACCAGGCCACCCGCCGCGATGCCGTTCGCGATGCCGTCACCGGCGCCCACGATCCTCTCCACCGCCGGGGTGTCCGGCGCCATCACGATCACCACGGATGCGCGTTCGGCCACCTCGCGCGGGGAGTGCGCGGGCGCGAGCCCTTCGGCCGCGAGCGCATCGACCACCGCCCGGCTCCGATTGTGGATGACGACCTCGGCCCCGGCCGCATGGAGGTTCATGGCCATCGGCCGCCCCATCAGCCCGAGGCCGATGAAGCCGACGGTGTGTCCACCACCGGACAGGGAATCACTCATGACAGACGCCTCGCGCGGCAGGTGAAGACGGGGCGCAAGTATAAGGGGACGCGTGGGGATGGGGCGGACGGTTGGAGATCCGGGCCGCCGCGAAACGCGCAGGCGTGGATTCCCGCTCCTGCACCATCGTGCCCGTGCCTCCGTGTCTCCGTGAGTTTGGGGCCGCCGTCATGTGATGGAGAAGAGCAGCATTCGGGTTCGGACGAGGCCTGCTGGATTCCCGCGAATCTGGTGATTGTGGTGATTGTCCGGAAAGAAACGCTCCGTACATTCCTCGACCAGTCATGGACCGGAAAGCCAGAAGCGGACCTCGGGCCGTGCTTCCGAGTCTTCTGTGGATTCGGGATCGGGTCGCGGTACAGATCACGGCTGGTTCGCTCGGCACAACTGCCGGACAATGAGCGCGTTTCGCCCGCCGCCATGCGACGCGCATCCGACAACGATGGGGTCGAATCCGGCATGCCGCGCAAGACCTCGAAGAAGTTTGCCGCCGCCTTTCGCGCGTCCCGCCGCCCCGACGGCCCGGAGTCGTCGCTCGCGTCCCGCCGCGCCGCCGCATCCGACCCCCTCGTGCGCATCGACCTGGACCGCCAGTGCCTTGAGCTGCGGGTGCGGGGTACGGTACGGAAAACCTGGCCCGTATCCACCGCCGCCAATGGTCCCGGGGAGCGGGAAGGCAGCGAATGCACGCCGAGGGGAGGGCATGTGATTCGCGTCATGATCGGCGCTGGCGCCGCCCCGGGCACGGTCTTCGTCGGCCGCCGGCCTACTGGCGAGTGCCACACCCCGGCGCTCGGCGCGGCGCACCCCGACCGCGACTGGATCCTCACCCGGATCCTGTGGCTTTCCGGCACGGAACCCGGTCGCAACCGCCTGGGACCTGTCGACACCATGCGCCGCTACATCTACATCCACGGCTGTCCGGACGACACCGACATGACGGTCCCGGGTTCCCACGGATGCATCCGGATGCGCAACGACGATGTCATCGACCTTTTCGAGCGGGTGAAGGCGGGAACGAGAGTGATCATCGAGTGACCGTCGGGCGCCGGAACGATTCATGGCCGGCACGCCCCTCGGATCCCGAGTCTCGATTGGAGGATTCCGGCACCCGCTGGCAGAAGCAGGCACGGATCCGGTTGTTTTCGCGGCGTTGAACACGGCCTGGGTGTGGCCGGGGTGTGGCCTGGGTGTGGCCTGGGGTGCTCGATGCTGCTTGCTTCGCAAGCTCGCTCCGTACCTACGGGTACACCTGCGCTCCCTCGCTCCGCGTTTCGGTGAAATTTCCTGGCTGATGCCGTGAGGTCACGGGCAACGGCCACGGGATCGTCCGGCGCGGGCGCGCGGAGCCCTGCCGCCTCGTGGTGAACGGCGCTACGAGGACTACCTCTGCCCGCGACCGACTGCTTCGAGTTCCGCGATGAGTGCGTCGGTGGTGCGGACCCGACAATAGCCGCTGAATCCGTGCAACGCCTCGCGATGGCGGGAGGCGGAGTGCGTTGCGCAGGCGTCGTCGACCAGAGTCATGAGAAAGCCGCGATCGCATCCATCGCGCACCGCCGTTTCCACGCACTGATCGGTCAGGATCCCCATCACCACGACATATTCGACCCCGAGGTTGCGCAGCACGTATTCGAAGTTGGTGGAGTTGAACAGGCTCGAAGAAGTCTTGGGGATGACGATGTCGTCCGCGGCCGGACGCAGCTCGTCGATGACCTCCGCCTCCCACGATCCCCGGGCGGCGAAGATCCCTGACACCTTGTAGTCGAGGCTGCGGTCGCGGCCATCCAGAGTCAGGCACTCCACGACCGTGTACACGACCTCCATGCCGGCCTGCCGGCACGCCGTGATCAGCCGCTGTCCGTTGGGGATGACGACATCGCGGATGCGGTCGAACAGGTACCGGTGATCCGGCTCCCGTTCGATCTTCTCCGGGTGGTACTCGCCCTTTTGCAGGTCGATCACCAGCAGGGCGGCCCGGTCGAGCTCGACCGCGCGCTGCCGGAAGGAAACGTCGCCTTCGAGGGGAATCGCATCGATCTCGCTGCGTCGCATGTCAGGTCTCCGATCGGTCGCGCCTCACTTTGAAGTTCTGCCCGGTGTCTCCGGCCTTTATGCGAAGGCTTCCCCGCGAGTCCGGGAGTCGAAGTGAGGCACTGCCCTCCGATCCGAGGGCTGAGTCGCACCCGCCACCGTGCGCCGTTTTGCGTCGTTCCGCCCGCCGCGGGCACCGCGCGGTGCGCAGACTCTCCAAGGTCGGGTCGCCGAGATCGGTTCGGTCAGTCGGTCAGTACGCGAGTACGTACCTTTCGCACATGCGTTTCGGGGTCGACTCGATGAAGGCCGTCGCTTCGTGCCGCTTGAGCACGGTATACGCCTCCACCATGGTGGGGGTGAACCAGCCTCGCGCGGTGCTGTCCCTTTCGAACGCATCAAGGGCCGCGTCGAGCGACGCAGGGAGCATGTTGATGCCCAGCGACCCGCGTTCGTGATCGCTCAAGTCCGCCGGATCCCGGTCGACCAGCATCGGAGTGGGCAGTCCGGCTCGGACTCCCTCCAAACCCGCGCGCACGATGGCGCCGATGGCGAGGTAGGGGTTCGCGGTCGCGTCGGTGAAGCGGAACTCGATGTTGAAGGCGTCGCCGCGTTCGCGAACGTCGGAGACCGGGGAGGGGCAGATCCGGATGGCCGCCTCCCGGTTCTGGACGCCGACCGCATCATATCCGCAGCTCCAGTGATGGGGGCCGAGACGCAGATACGAGATCGGGCTCGGCGCGGCCAGCGCGCACAGCCCGGCGAGATGACGCTGTACGCCGGCGACGAAGTGGCCCGCCACGGCGCTGAGCTCGCCGGGGCGCCCCGCATCGAACGCGGCGGGTCTGCCGTCGGCGTCCCACAGACTCACGTGAAGATGACACCCGTTGCCGACCGCGTCGGGCGCCGGCTTGGGGGTAAAGGTCGCCCGCACCCCGCACTGGCGGGCCGCTTCGCGAATGATTTCCCGGGTCACCACCACGCGGTCCGCTCCCGCGATTCCGGCGGCGGGTCCGCAGCTCACTTCGAACTGGCCGACGCCGTACTCGGGTTCGAAGGTCTCGAGGCCGACCCCGGCGTCGAGCAGGGCGGCCACGCACAGGTCGGCGAACGGTGCGATCCGACGCACTGCGTCGAGCGAAAACGGTGGTGCCCAGTGGAGGTCCTCGCCGATGAGGGTGAATTCGTTTTCGTACGCGATTCTCGGCGTGAGGCCGGTTTCGGCTTCAAGCGCATCCAGCGCTTGCGCAAGGAAGCTCCGCGTACAGCACTCCCACGGGCTGCCGTCCGGCTGAAGGCTGTTGCACAGGACCAGGTGCAGGGCGGGATGGTCGGGGCGCAGCGTGACCCGGCACCGGGTGTCGTCGTCGGGGGTCTGCCGCACCTCGCCCATCGACCCCCACGGGTTGGCGGCAATATCCTCGAACGGAGTCAGCGCCTGTCCGGCCAGAGCCCAACCTAGACCATGGGCGAGGCCGTGGGCCCTGCGACGCTCGTACTCTGCCACCGGCATCCCGCGGGTACGCGACAACCCCACGAGGTCATTCCAGACCAGGAATATCAGCTCCCCACTCGCCATCTGCCACTGTCCTCTCGTAGGAACGATCGCATCGTACGGCACCGGCGTACCCCAATCCACGCTCGCCACCCTCGGTCGACATCGGGTTCGGCCGAGGGGTCGAGAAGAGTGGGAGGCGGGAAGGGGGTTCGGAAGGGAGTGTCGGGAAGGTTCCCGTTCGAATACCAATTCCCTACAATGCTTTCTCGCCCGCGAATCTCCGAGGATTGCGGGCCGGAGCGTGATGTTCGTTGCGCGCCCGGAGAGGTGCCGGAGCGGCCGAACGGGGCTGACTCGAAATCAGTTGTCCCCTCCGGGGGACCGGGGGTTCGAATCCCTCCCTCTCCGCCAATACCCTTATGAAACAATGAGTTAGATCGCCATCTCAACTCGTTTTCCAGATGATCGGCCTCACTGGTACGAGGCACCCGACCCCGGGTGGTGCGAATTCGTCTGACAACGGGGTTGGATGAGGATTCCGCACTGTTTCGGTGCATCACCCGTCTGCTCCTTCTGCCTCTCCCCTCATTGCGGCTGGACCCGTCCTGGCGCCAACCCCGCTCGCAGCACCTGAAAGCCTCCGGTTCACAATCGCGGACGGGATTGTCGCCTTCAACAGGACCGATCCGAACGATTCGTCCATCCCGCATTACCAATGTCGATGCCCTGCTTGTGCATCTCGGAGACTAACGTCGGAGCGAGGAATACAGCTACCAGGCAGCGCTCGAAAGCCGAAGAGCCGTCTCGGATGTAGTCCGCCCCATCGCGAACGCGCGCTCGTCGAAGAAGACCATGCCGCGTGGCGGGTCTTCCAGGGCTACATCCCGGCGCCGTGGCCCCCGGAACAACGCCGATGACTGTGGCCGATGACTGGCCGATGACTGGGCCAGTGCGTGCATCGCACCGCTACACAACAGGGGACGATGCACCACATCTTGCCAACCTCGGAGTTGGAGCTAGAATCCGCACCGCTTCGGTGCGATTATCCTCTCTCTCCGGCTCCACCGGATGATCTGAATGTCCTGGAAATCCGATGAATACGCACCCGCATCGACCTGGAGAAGCAGGCCAACGCTCGCTGTATAATGGATTGCCGGTGGCCGGTGGCCGGTGGCCGGTGGCCGGTGGCCGGTGGCCGGTGGCCGGTGGCCGCACCTGCGGGTGGGCTGACGCCCATGTGCATTGCCACAGGTCGGTCCGTCCCGCATCCAGCCGCAACCCCACCCGCATCGACACTATCTGTCGCAGAATGTGAACTGCGACGTCGGTGGCTCCGACTCCCATTCCGAACATCGGCATACGCTGCCCAGCGATTCACGAATGCTGCGGAGCGCATCCCCCCGGCATGTCGCCCTCGGGCTCACTGCCCCCTCTGCCGGCGCCTCGCCGTCTGCATTCTCCTCTCCCTGTGCGCCGCCATGGGACCCGTCACCGCCCAAGACCCCCATGCCGCACCCCGAAATATCGTCATCAACCCCGGAGATGGGAGAGTCACCCTCGATTGGGACGACCCCAAGGATCCAGATATCGATCGATACCAATTCCGATACAAACGCTCCGACCGACTCTGGTCGGCCTGGGCCGATATCCATTTGAGCAGTGCCGACACTACAACAGTGACCCTCACCGGACTCCAAAACGGCGTGAGCTACCGTTTTCAGATTCGTGCTGTCTCGAACGCTCACGACCCACAAGTCTTGATCAATGACAACAGAAACGACCTCTATTTTCCGGTGTCTATCGGAGATGCGGGCACGATGTACCTGGATCTCGGCAAGGACAGTCTGGACGGAAACCCAATCGCACAGTATTTCCATACCAACAAGGGCCGGCCCAACTCCCTGACAACCCCGAAATACAACGCCCTGGAGAAGTGGCAGTATCGCTATACCACCCCGCGCACCATCACCAATGGTCGCATCACCTCGTGGCATCCCTGGCAAACCCCCTGGGTCGACATGAGTCGCGGATCAGGGACCTGCGGGGTGGGGAAAGAACGCATTTGCTTCAGAATGCAAGGGTTGAAACGCAATACCTGGCATCTCTATCAATTCCGCATGGTCTTCGGACTCCAAACCAGCCCGGCCGCCGAAACACGCAACGTGGTGCCGGGGGATCCACCGTTGAAACTCTCCATCGCCGGACTGAACCGGCCATTCACAGAAGAAGATTTCGACAAGGACTATGCCCGAAGAAAATATCGGATGCTCGTCTTCACCTTCTCGGAGAAGGTGACGGGATTCACCACCGACGACATCGACGTGGAATGCGCCATCAAGGAAACCCCCTTATCGAAACCGATCACCATCAATACGATCGACGGTGAGAAAGAGATCTACCGACTCTCGGTCAAACCGACGATCTGTCAGGAAGACAATCCGAAGGTGAAGGTGACGGTCAAAGCGGGATCTGTGCGGTATCAAGGCTCGGAAAATGGTATGGAGACCATGAAAGACGGACCCAAACACGCCGTCATCGTCTCGGCCGACTGTGCGCCATGCGCTCCGTCGGACGGACGCAAAACACAACCACCACCGGCACAACAGGTCCCTGCCGATCAAGCCTTGTGTCCCGCAACCGACGGAACCCTGATTGAGACGGTGCGCCGATATCACCGCATGAACCGTCAACGGCCCAACTACAACCACAACTGGCATCGGGTGCTGATCGCCTTCGGGGCGGAAACGCATCCATCCCTGTCACCCTACACCGCGGCGGAAGCGCGTCGCGGGGAAACCCGCTGGTCCGGTTGGCGTCCGGTGCGACAAGAGCTGGAGCGGCTGGAAGCCTGCACCCGCGCAACGGGTGAGACTCAGCGTGTCACAGCCGAGCCGAAACCCCTCCCCACGTTGTCGGTCCGGGACACCACCGCCCCGGAAGGCGGCAAGATGACATTCACCGTCGGCCTGTCCGCACCCTCGACCGCACCGGCCTGCTTCGATGCCCACACGCGGGACAGCACCCCGGCCTCGGCCACGGCAAGACACGACTATTGGCCCATGCGCTGGGACACCCCGAGCGACCGTCTGTGTATCCTCCCCGGAGAGACGCACAAAACGCTCATTCTGCATATCCTGAATGATGTCCACGACGACCCCGATGAAACATTCGAACTGGTCATCGCCAATGCGACGGGAGCGACCATCGACGATGCCGTGGCCATCGGCACCATCACCAACGACGACCCGCTGCCGGCGGCGTACCTTGCGCGGTTCGGGC
>JAPOSC010000076.1 GCA_026709935.1 Thiotrichales bacterium
CGTCGCACCATCGGGATTCAGAGGGCGCTCCCGGCGTCGTCACTCTCTCCACCTTCAACGAGCAGTCAGCAGTTCAGGGAGCGGTGCCGGCGTCCCGCGGGGATATCTCAGGTGGTCCTCTCGGGACTACTCCGACCGGCACCGCCCCCTTTCTCGTTCACGCCGGCGCAGATGTGGAAGTCGCTGTTCGCTGGCGATCCCCGGTGGGGCAAGAAATGCCGGCGAGGAGGCAGCGATGCGGCCCGATAAACGGCTCCGGCGTCGCCCGCCGACGCTATGCGCCATCATCCCCGCCCGTCATCCGGCGCCCATTACTCCTCAAGCGTCGGTCCGGTTCCCGCCACCCGGGTCTGGCGCATTCGTCGGCGCCAGCGGTCGGCGTCGTAGCGGGTTCCGCGGTGCAGCAGGCAGCGGTTGTCCCAGATCACCGTTTCGCCGGCCTGCCATTGGTGCGCATAGGTGTTTTCCGGCACGGTCGCCCGCTCCAGCAGGTCGTCGAGGAGGCGGCGGCTCTCGATCCCCGTCCAGCCGACGATGGACCGGGCGTGCGATCCGACGTAGTAGTTCTTGAGGCCGTTGCCCGGGTTCGTACGTACCAGCCGGTTCTCGATGGGCGGCAGGGAGGCGGCGTGGTTGGGGTCCACCGGCGCGACCTGCGTGCGGGAGAAGACGTAGTCGTGGATGGCGTGGAGCGGGTCGATCATGGCCTGCATTTCCGGGGGCAGCTTCGCGTAGGCATTGCGCATGCTTGCGAACTCGGTTGCGCCGCCCTCGCCGGGCACTTCGTAGGCATGGGTGATGGAGACGAAGGAGGGCACCCGGCGGAACGACGAATCCGAGTGCCACAACCGGTTCCCCTTCTGGTAGTGAGTGCGGGTGTGGGTGCTGCCCTGCTGGCTGCCGTCCGCCGCGATGTTGCCGACGGTCCCGAACAGGACCACTTCACCGGTGGTGCCCAGGGCGACGTGTTCGGCCTCCGGCTCGCCCAGACGGCGGGTGAACGCGAGCTGGGCCTCGTCCGTCATGGGCTGGTCGGGGAAGCACAGGAAGGACCAGGTGTCGATGGCGGTGCGGATCGCCTCGATCTCCTCATCGGACAGGTCCGAGGTCAGGTCGAGGCCCGTGATCCGGGCGCCGAAGGCGGCGTTCAGGGGTTCGATGGCGAGGCGGCTCATGCGGTGTCTCCGGGTGTCGGGCAATGGTTCAGGACAGGTTCAGGATATCGGTTGCGGGGCGGTTCGATCATCCTCGTGGGGGTACTCGCTCGTCATCGCGGCGCCGGTCAGAACCCCGCCACCCCGCCGTCGCTGCGCGGGTCGGCGGCGCCCTCGATCACGCCGTTCGGATGGTGCACGAGCGCGCCCGCGTGTCCCATCCGCTCGTCGAAGGCGTCTGCCACTTCCACATCGTGGCCGCAGAGCCGGAGCGCGGTGACGACGCCGGAGTCGAAGCGCGATTCGAGCTTCAGCGTGGTGCTCTCCTCGCCCCAGGTGCGGCCGAGCAGCCAGCGCGGAGCGCTGACCGCAGACTGCAAGGGCTGGCCGAAGTACGCGTAGCGGGTCAGCACTGCGGCCTGGGTCTGGGGCTGGCCCTCGCCGCCCATGGTGCCGTAGGGCATGACGCGGCCATCGTCGAACCGGAGCAGGGCGGGATTCAGGGTGTGGAACGGTTTGCGTCCGGGGGCGAGCCGGTTGAGGGCCCCGTCGTCGAGGCGGAAGCTGGAGCCGCGGTTCTGCCACTGGATGCCGGTCTCCTCCAGCACCACGCCGGCGCCGAACTCCCAGTACACGCTCTGGATGAAGCTCACTGCGTGGCCCTCGCCGTCGACCGCGCCCATCCAGATGGTGTCGCCCGCACTCGCGGGTCGTGGCCAGGGGAGGGCCTCGCCCGGGTCGATGGCCACCGCCGCCGCGTCGAGTGCGTCCGGGGTCAGAAACTGTTCGGGACGGCTGCGCATGTACACCGGGTCGGTGATCTCGCGGTCGCGCACCATGAACGCCTGCTTCGTCGCCTCCACCAGTCCATGCAGGTGCCCGAAGCCGTCGGCTTCGGTGACTCCGAGGCGCTCGAAGATGCCGAGGATCATGAGCGATGCGAGCCCCTGGGTGGGGGGCGGGAAGTTGTACGCGGTGCCCGGCCGGAGCGCGAGCGCGAGCGGCGCCTTCGCCTCGGCTCGGTGGCGCGCCAGGTCTTCGCCCGAGAGCGGGCTGCCGATGCGCGCGAGGTCGGCGGCAATGGTGTGCGCGAGCGGGCCGCGGTAGAAGGAGTCGAGCCCGTCCCGTGCGAGCCGCCGGAACGTTCGCCCCAGACGTTCGTTCACGAATCGGTCGCCCGTCGCGGGGATGGTCCCGCCCGGCAGGAACTGCTCCGCGAACCCCGGCACGGCTTCGAGCCCGGCGCGCTTGTCCCGGGTGTTGGCGTGCTGGCTCGCGGTGACCGGCACGCCCTGTTCGGCGTAGTGGACGGCGTCGTCCAGCAGCCGTTCGAGGGAGTGCGCTCCGCCCCAGCGTTTGCCGATGGCGAGGGCTGCCTCCCAGCCGGATATCGTGCCCGCCACGGTGTTGGCCGCGAGGGGGCCGCGCGCCGGGATCACATCGAGTCCCTGCGTCCGGTACCACCCCGGAGTGGCTCGCGCCGCCGCCGCGCCGCAGGCGTCGATGGCGATGGGCTCCTCGCCCGGCGCGTGGACGATCCAGAACCCGTCGCCCCCGATGGCGTTCATGTGCGGGTAGACGACGGCGATGGTGGCGGCGGCGGCGACCATCGCCTCGATGGCGTTGCCTCCGTCGCGCAGCACCGCGAGCCCGGACTGGGCCGCGAGATGATGAGGGGCGACGACCATGCCCCGGGTAGCGGTTGTGGTGTGGATCATGTGCGTCGTGCCGGTTGGTTCAAGAGTCGGGGGTGGAGATGGCGAGAAGGCATGTGGCCCCCACGTTCGGGAACAGATGGTGCTCGGCGTGATACGGCACCTGCCAGGCGATCGCGTTGACGAATCGGTTGGTCCGCGTGGTTCGGGTGTTGCGCAGCCGGTCCGGGCTCTCGTCGCATCCGACGTGCTCCGCCACCCGGATGATGCGCTGGATGGGTTCGCCCGCCACGCGCGGTGCCAACCAGGCCACGAGCAGCACCCACGCGAATCCGAAGTGCACCGCCGCCGCGAACAGCCCGGCGTAGAGCGCCACCATGATCCGCGCTTCGAGCACCATGAGACCGCGCCGACCGGCCGGTACGTAGATCGCGCTGGCCGGATGCACGAAGCCGCCGGCGTGCTTCACCATCCACGAGAGGTTGCGCCACCAGAACCACAATCCGGCGCAGTACCACAGGTACGGCAGTGTCTCACTTTGACATTCCATCGCGAACCGCCGCCACGCATTCGGCGATGATGCGCCCGATCAGCCGGCAGTCCTCGACGCTGAAGGTGAGCGGGATTCGCATGTCGAGGAGCGATGCGAGGATCCGGTCGGTGGCCGGCAGCGACTGCCGCTCCAGATACCGCCAGGAGTCGTAGCGGCTGGTGTAGGCAAGCGGCTCCGCGTCCCCGAACCACTTGAGTTCCACGCCGCGGGCGAGACATGCCTTCACGAGCGTGCGGATGCGCGCCTCGTCCAGGTCGGGCGTCAGGAACTGGATCGAGCTGCCGACATGATGCTCCCGGGCCGGGCGCGCGGGGAGGCGCACGCCCGGCGCGGACTCCAGAATCTCCTCGATGGCCCGGTAGCGGGCGTTCCACGCGTCGATGAGCCGGTCCAGCGCCGCGAGCTGCGGACGGAGAATGGCCGCCCGCAGGTTGTCCATGCGTCCCGAGCAGTTCGGGGTCTCCAGCCGGACACGGTCGAACACCTCGTCCGCCGGAACCGCGTCGTGCCGGCCGTAGAGCATGTAGGACCCGGAGAGGATCGTCGCGCGCGCCATCAGTGCTTCGTCGTCGGAGGTGATGAACCCGCCTTCGCCGGAATTGAGGTGCTTGTAGGTCTGGGTGCTGAAGCAGGCCGCGATTCCGTGGGTGCCGCTCTTCGTGTCGCCCCAGCGTGCGCCCATGGTGTGCGCGCAGTCCTCGATGACCGCGATACCGAGTCCGTCGGCGGTGTCCATGAGCGCATCCATGTCGGCGATGTGCCCGCGCATGTGCGACAGCATCAGCACCCTTGCCGCGCTGGACTGCGCCTTGCGCCCGAGGTCGTCGAGGTCGATGACGAGATCGTCGGTGATCTCGACGAGCACCGCCCGGCCGCCGGCGGCGGCGATGGCCCCCGGCACCGGCGACAGCGTGAAGCTGTTGGTGAGCACCGGCTCGCCGGCCGAGACGCCGAAGGCGCGGAGTGCTGTCTGCAGCGCGTAGCCGCCCGAGGTGCAGGCGAGGCAGAAGCGCGCGCCCATCCACGCCGCGAACTCGTTCTCGAGGCGCACGGTCTCCGGCACCTCGCCGTCGGCGACGTTGTACCGGTGCAGTCGGCCCGAGCGCATTACCGCGACGGCCCGCTCGATCGCTTCCTCGGGAATGGGGGGCTGCTGGGTGAAGTTGCCCTTGAAGCTCGGGGTCATCGACGGTCCGGTATCACGGACTGCGGCGAACTTCAGCAATCTTGCGTCTGCGGGCCAAGTCTGCCAGATGCTCGCGAACGGACCGGAACAGGCCTGCGGGTAACAGCCCGTATGCCCACCGTCCGGGCTCGACGGGCCGAAGGTCCGGTCCCGGCAAGTAAATCTGTTGACCTCGGATATGACGATCCATGACTGGTCCTCATCAAGGCCGAGACGGAGCCCCGTGCGCATCGGGATCTCGATGGCTTCCTCGGGATCGTTCGGTCGAGTATGCGTGATCGGCGCGACCCATACCGTCTTCCCGCCGCCCTTGCCGTTCGTCACCGCGAGCACAACCACACCAGGGCGGTCCTTGCTCCCCTCCGTGCGACATCTGTCGGCTTCACGTTTCCAGAGATAGGCGTAGCGTATGACGAGACCGGGCGACGCGTCAGGTATCGCCACCATGCCTGCTCGTCAACTCGTCATCGTATCGGGCGGCTTCGACTGGGGGCTCCGCGGCGCGGATCGCCTCGATCTCTGCGTCCGAGAGCTCCTCGACGGCAAGTGCCTGGCGGTCGCGCTGCTTGAGGCGCTCGAATTCGTCAACTGACAAGAGCACTAGCCGTTCCGTGCCGTTGTGGGTGATCGAAATCGGCGACAGAAGCGCTTCGTCCTGAAAACGATCAAAGTTGCGCTGAAATTCGCGGGACGTGACTCTCTGCATTCGAGCGCCTCCACTCGATCCATATGGCGACATCAGGTCGGACACGAGGACGTTGGTGTCTAGGATAAGCATCACTGAGGAAGCTATCTCACCCTGCTTGCGACAGAGGGCGCTCGTGTGAAGTAAATCGCTGTAATACTGCTACTTTCCGTCATCACTCAGTCCCTCCTGGTCCTTGCATCGCTGCCGCCAGTGCGCTTGAATACACCCTGATTTCGAGTCACACGCTTCCGGTGCGCTTTCGCTCCGGCGGAGGACGAGACGATGGCCGAACGCCAGTACCTCACGCTCTCGAAGCGCACCGTCGACCGCTTGGCGGTCAACGGCAAGGATTCGGTGTTCTGGGACCATGCGCTGCCCGGCTTCGGTGTGCGTGTCTACCCCTCGGGTGCCAAGGTCTACGTCGTCCAGACCCGTGCGGGCGGGCGGTCGAAGCGCGTTCGGGTGGGACGTCACGGAGACCTCTCGCCCGACCAGGCCCGGAAGGAGGCCGCCCGGCTCATCGCGTGCATCAAGGCTGGAGAGCCGCTGGAGGCGGAGGCACCGCCGCCGACGGTGGCCGACCTCGCCGAGCGGTATCTGCGTGAGTATGTCGAGGTGCACAACAAGCCCGCTACCATTACCCATTACCGCCTCATGCTCGGCAAGCATATCGTGCCGGCGCTCGGCGCGCTCGTGGTGGCGGAGGTCGAGGGCAAGGACATCCTCGCACTTCAGTACGGACTGCGCGAGAAGCCCACGGTGGCGAACCGGGCGGTGGACATGCTGGTGAAGATGTTCAACCTCGCCGAACTCTGGGAGATGCGTCCACCGGGGCGGAATCCGTGCAAGGGGGTACGACGGTACAAGGTCGAGCCGCACAAGGAGCGGTTCCTCACCGCCGAGGAGCTCGCCCGACTTGGCCAAGCGCTCGATGCGGCCTCGGCGGAGCGTCTGGCCTCGCGACACGCAGCCGCTGCGATCCGCCTCCTTGTGCTGACTGGCTGCCGACGGAACGAGATTCTTGGACTGCGGTGGACGGACGTGGACTTCGAGGCAGGCGAGCTTTCGCTGGCCGACAGCAAGACCGGGCCGCGCATCGTCCCGCTCCCACCGGCTGCGGGCGAAGTGCTCGCGGCGCTTCCCCGTATTCCCAACAACCCCTGGGTGATTCCCGGCAAGAAGCGGGCGACTCACCTGCGCAACCTCGACGACTCCTGGGACCGCGTCCGCCGACGGGCGGGACTCGATGGTGTGCGCCTGCACGATTTGCGTCACACGTTCGCCTCCAGGGCGCTGGCGCTCGGCGAGGGGTTACCGATGATCGGCGAGTTGCTGGGTCATACTCAAGTCAACTCCACCGCCCGCTACGCACACCTGGCCCGCGAATCGGTGCGTACCTCGACCGCACGGGTGGCCGAGAGCATCGGTGCACACATTCTCGTGACGGAGTAAGGGGGAATCGAACATGGCCAAGCCCAACAGTGGCGCCCTGTCCCGCCGCTCCGTCGAGGCGCTCCCGGTGACCGAGCGCGAGACGCTCTTCTGGGACCGCGAGCTCTCGGGCTTTGGGGTCCGAGTCTATCCCTCGGGGTCGAAGGTCTACCTCGTGCAGACCCGCTCGGGCGGAACCTCCCGGCGCGTCACCATTGGGCGCCACGGGTTGTTGACCGCCGACCAGGCACGGCGCAAGGCCGCACAGATCATCGCGGACATCAAGGCCGGTAACGAACCATCTCACTCCACTGCCTCCCGACTCGACGCCGGCCCCACCGTCGCCGAGGTAGCCGAGCGCTACATGCGTGAGCACGTAGCGGTGCGCTGCAAGCCGACCACCGCGCGGATGTGCCGCCACACGCTCGACCGGTACCTTCTCCCCACCATGGGCTCGCTGTCCCTCGGCGCGATTGGGCGAGAGCGGGTCGCTTCGCTCCACTACAGTCTCCACGTGACGCCGGTCATGGCGAACAAGGTGCTCGACCTGCTCTCGCGGCTGTTCATCATGGCCGACGCCTGGGGCATCGCCCCCGAGGGCGGTAACCCCTGCCGGTTCATCAAGAAGTACAAGGAGACGCCCCGCGAGCGCTTCCTCTCCGAGGCGGAGTTCCAGCGACTCGGCCAAGTGCTTGATGCGGTCGAAGCCGAGGGCAAGGTCCACCCGAGCGCGGTGGCGGCGTTTCGCCTCCTGATGCTCACCGGCTGCCGACGGAACGAGATTCTGACCTTGCGCTGGGAGGATGTGGACCTTGATGCCGGCGAACTCCGGCTCCGCGATGCGAAGACCGGCGCGCGCTCTGTCGCTCTCTCGCCACCGGCACGCCGGGTGCTCGCGACCTTGCCCCATCTCCCCGACAACCCGTGGGTGATTACCGGCACCAAACCGGGCGCCCGATTCAGCAACCTCAACAACGCCTGGGTCGTCATCCGCGCTCGCGCCAGACTCGATGATGTCCGCATCCACGACTTGAGACACTCCTTCGCCTCCCGCGCCCTCGCGCTCGGCGAGAGTCTGCCGATGATTGGCAAGCTCCTCGGGCATCGGAAGGTGCAGACGACGGCGCGTTACGCGCATCTCGCGCGCGACTCGGTGAAGGCGTCGGCGGCGCGTATCGCCGAGAGTCTGCGGGTGGACATGGCAGCGAACAGCAGCCCATCCGCTCGGCGGTAGCGCGACTGCCCTTTGGTGAAGGCATCTGTCCGAGTAAGGGTCAGGCAAAATGTGAAGTAGGCGGTGGCGGGAATGGTCGGCACGCGCTCGCGTCGCAAGCCCGCCAGATCTGGCATTAGGACCTCCTCGCCGAGGTGAAGCTTCGGCTCGTTGGAGACCAGCCCGGATGCCTGTCGAGTTCGTGTTCGCCATAGGCGTTCCCGTCGCCGTGCAGGCCTGGTGACGATCCACGAACCCGGACGACCCGCTGCGCCTCGTCTGTCAAGGGGCTTCCCCCACAAATCCAACAATGTAGGCCGCATCGTTTCATTGATTTCGGAACCGCCCACCACTTTATCGCCTGCCGTCTACGCTCCGCGACAAGCGTTATCACGCGTCATGTAAGACTTGTTTTCGGCTGGCGGGCTGCGCCTTTGCGATCGGGCTGGAGTCGAACTCGTTGGACCGCAATGAGAGGATTCAGCTCATTCACGTCCAATCAGGTGCCTGCAACTCGTGCAGACCCTCGTCGTCCTCGTCGGTGTGGTCCGGGGTCAGTGCGGCTCCGAGGTGCAGGAGCGAGATAGTGAAGTCGTAGCGGTCGGAGATCAGGGCGAGTTCCGTGCATGGCTCGCACGGAAACCAGACACCCTCGCCTAATTCCATCTCGGTAGACGACCCGCGGTCTTCGCCGCGACGGGCGGCCAGGGACATTACAGGAATCGGCCGTGGTGCCCGGTTTGCAGTCTTGATGTAGGCGCCGGTTCGAAGTGCTGAGTTGCTGGACCGGGCCCACAGGATGAAGCCGTCTCGCGACAGGACGAGAACGGCACGGCGCTTCGTGAAGCTGAGCCATTTCAGTGTGGCAGCGGTGAGCGACACGCCGTACCGTTCTGCGCAGGCTCCGAGAAGGTCGAGATCCGGTGCGACCGATAGCGGCAACTGTTTCCGGAAGTCGTCCAGCGGCATTAGCAGATACGATGCGAAGACGTTGGCCTGATGCTCGATCCTGGCGAATTCGCTGTCCCAGCGAACCATGTCCTGGGCAGAGCATCTGAACCCATTCGGGTAGTCCAGCCGATGCAACAGATAGTGCCCAAACTCATGGGCGAGCGTGAAATTGATTCGTCCGGGCGACGCGATGGAGGTGCTGAACAGGATTCCCCAACCTTTCTTTCCGGGAGGAGCGCGAACGAGCGCTCCCTCGAAGCTCGGCAAGGCGTCACCCTTGATCAGACTGACCGGATCATCAGGGAAGAGTGTGTGGGATAGTTCCTGCGCGACCTCGGCAACGTCGATGGGAAAGTGCTCGACCCCCAACGCGGTGTTGAGAATATGGCTGATGCGAATCGCCCACTGTTCGGGTGTGGCTGAGCCGGTCATGGTCATTCGTCATCCCAGTGATCGATCATCCGTCGAAGTCGCGCCCTGTCAGCGGGATCTAACATCTTGAATTTTCGGAAGAAGGCGCGGTCGGCCGCGTCCTCCTGAGTGACGGTGTCCGCATCGTCCATGAGATAATCGATTGTGATGCGCAGAGCGTCCGCGATTCGGGTCAACATGTCGGCCGAGGGTCGAGGCGGAGTCTTGTTCTCGAGTTCCCAGATGTAGCTCTTGCTCGAACCGGCCCGTTCGGCCAACTGCTCCAGCGTGTAGCCGCGTTCCTTCCGCAGCGTGCGGATCTTGGTTCCGAGTGCTGTAGTCACGGGTTCTCCTCCTCCGTCGGCATCCCCTGTTCAGAGTAGCGGTATCGAGAGTGCTTGCATAGCGAGACCTATCCTCTATAATGGTTCGCTATAGCGAACAAATTATGCGTGAAATCCGTAAATGGCGGCGTCCAGGAGCGCGACGAGGGATCCTCGAGCCTTGCTGATGGACGGAATCACACCGGGTCAGAGCGAGCCAGGACATGAGGATGAGACGATGAACGCGATGGCGGATGACTACCCTATCAGCAGGCATCACTACTTGGCCGGGGTGCTGGAACTGCTGTGCCGGCAGCTCGAACTGACGCCGGCCCAGTACGAGGACGCAGCAGCAAAATACGGTGCCGTCGGCCGCTGGCTTAACGATGGACTCCTGCTCGCACGGCTGGTTCCAGAGGTGTTTGCGCAGGGTTCGATACGGCTTGGAACGGCGGTGCGACCTCTGGGGCGCGACGAGTTCGATGTCGACCTCGTGTGCTGGCTCGTCGGCGGTCACGATGGTCTCGAACCGTCGCTGGTAATGAGACTGGTCGGTGACCGTTTGAGGGAGCACAGGACGTACCGTGACATGCTCGAGCCCAAGATCAGGTGCTGGCGGTTGAACTACGCGGGTGAGTTCCACATGGACATCACACCGGCGGTGGCCAACAGCAGATGTTCGAATGGGGGGCTCGTTGTGCCGGACCGTGAGCTCCGTGATTGGTCGCCCACGAATCCAAGGGGCTACGCAGACTGGTTCGACGGGCAGGCCGCGGTTCAGCCAGCAATCGAGAAAGGGCTCCGCGAGGGGGTTCGTGCCGGTGTCGAACCGCTGCCCGACCAGATTCCGTTCAAGAACGTCCTGGTGCGGGCGGTGCAGCTCCTCAAGCGCCATCGTGACGTCTGGTCTCAGGGCCGGGATTCGGGGACGGCGCCGATTTCAATCATCGTTACCACCCTGGCGGCAAGAACCTATGTTCGGGCGGTCGCCTCGCGCGTGCACAGGTCGGAATTCGACCTGCTGCTGGACGTGCTCCACGGCATGCCACGCCACGTTGAAATCCGGAACGTGGGAGGAAGGCGGCGGTACTTCGTATGGAACCCGACGACAGACGGGGAAAACTTTGCCGAGAAGTGGAACCGGCGCCCGGAGCGCGCCGATGCGTTCTTCGCGTGGAGCCGGGCTGCTCTCGACGATTTTCGCCGGCTGAGCGAGACGTCGGGAATGGAAGCCGTACGCGAGCACCTTGCGGGGCGCTTCGGCGAACGTGAGTCCGGGAGGGCAATGCGATCAGTCGCCAGTGCGGTGAGGGCAGCTCGCGAATCCGGTCATCTTCGAGTCGCCTCCGGCGTTGGACTGACGACCGGGACGCTGGGCGCCAGCGTTCGGGCTCATACCTTCTATGGCGGGCAAGGGTAAGTCTCGAACCGTCGGATACGCCGAGAATGGCAGGCTTTCGCTCGCGCAGCAACTGCTCTTCCTACGGCAACGGTATCCGGACGGTACCGGCACCGTTCGTCGGAGCGAATTGCGGTGGCGTTGCCCGCTTCGGCCGACTGCGGTGAGCAGACTGTATGAAATCGAACTGCGCTACCGTGTCGCTGGCGTGCCAAGGGTCTTCGTCGTGTCGCCCGACCTGTCGGACTTGGCGGGCAACAGAACGCTGCCACATGTCTATAGCCAGACGGAACAGCGCCTCTGTTTGTACTTTCCGGGGAGCGGGGAGTGGCTCCCGATGTTCACGGTAGCCGAGACGATCGTCCCGTGGGCGTATGAATGGCTGTTCTTCTTCGAGGAGTGGCTTGGCAGCGGCGAATGGCGTGGAGGCGGCCGGCACCCACCGCAGGACTCAAGTGGCGGCGCCGGAGTTGGAGGTCGCGCCGAAGGAGGGTGACGTGACACAAACCCTGTCACTAGGGAACAGCCGAATCAAGGGAGCAGCGGCGCTGCGCCCCTGGCTTGTCCGAATGTGGGTCATGGATCCTCTACGCCGACCACGGAATGTCCTCGCAGAACGGTCCGAACGAGGCGACCGAAACCGGTTAAATCTCTCCTAGAGCATTTCATTCGATCTCTGATCGATTGGCTATTCCGGCGACGTGGCCCTGCCCTGATTGTAATGCGTATAGGACTGACTTCTCTAGTACTCGCGTTCGGTGCTGGTTGGGCACTAGATATTTCGTTACCGTTTCAGGACGATCAAGTTGCTATCGGTTTGAACAGTTCCGGTGGCACACCGACGATAATTGCCTATTTGGCGGCATTGGTCGGTGTCTCATTACTCGGCGGTGGTTTTGTTTGGGAGGTACTCAGATATAGAGTTGAACAGAACCGCTCAAGCAGGAAAAAGGTAATTGTTATTGAGGTTCGAGGCTTACGTGACGGGGGTGGATCACCCTTAAGTGCTGCCATCCCAGAGACAGTACAAGGTACACTCGAGTGTATGCTTGTTGATCTTCGTCAGAGAGTCAAGGATGGAGAAATAGTAAGTCCACATGTAGCATTAGAGATTTTAGCGTCGCTACCTTCAGATTTGAGACGTCGTGAAGATGGTCTCAACCGGGGCGATATCACTCTAGTTTACGGCGGTTTGGCGTCGGTGCCATTTTCGTTCTTGAGTGGTGTACTCATCGACGATGAGAGGTCGGTCATTTTACTTGATTGGAATAGGCACGAAGAAGCATGGCGCGCACTCGATGGCTCTGATGATGGAATGCGCTTTGAAGTTGTCGAATCGCCCCGGGTGCCGAAATCCCAATCAGAAGTAGCGCTAGCGGTATCAGTTTCCTATGGAATCAATACGAACGATATTCGCGCGCTTGTTGACAATATCCCAATAGTCGAGCTAAGGCTCGAAGGTGGCTCTCCAGATGCCCACTGATCAGAAGACAAACAACGTGCGCTGGGCAAACAATTCCTGGAAATAGTCGGTGAACTAGCAACACGGGGTATACAGCGTATTCACTTATTTCTCGCTGCTCCAAATAGTGTCGTTTTTCGCTTCGGCAGGCTCTATGACAAAAGGAATCTCCCAGAGATACTAGTCTACCAATACGAAAGAGGCAGAACTCCACCCTATCCTTGGTGCATTCGAATGCCCGTCGGCGGGGTTGCACTACCGGAAGTGTTAAGTTCCTGACGCCAAGTCGTCCACTGGCACTCTTGCATTTCATGACGTGCGCACTATGGATTCAATTTTCCGCTTGGCCAAACTGCCACAACAGCCGCGAGTACGTTCTCCGGATTCAGATCGAACGGTGGGCGGACGACATTCACATTGGTACGCCGCCAAGGAAGGAGCCTCCGTTCGGGACGTGCCGGGCGAATGATGACGTACATAGGAGGCAATACGCAGACGCAAATGGGTGTTCGGTGCGTGCGAGCCACATTCGCGCAGTATGTACCGGGCACAACGCTCGGGTGAGCGGTAGACCGTCCAACCCATTGTCTCCACTCGGATTCCGGCTGAGAAAGCACTGATCGGCACCCGATACTCCGAGGGGCGCCGTAAGCACTTCGGAAGCGGGACCGCTCAAAAGCCTGCGCGTCGCTGGGGTTCGTGACGCCCCAGTCCTTCCGGCTGAGCCCCTTGTCGACATCACCCGCTAACACTGCGGACTCCATCTCGCCCCTCGCGCGTCACCCGCTCTGTCGTCATCCCGGACCGCATCTCCGCTACGCCCGCGTACCGGCGGAGCTTCGCTTCATCGATCAACGGTACCACAGTACCGCGCTCGATCTTCCGGTCACCGTACTCGCGCTCGGCTTCAGGTATGAGCAGCCTCCTGGCTGCACTCCGACCGGCATCGCTTCCTTCCTCTCCCCGTGTGTGTACCACCAGGCTGATCCTTCAAGGGGTAAGCGGAGCGGTTGCGGCTCGGGCCGTGATTCGCTTAGTCTTCGCGCCTCAGACGAGCAAAAGCCGAGGGATGACGCATCCTCGAACTTCCTCGGTAGTACTCGCCGAAGCTGACCTGAACGCAGAGCTTTGCAAGACTCAGGGCTTTGTCCGCGAAGCTCTGCGACGGGCAATCGGGGAAGTGAAACCCCGAAGTCAGAGATAAGTCACGGACCAATATACTCACTCCCCGAGGTCTCGGCCCGTCTCGGGGGTGATTCCTCTCGGAGCCGAATAGGAAGAAAAGTGATGCAATTCAATAAATT
>JAPOSC010000029.1 GCA_026709935.1 Thiotrichales bacterium
CCTTCGATTTACCTTTTATTTCATGCACTTAGACATTATCGAAAAAACGTCTACCTTCCGGTAAGCGACTACGCCGAGGCGGTGCGCATCGATGGACCGCATGAGGTCGATCCGGCGGTGGCGGCCGTGGCCGAAGTCTGGCACGTGGCCCGGCTGTCCCGGCGCTCGCCACGGCGCGATCCTGCTAGCGCCGACCTGTATCTCCGGGCCAAGCTGTTTGCGACCGGGGCGAGCGATGGCGCGCTCCGGTTCGATTGTCGATGGTGACGGCGGACCACCGCGAGGCCGCACCGTGGGACGATCTGGTGGCCGTCCGGTTCCGCGGCGAGCATCCGGCGCTACGCGCGCACCTGTTGGCCCTGCCATGGGCGGACCGCGCGGCATCGGACACCGGACGCTGATCCCGGACCTTGGGCGTGCGGCGTGTGCAGCTTGCGATCGGGCAGTGGTTGCGAGCGCGCGAGGCCGCGTAGATCGGACATTCCGATCCAGCGGACTTCACGAAACCCTTGCTCCGTAGGATCTGCCGATCGGAGTTTCACCTGGCGAGTGCACCGCAGACGGCACCGGGAGCGGTTGTAACGGGCCGGCCCGTTATACGCTCCGATGCGTCACCGTGACGCATTCCGAGCGGTGGCGGGCGCGTGCCCTGCCACCATGACACACCGACCGGGAGCGTGGCCCAGAATGGCCCCTACGCGCTCCTGGACCGTTTATGAGAAGTCTTCTTACCGGGAGCGGTTCGGCGCGACACCGGCGCGACGAACGGCACGTGAACCAGTTTCGCGGCGGCGGCCTTCGCGGTCTCCGGGCGCCGATCATATCGTGCCGTGGTGGTCGGGCTGGCGTGACCGGCGAGGGCTTGCACCATCGCGAGGTCGGCGCCGGATTCGAGCGCGGTGCTCACGAAGGATCGTCGAAGATCATGCGGTGAGCAATGGCCGATGTTCGCCTGCTTCGCCCGGTGGCGAAGGCGCATCATGATCGCTTGCGCGGTCATGGGCCGCACGTCGACGACGCCAGCCCGCGATACCGGCGTGAGAAGCGGGCCCGGGGCATCGCCGCGAAGCGCGATCCAGGCGTTGACCGCGGTCCGGCCGCCGTTCATGGCGTACACGGTGCGCTCCTTGTTCCCCTTGCCGATGATGCGCAGCGCCCCGGACTCCGGATCGTAGTCGTCGATCCCGACCGCAACCGCTTCCGCTCGGCGGAGGCCGCATCCGAACATGAGTGAGAAGGCCGCCGCATCCCGCGCCCCGGACGGGGTGCGATCGGCGCACGCGCGGAACAGGGCCGTGATCTCGCCGGCATCGAGGGCCCGGCCGGCCGGGAGCCGGGAGCCGGGAACGGCCTTCACGTCGATCGCGCGCTGGTAATCGTCCGTCGGGATCACCCCGAGTCGCCACGCGGCCCGAAGCGTGCCGCGGATGGCGGACAGCGCCTTGTTCGCGGCGGCCGGTGCGTAGCGGTCGGCGAGCCGGGTGCGAAGCTCGACAACGTGGCGGTGCCGGAGCGCATGCCACGGGCAGGCATCGGCGGACGGACACCCGAGCATGATGGCGACCTGGCCGAGGGTGGAGCGCATGGCGGCCCGACCCGGACCATCAGCGAGGCTCGCGAGATAGACGGCGGCCGTATTCGGCACCTCCGGGAGCACTTCGCCAGTCGGCCCCGGAGCGTCGAACCGGATCGGCGCCAGTGGGGTGGCTTCATCAGGGCGGTCGGTGACGGGCGTATCGTGCTCCGGTTTGGTCACAGGTTCGGCGGCCGTCGCGTCAAGCTGGCTCCATGCGGACTCGACGGCGGCCCTGGCGGCTGGAAGCGACTCATGGCCGACGCTCGAAAGCGCATCCATGACCGGACCACCTTCAACCAGCCAGCATGAGCGCGTATGCGGATCTTTCACGAGCACTGTCCCGGACGGTTCATGTCGCCGGGTGGTGCGATTGATCACGGTCCATGTTTTCATCAAGTTGTTTCTCCGTATTTTTCGGCTTGAGACCGCTCCGGTCTCGGCGTGTTCCGAAACCGCCCCGTTCGTGGTGTACGGGCACTGCTGTGCGGTGTGCGGCCCCGGGTCGCGGCGGCGATCCAGCGGCTTTCGGTGGCTTTCGGCGGTGTCCCGAGTGCGGCCGGCATGAGCATTCGATTCGCGCCGAGGACTGCCGACGCGCGAAAGCCTATCGGATGAAGTTCGGGATACGGGAACGGGGTTCGTGAGTGAACGCGACAAGACCATGACGACCGAAGTGTTGCTTGCGCGCTACACCGCCGGTGAGCGGGGCGTTCGGGCGGTGGATCCGGGGGATGCAGATCTCGCGGACATAAAGCCGAGTGTCGTGCGATTCGGGCTTGGCAGTGGCGATGTAATGGGGATGGAATGGGGGGATGAAATGGGGTTGGAATGGGGTGTTGACGCCGATTACAGCGTCGCTGTAGCATCGCCGCACCTTGAGTGTCGTGTCGGAACACCCACGTCGGCCGCCGCGTCGACCCGCCGCATGACCCTCCGGTGCGATCCTCGCGCGCGCGAGCATCAGCTATCTTGAACTGCGATTCTCATAACCATCCAGTCCGAGCACAGCCGCGCTCGATAACTTGATCCGGATGAAGACGTGCGGGGAAAAGGATGCCCCGGAGCGATAGAGCACGTCCGGGGCGAGTGCAATCACCAACAGGTGTCGATTCTTGTGGTAAAGAAAGCGATGCCGGTCGGAGTCGTCCCGAGGGAACCACATGAGATATCCCTGCAGGACACCGGCATCGCTTCCTTGTCTTGGTATGGGTGATTCCTCAATCTACCAGGCACCGAAAGACCGACTACTTGTAGGTGGAGGGGCAACGGCGCCGGGAGCGCCCTCCAAAGATTCTGGATCCCCGTGAGGCGACGCCGCCACCCACTCCGTAAACTTGTCCGGCTCAGATGCGCTCCTCGCATCGCCTCAACAACGCTTCCGCAATCGCCAGCCGCACCACATCGCTCCGGCTGTGATGGTGGCGAGGCTTCCCGACATGCGGAAGCCTCATGCCATTCAATCTATCGTCACGATTCACCCGGTCGATCAGCGCATCGAGAGTCGCGCAGTCTTCACGGGAGAGCCGCATGTGCAGGAATCGCTCGGTCGCCATTGGTGTTCCTCCTGAACGTCGCCGAGGGGCTGGTTACTGCTTGTGCGCTCCGAAGGCACCGACCATCTTCCCTACGTCGTGGTACTCGGCTTCGAATGTCCCGGCGATTCCGGTGGGTGTTGCATCTTCCTCGTCAACCGTGGTTCCCCGCTGAGGATTAGGCAGATTGGAATAGAACGCAGCCTCCCATGTTCCGGCGTCCGGGGCAGAAACCGCCTCATCCTTAATCTTCCAAGACACGGGGCCAACTCCATCAGGAACACGAGCGGCTGTTACTGTCGCGCCTGAGATAGCGGTTTGCTTGAGCGTCACAGTCCAATCCGGACGGCCTTCGCGATTACCATTGCGAGTCGTGAAGCCGTCGAGAGTCCCTGAAACAGTTTCGTTATTCTGAGTGCCGGTCAAGGTAAAGTTCGCCCTGAGAGTCGCCTTGGCGGTGAACTCGCCGTAGTCCGAACTTGTGTCGAGCGGCTGGAAGAAGGAGTAAAACCCCGCCGCAGTGCCCTCATAGGTCGCTGTGCCACTCAGACGTGCAATGTCGGTCGAGTTCGACCGAGCAGCCGTCGGTCCATGAAAGGTACGGAATGCCCACCTCCCGTCAGTGTCGTTCGGGTTGGTCTGGCGAGCCCACCACCCGAAGTACATGTACTCGGTATCATCGACCCGAACCCGCGCACTCTTGTCGGGAGTAAATACCCACGGCCCGAAGAAGGAGAAATGGGTGTTCTGGTTCGTGACCCGGCAGCCGTTCGCCGCTGGTTGAGTATTGGATGCGCAGGTGAACGTTCCACGGGCTCCAGCGAGGCTGCTTCCGGTCGCTTCATAGGTATAGCGGAGAGGGTAGCGCTTCTCGTCACGGAACCTTCCCTTGTACGGAGTGCCGTCGTCGTTCACGAATGTTACGTCGGCATCGACAGGATCGTCGCCGGTATAACTAGGGAGAGAACGACGCCGCTGATCTTGGGTGTATCTACCTCGATCCGTGACAGTGAACGACTTCACTGCATTGCCCGACTTAGGGAACGAGGAAGCGACAACACCGGAAACCCTCGCATTGTCAGGGATCCGAATCGCCCCGACGACCTCACCTAGACTATCGATGATCTCTGTAGGGTCAGAGGCGGATGGATTGTAAGGTGCAACAACGGTCAAGGTGTCGTCGGTATTAGCAATGCCGTCACCGGAGGTTCCATTGTTGTAGAGGCTATCCCTGAATGGAATCTGCTTCGGTGCTTCAACATCAGAGTACACGTCAATCCTGTCGATGGTCGCAAAGTCGCGATCCTCGATCGATGTTCTGAACCACTTACCCTTCCTGCCGGTAGCAGTAATCGGGGTTGAAAGCAGAGGTGTCGGAGTGACTAGCGCACTTGCTTGGTAGCGGGGCGTGACCGCTACTGAAGTTCCAGCCGCTGTTGGCGCTCCCCCCGGATTGAGTCCAGCAAGTACCCGCCGCGCATTGTTCTGCCGGAGCTGGTTTCCCGTGCCCTCGGCTTCATCCTCTGCCTTATCAGCCCGCTCCTTCTCTTCGTCTCGCTCCGTTCTAGCAGTATCCCGCTCCGTTCTAGCGGTGTCGCGCTCACCTTCTAGGCTGTCGGCCCGTCGTCTCTGCTGGTCCCGCTCATTGACAGCGGTATCGCGCTCCCTCTCCAAGCGCTCGACCTCTGGATCTTTCGGTAGCGTCACCCTTACCTGTCCGCCTGTAGACGTAGCCGTATACGTACCACGTACAGGATCATCAACCTTTACGGTAACTACGCATCCATCATCGCCCGCACTGGCAGGGCATGAGAACCTCGCACCAGTGCTGGTCTCCTCAAACTCTCCCGCTTCAATCTCGATCTCCCCTGCGGCCGAGAGACCATGACCGAGCGGCAACACTACGGTGAAAGGCTTAGGGTTATCTGCCCCTTCCTCACCATTCGTCTTGCTGTTCGATCCGCCACCACACCCCGCAATCAAGATTGTCGCGAGAGCCACCAAGCCAATGTGAGCATGCTTCATGAGTCAGACTCCCTCGGGATGCGTCATGCGTACTGTGTAGGTGAAGGAGTCGCTGTGCCTTCCAACAGTTGCGGCGACACAGCGACTGATCTCGGCAGATATGGGCGCTCCGCGTAGAGCGCCCGATGGCGTGATTCCTTACGGAGTCCGCGTCGCGGCGAAGGAGCCTTGGACGGCAACGGTAGGCGTCGGGCTGGGTGCCGCAGTATCGCCGACAGAATGTTGTGTCTGCGCATGGAACCAGCCTGCTACGCCGCTCGGGAGCCTGTCGTTGGCTCCGTCGCCGTCTCTATCTAGGGTCTCACCATAGAAGGTAGCTCCCCAGTCACCGCCCCACGGCTCTCCGTCCGCGTCTCCGCTGGTATTGGTATTTGCGTCTATAATATTCGCTTCCCCACCTTCGGTTGGATCAGCAGATGGGGTGAGATTTCCAGCGGGCGCGGTGTTGCTTAATTTCACTTCCCAATCACCTAAACTCCCGTGAGCACCCCTGAAGTTCGATATCATTCCGGTGATTCGGTTATCGTCGGCAGTAGTCGAAGTACCGGCATCTCCGAAATTAGCCGTCAACTTAGCATCAGCTACGAACCAGCCACCATGACGATCAGGGGCCTCTTCGGTAAAGGTACCGTCAACACCGGAAGGCGCTCTGCGGCCGCTGTAGTCTGTGTAGTTTCCTGCTGCGCCGCCTGAGTAGGTAGCTTTCCCATTGAGGGTTGAACCGGTAGTAGGGAAGGGTATCCGACCACCGTAGACTGGCTCGAAACCGGAGAAGCCACCGCCTGCACTTTGATCCTGACGCCACCAGCCGAACGCTAGGTAGTCGTCCTTAGTGCCTTCGCGGCTTACTTCGTCCGTAGCACGTGTGGCCGTGAACGTCCATCCGGTACCATCGCCGACATTGCCGCTCAACTTGGTGCCTTCAGCGGTGAGACTATCGCATGTAGTGCCTTCTTGGGCGCATGTGAGGGTGCCAGCTACGCCGTCAAAGGTAGCGGCAATGCGATATTTATAGGCAGCATCTACAGCCGCATCAAGTGCTGCGATGGTTGTCACCTGAGGCCTGCTTGGGAAGGGTGCAACAGCAGCTCTCACGAGATCCCAAAAATCGCTACCTGCGTCATCCTCAGCAGACGTTACGTTATTGGCATCGTCGATTTTCAGGCCATGCGCATCTGCGAACGATTCAGCTTTGGGCTGATTGTCGAACCGCACAACCGTTTCGCGACCTTCCTGCCAAGCTGCGCCATTCCAGCCGTCTAAACCTGAAGCCGCTGCTGCTGCATTGGAATTTGCTTCGGCTGCTTCAAGCGAAGGAGCCTTCAAGTGACGCGAAGCGAAAGGATTAGCATCGTTTTCATGGGGGAAGCCGAGTCGGTCAGCTAAGCTGTTCCCTGCGGCCTTACTTCCTGGAGCATCCGTAATCTCGTCCCTCAGAGTCCGCAGACCAACGCCAGTCCCGACCTGAGACTTGAGCTCTGCGGTAGCGACTCCGCTTCCCTCGCCACCCGTAGTAACCTTGACGCCAACCGGATCGGTCACAAAGGTGATTCGGCAGTCCGAACCTCCTGCGGGGCACGAGAACAGTACACCCGCGTAATCGAGGGTCTCTCCTGCGTCAATCGTAGTTGACTTGCCGTCCAAGAACCCAGGGGTCTGGTCCTCATCGTCCTGATCGAGCCGGTCTCGGATGTTGTTCCCGGCGGGCAGATCGATCTCTACCGTTTGCGCCGGTGCTGCGACTGCTACCATGCCGCCTGTAGACGAAGCGGTGAGGCTACCGGACGTTTCACCCTCGGTGACGGTGAGCGTGCATCCGTCCTCACTGGGGCAAGTGACAGTCGTTCCGTCCGCGAGTTTGGTCTCGCCCGACTCGAACTCTTCCGTCCCTGCCTCAAGGCCGTGTCCGGCCGGTAGGGTGACGGTATAGGAGGTGACTTGAGTGCCCCCCGCATCGTCATCCGTATTGTTGCTCGACCCACCGCACCCGGCGAGGCCGACGCTGGCCGCGATGGCCAGGCTCGCCCATAGGCTCGTTCGTGCTTTCATCATCATGCGCTCCTGGTTTTCGATAATCGCAGTTATCGAATCCGGAAGCGGGATTCGTGAGCAGACGTGGCCAGGCCATGACGGCCGAAGTGCTGCTTGCGTGCTACGACGCCGGTGAGCGGGACTTTCGAGGTGTGGATCTGGAGGGTGCGGATCTCGCGGGCGCAGATCTGGCGTTTGCAAACCTGAGAGATGCGAATCTGAAACGCGCCGACCTCACCGGGGCGAATCTGACCTTTGCAATTCTGGCGTTTGCGAACCTGACAAGCGCGACGCTTGAAGCCGCGAATCTGGTAGACGCGAACCTGGTCGGGGCGACATTGAAAGGGGTGAGTCTGAAGGGTGCGGATCTCGCGGACGCCAGCTTGACGGATGCGAACCTGAAAGGTGCGAAACTTGCCGGGGCGAAGCTCTTAGACGCGAAGCCGAGCATCGTGCGGCTTGGCGGCAAGGTGCGCGGCCGCAGCATCGTAAGGTCCAGTGACGCCATCCGCGCCCGCATCGGGGGCGGACACGATCGGCCGGTGCCGCTGGCGCCGGGCGATGGTGGGCAATGATCACTGAGGCGGCGACCGGTCGGGCGATTTCGGTCGGGGTCAGGGTGACGCCCTCACCGCAGCCGTGAAGCGCTCGGGCGCCAAGATGACCAGTCCGGGCCGGGCACGGTGTCCGAAGGTGAGTGTACGCACCCGCAACGGGTCGGTATAGTTTCCCCGATTCCCTGCGGCTCTTCCCGAATCCGGGCCGCATGAGGCGACCGCCGAGGTGATCCGCGTCCGTCGGTTCTCATAATTCGGTCAATGAATCAATGAATTACAAGAACCGACCCACGGATTCGTACTTGGCCCGGAAATTTCACCGCTTCACGAAGCGAGGGCGCGGAGGTGGCTGGTTTCGCAAGGCGAACGCGAGACAGGGCGCGCAGGCGTACCCGTAGGGACGTCGAGCACCCCGAGCCACACCTATGCCGTGTTCAACGCGGCGAAAGCAGTCAGATCCGTGCCCGCAGCCGCGAATCGGTGAAATTTCCGGGTTAGTAGCCCGGCAGTTCGAGTCTGCCCGCTGGCGCCATCCCGGCGCCATCTGATGGAGCCGTCATCGCCGTGAGCTACCAGGTGCTTGCCCGCAAGTGGCGTCCCCGCAACTTCGAACAGCTCGTCGGTCAGGCTCATGTCGCGCGCGCCCTCGTCAATGCGCTGGATGCGGACCGGCTCCATCATGCCTTCCTTTTCTCCGGCACCCGCGGGGTCGGCAAGACGACGCTCGCCCGCATCCTCGCCAAATGCATCAACTGCGAGACCGGTGTTACCTCGAAGCCGTGCGGCGTATGCAGTGCGTGTGTCGAGATCGACGAGGGTCGGTTCGTCGATCTGCTGGAGGTGGACGCGGCGTCGCGCTCGAAGGTGGACGAGACGCGCGACCTCATGGACAACGTCCAGTTCTCGCCGGCTCGCGGCCGCTACAAGGTGTACCTCATCGACGAGGTGCACATGTTCTCGGAGAAGAGCTTCAATGCGCTGCTGAAGACGCTGGAGGAGCCGCCGCCCCACGTGAAGTTCCTGCTCGCGACGACGGATCCGCAGAAGCTGCCGATCACGGTGCTCTCGCGGTGCCTGAAGTTCGATCTCAAGCGGCTTCCGTCCGACGACATCGCGGCCCACCTGGAGCGGGTGCTCACCGAGGAGTCGATCGGGTTCGAGACGGCGGCGCTGGGGCTGGTGGCGCGGGCGGCGGACGGCAGCATGCGCGATGCGCTGAGCCTGCTCGATCAGGCGGTGGCCTACGGCGCGGGGACGGTGACGGAGGAAGAAGCGCGGGCGATGCTCGGCACCGTCGATCGAAGCCGGGTGATCGAACTCCTGGAAGCCGTCGCGGCGCACGATGCGGCCGGCGCCATGGACGTGGTGGCCGCGATCGCGAGCGATGCCGCGGACTGCTCGGATGTGCTCGGCGAGATGGTGAACACTCTCCATCGGGTTGCGGTGGCGCAGGCCGTTCCCGGCACGACCGACCCCGACCCCGATCTCGCCGAGGCCTGCGCGCGGCTCGCCGGACGGTTCTCGCCCGAGGATGTGCAGCTCCACTACGAAATCGGACTGAGAGGGCGTCGGGACCTCGCGCTGGTTCCGGACCCGAGGCTCGGGCTTGAAATGACCGTTCTCAGAATGCTCGCATTTGCCCCCGATACGGCGAATGCTCCGCCCGCATCCACTGCGCGTTCGGGCGGCGTCGGCCCGACGCTCGCGCATGCATCCGGGCCCGCCGCCGGCACCGGAACCGCGTCGTTGGCGACGATGTCCGCAGCCGTCGACGGGGCCGCGCCGCCGGGGAAGGAACTCGCGGCCCGCGAACGAACCGCCGCGCCGGTCAAGGAAACCGTACCTGAGCGGATCGATCCGGCCACTCTCACCGCGCCGGGCTGGCGCGATCTCGTGGAAGGGCTGGGGCTGTCGGGGCTCGAGGGCGAGCTTGCGCTGAACTCGATCCTGATCGAGTCGCAGACCGACCGCCTGAAGCTCGAGCTCGATCCCGCCCACGCGGCCCTCGACACGTCCGGGGCGCGCGAGCGGCTGCGCCGGGCGCTGGCGGTCCGGCTCGGTGATTCGATCGAGCTCGACATCGCGCTGAACCGGCCGAGCCGCGAGACGCCGGCCGCGGGGCGGGCGCGGGACGAGGCGATCCGTCGTCAGGATGCGATTCGCGCCATCGAGGACGACCCGCGGGTCCGGACCCTGTGCGAGACGTTCGGCACAAGCGTCGATCACACGCTCGTGGAGCCCATCGACCGACCTGGAGACAGCAATCGATGAAAGGTGGATTCGGCCAACTGATGAAGCAGGCCCAGAAGCTTCAGGAGGATTTCCAGCAGGCGCAGGACGAGCTCGCGTCCATGGAGGTCGTGGGTGAGGCGGGGGGCGGCATGATCACCATCACCATGACCGGCCGGCATGATGTGCGCGCGGTGCGCATCGATCCGGCGCTGATGGAGGAGGACCGGGAGATGCTGGAGGATCTGATCGCGGCCGCATTGAACGACGCGGTCCACAAGGTCGAGGCCCGCACGAAGGATCGGTTCTCGGGGCTGAGCTCCGGGCTCAACCTGCCGCCCGGGCTCAAGCTGCCTTTCTAGCCCGGAAATTTCACCAATTCTCTGAGTAGGAATTCTCCTACCCCCATGGACAGCCAATTTGTACTGATATAGCAGGATAAAAACGGTCGCCAAGCCATCGGGCGCTCGCGCGGCGGGTGGACGACCAAGATTCATATGGAGTCTTTGCATCCAAACCGCTAAAGACTTGGCCCGTCACGCCCCCATAGTTCGGATTTGAACTGGATAAGTCTCTAAGTAAAACCTCGCCTCCTTTTCTTGCTCCTGTTTTTGCATTAAAGACTGCCACACGTATAAAAGCGCTAGAAGGGCTTTGCCCGTCACTAAACCGCCCCACAAACTGGCTCCAGGTGACTGCCGGGACCGTGACGGTCATGCTGCTGTTGGACAGGGCCGTGATCGGCATATTCGCGGCGTCGATCTCAGCCTCGCCCACGCAGGTTGTCGGACCCTCGCGCCCGTTGGACGTTACCGTGATCTGCGCCGCCACCGGTGCGGCGACCACCATCGCCACCAGCGCGGCCGCCGCCGCGATACCCGCGCACTTCATCGGTTCTGAACCCCGTAAATCTCGGGGAGGGGGGATAATTTCTTGAAGAACATGGTTTCCTCCTGCTTGACTTGGACCCTGAGAAAGATCACTCCCTGAAGCGGGTCGAAACCTCGGGGAGTGTGTGTCTGGCTTACATCAAGGTTGCGAGCGAACCCCTTCGCAGGCGTCTGCGGAGATCGCGACGCTCCGAATGAAGCAGTCGTGGTGCGGGTAGTGCACTAGTATGACTTTCGGTGACAGCTTCGAGAATTATCCTTGAGGGAATTGTACAATGTATTCGCAAGCGCAATCGCTCGATGATTTGGACTTTCGGTTATCAAAAGAATTCTGGTCTCTAACGAACATGGAGCGCATAAGTATTTTAGAATGTTCCTGTACATCATACCAAGAGGGGTTTCACGCGGTAAATAATGCTGGATGGTCTCTTGTGAGAGATTTTTTGAATGAAAAATCTCAAATTCGTGAATTAAACTCAGAAAAACTCCATAAACATCAAGTTGGTCTTTGGCAACTACCGGAATACGATGAATCCCCTTTTGAAATTCGGTTGATTGTGTGGTTATATGCACAACTTCATCACGAACAAGGACCAGAAGTTGCCTTCGCCAAGGGTCGGGAAGCTCTCTATGGATGGCTTCAAGATCCAGAATGGTCACCGCAAGGGCTCGGAGAAGATTGGTTTCCTCATTTGGCGAGAGATCTATCATTGTATTGGCCACCATCCTGATATCTTTTGCCTTCGTCAATCTCTTTCATTACGGGGCCGATACTTGGTGCCCTTAGCTGGTCCTGGTTTCTTTGGCGGTTCCGTGGTGAGATCGATCAGTTCCACGAGCCATTTACAATCCCGTAGCGTATCAGTCAGACCAGCTTCCATCGCGGGAGTGACTTGCAGCGTCTTGTGGATTCGGCAGAAGTTGTAGTGTACCACCCACAAGTCCATCATCGTGATGTGCTGTGAAAGCTTCTTGCTGAATGCGTTGGTCTTTCGGGCATATCTGCGATTACTCATCCGTATCGTCAGATTGTGTCTCTCCACGTAGGCCGTGTTGTGATCGTTGTCTTCTCCCTTGCGCATCTGCGAAAGCGTCTTTCGGGCCTTCTTCCCGAATACCATCTCCGCGGCCTTTCGGTACGCCTTGAGGTCATCGGCTGTTATTCTCGGTCGTTTCTTCAATCTGCTTTGCAGATCGCTGAACAAAGCAACAGCCGATTTCGTGTCGCGCTTCGGCGATATCAGATATGAGACGAGCAGCTTGGAATCAGCATCTAGTGCTGTCCAAGTCCAGGCATTTCCGGCTCTATCCAAAGGGTTCACGTAAGATGCACGCTTCTCCTTGGCGTAGACAAATGACCATATCTCGTCACATTGGATATTTCGCTTACCTGGTATGTTCCGGACGTTATCGAAATGGTACAGATGACATGCCATGCCTGCCAGTCGCAACAGGCGCATAACCGTATCCAAACTGACATCTTCGACTCTCGCGATTCCTCTCAGTGGCATTCCCTCGCACATCAGCGAAAGAATCTTTGCCCGCTTCTCAGTAGATAGCTGATTCATGTGCTTTGAGCGTGGTATGTGAGTACCCACTATTATACCACGAAAACAGGTATCCATGAAGCAAATAACCTATTATAAATCAATAACTTATGTTGATATTTCAAGCGAGAATGGACGAAAATCTGGAATGGCGGTATATTTCGGTGTGCCAAACGACTGGGTGGCCCTTTGTCGGGTCACTCGCTGAATACAATAGCCATGTTGTACATGCACTGGACTGATCATCCGGTGCCTGGCGAATAAGCGAGAAAACTCCACAGTCCACCTGTGTCGTTTGGC
>JAPOSC010000035.1 GCA_026709935.1 Thiotrichales bacterium
GGCGTCCGGCGTCCGGCGTCCGGCGTCCGGCGTCCGGCGTCCGGCGTCCGGCGTCCGGCGTCCGGCGTCCGGCGTCCGGCGTCCGGCAAACATTATAGCGGCGGACCCGCACGGGCTCGTCAAGCCCCCGCGCGTGCACACTTCGCCCGGCCTGCCGGTGCGGCTCAGCATCGCGCTCAGCGTGTCTATCGCGGGGTTCATTCTCGCTCGAACTTGCCTTCTGGCCAATCGTTTGGGGCTACGCCTGACGCCGCCCAAGGTAGGACAAGCCCGACCGATACACAAGAGGCTGAGGCGAACAGAGACTGAGGCGAACACCGGGGCGCTCACTGCCCGACCGTCGCAGCCCCGCCATGGCTGCGACGGTGACCGAACCGCCTCCCGACTGAGGGCATCGCTCACTCCGGGATCGGAATCTCGTTCGTCTTTCTCGGCACCTGGTAGCCGCGCTGCACCGCGGGACGGCGCGCGATGTCGATGTACCAGCGCCGGACGTTCGGGAAATCCGCGAAATCGATCTCCTGCCACTCGTAGCGCGAAACCCACGGCCAGGTCGCCATGTCCGCGATGCTGTACTCCGCGCCGGCCAGGTACGGGTGGTCCTCCAGGCGCTCGTTCATCACCCCGTAGAGTCGATCCGCCTCGTTGCGGTAGCGCCGCTCCGCGTACTCGCTCTTGCCGGGGTTGAACTTCACGAAGTGGTGCACCTGCCCGAGCATCGGACCGGCGCCGCCCATCTGCCACATCAGCCACTCCAGCACCCGCCAGCGCCCTTCCCCACTTGACGGCATGAACCGCCCAGTCTTCTCCGCGAGGTAGACGAGGATGGCGCCCGATTCCATCAGCGAGAGACCGTTGTCCCGGTCGACGATGGCGGGGATCTTGTTGTTGGGGGAGATCTTCAGGAAGTCGGGGTGGAACTGCTCGTCGGCGCCGATGTCGATCGAGTGCGTCTCGTAGGCGAGCCCGCACTCCTCCAGCGCGATCGAGACCTTGCGGCCGTTGGGGGTACTCCAGGTGTAGAAATCGATCACGGTGACGGGATCCTCATTGGGTAGCGAAACTGAGTGGCGAAGTGGATGGCGAAGCCGAATGGCGGTCACGGCACGTTCCCCGGCGGCGACACGGCTGGCGGAAGCGCTCGTCTTCCGTGCCGGCACCCCGCAAGACGGCGGCACCGGCCCGGGAGCATCCGGCCCCCGCATGATACCCCGTCGCTTCGATTCGGACCGTCGCGATCCGTGCGGTCCGGACCGAATACTCGCCTCCATCACCCGGATCACTTTTGGCATTACACTTCGGATGCGCATCTGCACATGCCCGCGGGAGATGAGCGAGAACCCATGCGGGACGGGGCGGGATCGCATCAATTCATCGAAAGGAGAGATACGTCATGATCCAGGCAGCAAACACGATTCGCCGGCGCGCTGTCGGTATGTGTGCGGGCTTCTCCGTGGCAGTGCTTCTCGTGGGTTGCAGCGGGATGAGCGAGAACGAGACCACGGGGACTCTCCTGGGTGGAGCCGCCGGCGCGGTGCTCGGCAACCAGTTCGGCAAGGGAGACGGCAAGACGGCCGCGACCGCAATCGGCGCGATCATCGGCGCAAGCGTCGGGCGAGAGATCGGCGCCTCTCTGGACCAGACCTCCCGCCGCCAGGCCGGGGCAGCGACCTACCAGGCGCTCGAGACCGCCGATGTCGGTACCGGGATCACCTGGGACAATCCCGCCAACACCGGCACACCGGCCAGTGGAGCAACCGTGATCACCCGCCAGGGCGCGGACCAGCAGGGCAGGACATGTCGGGAATTTCAGCAGACGGTCACGATTGGAGGCGAAGAGGTCCAGTCCTACGGAACCGCGTGTCGTGACGGCAACGGGGACTGGCAACTGATATCCGGCTGACCCGGCACCATGGACGAGACACTTGCCGGCGCGGCGGAACCCGCCGCGCCCCGCCGCCTGTGGCCGTTCCTGCTGCCGATCGCGATCTTCGCCGGTATCGGGGTGTTGCTGTATCTCGGGCTGTTCCGCGATCCGACGCTGGTCCCCTCGCCGCTCATCGGCAAGCCGGTGCCGGAGTTCGAGCTGGGACCGGCACCGGGACGCACGCTCGGGCTCTCGTCCGAAGACCTGCGCGAAGAGGTCACGCTGGTCAATGTCTTCGCCTCGTGGTGTGTCGCCTGCCGCGACGAGCATCCGCTGTTCCTGGCCCTCGAACGCGAGGGCGTGGTTCCGATCCATGGCCTCAACTACAAGGACGCGCCCACCGACGCTGCGGCGTGGCTCGATGCCCTGGATGATCCCTATACGCGGATCGGTGCCGATCTCGACGGTCGCGTCGGCCTCGACTGGGGGGTCTACGGCGTGCCCGAGACGTTCGTCGTCGATGGCAACGGCCACATCGCATACAAGCACATCGGGCCGATCACGCCGCGCGTGCTGGACGAGGTCATCCTTCCGCTGGTGCGCGAACTGCGCACCAATGGCTGACGCGGCAACGCGCCGCATGGTCGGCGACGCCGGCGGGTACGATCCATCCATCCACACCACCGACCGGAGGGGGAACGTGATGGCGCTGAAGGGAGAGAGGCGCACATGACGAGCAACCGCCGGTTCCACATTGCGGTGATGCCGGGCGATGGCATCGGTCCGGACGTGATCGACGCCGCTCTGACCGTGCTGGAAGCGGCGGTCGGCGGCGCCGGATTCACGCTCGACTTCGAGCACCTGACGGCCGGAGCGGCCGCATGGCGCGACACCGGTACCGCGATGTCGCAGGAGACGTTCGAGCGGGCGAAGGCGGCAGATGCGATCCTGCTCGGCGCGATGGGTCTGCCGGACGTGCGCTACGCCGACGGCACCGAGATCGCGCCGCAGCTCGACCTGCGGTTCCGGCTCGGGCTCTACGCCGGAGTGCGTCCGGTGCGGGCGTTGCCGGGCGGCGTCCGGCCGCTCGCAGATCCACGCAGCGCGGACATCGACCTCGTCATCGTGCGCGAATCCACCGAGGGTCTGTTCGCTTCGCGGGGGAAGGGAGTGGTAGAGGACGACCGGATCGCCCGTGACACCATGGTGATCACCCGCGAGACCTGCGAGCGTCTGTTCGACACGAGCTTCCGGCTGGCGCGACGACGCAAGGTGCGCGGTGGCCGGGGAAAGGTCACCTGCGTGGACAAGTCCAACGTGTTCGCCTCCATGGCCTTCTTCCGCCGGATCTTCGACGAGTGCGCGGCCCGGCACCCGGACATCGAGGCTGCGCACCACTACGTCGACGCCGCCGCCCTCGATCTGGTGCGCAAGCCCTGGGCGTTCGACGTGATGGTGACGGAGAACATGTTCGGGGACATCCTCTCCGACCTCACCGCCGCCCTGGTCGGCGGGATGGGGATGGCGCCGTCGGCCGACATCGGCGACGGACACGGCGTGTTCCAGCCCGCCCACGGCAGCGCCCCCGACATCGCGGGCCGGGGAATCGCCAACCCGCTGGCCGCGATCCAGTCCGCGGCCATGATGCTCGACTGGCTCGCCGAACGTCACGGCGTCGAGGCGTGCGCCGAAGCCGGACGGCGAATCGACGCCGCGGTGGCCACGGTACTGGCCGCCGGCCACCCCCGGCCGGTGGATCTCGGCGGCGAAGACGGCACCGAGGCGATCACGCGCGCGGTGATCGATGCGCTGTGAATCAGCGGCCTCGGGGTTCTTTCAGCGGCCTCGGGGTTCCTGCGGCTCCACCGAGACCGGCGCGCCTCCGTCAAGCCGCCGCAGAGCGGGCTGGGTGATGGCCATGACCACGACGATGGCCGCGAGCACGCCGGCGTTGAGCGCGGCGGCGAACGGCGGGGACGTCACGGCGGCCACCACCCCGCCCAGGAGCCCCCCGAGCGGAACGAGGCTGAAGCAGATGGTGTAGATTCCCATCACCCGGCCGCGAAGGGCATCCGGCACCGCGAGCTGAAGCTGGGTCATCGAGGCGACGAAGTACATCGACATGCACACCGCAGTGAGCATGCCGCAGACGAGGGCCAGCACGTAGCCGATCGAGGCGTCGGGCAGCAGGGCGACGCAGAGGGCGAAACCGACGATCGCAACGGCGCCCCCCATCGGTGCCGCCACCATCAGGCGCCCGAGCCGCGGGCTGCGCTGCAACGGGGCTGCGATCAGATTCCCGGTGATCGCTCCGACCCCTGTGGCGGACAGGAGCAGCCCGTAGCCGGTCTCGCCGACCCCGAGAAGCCGGGCGAATGCGGGCATGAGCTGAACGTAGGAGATACCGAAGAAGGTGGTGGCGTAGGTGAGCAGGATCAGCACCCAGAAGAGCCGGTGCGAGGCGATGTACCGGATACCGTCCACGAACTGCCGGCCGGAGTGCCCTGTCGCCAGCGGCACTTCCGCCGCCGGGGTGGGCGTGAAGCTCGCCATCACCCGGGTCATGGCCATGAACCCGATCGCCCCGGCCGCGAAGACGGCCCAGGTGTCGACGAGCGCGATCACCACCCCGCCGAGACCGGGGAGGACCATGCGCGAGCCCTGCCAGAGCATGGAGTTCAACGCGACCGCGCTCATCATCTGCTCGCGCGGGATCAGGCTCGGGAAGAACGCCTGCCGGCTGGGGAAGTCCAGGCCCGCAATCAGCGCGATGGCGGCGGCGATGGCGAGGACGTGCCAGACCGCCACCACCCCGGTGCCGTCGAGGGCGGCAAGGAGGACGAGGAGACCGGCGATGATCGAAGAGGTCACGATCAGCATCCGGCGCCGGTCCACCCGGTCGGCGATCACCCCGCCGGCGAGAGCGGCCGCGATGGTGGGAATCGACGAGGCGGCGCCGAGGAACCCGAGGTCGAGCGGGGAGCCGCTCAGCTCGTAGACGAGCCATCCCTGGCCCATGATGAGGAGCTGGAACCCCCCCACCGAGGCGGCGGAGCCGAGCCAGTAACGCCGGTACGGCGCGTGATGCAGTGCCCCGAACCGCGTGCTCGCGCCCGCAGGCAGCCGGCTCATGCGAAGTCCATCGCGACGCTCCCGGGACGCGACGGCATCGCACTCCCGGAGGATCGTATCGGAATATCCATCTCCGCCCGCGCCTTTCCATCTGTGCCAGAATCCATCGTACCCCGACACGCGGACGGACTTCGCACGCATGATGCCGAGACCGATGCACTTCGGCGTATTCCGCGCGCTCGCGCCCGTATTCGCGCTCACTCCGGCTCTCGCCGTCCTCGCCGTCTCCATCGCGCTCCCGGCCCGGGCAGTAGCAGACGAGCCGCCGCTCGTCGCCGCCGCCGCGAGTCTGCGCCACGTGTTCCCGGCCCTCAGCCGGGCGTGGGTGGACACCGGCGGGGTCCGGCCCGAGGTGAGCTTCGGGTCGTCGGGCAACCTCTATCGCCAGATCGTGCAGGGCGCGCCGTTCGACCTCTTCCTGTCCGCTGACGAGGAGCAGGCACAGAAGCTCGTTGCGGCGGGAAAAACCGACGGCGACGGCATCGTATACGGCTTCGGGCGGCTCGCCCTGCTCGTCCCGAAGCACTCGCGGCTGGCACTCGACCCGACGCTCGCAGATCTCGCGCGCGCCCTCGATGACGGACGCCTGCGCCGACTCGCGATCGCGAACCCCGCCCACGCTCCGTACGGGCGCGCGGCGCGCGAAGCGCTGGTCGGAGCCGCACTCTGGCCGCGACTCGGCGATCGACTGCTGTTCGCGGAGAACGCGGCGCAGGCGGTGCAGTTCGCCCTCGCCCACGCCGCCGACGGCGGCATCGTGCCCTGGGCGCTCGTACTCTCCGAACGCGTATCGCGCAACGCCCGCCACGCGCTCCTCGACACCGCCATGCATGCGCCCGTCGCGCACCGCATGGTGCTGCTCGCGCCAGCGACACCACCGGCGCGGGCGCTGTTCCGGTTCCTCGCCGGGCCGGAGGCACGAGCCATCTTCGAGCGCTTCGGGTTCACCGCGCCGGAAGCGACCCCGCAATGAGTGAGCAGCGATTCCCGCGGACGCTCCGGACCATCGTCGCGCGACACGAATCCGGCCCAAATGCAAGGGCCGACTCCATCCTGGCGGGAACAGCCGGGAATTGCCGATGATTGCGGAACGCTTCGCACCAGGGGCCAGGCTCACGTGAACGTCGCCCCCATTCTTCTTTCGCTCCAGCTTGCGGCGTGGACCGCGCTGCTCATGCTGCCGCTCGGTCTGTTCGTGGGTCGCGCCCTGGCGTGGCGGGGCTTCCGCGGCAAGGCGCTGGTGGAGGCAGCGGTGGCCCTGCCGCTCGTGCTGCCGCCAACCGTCCTCGGCTACTACCTGCTCGTCGCCTTCAGCCCCCACTCCGCGCTCGGCGGCGCGTTCGAATGGCTGACGGGAGAGGTCCTTGCGTTCAGCTTCCCGGGTCTCGTCACCGCCTCCATGATCTTCAACCTCCCGTTCGCGGTGCTGCCGATGCAGCAGGCGTTCGCCGCGATCCCCCACGAGGTCCGCGAGGCGGCGTGGGTCAGCGGCCTCTCCGGTCCGGCCACGCTCGCCCGGATCGAGCTGCCCATCGCCTGGCCCGGCGTGCTCGCGGCCTTCGTGCTCACCTTCACTCATACCCTCGGGGAATTCGGGGTGGTGCTGATGGTCGGGGGCAACATTCCGTCCCGCACCCGGACCCTGTCCATCGCCATCTACGACCGGGTACAGGCATTCGACATGGAGGCGGCGGGGCTGCTCTCCGCCGTGCTGCTCGCCGCATCGCTCGTCGCCACGGCCCTGGTGCGCGCGCTGGCCGGCCGTGCGGTCCGGGTCTGAGCGGGGGACCGGCCATGACGGTGCCCCCCGACGTTCGCGGCCTGCGGGTGCGGCTGCGCCAGGACCACCCCGTTGCGCTCGACGTGGCGTTCGAGTGCGGGGCGGGCGAGCTGCTTGCCCTGGTCGGCCCGTCGGGGAGCGGCAAGACCACGGTGCTGCGATGCATCGCGGGGCTTGCAACCCCTCGGCAGGGCGAGGTCGCATGCGACGGGGAGATCTGGCTCGACCGGCGCGGCGACGTCGCGGTTTCGCCGCAACGCCGCCGGGTGGGATTGGTATTCCAGCACTACGCGCTGTTTCCGCATCTCGATGCGCTCGCCAACGTCACGAGCGCGATGTCCCATCTGCCGCGCGAAGAGCGCGCCGCGCGGGCGCGGGCGCTGCTGGCGCGGGTCAACATGGAAGGGCTGGAAGCGCGCAGACCCTCCGCGCTCTCCGGAGGACAGCGCCAACGGATCGCGCTCGCGCGAGCGCTGGCGCGCGACCCCCGGGTCCTGCTGCTCGACGAGCCGTTCTCGGCCGTCGATCAGCTCACCCGGCGGCGGCTCCGGCTCGAGCTCGTGCAGCTTCGCCGCGAGATCCGCATCCCCATGGTGCTGGTCACGCACGACCTCGAAGAGGCCCAGCTCCTCGGCGACCGGCTGAGCGTGCTGCACCACGGGCGGACGTTGCAGACGGGAAGGCTCGAGAATGTGATGCGCCGGCCCGCCGGCGCTCTGGTGGCGCGCCTGCTCGACCAGCGCAACGTGTTCGCCGGAGTCGTCTCGCACCACGACGAAGAGGCGGGAACGACCTGGATCGACTGGGCTGGCACCAGGATCGAATGTGCGCTCGCAACCCGGTTCGCACCCGGCGACCGGGTTGACTGGGTGGTGCCGGAATCGCACGTGGTGATGCACCGCCGCGAACGGCCGTCGCGCGGTGAACGCGAAAACCCGGTCCGCGGTATCGTCCGCGATGTCGTCATCCTCGGCGGCGACGCCCGCGTGACCCTCGACGTGCACGGTGTGGACACCCCCCTCACCTTCGAGGTGTCCGTCCATGTGGCGAAAAGGAACCGAATCGCAGCCGGGGCCGAGGCAAGCGTGTCGCTGCTCGCGGACGGCATCCACCTGATGGCGACGGAGGCCACGGGCTGAGCCGGATTTCACTCCGCCCGATCGAGCTCGAACATCACCAGCCCCGCCCGCCGGGCGACGAACACCCCGCCCCCGACGCAGACGAAGGTGGGGGCCAACCGTTCCCGGTACCAGATCCCTTCCCTCACGTAGCCGTTCGAGTCAGTGCGGGTCCAGTCGCAGTTCTCCTCCCAGTCCTCGCGCGTGAGGGCGCCGAACCAGAGCGCACCGCGGCACAGACGCGCGAGGTTCGCGATCGCCCGCTCCGCCTCGGCGTCGTCGAGGTACTGAAGCACATCCTGACAGATGACGAGATCGTAACGGCGCCGGGAATGGAAAGTGGCGACCGAGTCGTGCACCCAACCGAGTTCGGCGCACAGATGCTCGCTCACCTCGACCCCGGTATAGCGGGCGCGCGGAAAGCGGGCGAGGAGCGGCTCGCGGATCCGCCCCAGTCCGCAACCGAGATCGAGGATCCAGCGCACGTGGAGCTTGAGGTACTCCAGGTAGCTCGCCAGGAACCGCCCCTGGACCTCGATGTCCTGCGGCCCGGCGACGCGGGTGCGGGGATCGAGGTAGAAACGCTCGTAGTAGGCGGCGTCGAAGTCGAATCGGGGCGGCATCGGCGTATCGGCGCGCGAGCGGCGGAGCCGCGAAGGCTCAGTCGCCGGTGTCGCCATCGTCCGAGCCTCGAAGCTCGGCCGAGTGCGCGTGCGCGGTCAGCCCCTCGCCGCGCGCAAGCGTCGATGCGATGCCGGCCAGGCGACGGGCACCGCGGGCCGAGCAGCCGATGACGCTGGTGCGCTTCTGGAAATCGTATACCCCGAGCGGCGACGAGAACCGCGCGGTGCGGGCGGTCGGGAGCACGTGGTTCGGACCGGCGCAGTAGTCACCGAACGCCTCGGGGGTACGGGTGCCGAGGAAGATGGCGCCAGCGTGGCGCACCCCTTCGATCAGGCACTCGGCATTCGCCACCGCGAGTTCCAGGTGCTCGGGCGCGAGCCGGTTGACCAACCCGATGGCTTCGTCGAGGTCGCGTACCTCGATCAGCGCGCCGTGGGCGGCGAGGGAGCGGGCAATGATGTCGGCGCGCGCAAGCTCCGGCAGCATCAACGCGATGGCGGCTTCCACCCGATCCAGGAACTCGCCGTCCGGCGAGATCAGGATCGCTCGTGCTTCCTCGTCGTGCTCGGCCTGCGAGAACAGATCCATCGCGATCCACTCCGCCGGGGCGCTCCCGTCGCAGACGATCACGATCTCCGACGGCCCCGCCAGCATGTCGATGCCAACCGCACCGAACACCTGCCGCTTCGCTGCCGCCACGTACCGGTTCCCGGGCCCGACGATCTTGTCCACGGCCCGGATCGGCCCGGCCCCGAACGCGAGCGCCGCGACCGCCTGCGCGCCACCGATGGTCCATACCTCGTCGATCTCCGCCAGCCGTGCGGCCGCGAGCACCAGCGGGCTCAGTGCCCCCGATGGCGCCGGCACGGTCATGACGATCTCCGCAACCCCGGCCACCCGGGCCGGAATCGCGTTCATCAGCACCGAGGACGGGTAGCTCGCCCTGCCCCCCGGCACGTAGACCCCGACGCGGTCGAGCGGAGTAATCCGCTGTCCCAGCATCGACCCGTCCTCGTCGAGGTAGTGCCACGACTCCTGGCGCTGGCGTTCATGGTAGCTGCGGATGCGGTGCGCCGCCTCGGTGAGCGCAGCCCGCTCGGCCGCATCGACCGCATCCCATGCCGCGTCCAGATCCCTCGCCGGAACGCGCAACGAGGAGAGTGTGTCCGCCGTCACCCCGTCGAACCGACGGGTATACGCGAGCACCGCCGCCTCGCCTTCGCGGCGCACCGCGGCGACGACTTCGCGCACCGCGGCATCGACGTCTGGATCGGTGTCGGCAGATGCTGCGAGCAGCGACTCGAAACGCTCCGGGAAGTCGCTCTGCAGGGAACGGAGCCGGGCAACGGCAAGGGCGGGACTCATCGGCATTCGTCATCGCCCGCCGTCGTGCGGCCCAAGGGCTCGACGAGCCTCGACACCTCCCATCGCGAACGCCGCGGCAAATTGCTCCGCCACGAGCGGAGTCGCACCGCTGCGATTGCGGCCGTCACCGGCATCCGCCGCCGTTTTCCGCCGCCGCACGGGCGATGCGCTCGACGAGCGCGGAGACCCTCCCGTGCGAAAGCTTCATGGCGGCCTTGTTCACGACGAGTCGAGCGCTGATCGCGGCGATCTCCTCGCACACCGTGAGACCGTTCGCGGCGAGCGTCACCCCGGTGTCGACGAGATCGACGATGCAGTCCGCCAGACCGACCGCGGGGGCGATCTCCATCGAGCCGTAGAGGTGGATGATCTCGGCCTGCATGCCCTTGCCCGCGAAGAACCGCCGCGTCGTCTCCACGTACTTGGTGGCGACCCTTGGTCGCGATCGAGCGGGCCCGGCTTGCGCGGGCTCGGCAAGCACGAGCCGGCAACGGGCGATGCCCAGATCGAGCGGCTCGTAGAGCCCCACCCCCTGATGCTCCAGCAGGACGTCCTTGCCCGTGATACCGAGGTCCGCCGCCCCATGCTCGACGAAGGTGGGAACATCCTGCGCGCGCAGCACGAGAATCCGCACATCCGGGAGCGAGGTCGCGATGCAGAGCCGACGACTGTCGGCGGGGTCATCGTCGAGCTCGATGCCGGCGCGCGCGAGCAACGGGGTCGCAGCGGCGCAGATTCGGCCCTTCGACAGCGCCACGGTCAGCATGGAACCGACAATTCCGGCCGAGCCGAAGCATGCTCTCGCGCTCCTCTCGTCCGGACGCCCCGAAGATTGAAACCTCCCTGCAATCGCTGCACGCCGCTCACGCTGGCACCCGCCGGATGCGGGCGCCGAGCTTCGCGAGCTTCTCCTCAATGCTCTCGTAGCCGCGGTCGATGTGGTAGATGCGCTCCACCACCGTATCGCCTTGTGCCACCAGCCCAGCCAGCACCAGGCTCGCGGACGCCCGCAGATCGGTGGCCATGACCGGCGCCGCCGTCAGTCGGTCCACGCCCCGGATGACGGCCGTGTTGCCTTCGAGCTGAATGTCCGCGCCCATGCGCTGGAGTTCCTGAACGTGCATGAAGCGGTTCTCGAACACCGTCTCCGAGATCGTCCCGGTGCCGTTGGCGACGACGTTGAGGGAGGTGAACTGGGCCTGCATGTCGGTGGGAAACGCCGGGTAGGGCGAGGTGCGGATGTTGGTGGCATGGGGGCGGCTCCCCTTCATGTCCAGGTCGATCCACCGATCCCCGACCTCGACGCAGGCGCCGGCCTCGCGCAGCTTCTCGATGACCGCGTCCAGCATGCGCGGCCGCGTATCCTTGATCCTGACGCGCCCGCCGGTGATGGCAGCGGCGGCCAGATAGGTACCGCTCTCGATGCGGTCAGGGAGCACGTCGTAGTGCGTTCCGCACAGCCTGTCGACGCCCTCCACCGAGATCGTGTCGCTGCCGGCCCCACTGACCCTGGCGCCCATGGTGTTCAGGCAATTCGCGAGATCGACGACCTCCGGCTCCCGCGCCGCATTCTCGATGACGGTGGTCCCTTCGGCGAGGGTCGCCGCCATCATCAGGTTCTCGGTGCCGGTGACGGTGACGAGGTCCATGACCAGGTGCGCCGCCTTGAGCCGACGCGCCTTCGCGCGGATGTAGCCACCCTCGACATGGATGTCCGCGCCCATCTTGACCAACCCCTCGATGTGCAGATTGACGGGACGCGACCCGATGGCGCAGCCGCCCGGCAGGGAGACGACCGCCTTGCCGAAGCGGGCGAGCATCGGCCCGAGCACCAGGATCGACGCGCGCATCGACTTCACGAGTTCATAGGGGGCGAACAGCTCGCGAATCGAAGAGCAGTCGACCTCGATGTTCATGCGCTCGTCGACCACGAGCTCGACTCCCATGCGCCCGAGCAGCTCCATGGTGGTGGTGATGTCCTGCAGGTGAGGGATGTTCCCGAGCTTGACCGGCCCGTCCGCGAGCAGGGTAGCGGCGAGAATCGGCAGAGCCGCGTTCTTGGCGCCGGAGATGCGGATTTCGCCTTCCAGCGGAGTCCCGCCGGTGATGATGAGCTTATCCATGCGGGGCAGGCCGGACACCCTCGCCGGGCAGCACAGCTTGAGGCGGGCGCGATGTCACCGGCGGAACTCTTGCCACTGCGCCGGCGTGTAGGTGCGCAGTGCGAGTGCGTGGAGCATATCGTTGGCGAAGCGATCGCCGAGGGTTGCGTACACGAGACGATGCTGGCGAATCGTCGGCTTTCCCGCGAATGCCTCGCTCACCACCACGGCTTCGAAGTGCCGGCCATCGCCAGAGACCTCGACGTGGACACAGGCGAGTCCGTCCTCGATCAGACGACGAATTTCGTCCGGTTCCATTTCCGTTCACTCCTGGCGGCGCAGACTCCCGGCTCGGACGATGCATGCGGCACCGGCCAGCGGTTCGCGCCGGATGCGCCATCCGCCGGTTCGCCGGTTACCGGTTCACAAGTTCACCGGTTCAGTGATCGTCAGTTCCTCGCGGCGTTCCTCGCCTCCAGGCTGGCGATCAGTCCGTCGATCCCGTTGCGTCGGAGCTCGGAACGAAACGACGAACGGTAGTTCCTGACGATGCTCACGCCGTCCACCGCGACGTCGAAGACCCTCCAGCCCGCTCCGCTGCCGTGCAGGGCGTACTCCACCTCGATCGGCTGGCCAGGAAGATCGATCTTCACCGGAACGACGACCTCGCCCTGCTTGCGCTGCTGCGGATCGCGCCAGGTGAGAAGCTGCCCGCGGTATTCGGTGAGCATCAGAGCGTAAGTCCGTACCAGCATGGTGCGGAACGCCGCGATGAACTGCCCACGCTGCTCCGGGGTCGCCGCCTTCCACCCCTTCTTGCCGAGCACCCGCTGCGACATGTGCTCGAAGTCGAAGTGGGGAATGACGAGCCGGTCCACCAGCTCGTACACCGCCTGCGGGTCGTTCTGGAGCACATCGCGCCGCGCGACCAGATCATCGATGATGCTGGAGGTCACCTGCTGAACGAGCTGCTGGGCGGCGGAACCGTCGCCCGCCGCCGGCCCGGCGGCCATCGTCGGTCCGGCGGCCATCGTCATGCCCGCCACCGTGACGATCAGCACCACCTGGCGCAAGAAGCCGGCAACCGGGCTGCGATAGGGAATCTCTCGCGCGGAACCGCGCCGGATCGGGAACATGGCATCCTCTCCTGTCGGTGCGAGGGCTCGTGTCGGCCCGGAGTTCCGGCGCCCGCCATGCATCGCGGCGCCGGGGGCGGAAATTGTAGCGAAACCAGCCCGGGCCCAGCCCGGGCGATGCGTTGCGGCCATTGCGACGCCAGCCCTCCGGCGGCCGCTCAAGGCTGGGTGTCGAGCTCCTCCGCGCCCTCTTTCTGTACCGGCATCAGGTCCGCCTTCTGCACCCCGAGCCAGAGCGTGCAGGTGCTTGCCACGTAGATGGAGGAGTAGGTGCCGATGAGTACCCCGATGATGAGGGTGGTCGCAAACCCATGGATCAGCTCGCCGCCGAGAAAGAACAGGGCGATGAGCACCAGCAGCGTGGTCAGCGAGGTCATCAGAGTGCGCGAGAGGGTCTGGTTCAGCGAGCGGTTGATGATCGACTCGGAGGTGCCGCGCCGCATCCGGCGGAAGTTCTCCCGGATCCGGTCAAAGACCACGATGGTGTCGTTGAGGGAGTAGCCGATGACCGCGAGGATGGCGGCGAGCACCGTGAGATCGAACTCGAGCCCCAGCACCGAGAAGATGCCCAGGGTGATGAGCACATCGTGGAACAGGGCCGCGACCGCTCCGGCGGAGAACTTCCATTCGAACCGGAACATCACGTAGATGAAGATGGCGCCGAGCGCGATGAGCATCGCGAGACCGCCCTGCTCGGTCAGCTCCTCGCCCACTTGCGGCCCCACGAACTCGACCCGGCGCAGGTCGACCGACGAATCCTTCGCGCGCAACGCGTCGAAGGCCCGATTGCTGAGTTCCGAGCGTTCCATATCGTCGCGGGGCGCGATACGGATGAGCACATCCTGCGCAGTGCCGAAGTGCTGGACCAGCGCGCCCTCGAACCCTGCGCCCGCGAGCGTCGCCCGCACCGGCTCCAGCTCCACCGCCTGGGGGTAGCCGACCTCGACCAGGGTGCCACCGGTGAAGTCGATCCCGAACTCCAGGCCCCGGAACGCGAGCGAGAGCGCCGAGATCACCAGCAGCCCCGCGGAGACCATGACCGCCACCCGGCGCCGGCTCATGAAGTCGAGGTCGAGTCCCTGCCTGATCAGTTCCATGGTGCGGTCGTCTTCGGTTGCGGGGGAATGTCGGAGGGTGTCGGCGTCCGTCGGGAATGCTCCGACGAGTATGTGCGTTCATCGAGCACGGCCGTGTCCATCCGGGAATCAGATCGAGAGCGCGGCCACCCGCCGGCCCCCGTACATCAGGTTGACGACCGCGCGGGTCATCATGATCGCGGTGAACATCGAAGTGGCAATCCCCAGCGAGAGGGTGATCGCGAACCCCTTGATCGGACCGGTGCCGAACCCGAACAGCAGCACCGCCGCGATGAGAGTGGTGATGTTCGCATCCGCGATGGTCGAAAACGCCTTGGCGTAGCCAGCGTGGATACTCGCCTGGGGGGTGTTGCCGTTGCGGATCTCCTCGCGGATGCGCTCGAAGATGAGGACGTTGGCGTCCACCGCCATGCCTACCGTGAGCACGATGCCCGCGATGCCCGGCAGGGTGAGCGTCGCCTGCATCATCGAAAGCATCGCCACCACCAGCACCAGGTTGACGGTCAGCGCGAGGTTGGCCACGAGCCCGAACCGCCGGTAGTAGAACGCCATCAGGACCAGCACCAGAACGAAGCCGATCACCACCGAGCGGAAGCCCTGATCGATGTTCGCCTGGCCCAGACTCGGGCCCACGGTGCGCTCCTCCACGATCTCGATGGGGGCCGCGAGCGCACCGGCGCGCAGCAGCAGCGCGAGGTTGCGGGCCTCCTCGGTATTGTCGAGGCCGCTGATCTGGAACCGCTTGCCGAGCTGGTCGCGGATGGTCGCGACGTTGATGACCTCCTCGACGATCTCCTTGCGGCGCTCGCGCACCCCGTCGACGAGCTCGGTGAACGACTTGTGCTCGATGTACACCACGGCCATGGCGCGGCCGATCTTGTCCCGGGTGCGACTGGAAAAGAGCCGCGCCCCCTTGCCGTCCAGAGTGATGAACACCGCCGGCGAGCCGGACTGCTGTTCGATGCCGGACGCCGCGTCGGTAATGTACTCACCGGTGAGCATGACGTTGCGCTGCAGCAGGATCGGCCGGCCGTCGCGCTCACGGTAGAGCTTCGCGGTCCCCGGCACGCGCCCGGTGGCGAGGGCCGCGGCGGACTCGTCGTGGACCATGCGGAACTCCAGCGTCGCGGTGGCCCCGAGGATCTCCTTCGCCCGGGCGGTGTCCTGAACTCCGGGCAACTGGACGACGATCCGGTTCGTCCCCTGGCGCTGGATGACGGGCTCGGCGACCCCGAGCTCATTCACGCGGTTGCGCAGGGTGGTGACGTTCTGCTGAACCGCAAAGCGCTCGATCTCGCGCTTCGCGTCCTCCCCGAGCATCACGTCAAGCACCGGGTCCCCGACGTTTTCGGTCGATTCGACGATCAGCTCGGGCATTTGCCGGCGCACGAGATCGTAGGCCAGGTCGCGATGGTCGGAGTCGTCGAACCGGACGATCAGACCGCCATTGGCACGCACCGTGATCGCGCGCTGGCGAAGCTTCTCTTCCCTGAGCAGGGTGCGAATGTCGCCCGCGTAGCGCTGCTCCGCCTGCCGGACCGCCGCGGCCAGATCCACCTCCATCAGGAAGTGCACGCCACCGCGCAGGTCCAGCCCCAGATACATCGGCAGTGCGCCGATCCCGGCGAGCCACTCCGGGGTCGCGGGGGCGAGGTTCAGAGCGACCACGTACTGGCGATCGAGCGCGTCTTCGATGATGTCGCGGGCTCTGAGCTGATCTTCCCCGGACGCGAACCGGATGAGGAGCCGGTCGGTGATTTCCGATTCCCGCGCTTCGATGCCGGCGGTCTTCATCCTGGCGACGAGCTGGTCGCGCAGCGCCCCGTCGATGGACGCGCCGCGCACCGCCGACACCTGCACCGCGGGGTCCTCGCCGAACAGGTTGGGGAGCGCGAACACGACGCCGACCAGGAGCGCCGCCGCGATGAGCGCATACTTCCACGCAGGGTATTGGTTGATCATCGGGGGTTGATCGTCCGAAGTGAATCGTCAGACATCGTGAAACGGGCCGGCGCGAGGGGGGCGGAGACGGTTGGAGCTCAGCCCGACTTGATGGTTCCCTTCGGCATCAGGGCGGCGACCGACAGCCGCTGGACCTTGACCTCCATCCCGGTCGCGATCTCGACGGTCACGAAGCTGTCGCCGACATTGGTGATCTTTCCGAGCAGCCCGCCGTTGGTGACCACTTCGTCGCCCTTCGACAGGCTCGCGACCATCGCCTTGTGCTCCTTCTGCCGTTTCGACTGGGGGCGGATGAGCACGAAGTAGAACACCGCGAAGAGCGCGATGAGCATGATGAAGCTGAAGGTGGGGTCACCGCCACCGCCCTGCGCGTGCGCATCCCGAATGAAGAAATCCATGGTCCCGGATCCTGTTTCCCGCCCGCGGGGGAGCGTTCTGAGTGAAATATGCCGAGTGAAATATGGAGGGCGCCGAAGCGTAAGCGAGGATTATCGCACGAGTTGCATCCCTCGGCTCAAGACTGCCTGTCCGGGCTGCCGGTCCGGACCACCGGTCCGAGCCGACAGTCCGGGCGGTAGTGTCTCACTTCGGCATTCTGCCTGGTGTCTCCGGCCGGAATGCACGGGCCTTCCCGGGAGTGCAGGAATTCAGGAGTCAAGGTCGGGCACTACCCGCCCGGGCGGCTGTCTTGCTCCCCGCCGACGCGGCGCTCGGCGAAAGCCTGGCGCCACGCATCGAACCGCCCGCCGGCGATCGCGGCGCGGATATCGGCCATGAGGCGCTGGTAGAAGTGCAGGTTGTGGATGGTAGCGAGCCGCGCCCCCAGGATCTCGCCACAGCGGTCGAGATGGTGCAGGTAGGCGCGCGAGTAGTGCCGGCAGGCGTAGCAGGCGCAATCCGGGTCGATGGGACGTTCATCCCTGCGGTAGCGTGCGTTGCGGATCTTCACCACGCCCCACGGCACGAAGAGGTAGCCGTTGCGCGCGTTGCGGGTCGGAAGCACGCAGTCGAAGAGATCGACGCCGCGCGCAACCGCCTCGACGATGTCCTCCGGAGTCCCTACCCCCATGAGATAGCGGATCCGGTCGGCGGGGAGCAGCGCCACGGTGGCGTCCAGCATCCGCAACCGCTCGTCGAAGGGCTCGCCGACCGCAAGACCGCCGATGGCGTAGCCGTCGAACCCGATCTCCATGAGATCCCGAGCGCTGCGCGCCCGCAGCGCCGCGTGCATGCCTCCCTGCACGATGCCGAACAGTGCTCCGGGATTGTCGGCATGCGCCGCGCGCGATCGCTTCGCCCAGCGCCGCGTGCGCTCCATGGACGCGCGAGCGCCCGACTCGTCCATCGGGTACGCGGTGCAGTCGTCGAACGCCATCACCACGTCGGAGCCGAGCGCACGCTGCACCGCCATGGAACGCTCCGGGTCGAGGAAGACCTTCGAGCCGTCGAGGGGGGAGCGGAACTCGACCCCGGCTTCGGTGATGGTGCGCCGCGCGCCGAGACTGAACACCTGAAAGCCGCCCGAGTCGGTGAGGATCGGCCGCTCCCAGTGCATGAAGCGGTGCAGACCGCCAAGCGCCTCGAACGCTTCCGCCCCCGGACGCAGCATCAGGTGGAAGGTGTTGGCGACGATGATGCGGGCGCCCAGATCGTCCAGTTCCTCCGAGGTCATCGCCTTCACCGTCGCGTAGGTCCCGACCGGCATGAACGCGGGGAGTTCCACCACGCCGCGCGCGAACGAAGCCCGCGCGCGCCGCGCGTCGCCGTCCGTCGTCTCCAGTGCGAACGCGTATCCGTTCACGAGGCGTCGGCGGAGAACCGGTATCCCTTGATGACGCGCCTCCGGCGGACGGGCGTCTGTGCGATGCGACGGCCCCCGGAATCTCCACCACAGTTCGGAGCGGACCGTGACGGAGTTGTCCTGCCCGGTGGTGAAATTGGAGTCTCCGCCACGGCTCGGAACGCACCCCGGGAACACGGGCGTCCTTTCACGAAGCGCCACCGGCCCGTTCGAGCAGCATCGCATCGCCGTAGCTGAAGAAGCGGTATCGCCGGGCCACCGCTTCGCGGTACGCACTGAGCACCGCGTCGGTGCCGCCGAACGCGCACACCAGCAGCAGCAGCGACGAACGCGGGAGGTGGAAGTTGGTGAGAAGCATATCCACGCAGCGGAAGGTGTATCCCGGGTAGACGAACAGCTCCGTCTCACCGCGCATCGGCCGCACCTCACCCCCGGCTGCGGCGCTCTCCAGCGCCCGCAGTGTCGTGGTGCCGATGCTGACCACCCGTCCGCCGCGCGCCCGGGCCCGCGCGATCGCCTCGCACACCGCCTCCGAGACCTCCACCCATTCACAGTGCAGGGAGTGCGATTGCACCGACTCTCCCCGAATGGGCGCGAAGGTCCCCGCACCGACGTGCAGGGTGACGTGCGCAATCTCGACGCCGCGCTGCGCGAGCGCTGCGAGGAGCGTCTCGTCGAAGTGCAGACCGGCGGTGGGCGCCGCCACCGCCCCCGGCCGACGCGCGTACACGGTCTGGTAGCGTTCGGCATCTGCATCGTCGGCCGAACGACGGATGTAGGGCGGAAGCGGCACCGCGCCGGTTTTTTCGATCAGTCGATCCACACCATCGGCGCCGGCGATCTCCAGCTCGAACAACTCCTCGCGCCGGGACCGCACCACGAAGCCGCCGCTCCCGTCCCCCTCCCCATCCACCGAAAGGAGTGTGCCGACCTTCGGCTTCCGGCTGCAGCGCAGCCATGCGAGCACGCGGGCGGGCGCAAGAATGCGCTCGATCAGGATCTCGACGCGGCCACCCGTGGGCTTCGTGGCGAGAAACCGCCCTCGGATGACGCGAGTGTCATTGGCGACCACGAGGTCGTCCGGACAGAGGTGGTCCACGATGTCGGGGAACATCCGGTGGACGACACGCCCCGACCCCTGGCCGAGCACCAGGAGCCGGCTGTCACGCCGCCGCGGAGTCGGGACCTGCGCGATCAGTTCCTCCGGCAGCTCGTAGTCGAAATCGGATACGCGCACGGGGCGTGATGGTAGCAGAGCGCCGATACCGCCCGATGCGGCTCCCGCCCATTCTCTCGGCCATTCCCGCCGGTGCTCCGAGAGGCCGTCACGCGGGGCTCTTGCGACGAGAGATCGATCTCCGCCGTGTCCATAACGCACACCGCGTGCGATGATGCCCGAGGTGATCGGGGCGCCGCTGGAAACGGGACTTCCACTCCATGCGCTTGCGCAGACGCTGGCCGAATGGAGGAGATGCAATACGTGACGAAACGAAGCCGCCGGTTCGGCCCCGGCCCGTCGAGTGCGGAGGATGACGATTGAAGGGTGCCGGCTGGCTTGTCGCCCTGGAAACCCGAACATCGGTCGTTCCGTTGTTTCTGGCGGTGTCGTCGGATGCCCGCTTCGGGTGGATTCAGGACATGGACGGTGCGATCTTGCTCGCACGGGAGACCGACGCGATCGCGATCGCGCGCTACGCGTCCGCGCGGGTGGGGAAGGAGGCCACGGTCCGCGCCTGCCAACATCCCGAAGCACAAGACCTTGCCCAGGATGATGCTTCCCGGGAAATCGCCAGGCTCCGTACCCGGGTGGAGGATCTCGAATCGCTCCTCTCGACTATCCGACGCCTCCGGGAAAAGGACTTCGAGCGCGCGGCGCAAATCGCGCGCGAGGACGCGGCACGACGCGATGCGGAGCGGCACGAGAGTTAGGGAAGGTCTGAACAAGAACAAGCGCCAGTTCCGCGCCGCAGGCGAGCGGGCCAGAATTGGCAAGTTGCCACCGGTGATGACGACAGGTGGTCAGCGAGGTGTCTCGCGCAACCGCACCTCCAGCTCCGCGACGCGCGCCTCGGCGGCGGCAACCCGTGCCTCGGCGACGCGGCAGAGAGCATCGCGCCGCGTTATGGTGGCGGCTGCGCCTGTGACTGCGGCAGCAGCGACTGCGCTGGCGCCTCCATCAGAACGAGCGCGAGAAACAGGGGGCAAGCCAAGCTGCGGACTTGTACATTTGCCCCCTTCTCTGTTTTCGGTGAAACGAAGGAGCCATACGATGCCAGAGAATGCCAGGAGCCACCGCCACATCGCCGCCAGCGCACTCGCCACCCTCGCCGCCCTCACCCTGACCGGCTGTGACGATGCGCAGATGGCAAGCCACAACATCTCCAAAGCGGCCGACAATTTCGAGGTGATGCGCAGAGTCGTCTTCCTGAACGGCATCACCGACAACTACCTGCTGTCGATCGAAGGCCGGTGCTCCATCGAGGACCAGGGGCACCAGCTAGAAGTGACTTGCAAGAATGGCCCAGACGCATACAGAAAGCACTTCCTTGGGCTGTCTGACAACGTCACATACTTCGCCGAACAGCTCGGGCCTATCGATGTCAGCACGTTCCACTACCGCGTGACGTTCAAGCCCCAGGCGCTCCTGCCCGACCCGGATTTTCGCGGAAGTGCAGACGCACTCCTCGAGAATGCGTCGGAGGCCAACCAGTAGCCGCCCCGGGCTCCAATCGCGCACAGGCTACGACCGCGCCCGGGAGTGTTCGAACCAGCTCCAGGCTTCGGGAACAAAGCGCGGTTGAACGACTCGGAGCCGTCGCCCCCGTGCTCTACCTCACGATGTTCGCATCGGCCTTCCTCGCCGCAACGCTGGTGCCGTTCGCGTCCGAAGTCACGCTGGCCGCCACACTCGCGGCCGGAGGCAACCTCCTCTGGCTGGTGGCGGTGGCGACGCTCGGCAACACCCTCGGGTCGGCCGTCAACTGGGGGCTGGGGCGGTTCATCATGCGTTTCCGGGCTCGGCCATGGTTCCCGGTCGACGCCGGCCGGATCGAGCGAGCGCAGGCGTGGTTCCGGCGCTTCGGGGTATGGACGCTGCTGCTCGCGTGGGCGCCCATCATCGGCGAGCCGCTGACCGTGATCGCCGGCGCGATGCGGGTCGGCATCGTGCCGTTCCTGATCCTGGTGGCGACGGGCAAGGGGTTGCGCTACATCGTCATTGCGCTTGCGGCAGCGGAAACGCTGGCGCGCTGACTTCCATGCTGATCTCCAGGGGCCATTTCCAAACTCCGGGATCCGTAGGGCTGACCTTGCTCAGGCGATGCCCGCCATGCGGGAACATGTTCTCGAAGTCCCCCGATTGAACGCCCAGGAGCACAACTTCGCCAGCATTGCGCCGCAGGATGGCCTCTCGGAGCGCCGACAGGAATTGCCAGGCCGAGCCGAGTTCGCCCCGATTTGCGCCCGGTCAACCCGGAATTTCACCGATTCGCGAAGCGAGGACGCGGAGATGGTCAAGCATCGGCTTGCTTCGCAAGCCTTGTACGCGTTCAACACCGCGAAAACAGTCAGATCCGTGCCCGCAGCCGCGAACTGGTGAGAAATGCGGGTCAAGTCGCATATGAAGAAGACGCGCATTCGGCCGCATTTCTCACAGACCCTCGAACCGGAGCCATTCAGGCTTGAGCGGTTCTTCGATCCTTGCCGAGAACAGGCGAGAAATGCGGGTCAAGCCGCATATGAAAAAGACGCGCATTCGGCCGCATTTCTCACAGACCCTCGAACCGGAGCCATTCAGGCTTGAGCGGTTCTTCGATCCTTGCCGAGAACTGGTGAAATTTCCGGGTCAGTTCAGCAGCCCGGTCGAGCGCATCGCGTTCCTCACCTTCTCCCTGGTCGCCTGCGTGGGCTCGACCAGCGGCAGGCGCACTTCGGGCGAGCACTTGCCGAGCACGCTCGCGGCATACTTCACCGGAGCCGGGCTCGTCTCGGCGAACAGCGCGTCGTGGAGCGGCATCAGGCGCTGCTGAGCGGCCAGGGTCGCCTTGGGGTCGCCGTCCATCCAGTGTGAGTGCATCTCCGAGCAGAGGCGCGGCGCGACATTCGCGGTCACCGAGATGCAGCCGTGGCCCCCTTCGACGAGCAGCGCGAGCACCGCCGCGTCTTCGCCGGAGAGCTGCACGAAGCCCTCGCCGCAGGCGATGCGGGTCTCCAGCGGCCGGGTCGCGCTGTTCGATGCGTCCTTCACTCCGGCCACGTTCGAAAGCCTCGCGCACCGTGCCATGGTCTCCACCGTCATGTCGACGACCGAGCGTCCGGGGATGTTGTAGATGAGGATCGGGAGATCGACAGCGTCGTTGATCGCCTTGTAGTGCTGGTAGAGCCCTTCCTGGGTCGGCTTGTTGTAGTACGGGGTAACGACCAGTACGGCGTCCGCCCCGGATGCCTTCGCGTGGCGCGTGAGGCTGATCGCCTCCTCGGTCGAGTTCGACCCGGTTCCGGCCACCACCGGCACCCGCCCGTTGGTGACCTCGACGCATATCTCGGCCACTCGGCGGTGCTCGGGATGGCTCAGCGTCGGCGATTCGCCCGTGGTGCCACAGGGCACCAGCCCGTGGGTGCCCTCCGAGATCTGCCACTCGATGAAATCGCCGAACGCGCGCTCGTCGATCGCGCCGCCGTCGAACGGCGTGATCAGCGCGGCATAGGAACCATGGAACATGGCCTCTCCCCCCTTCGCGGCCACGATGGATGCGGCATCTTAGCAAGGCCGGACCGGTGCAGGCGGTGGCTGGTGTGCGTCAGTACGGCTCGATGATCGTCGCCTGCAGAGTGTATCCGGCGTCTCCGAGGCCGTTCGGGTACGCATCGGTGCGGATCTCACCAGTCACCCACACCGGGTCGAACAGCCCCTGCAGCGGATAGCTCGCGACCGTCTTCACATAGACGATCTGGTTCGAGGGCGGCGGCGGTACATGAATGCACGCGCCGAAGTAGGGAACGAGCAGGAACTCCGAGATCTCGACGCCTTCGAAGTCGAGCGGCACCACGAATCCGGGCAGCCGGACCTTCTGGCCATTCAGTTCGCGGACTACCGGCGCCGAGCGGACCGCTTCCTGATACGCGTTGAACAGCTCGATGGCGCGCGGGCTGCTATCGGGGAGTGCATCCAGATCGCTCGGATCGTTGCCCCTCAGCGCATCGAGCACGGCCAGCGGATTCCAGCCCGGCGGCATCAGTTCCTCCCACACGATCTCGCGCACCTCGTCCGGCGCCGTCATCCTGGAGCCTGCGGCCGTCATCCTTGAGCCTGCGGCCGCCATCCTTGAGCCTGCGGCCGCCAGGGTTGAGCCTGTGACCGCCAGCGCGGAGCCGGTGGCTCCCGACGCCGAGCCGGCGGCCACCAGGGCCGAGCCCGCCGCCACCAGCGCGATGGAGAGCGCAAGGAGACGCGCGGCCACGGCCGCTGTCTCGCGCCAGGACCTTTTCGGGCTGCGGATCGCGCTGGACTCGGGGGTTTGATCCGTGCGGGAGACAGCCTGCGGATTCCCGCCTTCGCGGAGATGACGGCACTGACGCTGGCTCGGCCCACGTGGTGAGAACATTCTCAGATCCTCATCGAGAGGCCATCGGCGAGCGAGAGACGATATGCGCGGAACGCCGGGATGCTGCCGGCCGCGAAGCCCGCCCCGACCACGGCAGCGATGATCCACCAGTCCGCGGGCGCGGGCATCGCGAGCGGCAAGTGCAGGCCGAACTCGCGCGTGACGATCGGCTGCCCGACCAGCAGGGCCACGTAGAGCAGAACCACCCCGGCCGCCGCGCCGAGCAGGGCAAGCACTCCCGCCTCGCTCATGAACAGCGCGAAGACATGCAGGGGCCGGGCCCCGACGGAGCGGAGCACCGCCATCTCCCTCCGCCTCGCCTCCAGGCTCGAGAGGATGACGGTCAGCATTCCGAGCAGCCCCGTCACCACGACCATGGAGGAAACCACGCGCAGCACGTTCTCCGCAACGCTCATCAGATCCCACAGCTCTTGCAGCGCGACGCCGGGGATGATCGCCAGCAGCGGCTCCTCGCGGTACTCGTTGATCCGTCGCTGTACGCCGAAGATGGCGATCTTCGAGTCGAGACCCACCAGAAATGCGGTGATGGTCTCCGGGGTGAGGTCCATCGTGCGCGCCTCCTCGGCAGAGATTCTCACTCCCGGAATCGGTACGCCGGCGGCCCAGTCGACATGCATTGCGGTGTAACCCTGCAGGCTGACGTGCACGGTGCGATCGACCGGCGTGCCGGTCGGCGTCAGGATCCCGGCCACCCGGAACGGCTTGTCGTCGTGCTCGATGAAACTCACGTCGCCCGTCCCGTGGGCGACGATGAGCGAATCGCCCAGTGCGTATCCGAGCCGTTCGGCGACCTCCGCTCCGAGCACCGCGTCGAAGACATCATCGAACACGCCACCGACGGCGAACTCGAGGGATTCGGTACGGGCGTAGCGGTAATGCTCGAAATACCCCTCCGACGTGCCCATCACCCGGAATCCGCGGTGCGAGTCTCCGAGCGCGATCGGCACCGTCCAGCGCACCCTCGGAAAATCCGCGATCTCCCGGTAGCTCTGCCAGGAGATGTTGTTGGTCGCATTGCCGATACGGAACACGGAGTAGAGCAGGAGCTGGATCGCGCCGCTCCGCGCCCCGACGATGAGATCGGTGCCGGAAATGGTGCTCGCGAACGAACCACGCGCGTCGCGCCGCACTTTCTCCACTCCGAGCAGCATCGCGATGCTGAGCGCGATGGCGAGCAGGGTGAGGCCCGCCGTGACGCGGCGGTTCAAAACGCTCAGGAATGCCAGCCGGACGATTGCCATCGAGCTTTCACTCCGGGCGAAAACACTGTTTCAGGTCCAAGGGCACGCCTCTTGCGACGATGTCCGCGGCGCCACATCCGCCACCGGCCGGGGCGACGCTTCAGGCGGCCCGACGGTTCGGATCGGATTCGGCCCGATTCAGTTCCGGGAGGGACACGCGCCGGTCGAAAGCATCGCCGAGCCGGGGGTCGTGACTCGCGAGGAGCAGCGACGCGCCCGCCTCGTCGCACTGCGTGGACAGGAGTTCGAGGAACCGCCCGCGCGCCCCTTCGTCAAGCGCGGAGGTCGGCTCGTCGGCGACGATCAGCTCCGGCGCTCCGATGAGCGCCCGCGCCGCAGCGACGCGTTGCTGCTGGCCGATGCTGAGGTCGGTGACCGTCCGCTCGAACAGGCCGTCGCGGTCGAGCCCGAGCCGCGCGAGCAACCGGCGCGCCTCCGCCTCCGGGGTCCCCGTCTGCGCCCCGGCTCGCTCCCGCCGCCGGCGCGAGAAACGGCACGGCAAGGTGACGTTGTCGACCATCGAGAGGTAGGGCACCAGATTGAACATCTGGAACACGAAACCGACATGGTCGGCACGGAAGCGATCGCGATGCCGCGACGGCATCCGCACAAGATCGGCGCCGAGAATCCGTATGCTCCCTTCGCGCGGGCTCGTCACTCCGCCGATCAGGCTGAGCAGGGAACTCTTGCCGCTACCGCTCGGCCCCTCGATGAACACCCGCTCCCCCGCCGCGACGGCGAAGTGCACGATGTCCAGAACATCGCGCTGCCCATGCCGCCAGGCGAAGCGGACCCGGTCGATCCCGACCGTCGCCTCCGGCTCGAGGCTCACCCTGTGCGCATCCGTGACTGGTCACCCCGTCGGCCGGTCATGGTTCGCCGCGGGCTCGGCCGATTCCCGTTCCCGGGACTTCCCGTTCTCGCGACCGTCACGGCGCAAATTCCGGCGATGCGTATCCGGGCGAGGACCGGCGGCGGGCGTCTTCACTCCTCCGGCGAACATGGAGGCCCCACCATTGAGCCCCGATCCCGGCTCAGGGCGACAGCTCGACGACGGTGTCACCAGGATGCAGCTCCATGGCCGTCTGCACAGCCGTGGTCACCACCCGTACGTCGATCTCCTCGGCATCGCGCAGGTGTTCGAACACTCGCACCTCGATTCGAACGAGCCGCTCCGGCGCATGACAGTGGAAGTGATACGCCGCATGCAGCTCCGAATGAGCCTCGCCGTCGGAGTCCGCCGAGTGCTCGTCGTGCCCCTCTTTCGCGTGGCCGTGATCATGGTCGTGGTCGTGATCCTCGCCCTCCTCCTTCGCGTGATCATGATCCTCATGCGTTTCCTTCGCATGCTCGTCCGCGTCATGGTCGTGGTCTTCGCCTTCATGCGCATGGTCGTCGTGCTCCCCGGCGTCCATGCCCACGATCCCGGCCTCGGCTTCTTCCACCTCGCACTCCGCCTCCGCCGGCAGTGCGAGCACCGACGCCGGGTCCCGGAACGTCTCCGACACCTTGCGCACCGCCTCGCGCTCTGCGTCGTTGCGCGGGGCATGCTCGAAACCGACCACGTTCGCCGCGGGGATACGGAACTCGACCACGAGCTCTTCGCCCTCGGCGACGATGTCGAGCATTCCGCGTCCATGCTCGTGGGCCGCGTGCTCGCGATGCCCGTCATCCGACGCCGCGTACGCAACACCGGCCAGGATCGTGAGCATCGAGCAAGCAAGAACGGTCGCAGCCCGCATCGGCAGTACGACCTCTGGTCTTGAAACAGTCTTCATTTCGCTCGCTCCATTCTGTCCGTTCTTTGTCTTCGGCGAATCCACCGCACCACGAAATGTTATGTTATTTCATTCGTCGACAACCCATCAAACGGCCGACCCTTACTTGCAGACCGGCCGGCCGCCCTGACCGCGTCAGGCCATGCCCCCCGCGGCAAGCACCGGACGCGGTATTCTCACCATGCCATCAAACCGGCCACCGGCTCCGGCTCTTCCCACGCACCGATGACCACCACCACCCGCGAGAGCCTCGCCGACGCCGGGCTGTCGGGAATCCAGAAAGCGTTGATCCTGGTCACGGTGTCGACCTGCACGATGCTGTACGCACTCACCGCGACGGTCATCAACGTCGCTCTCCCGCAGCTTCAGGGGGCGCTCTCGGCCACGCCGGACCAGATCGCCTGGGTGGTCACCCTGAACGTCGTGGCCACCGCAGTGGTCACGCCGATGACGGGTTGGCTGGTGGCAGCGATGGGCCAACGGTGGCTGATGCTCTGGTCGGTGGCGGGGTTCGCGGTGACGTCGCTCTTCTGCGCGACCGCGCTGACGCTGGAGTCCCTGCTGCTGTGGCGGGTGGGCCAGGGGATCTTCGGCGCCCCCATCGTGCCGCTCTCGCAGGCGATCCTGCTCGCGGCCTATCCGGGAAAGGACCGCGCCATGGCGCAGGGCCTGTTCGGGATGGCGGTGGTCATCGGGCCCGCCGTCGCGCCCACCCTCGGCGGCTACCTCGCCGAAGCCTACGACTGGCGCTGGATCTTCTACCTCATCGTCCCGTTCTGCGTCGCGGCGTTCCTGCTCTCTCTCGCCTTCGTGCGCGAAGGCGGACGAGACCCGTCCGTGCGCCTTGACTGGACCGGCTTCCTGGCCCTGTCGGTCACCATCGTATGCCTCCAGCTCATGGTGGACCGCGGAGAGCGGCTCGGCTGGATCGACTCGGGCGAGTTCATCGTCTACGCCTGCGCCGCCGCCCTCTTCTTCTACGTCTTCCTCGCCCATACCGCGACCGCATCCGCGCCGTTCCTCAATCCGACGCTGTTCACCGACCGCAACTACTCGGTGGGACTGGTGCTGGTGTTCGTCTACGGCATGCTGAACTTCACCCCGATCACGCTGCTGCCGCCGCTGCTCCAGACCCTCAAGGGATATCCGGACTCGCTCATCGGGCTGCTGCTCGGCATGCGGGGGATCGGCATGGTCATCGGATTCTTCCTCGCGAGCCGCATGGGCGGATTCGACCCCAGACTGAGCTTCACCCTGGGGATGGTGCTGACCGGGGTGAGTGGCATCATGCTGGCGACGTTCGAATTCAACATGCCGCCGTCGCTGATCACCGTCGCCTGCGTGATCCAGGGCATCGGAAGCGGCGTGATGTGGGTGCCGCTCACCGTGATCACGTTCGCGACGCTGCCGCCGCGGTGGCTTCCGGAGGGCGCGTCGATCTTCCACCTCCTGCGGAACTTCGGGTCGAGTCTCTTCATCTCGGTGAGCTTCATGGTGGTGATACGGAGCGCGAGCGTCAGCTACGCGGGGCTGGTCGAGCAGCTCACGCCGTTGAACGAGACGTTGCGACTCGCGTTCGTCACCGGCGCGTGGACCCTCGACCACACCCCCGGCCTCGCCCACCTGAGCGCCGAAGCGCACCGCCAGGGCATGATGGTCGGCTACGCCAACGCCTTCGTGCTGTACGCGGCGGTATGCTTTGCGACACTACCGCTAATGCTGCTGGTCAGAGGCAGGCGCGCGGACACAGGAGCACAACCGAAATGAACCATGACCACCACTCCAGCGATTTTTCCGAACCGATGATGTGCCCCCGTTACACGGGGATCCCGACCTTCATGCGCACGCCCTTCGCGAACGCGCTCGACAACGTGGACATCGGCCTCATCGGGGTCCCGTTCGACGGGGGGGTCACCAACCGCACCGGCGCGCGGCACGGGCCGCGCGAGATCCGCAACCAGTCGTCGCTGATGCGCCGCGTGAACCAGGCGACGAAGGTCGCCCCGTTCGACCTGTGCCGGGTGTGCGATGTGGGCGATGCGATGATCCGCAGCCCCTTCCACCTGGAATCGAGCCTCGACGAGATCGAGCAGGCGTTCGCCCGCCTGCACGCCGCAGAGGTCGTTCCCATCGCCGCCGGCGGCGACCATTCGATCACGCTGCCCGTCTTCCGCGCCATCGCCCGGCACCGGCCGATCGGCATGGTGCACTTCGACGCCCACTGCGACACCCACGACGACTACCTCGGCTCCAAGTTCCACCACGGCGCCCCGTTTCGCCGCGCGGTGGAGGAAGGCCTGCTCGATCCGCATCGCACCATCCAGATCGGAATCCGCGGCGGTGTCGCCGACATCGACGTGTGGAAGTTCAGTCACGACAGCGGGATGCGCGTCGTCTACATGGAAGAGCTGTTCGAACGGGGCTGGCGTTCAGTCATCGAGGAGGCGCGGACCATCGTCGGCGACGGCCCGACCTACGTGAGCTTCGACGTCGACGGCCTCGACCCGGTGTACGCGCCAGGCACCGGCACGCCGGAGGTCGGCGGGTTCTCCACCATCGAGGCCCAACTCATGATCCGCGCGCTCGCCGGTCTCGACCTCGTCGGCGGCGACGTGGTGGAAGTGGCCCCGCCGTTCGACCCCAGCGGCAACACCGCGCTCGTCGGCGCGACCATGATGTTCGAGATCCTGTGCGTGGTGGCCGAGGCTCGCGCGCGTCGGAGATGACCGCAGGGGTTTCGTACTCTCCCGATATCGCGCATCAGGGCGGAACCGAATGTTCTGACACCGCGTTCCGGGTAACGCCGCAATAGTCTCGTGACGCAGGAGTGACGGGGTGATCGATCCTCGAACCTGCCCCCGGTCGTGTTTCACCCTGACTCCTGAACTCCCGGGAAAGCTCATGCATGCCGGCCGAGACACCGGACGGAATGTCAAGGTGAGACCCGACCCTGTCCCCGGACGTTTGCCCGAGCGTTTGTACGGGGCCGGGCTGGTCTCGTACAATCCCGCGCCGCCGTGAACGCCGCAAGCCGCCGCACGGACGACGCAGGGCGATACGCCTCGACCGGAGCGCCGCTTGCCCGGCGGCACGTACGGCAGTTCCGGGGCAGTCCCGGAGCGGTAACTCGGCCCAGACTCGCACCCTCACGTCTCCGTCAACCTCATGGGCGACAGTCCGGAGCGGACATCCACCGGTGAACGATCGCAGCTACAGCGACGGGCGGGAGAGAGTCGACCGATTCATCGGCGACCCGTCGCACGAGCGACAGGCCTCGATGATCGTGTTCTCGGGATCCGCCAACCCTCTGCTCTCGAAAGAGATCGTGGGGCACCTGAACATGCCGCTCGGCAAGGCGCTCGTGGATCGCTTCAGCGACGGCGAGGTGATGGTCGAGCTGATCGATTCGGTCCGCGGCAAGGACGCCTTCGTGGTCCAGCCGACATGCGCGTCCTTCGACGGCAACCAGCGCCGTTCGGGCGACGAGAACCTGATGGAGCTGCTCATCCTCACCGATGCGCTCAAGCGCGCGTCGGCAAACCGGGTCACCGCCGTCATGCCGTACTTCGGATACGCCCGGCAGGACCGGCGCCCCCGCTCCGCGCGCGTGTCGATCTCGGCCAAGGTTGTCGCCGACATCATCTCGGCCGGCGCGGATCGGGTACTGACGATGGACATTCACGCCGACCAGATCCAGGGCTTCTTCAACATCCCGATGGACAATATCTACGCCTCGCCGGTGCTCCTCGGGGACATCTGGAAACACAAGTACCCGAACCTCATGGTGGTCTCCCCCGATGTCGGCGGCGTGGTGCGCGCCCGAGCCATCGCCAAGCGGCTCGACGACGCGGACCTTGCGATCATCGACAAGCGCCGCCCGCAGGCGAACCAGGCGGAGGTGATGAACATCATCGGCGATGTGCGCGATCGGACCTGCGTGCTGGTCGACGACATCGCCGACACCGCCGGCACGCTGTGCAACGCCGCGACCGCGCTCAAGAACGAGGGGGCGTCGCAGGTCGTCGCCTACTGCACGCATGCGGTCCTGTCGGGCGCCGCGATCGACAACATCGAGGCATCGGCGCTCGACGAGCTAGTGGTGACGAACAGCATTCCGCTCCACCGCCGGGCCGCTGCGAGCGGCCGCATCCGGCAACTGAGCGTGGCGGAGCTGCTCGCCGAGAGCATGCGGCGGATCAACGAAGAGGAGTCGATCGGCTCGCTGTTCATGGACTGATGGTGCGTGCAGGCTCCGCACCTGACGGTGCGTGCTCGATCCGCATTGAGCAGAACTCCGACCGAAACCGATCTTCAATTTCATGGACCCGGCCCCTTCCGGACAGGATTGGGAAAGCGCGTTGAACGGAAAGATGATTCCGGCCGGAGTCCCGACGTAACAGGCAGTTTGAACCCGGAGCCAAGGAACGATGAACGATTTCGAAGTCGTCGCTCAGCCACGCACTGCGCGGGGCACGAGTGCAAGCCGCAGACTGCGCCGTTCGGGGCAGATTCCCGCGAATCTCTACGGTGAAGGCAAGGATTCGACCCCCCTCATGCTGGAGGAGAACCGAATCCGGAAGCAGATCGAGAACGAAGCGTTCGCCGCCCACATCCTCACCGTCAAGATCGAGGGTGAAGAGAACCAGGCGGTGCTGAAGTCCGTGCACCGGGACCCCGTCACCGATCGGGTCATCCACATGGACTTTCAGCGTATCAGCGCACGCAGCGAGATCCACATGCACGTCCCGCTGCACTTCGTCAACGAGGAAGAATGCCCGGGCAAGAAAGCCGGCGGGATCGTCACCCATCTGCTGGTCGAGGTGGAAGTCGGTTGTCTGCCGAAGGATTTGCCCGAGTATGTCGAGGTCGACATGACCTCGCTCGAGGTGGGCGACTCGGTGCATCTGTCGCAACTCGTACTCCCTGAAGGCGTGCAGGTCATGGCCCTCGCCCACAACCCCGACAACGATCAGCCGGTGGTCAGCGTGCAGCATCCGCAGAAGGCGGAGGCCGAGGAAGAGGGATCGGACGCGGAGGAGGATTTCGCCGCCCCGGAATCCGGGGCCGCGGAAGACTGAGCCACGACGGTGCCGCGCCGCACTTGAGCGCCTCCTATCAGCTCCTGATCGGACTCGGCAATCCGGGAGCCCGATACGAAGCGACCCGGCACAACGCGGGCGTGTGGCTGCTGGACCAGGTGGCGCGACGCCATGCGTCCGGGTTCCGATCCCTGGCCCGGTGCTTCGGAGCGATCGCGGACGCCGACATCGAGGGCGTTCGAATCCGGCTGTTTCGGCCGGACACGTTCATGAACCACAGCGGCCGGGCGGTAGCGGCGGTGGCGGGGTTCTACAAGGTACCGGTCGAACGGATCCTGATCGCGCACGACGAGATCGACCTGCCCCCCGGCGCGGTACGCCTGAAGCGCGGCGGGGGGCATGGTGGACACAACGGGCTGCGGGATGTGGTGCCGCAGCTCGGGGGGGCCGGGTTCTCCCGCATCCGCATCGGGGTGGGACACCCGGGACACCGGGACCGCGTCATCGGCCATGTCCTCGACTCTCCGCCGGCCACGGAGCGCAGCGAGATCGACGATGCGATCGATCGGGTCGTCGGCGACATCGCTCGCATCGCCGGGGGCGATCTGGAGGGCGTGATGAACGCGCTCCACCGGCGCGACCGAGGCTCGCACGAGGCGAGCCGACCGGCACGAGAGCAATGACGCGGGGGCAGCCGCTCCGCATCCCGCTCTGCCTTGTGCCCGTCACCGGCGCCCTTCGCAGGCTGAACGCGAGAAGCCCGAAGCCATGAACATCCGGTGCGGGATCGTCGGATTGCCGAACGTCGGCAAGTCCACGTTGTACAACGCGCTGACCAGCGCAACCGCAGCCGCCGAGAACTACCCCTTCTGCACCATCGAGCCCAACGTCGGGGTCGTGCCGGTGTCCGACCCCCGGCTCGATCGGATTGCGGCCATCGTCCGGCCCGAACGCACGGTGCCGGCGGCAATGGAATTCGTCGACATTGCGGGGCTCGTGGCCGGGGCGTCCAGGGGCGAAGGACTCGGCAACCGGTTCCTCTCCCATGTGCGCGAAACGAAGGCCATCGCGCACGTCGTGCGCTGCTTCGAGTCCGGCGACGTCGTGCACGTCTCCGGTCGCGTCTCGCCGCTCGACGACATCGAGACCATCGAGACCGAGCTACTGCTCGCGGATCTGGAGCAGGCGGAGCGGGCCAGGGATCGAGCCGCCAAGACGGCGAAAGCGGGCGACCGGGAAGCGCGGGCGCGCGAAGCACTGATGACCCGCGCGCACGCGCACCTCGCCGAGGGCCACCCGTTGCGAACGCTGGAGCTCGGCCCCGAGGAAGCGGCGATGCTCGCCTCACTCTCGCCGCTCACCGCCAAACCGGTGCTCTACGTCGCCAACGTGGCGGAGGACGGCTTCGGCACCAATGCATTGGCGGAGGCGGTGGAGGCGCGGGCGCACGCCGAGGGGGCGGCGGCGGTGCGGGTGTCGGCCGCGGTGGAGGCGGAGCTCGGCGGCCTCGACGAGGCCGAACGCGCGGAATATCTGGCGACGATCGGGATCGAAGAACCTGGTCTCGCCCGGGTGGTCCGTGCCGCCGGGACGCTGCTCGGCCTGCAGACCTTCTTCACCGCCGGCCCGAAGGAAACGCGGGCCTGGACCCTGCGGCGCGGCTCCACCGCCGCGCAGGCCGCGGGCGTGATCCACAGCGACTTCGAGCGGGGGTTCATCCGGGCCGAGGTCGTCGGCTACGAGGACTTCGTCGCGCTCGGGGGCGAGCAGGGAGCGAAGGCGGCCGGCCGCTGGCGCCTCGAAGGCCGCGACTACGTCGTGACCGAAGGCGACGTCATGCACTTCCGCTTCGCGGTGTGAGGCGAATGAAAGCAAGGAATCCCTTGACTCCGCTGTTCGTTGCGGATACCCCTCGAACATCGCCGGAGGATTCGCAATCATGCAGAGCGACCGACCCCAACCTTCAGTCATGATTCCGACGAGCGCAGTCTCGGATCACCTGTCTCCACTTGGATTCACAATATTGGCGGGATGGAGATATCTGGCTGGGTTACCTCGACGAGTTTCCCGACTACTCGACCCGGGGCGAGTCGACAGCCGACCCGAAGAACCATCTGCTCGGCCTGTATGAGGACCTGGCGGGCGGGAAGATTCCGCATGTCCGTCGTCGCGGAATCCCGGATGAGGCGTGAATCATCGTGAGCTGATTCAAGCTACTGAACGACAGGGGGCGGTGTTCATGCAGCCCACCATGCTCTCGGTGGAGGAGGCGCGGGCGTATCTGCTCGGTCGGGCTCGTAGGATCGGGGAGACCGAGCGAGTCGCGACGGAGGAGGCACTCGGGCGGATCGTCGCGGCGGACGTGACCGCGCCCATCGACGTGCCCGGCCACGCGAACAGCGCGATGGACGGCTACGCGGTGCGGGCCGCGGACATTCCGCCCGAGGGCGAGGCGACGCTCCGCGTCACCCAGCGGATTGCGGCCGGGAAAGTCGGCTCGGCGCTTGCGGCCGGGGAGGCGGCGCGGATCTTCACCGGCGCGCCGATCCCGGACGGCGCAGACACCATCGCCATCCAGGAGGATTGCCGGCGCGAGGGAGCGTCGGTGACGGTCCCCGGACCACTCACGACCGGGACCTTTGTGCGTCCCCGAGGCAATGACATCCGGTCCGGGGCGGTGGTGCTCACCGCCGGCACCCGGATCCGACCGCAGGAGATGGGGGTCGCCGCCTCGGTGGGAATCGAACGGATCGAGGTGCGGCGCCGGCCGCGGGTGGCCATCGTCTCCAGCGGTGACGAGCTGCGGCGGCCGGGAGAGCCGCTCGGACCGGGTCAGATCTACAACTCCAACCGGTTCACGCTGCTGGGCCTGCTCCGGCGGCTCGGCTGCGACATCGTGGACCTGGGCCTCGTGGCCGACACCTTCGAAGCCACGCGCAACGCACTACTCGACGGCGCGGCCCGTGCGGACGTGCTGATCACGACCGGCGGGGTCTCGGTCGGCGAGGAGGACCATGTACGGCAGGCGCTGGAGTCCATCGGCGAGATCGCGATGTGGAAGGTTCGGGTCAAGCCGGGGAAGCCCATCGTCTACAGCCGTATCGGGGCGTGCGACCTGCTCGGCCTGCCGGGCAATCCGGTCTCCGCCCTGGTGACTTTCTGCCTGTTCGTGCGCCCGTTCATCCTGCGCCGCCTGGGGGCCGTCCGTGTGTTCCCTCCGTCGGTTCAGGTCAACGCCCGCTTCGCATGGCCGAAGTCGGGGGGGCGGCGCGAGTACGCACGGGCACGGCTCGTGGAAACCGAGGACGGCGACACCGGGGCCGAGATTCACCAGAGGCAGAGTTCGGACGTTCTGTCCGCGACCTCCTGGGCAACCGGGCTCGTCGAGATCGCGGAGGGGACGACCATCGGCCCCGGCGATCGGGTGCGCTACTGGTCGTTCGGAGATCTGATCGAATGATGGCGACCGTCCGTATCCAGGAGGCACCGTTCGACGCGGGCGCACTCATCGCGGAAACGCATCGCGCGAACCCGAAGGTGGGGGCGGTGGCGACGTTCCTGGGGCTCGTGCGCGACATCAACGCGGGCACCGATGTCGCCGAAATGACGCTGGAACACTATCCGGGGATGACCGAGCGCGCGATCGAGAACATCTGCCGCGACGCAGCCGCGCGCTGGGAAATCCTCGACACGCGCATCGTGCACCGGGTGGGAACGCTGCGACCCACCGACCCGATCGTCATCGTGGTGGTGGCGAGCGGGCACCGCCGGGACGCACTCGATGCGTGCGCGTTCATCATGGACTTCCTCAAGACCCGCGCCCCGTTCTGGAAGAAGGAGCGCACCGGCGACGGCGAGCGCTGGGTGGAAGCGCGCGCGAGCGACGACGAGGCGGCGGCGCGCTGGGAGTGACGGCGCCGTTCTCCCGCGTGGCCGCATCTTTGACCGCACGGGACGACTCACGCGAGCCGCAGCCGGAAAATCGCCGGATTCCCGACCGCGCGGAAACACGCGCAGCCGCACCGCATCTGCCCGGCACGCGGGGCGGCCGGTTCGGCCGCCCCGCGTCAGTACATGTGCTGCCCGCCGTTGATCGAAAGCGTCGATCCGGTCATGAAGCCCATGTCTTCATCGACGAGAAACAGGACACCCTTTGCGATCTCGCTCGCGTGCCCGAGCCGGCCGACCGGGATGGTGGCGATGATCTTCTCCAGCACCTTCTCCGGGACCGCCCGCACCATGTCGGTATCGATGTAACCGGGCGCGATCGCGTTCACGGTGATGCCCCGGGCCGCACCTTCCTGGGCGAGCGCCTTGGTGAAGCCGTGGATGCCGGACTTCGCCGCCGCATAGTTGACCTGACCGTACTGACCGGCCTGACCGTTGACGGAGCCGATGTTCACGATGCGGCCGAAGCCGCGCTCGCGCATCCCGTCGATCACGCAGCGCGCCATGTTGAAGCACGAGGAAAGGTTGGTCTGGAGCACCGCGTTCCAGCGGTCGAACGACATGCGGTGCATGGTGCCGTCGCGGGTGATCCCGGCGTTGTTGACCAGAATCCCCACCGGGCCGAGATCCTTCGTGATCCGGTCCACCGCTCCCTGGCAGGCTTCGAAGTCCGAGACATCGAACTTGTAGGTACGAATGCCGCTGCGCTCCTCGAACCGCTTCGCCGCCTCGGCGTTGCCGGCGTAGGTCGCGGCGACGGTATGTCCGGCGTCGCGCAACGCAACGGAGATTGCCTCGCCGATGCCGCGGGTCCCGCCGGTGACTATCGCTACATGTCCCATGATGTTCGTCTCCTTGCCGGTTCCGGACCTTGGCCCGGAAATTTCACTTGTTCCCGGCTACGGGCACGGATCTGACCATCTACGCGCCCTCGCTTCGCGAATCCGGGAAATTTCCGGGTAGCTCAACCGCGCTCCACGCACATCGCGATCCCCATGCCGCCGCCGATGCAGAGCGTGGCGAGGCCCTTCTTCGCATCGCGGCGCCGCATCTCGTGGAGCAGGGTGGTCAGTACCCGCGCCCCGGAGGCGCCCACCGGGTGCCCGAGCGCGATGGCGCCGCCGTTCACGTTGACCTTGCCGGTATCCCACCCGAGATCCTTGTTCACCGCGCATGCCTGCGCCGCGAACGCCTCGTTCGCCTCCACAAGGTCGAGATCGTCGGGGCTCCATCCCGCCTTCTCCAGCGCGCGGCGGCTGGCCGGGATCGGGCCGGTGCCCATGATCGAAGGGTCCACACCCGCGGTCGCCCAGGAGACGATGCAGGCTAGCGGCTCGACGCCGCGCTTCTCGGCGTTCTCCCGGGTCATGAGCACCACCGCGGCGGCGCCGTCGTTGATCCCGGAGGCATTGCCCGCCGTCACCGTCCCGTCCTTCGCGAACGCGGGCCGAAGTTTCCTCAGCGTCTCGATGGTGGTGCCATGCTTGGGATGCTCGTCGGTGTCGACAACGGTCTCCCCCCTTCGGGTCCTGATGGTGACCGGAACGATCTCCTCGGCGAACGTGCCCGCCTTCTGCGCCCGCTCGGCTTTCTCCTGCGATGCGGCGGCGAACGCATCCTGCTGATCCCGGGTGATTTGCCACCGCTCGGCGACGTTCTCCGCCGTGGTCCCCATGTGGTAGCCGTTGAAAGCATCGAAGAGTCCGTCGCGCAGCATGGTGTCCACGAACTCGGTGGCGCCCATCTTGGTCCCGTTGCGCAGGTGCACGCAGTGCGGGGCCTGGCTCATGCTCTCGTGCCCGCCCGCGACCACCACGTCGCTGTCGCCAACCCGGATCGCCTGGTAGCCGAGCGCCACCGTGCGCAATCCGGACCCGCAGAGCTGGTTGATGCCGTAGGCGGTGCGCTCGACCGGAATCCCGGCGTTCACCGCGGCCTGCCGGGCCGGATTCTGCCCCGCGCCGGCGGCCAGGATCTGTCCCATGACCACCTCGTCCACCTCCCCCGGCTCGACCGAGGCGCGACGCATCGCCTCCTCGATGGCAATCTGGCCGAGATAGTGCGCGGGCACCAACGAGAGGCCTCCGTTGAACGCTCCGACGGGGGTGCGGGCGGCGGCGGCGATGACGACATCGTTCATTGGGGGATAACTCCTGCGGAGAATGCTTTCCGCGTCGATGGACAGGACACTGCATTGCGGACTTCGCAGACTTCCGATTGCAGATGGATATTGTAGATGGACTTTGTGCGACGCACCAAACCCGATACCCGGTGGGCACTGTCTCACTTCGGCATGCCGCCTGGTGTCTCCGGCCTGAATGCGCGAGCCTTCCCGAGAGTTCAGGAATCAAGGTCGAGCGCTGGCACCGAGTGAACTGTATGCACGCAAGAGGTTATACGCTGCGCGAAATCGACGAATGCCTCGGTCTTCGCAAGGGGAACGCGTTTCGCGCGTTCAAGCGGCAGCGGCACTTGCTGAGGGAGAACATCGACTTCACGGTGCTGGCAGCACGCACCGCGCAGGCCGAGATCGAGCGCCTCCGGGGGCAAGGACGGATCTACCGCTCCAGCATCAATGTGATCATCCTTGCCGAATCGGGGTTGAAGCGGGTGAGAGCCGCCCTCGACGGAAACTGACAGCCGGGACGGGAAATGCGGGCTAGATTCGCGGCCCGCCGAATCCGATACGGCCGATGCCGGGGAGCTTGATCGCCGGGCCGAGCGGGTCGACGCCGAAGACCAGACCAAGAACATTGACCTCGATACCTTCCTCCACTCCGACGATCGCGCCGGCGAGTCCGAACAGGGAGAGTTGGAGTCCCCGCCCGCCCGGGGCGACGGCGGCGACCCGGCCGCCCTCCAGATAGTCCTTGCCGATGGCGATGGCGGGAAGCTCGGCGCGGAGCTCCGGTACCTGACGCACGACGTAGGCCGTGAACGTGTTGCTGTTCGGACCCGGCCAAAGGCGATATGCGTGGGCGTAGGGATAGCTCTGGACTGCGGCGAGGATCTTGGGAATCGCGGCGGCGGCAGCCGGGCCTCGAAGCTCCTTCACGAGATGCGGCGGCTGGCCGTACCAGTGCCGATCCGGCAGATCCGACGAAGACACCACGACGCTGCCGCCCCACCGGCCGCGCCATCCGATCACCTGATGGACCTGATAGCCGGGGGCATTCTCCGTCTTGGTCGCAATCCAGGTGTGCGCCGCGAGCAGGCCCCGCCAGTTGAACGCGCGCGCCGCCCAGACCGAGACGATCGCTTGCGGAGTTTCGCTCGGCACCGGCGCGATGGCGGCGCTGGATCGGTCCGCCGTCCGCCAGTCCTGTCCCAACCGCGCGGTGCTGCCGGCCAATGCCAGCACCGGGCCGACCAGCACCAGGACGAGAAGAAGAACCAGCTTGCCGAACCCGCTCATGACCCTGCCTCAGACCCTTCGTTCAGCGTCCGGTTCAATCGCGGCTTTTCCGGCGCGCGCCCCGGTCGCGGGGTGCCTCGAACCCTCGACATCCCCCTCGGGCTCCGGATGAATCGGTCTCGGCGATCGGACTCCTTCCATTGCATCCGTGCGTGAGGACGATGGTAATATGTTGCGTGCTTGAACCGGATGACAACAGCGTGACAAGCCGGGCGACCGATATCCCCGACACCACTTACGAACCAGAGAGGTTATCTTCATGAATTACAGAACTGCCAAGTGGGCCACCGCCGCCGGGGGCGCGGCGATACTGCTGTTCAGTTCGGGATGCGCCCGCATTCAGGACGTAGACTCCATGCAGGCGGAAATCGATGCTCTGAAGGGCGAGCTTGCCGCTGCTCAGGGCGAAGCCGCGAGCGCCAGAGCCGAAGCGGCGGGCGCCCTCGAAGCGGCAGGCGCCGCCTCCGCGCGAGCCGGAAACGCCCTTCGCACCGCCAACACTGCGGCCGAGGGCAGCGCGGACAACGCCGAGAAACTCGATCGCATGTTCGAAAAGGTGATGATGAAGTAATCGCGCACGATTGCGGCCGGTCGGCGGCAAATTCGCCTTCTCAGTCGGCGGACTCGCCCTCGCCGCTGGCCGCCAGCACTATCGGGCGGCTTGCCACCGCGACCGGGATTCCGTTCGCGGTGGCAAGTGCCTCCTCCACCCGTTTCCAGTCCAGATTCACCGGCAGCCCTGATTCGGGCGTCGCCGCAACAAGCGAAGACACCACCTCGGTCATGCTCGGACGTGAATCCTCGTCCGGGACTCCGGCGACCGGGTGCACTTCCAGATACAGCCTGCCCCCCGACCATCCCGCCTTGACGCCCTGATGCACCAGGGTGACGGGGGTTCCCGGCTTCACCAGCTCGTAAAGCTCCTCGATGTGTTCGGGATACATGCGGACACATCCGTGGCTGACGCGCATTCCGATGCTGAACGGCTTGTTGGTCCCGTGGATCAGGTATTGCGGGAACCCGAGATACAGCGCACGGGACCCGAGCGGATTGTCAGGTCCGGGACCGACCACCCGGGGCAGCGGGTTGCCGTCCATGGCGGCCTCTTCACGGATCGACTCGGGCGGATACCAGATGGGATACGCCTTCTTCCGGACGATGCTGGTCTCCCCGAGCGGAGTGTCCCATCCCACTCGACCGATGCTGATGGGCCACGTCCGCACCACCGAGCCATCACCAGGGTAGAAGTAGACCCGCATCTCGGCCACGTTCACCACCAGGCCGGAGCGGGAAGTGTCGGGGAGCACGAATCTCGACGGCAGCCGAATCTCGGTGCCCTCCCCCGGGAGCCAGGTGTCCACCCCCGGGTTGGCGAGCCGTATCTCGGCGAGCCCCATCGAGAAACGCCGCGCGATATCGAGCAGCGTGTCCTGGTGTCGAGCGGTATAGATCTGGTTGCGACCCAGCACCGAGCCGTCCGCGTCCGCCGACCACATTTCGGCATGAGCCGCGACCACCGGTCTCGGCGCGGAGACGACGGCGGCGAGCATCCAGAGCGCGGCCAGACGCGACGCGGCGCGCCACCAACCGCGACTCCCCCTGCTGTTGCCCGAGGTGTTGCTCGGGCTGTCGCTCGGGCTGGTGATGGATACTTTTGTCATATGGAGATGATAGCGACTGGCGGCCGGTGTCGTCCACGAACCCACCGTGGCCCCGGAGGCATGAGTTCGACTCGAATCACCGGCGCCTCACCGGGCTTGTCATCCGCCGCGCGCCATGCCCGGGCCACCGATCGCACAGGTACCGGACGGCATCAGTCCGACGGGAGCAGCCACCACGCGAGCCGCGGCGCCATTCAGGACAGATCGATGGCGTGGCGCTTGAGATCCTGGAGCGAGACGATCTCCAGCGTCGCGGCGTGCGTTGCGCACAACACGACCCGGGGGGCGACGCCGGCCTCGAACGCTTCCTGCCAGCGGGCCGCGCACAGGCACCACCGATCACCCGGACGCAGGCCGGGAAAGCCGAATTCCGGGCGGGGCGTGGACAGGTCGTTGCCGCGCGAGCGCGAGAATTCCAGAAACTCCCGGGTCACGCGGGCGCAGACGGTGTGAAGGCCGATGTCCTCGTTCGAGGTATTGCAGCAGCCGTCGCGGAAGAAACCGGTCATCGGATCGTCAGAGCACGACTCGATCGGCTCACCGAACACGTTCTTCGCAGGATCCATCGTGCCCTCCGTGTGCGCCGTTCCACCCGCGGCGCGGAGCGTATCAGACCGCATTCCGGCGCGCCGACGGAACGTCACCTGTCTGAGGCGGATGTCAGCGTCCTCCGGACCAGGGACGCAACAAGCACGCCGGTCCGAGCATTGGCCTCCTCGGTCAGCCCGGCGATGTGCGGGGTCAGATAGAGGTTCGGAACGCCCGCGAGTGGCGAGCCAGCCGGCAGCGGCTCGTCCTCGAAGACGTCGAGCGCCGCGGCGCCGAGCCGGCCGGACATAAGCGCCTGCGCCAGCGCGGCCTCGTCGAGCACCCCGCCCCGAGCGGTATTGACGATGCAGGCGCCGGGTTTCATCGCCTCGATCTCGGCCGCCCCGACGAGATGCCGGGTCGCGCCGGTGAGCGGAACGTGCAGGGTCACCACGTCGCATTCGGCGAGCATCGTGGCGAGTGCGTCGAATCGGCGCACTCCCGGCGTACTCCATGCGGGGTCGTCGGGTGCCAGCACCGGATCGTAGGCGGCGACATCGACCCCGAACGCGACGGCCCGCTGCGCGACCGCGCGCCCGATGGCACCGAATCCGACGATGCCGAGCGTCTTGCCGCTCGCCTCCCGCCCGACGAGTTCCGTCCTCGGCCACGAGCCCGCCAGCACCCGATCGGTGGCGTGGTACGCGCCGCGCAGCATCATCAGCATGGCCGCGATCACGTACTCCGCCACCGCGGTCACGTTCGCGCCGGTCGCCGGATGCACCGACACGCCGCGTTCGGCGCATGCATCGAGGTCGATATTGTCGAGACCGACCCCGAGCCGGCCGACTGCGACCAGCCGGGGTCCCGCCGCAAGCAGGCCACGATCGACACGGGTACGGTTGCGAACGATCAGCGCGCGGGCGGAGCCGAGCCGGCCTGCGATGCCCGCTGCATCCTGGTGCAGATCGGGGTCGTAGTGAACTTCAAACTCGGTGCGCAGCGAATCGACCGCGGGCGCGTCCATGAATTCGGTGATGAGGATGTCGGTCATCGGCGAGTCGTCCGGGATGTCGCACGCGGGTGGGCGGAGAATCGCTCGGGACGGTCCACAGCCTGCAACATCTCCGAGCCGATACCTTGGCGCATCGCCGGCGTGCTGCGGCCCGACCGTAGTCGGTGTGAAACGGAGCCATCTCGCGATTTTCGCGGATGCGTCGAGGGATGTACATTCTCGCCATCTTCCCGACTGGAATCACGGACCGAGTGAGCGCTTCTCCGACCCTGGAAGTACGTATCTGGCGCGGAACCGACACCGGCGCGTTCGCCGCCTACGAGGTGCCGGCGGCGGAGAGCCAGACCGTGCTCGACGTGGTGACCTGGGTCCAGCGCCATCGCGAGCCGGCGCTCGCGTACCGCTTCGCGTGCCGGGTGGGGGTGTGTGGATCGTGCGCGATGACCGTGAACGGGCGGGCGCGGTGGACGTGCCGCAGCCATGTGAAAGACGTCGCCCGCGACGGACGGCTCGTGATCGAGCCCCTGCGCCACCTGCCCCGCATCAAGGATCTCGTGTGCGACCTGACCCCGTTCTTCGACAAGTGGCGGCGCGCGGGCGGATGGTTCGAAGGAGAAGCGACCCGGCGCGAGCCGATGCCCGCGCTCGCACCCGGTGCCGAGGCGCGACAGACGGTGGATGCGGGCATCGAGTGCATCAACTGTGCGGTGTGCTACAGCGCCTGCGACGTGGTGGGATGGCGGCCCGACTATCTCGGCCCGGCCGCCCTCAACCGTGCCTGGACCCTGGTCAACGACGCACGGCACGTGCGGACCCGAGAGGTCCTCGACGCGACGGCGACCAGCGACGGCTGCACTGTCTGCCATACCCACGGAAACTGCACCGAGCACTGCCCGGTCGGCATCAGTCCCACCGCGGCCATCGCGGGACTGAAGAGAAAGGTGTTCCGCCGGTGGCTGCGGGGAGGACACGCATGATCAACGCCACCCTGGACGCGCAGGCGGGAATAACGCCATCGACAAGGGCCATGGTTACGGCAACAACGTCATTCCCGCGCAGGCGGCCATTGAGGGGATACGGGTGAGCGAGAGCACCCTCTTCGCGTTGCAGCGCCTGTCCGCGAAGTTGCTGGCGCCGCTGGTCGTCGCTCACCTCGCGCTGATCCTCTACGCGGTGCACGGGGGTCTCACCGCGGCCGAGATCCTCGGCCGGACGCAGGGCAGCGCCACCTGGGGCGCCTTCTACGGACTGTTCGTGGTCGCAGTGGCGGTCCACGCCCCGATCGGGGTGCGCAACGTGGTGCGCGAGTGGACGCGGTGGCGAGGCCGGAGCCTGGATCTCGCGAGCGCGGGGCTCGCAATCCTCTTGCTCGCCCTCGGGCTGCGGGCGGTGGTGGCGGTGGTCGGATGAAGCGGTCCCGGATCCGTAGCATCGCCCTGCCCGCGCTCGAGCCGCGCTCGACGGCGATGGCGGTTCGATGAAGACCACCCCCGAGTCCCGGCGCGGCGCCGGATACCGAGCGTTCCTCGCGCACCGGCTCTCGGGGCTCGCACTGGCGGTGTTCCTGCCGGCGCACTTTCTCACGCTCGGCCTCGCACTCGAAGGGGCCGAGGCGCTTGATCGCTTCCTCGCGTTCGCGGAGCTTCCGCTGGTCAAGGCGGCCGAATGGAGCCTCGTGGTGCTTCTCGCGACCCATCTCGGGCTCGGCGCGCGGCTTCTGGTGCTGGAACTCGGGCCGTGGCGCGGTCTGCGCATCGCGTGGGTCGGATGGGCGGTGGGCATCGCGGCGGTGACCGGCCTCGCGTTCCTGGCGGTTGCTTGACGTGAACGTCGAACGCCATCGCACCGACATCCTGATCCTGGGCTCCGGTGGGGCCGGGTTGCTGGCTGCGCTGCACGCAAAGCAGACGCACCCCGACGCCGAAGTCACCGTGGCGGTCAAGGGGCTGCTCGGCAAGTGCGGCTGCACACGCATGGTGCAAGGCGGCTACAACGTGGCGATCGCCCCAGAGGATTCCGTCGAGCGCCACTTCATGGACACCATCGTCGGTGGCAAGTGGCTGCCGCGGCAGGACCTGGCGTGGCGGCTGGTCGAAGGCGCGGTGGAGCGCATCCGCGAGCTCGAGAACGAGATCGGCTGCTTCTTCGACCGCAACCCCGACGGCACCATCCACCAGAAGGCGTTCGCGGGGCAGAGCTTCGACCGCACCGTGCACAAGGGCGACCTCACCGGTATCGAGATCATCAACCGGGTGATGGAGCAGGTGCTCGCGCGGGACGTGCGCCGGCTGGAGGAGCACCGCGCTATCGAGCTTGTCCCGGACCGGGACGGCTCGGGCATCGCGGGCGTGCTGCTGATCGACGTACGGACCGGTGCCTACCGCTTTGTCGCCGCGAAGGCGGTGCTGCTCGCGACCGGCGCCGGCCCCACCATGTACCTCTACCACACCCCCTCCGGCGACAAGTCGTGCGACGGACTGGCGATGGCGCTCCGCGCGGGCCTCACCTTGCGCGACATGGAGATGGTGCAGTTCCACCCCACCGGACTGCTGGCGGGACCCGACACCCGCATGACCGGCACGGTGCTGGAGGAGGGGCTGCGCGGGGCCGGCGGCTACCTGCTGAACGGGGACGAAGAACGCTTCATGCTGCGCCACGATCCGGCCGCGGAGCGAGCGACTCGCGACCTCGTGAGTCGGGCGATCTACGCGGAGATGCGGAGCGGGCGCACGACTGCGATGGGCGGGGTGTACATCGAAATGGCCCATCTCGGCCCGGCGGATGTCGCGCGCCGATTCCCGGGGATGGTCAAGCGCTGCGCGGACTGCGGCTTCGACCTGGCGGGCGGCCGGGTGGAGGTCGTTCCCACCGCGCACTACATGATGGGCGGGGTCGAGTTCGAGGCCGACTGCACCACCGCCCTGAGGGGCCTGTATGCGGCGGGCGAGGACTGCGGCGGGGTGCACGGCGCGAACCGGCTCGGTGGCAACGGGGTCGCGAACTCCACGGTGTACGGGGGGATCGCGGGGGAGTCGATGGCGCGAGCGGTTCGCTCCGGCGCATCATGGACGGAGCCGGACGAGGGCGCGCTCAAGGCCGGGGTCGCGCGGGCCGAGCGTCCGTTTTTGCTGCCCCCGGGGGGCCTGGGGAGACTGCGCGAACGGCTCTGGCGCACCATGTGGGACGATGTCGGGGTGCTCCGCACCCGCGGAGGGATCGAGCGGGGGCTGGAAAGGATCGAGGCGTGCGGCGAAGAATTGCTGGCCACCGGTCTCGCCGACGGCGACCGGGCGTTCAACCTCACGTGGCAAGACTGGCTCAATCTGGATAGCCTGATCGAGGTGAGCCGGGTGATCGCGCGCGCCGCCCTCGCCCGCGAGGATTCACGCGGCGCGCACTTCCGCGAGGACTTCCCGGAGACCAGCGACCTCGACGAAACCCGCTACATCCGGGTCGCACGGCGCGGCGACGAATTGCACCTCGACACCGCGCCGGTCGAGTTCTCCATCGTGCGCCCCGGCGAATCGCTCATCGACGGCGATGCGGGCGCGCCTCCGGTAAGCTGAGCCGGTCTTCGCCGCCGGTCGAGCGTCGCACTGCCCGACGCGCGGAGGCCCCGGTTTCACCAGAGGTGACGCACCGCCGGCAGCGGCACGAGGACCATGCGAATGATCGCGCACGAATCCATCGAGCAGGCCGCGTACGACGTGATGTGCAAGGCGGCCATCGACATCCCCGAGGACTACCTCGGCGGCATCAAGGGCATGGTGCAGCGCGAGGAAGGGACGCTGTCCTGCTTCGTGCTGCACTCGATGGTGGAAAACTGGGAAGCGGCGAGCGCGGACCGGCGTCCGATGTGCGCCGACACCGGCCTGCCGCGTTACTACGTGAAGGTGGGCAACGAAGCGCGCATCGCCGGTGGATTCGTGGCGGTGGAGCGGGCGCTTCGCTCCGCCACCGCACGCGCGACCCACGACGTGCCGCTCAGGCCGAACCGCGTGCATCCGCTGTGGCGTACCGATCACGACAACAACGTCGGCATCAACGCGCCGGAGGTCGAATGGAGCTTCGAGCCCGACGCGGACTGGATCGAGATCACCACCGTGCACAAGGGCGGCCTCTTCGGCACCGACTACCGGATGCTCTTCCCCGGCGACGGCATCGACGGCATCAAGCGCTTCTACCTGGACACCCTGGTAGCGTTCGGCAAGCGCGGGCTCGCCTGCCAGCCTGCGATTGTCGGGGTCGGGCTCGGCGGATCCAAGGACACCTCGATGGTGCTCGGCAAGCAGGCCGCATGCCTGCGCACCGTGGGCAACCGGCATCCGGACCCGAAGATCGCGGCGCTGGAACTGGAGCTGAAAGACCTCGGGAACCGCATCGGAATGGGTGCGATGGGCTTCGTCGGCTCGTCCATGGTGGTCGACTGCCACATCGAGGTCGGCTACACCCATACCGGCGGAATGCCGATGAGCGTGCATACCTTCTGCCTGTCCTCGCGTCGCGCCACGGCGCGGGTGGAAGCGGACGGCGCCATCGGGCTGCGCACGGACCCCGGATGGTTCACCCCCTACATGCGGCGGGAGACGGTGGAATGGACGGCCGGCCCGGAAGCGCGCTCGCGGGGGTCGGCGTGACCACCGCGTGCGGTCCTCGGGGGGCGTCGGGGAAGATGAACGAGCCGGGCAGCACCCTCGCCAGGGTCGAATTGAAGATCCCGGCCGCGCCGGAGGATCTCGCGAGGCTCACGCCCGGGAACGTCGTCTACCTCGACGGCGCCGTGTACACCGCCCGCGAGGGGGTCTATCGCAAGGTGCTCGACGAAGGAGCGGCGCTGCCCGACGGCCTGGCCGATGTGAGCAACGCCAACTTCCACTGCTCACCGGCCGCCGCCCGCGCCCCGGACGGGACGTTCAACGTCGGCGGGGTGACCGCGACCGCGAGTTTCCGGTTCTCGAAATGGATGCCGCGCTGGTTCGAGATGTCCGGCGCGAAGGTGGTCATCGGCAAGGGCGGGATGAGCGGCGCGGACTATCGCGAGCACTTCGTTCCCGCCGGCGCGGTGTATCTCACCACCGTCGGCTACGGCACCGGGGCACTGCTCGGGCGGGGGATCCGGCGGGTGCGCAACGTGTACTGGCTCGACGAGCTCGGCATCGCCCAGGCGATGTGGGTGTTCGAGGTGGAGCGCTTCGGCCCGTTCCTGGTCGAAAGCGATCTCGCGGGCAACAGCCTCTTCGAGGCGCAGGGCCGACTCGTCAACGAGAACCTCGATCGCGTCTACGCCGGGCTCCGGCCTCCGGCGCTGCGCCGTTACGGCGAGACGGACGATCGGGAAGAAGAGCTGATCTGAAGCGACATCAAAGAGTTCGTTGTCCGGTATTCGACCAACTTTCATACACGGAGATCCGCGATGTCCAACCCTCTCACCGTCCCGCCCCGCGCCCCGTTCAGGACGTTCCTCGACTTCCCGCTCCACACCGACCTCGACACCTTCGACGCTCACGTCGCGATCCTGGGTCTGCCCTACGGCGACCCCTACACCATCGACGAGGTGACGAACGATCAGACCAACGCCCCCACCGCGGTCCGGCGCGCGTCCTCGCGCCTCTCCATGCATCCGGACCGGTACGACTTCGACTTCGGGGGGCCGTTGCTCGACGGGCACGACATCCGCGTGGTGGACTGCGGCGACGTGCCGGGAGATGCCCGCGACCTCACTGCCCACTACCGCAAGGCGGAGGCGGCGGCGCGCAAGATCCTGGACGCGGGCGCCATGCTGGTCAGCATCGGGGGCGACCACGGGGTGCCGATCCCGGTGTTCCGGGCCTGCGAAGGCCACGGTCCCGTCACCCTGGTACACGTCGATGCGCATCTCGACTGGCGCGACGAGAGGCACGGGATCCGCGAGGGCTACTCCAACCCCATCCGGCGGGCGTCGGAGATGCCCTGGTTCGACCACATCATTCAGATCGGCCTCCGTGCGCAAGGCAGTGCGCGGCAGCGCGAGTACGATGACGCCGTCGCCTGGGGAGCGGACATCATCACCTCCTACGAGGTGCTGGAGCACGGCATTCAGCCGGTGCTCGACCGCATCCCGGACGGCGGCACCTACTACCTGAGCATTGACGCCGACGGCGTCGACCCAACGGTGATGCCGGCGGTGAACGCCCCCGCGCCGGGCGGCCTGCTCTACCATCACGTACGGGACCTGATCCACGGGGTGGTGAAGAAGGGGCGCGTCCTGGGCATGGACATCGTGGAGATCACCCCGGCGCGCGACCTCAACGAGATCACCTCCATCGTCGCCGGCCGCTTCATCCTGAACCTGATCGGGACGGCGGTACGGGCGGGCCGTTTCGACCGATGAGCAAAGCGCGGCGGCGTACGGCCCTATGTCATTCCCGCCTGGGCGGGAATGATGCCATCGACATGGCCTTGGCTGCGGCAACAACGTCATTCCCGTCCAAGCGGGAATGATGCCATCGACATGGCCTTGGCTGCGGCAACAACGTCATTCCCGTCCAAGCGGGAATCCGGGGTTCTCGCGACACGGTTTCAGCGGCTGGGATTCACTTCCAGAAGACGTGAGGCGTAGCGGCACATGAAGCTTTACATCGGCCTGATCTCCGGCACCAGCATGGACGGCGTGGACGCGGCGCTGGTCGCGTTTCCAGACGGCGGCGCCACCACCGTCGCGACGCATTCCGTACCGATACCGGACGATCTGACCTGCGAGCTTCACGCGCTGGCGCAGGACCCGTCAGCCGCCGCGATTCGTTTCTGGACCGCGGATGCACAGCTTGGGTCGGTATTCGCGGATGCGGTGCTGGCGCTCCTCGACATCGCCGGCACCGAGGCCCACAACGTGGCGGCGATCGGCAGCCACGGCCAGACGGTGTACCACGCGCCGAAGGCCGCGATACCCATCACCGTGCAGCTCGGCGACCCGAACATCATCGCCGAGCGCACCGGCATCACCACGGTGGCGGATTTCCGCCGCCGCGACCTCGCCGCCGGCGGCGAGGGGGCACCGCTCGCCACGGCCTTCCACCGGGCCGTGTTCTCGGCCCCCGGGGTCGAGCGCGGCATTCTCAACCTCGGGGGCATCGCGAACCTGTCGGTCCTGTCCGCAGAGCGCGACCGCCCGCCACTCGGCTTCGATACCGGTCCCGCGAACACCCTCCTCGACACCTACGTGCGGCGCCGGTTCGCCACGGACATGGATCGCGAGGCCGCCCTTGCGCGCCAGGGCAAGATGGTCCCTGCCCTCCTCGCCGAGTTGCTGGCCGAGCCCTACTTCGACCGCGCACCGCCGAAGAGCACCGGGCGGGAGTTGTTCAATGCGGCGTGGCTGGACGCCCGACTCGCCAGGCATCCGGGCGTCGATCCGCATGACGTGCTGCGCACCCTGTGCGAGTTGACGGTGGAGACGGCGATGGGGGCGGTCACTCGGTTCGCGCCGCGCACGCGGGAGCTGTACCTGTGTGGAGGCGGAGCCCGCAATCCGCTGATCGCGGAACGGATCGCGGAACGGATCGCGCCGCTTCGGGTGGACACCACGGACCTGCTCGGCATCGCCCCCGACTGGGTGGAGGCAGCGGCATTCGCCTGGCTCGCGATGCGCACCCTCGGAGGCGAGGCCGGCAACGCGCCCTCGGTGACCGGGGCGGGGCGGGAGGTGGTGCTCGGCGGGATCCACCCCGCCTGAGCGGGCCCGCGACCAAACGGCGACATCGCCTCGCGGGACCGGCCCGCGGATCGACCCGAAGGTCCGCACCGCCTCCGTCGCCCTGCATCGCAGACCGCCGGACGGTCGACCCCGGACCGCACCGGGATCCGGGTCAACGGGTTCCGTATCAGATCGAGAACGACATCCCGCAGCCGCAGGTGGTGGCCGCGTTCGGATTGCTGATCACGAACCGGGACCCCTGAAGATCCTCTCGGTAATCGATCTCGGAGCCCATCAGGTACTGGAAGCTCATGGGGTCGATGAGCAGCTTCGCGCCGTCGCGTTCAATCACGAAGTCGTCCTCGCCCGGAACATCCTCGAAGTTGAACCCGTACTGAAAACCCGAGCAGCCGCCCCCTTCGATGTAGACGCGAAGGAGGGGATCGGTGCGGCCCTGACGCAGCACCAGCTCGCCGACCTTGCGCGCCGCCTTCTGCGAGAAAGCGACGGCGGAGGTGAAGTCAGGATCCGACATTTCTCTCGCCCCTTCGATCAGGTTGGTCGAAGCATGGGGGCTGGCGCGTCTCGGATCAACTTCCCGAGCCCTTCCCGAGCACTTCTTGGTGCGCATTTCCCTCTCTTCGTCCCTCTCGTAGTCATCCCTCTCGTAGTCATGCAGTCATGGCAGTTTCGTGTACGGTACTCTCGCCAGTGAACAGCACAAACATCGAGGGCCGGGAATGAACCAACCTTTCAGCCGCCGGCCGGGGCGCGGCGGTCGAGTGTGGTGGGCCGCGGCGTTGCTCGTGGCAGGTTGTCTGGTGCTGGTATTCACGCTGCGGAACCACGGCAACCTCGAGACATTCCCGCCCGTCTCCATCGCCACCATCGACGGCCGCCGCCTCGACGCCGCCACGGTCGCGGGCGGCCCGGTGCTCTTCACCTTCTGGTCCACGACGTGCGTGGTCTGCCTGCAGGAAATGCCGGACCTGGAAGCGCTCTACCGGCGACTCGCCCCGCGCGGATTCGAGATCGTCGCGGTGTCCATGCCCTGGGACCCGCCCGACGAGGTGGTACGGCTTGCGCAGGCCCGCGCGCTCCCCTATCCGGTCGCGCTCGACGTGACCGGCGCCATCGCGCAGGCGTTCGGCAACGTGTCGGTGACCCCCACCCACATCCTGATCGATCCTGGCGGCGAGGTCGCATTCCATCGCACCGGTGCGCTCGATTTCGCCGCCCTCGACGACCGACTGCGGTCGATGCTCTGACGCGGGACAGCGACGCCAGTGCTCTGGATCAAAGCCCTTCACGTCATCTTCGTGGTGGCCTGGTACGCAGGTCTGCTGTACCTGCCGCGCCTGTTCGTCTACCACGCCCAGACCGACGACGCGATCGGCGACGAGCGCTTCAAGGTCATGGAGCGCAGACTCTTCATGATCATGACGGTGGGCGGGCTCGGAGCGCTCGTCTTCGGCCTGTGGCTCATCGCCGACTACGCATGGGCCGCCTACGCGGCGAGCGGATGGTTTCAGGTGAAGCTCGTGCTCGTCGCCGCGCTCGTCCTGTATCACGTCTGGTGCGGTAGACTTGTCGCCGACTTCGCGGCGGGGCGAAACCGGCACGGACACCGCTTCTATCGTCTGTTCAACGAGGTACCGGCCCTCGTTCTGATCGCGGTGGTGATCCTCGTGGTGGTCAAGCCGATCCTGAGCGGTCTCGATGGCTAGCGAGGCTGCATCACAGACACACGAGGAATGTCCGGTGCGCCTGACGACTCTCGAACTCCTGGCGCGCAGTGCTCGTCGCAGCCTCGGACGGTTCGTGCACGAAACTACTGCCGTAGACCTGAATCAACCGTGAAGACACAGGTCGCTGGGGATGACTAGAACCGTTCAATGCGTGGTGCTGAAGCACGAGGCGGAGGGCCTCGACGAGCCACCGCATCCCGGCGAGCTGGGCCGGCGGATCTTCGAGAGCGTCTCAAAGGAGGGCTGGACCGAATGGCTCCAGCGCCTGCAGATGATCATCAACGAGAACCAGCTCAGCACCGCCGATCCGGGCAGCATCGATCTCATCGAGCAGCACATGCGCGGCTTCCTCTTCGGCGAGGGCCGCCTCGGGGGCCTCCCGGCCGGCTTCCGCACCGGCCAGGCCAAGAAGTAGCCGCACCCCGCTCTCCACTCAAACGAACGCCCCCCGGGGATCCGGGAGGAGAGCCCCTCTTCCCGTCTCGACGCCGACACACGGTGGCGGTGGGCCGGCCTCTCGGAGTATCAGCGGGAACGGCTGACGCCACACGCGGGCCCGCGCCTCATCGCCGGCACCCGTGGCCGGTCGCCGCCACCTCACCACCTCACGCTGAGTTCGACTCCGACGGTGTGCGCCGGGTCGGTCGTGTCGCTCTCCCAGCGCGTGGCCCGCACGCCGAGCGTGAGGTCCGGCGCGGTGGCGGCTTGCGGCGTGAGGCGCCAGCCGA
>JAPOSC010000052.1 GCA_026709935.1 Thiotrichales bacterium
GGTCCTCGAACCGGAGCCATTCAGGCTTGAGCGGTTCTTCGATCCTTGCCGAGAACTGGTGAAATTTCCGGGTTAGAGAGTTCGCTTTGCACTGCCAACGCTCGCCGGTGCGACGGCGTCATTGATCGGCGATGATCGGGAGATGAAGGATTGCGAATCCCCATGAAGACCCACGGCCCCGGCGGTGCTATCGGCCTGCGCCATCCGTCGCGCGGCGCGGCGGACGAGGCGTTGCGGCGGGTGTGCGCGGTGGCGTCGGCCGCGATCCCGGACTCCGGCGATGCGACCTCGGCCGAGGAGTCGGCCCGGGAATCGGCCCAGGCATCAGCTCAGGAATCGGCGCAGCTCGCCGACGCGTCGCAGATGCTCGCGGACCTCAACCTCGACGCGGACTGCATCGCCGCGGGCCTCACCGGCCTCCTCGTGGAACGCGGTGCGGTCGGGCTCGATGACGCGCGGGCACATCTCGGCGAGCGGGCGGCGGCGCTCCTCGAAGGGTTGCTGCGCTTCGACGAGCTGCGTTCGATTCAGGCTGAAGACGCTGCGCCCGCCAGCCGAGACGTACGCGCCGATCGGCTGCGCCGGTTGCTGCTCGCCGTCGTTGACGACGTGCGGATCATCATCATGCAAATCGCGCTCACGCTGCATCGGCTGCGCAACGTGCGCGACCGTACGGCCACGGAGCGCGAGTGTCTCGCCCGCGAGGCGCTGGAGGTCTACGCGCCGCTCGCGAGCCGTCTCGGGATCTGGCAGTACAAGTGGGAGATCGAGGACCTCGCGCTCCGGGAGTCGGACCCGGCGACCTACAAGGCCATCGCCGGGCAGTTGAACGAGCGCCGGGTCGACCGCGAACGCTACGTCGAGGACGTGATGCGGCGCATCGCGGCGGAACTCCGGCACCAGGCCATCTCCGCGGAGCTGAGCGGTCGGGCCAAGCACATCTACAGCATCTGGCGCAAGATGCAGCGCAAGTCGCTCGGCACCGAGCAGGCCGGCATCGAGCAGTTGTTCGACCTGCGAGCGGTGCGGGTGCTGGTGGACACCGTCGCCGAATGCTACACGGCGCTCGGGGTCGTGCACGGGCTGTGGGCGCACCTCCCGCGCGAGTTCGACGACTACATCGCCAATCCCAAGCCGAACGGCTACCAGTCGCTGCACACCGCGGTGGTGGGGCCGGACGGCCGGACCCTGGAGGTGCAGATCCGTACCCGCGAGATGCACGACCAGGCCGAGCTGGGGGTCGCGGCGCACTGGCGGTACAAGGAGGGCGCGCAAGCCTCGGAGCCGGCCCTCGACGCCCGGATCGCATGGCTCCGGCAGCTCCTCGAAGCCCGCGAGGAAGCCCACGAGTCCGAGTCCCTGCTCAGCTCGCTCGACACCGAGCTCGAATCCGGGCGCGTCTACGCCTTCACTCCGCGCGGCGACATCATCGACCTTCCGGCCGGTTCGACGCCGCTCGACTTCGCCTACCAGATCCACACCCAGGTTGGCCACCGGTGCCGGGGGGCGAAGGTCGACGGCCGGATCGTGCCGCTCACCTACGTGGTGCGTTCCGGGGATCGCATCGAAGTGCTGACCGCCCGCCAGCCGCGCCCGAGCCGTGACTGGCTCAACCCGAACCTCGGATACCTCGGCAGTCCCCGTTCGCGGGCCAAGGTGAGGCACTGGTTCAAGCACCAGGACCGCGAGCGCAACGTGGCCGACGGACAGGAGATCTGGGACCGGGAGCTGAAGCGGCTGGGGGTCGAGCAACCGCCCCGCGATGCGATTGCGGAGCGGTTCAACGCGCCGAAGTTCGACGACTTCCTCGCCGCCCTGGGGCGCGGGGATGTGAGCGTGCCGCAGCTTGCGGGGGCGCTCCAGCCCTGGTTGCCGGCACCGACCCGCCCCGCGCCAAGGCTTTCGAAGCGGCGTCGCAAGAGCACCGGCGATGTGCGCATCAGCGGCGTGGGCGATCTCCTCACGCAGACCGCGCAGTGCTGCAAGCCGCTGCCGAACGACCCCATCGTCGGCTACATCACGCGCGGGCGCGGCGTGAGCATCCACCGCGCGGACTGCCGCAACGTGCTCAACCTTGCGGGCGGCGACCAGGCGCGCCTCATCGACGTGGCATGGAGCGGCGGGGCCGACGAGAGCTATCCGGTGGAGGTCGCGGTGGAGGCCTACGACCGCAAGGGTCTGCTGCGCGACGTGACCGCGGTGGTGTCGAACGAGGCGGTGAACATCGTGGCGCTCGACTCCAGCACCGACCGGCGCAGCCACCTGGTGCGCATGCGTCTCACCGTCGAAGTCCGCGACATCAAGCAACTCAGCCGCGTGCTCGGCCGGCTCGCCCAGCTCCCGAACGTGTCCGACTGCCGGCGACTGGGGTAGCGGCCGGGACTCGGGGTCAAAGCATCAATCAGTGGGCGTCCGAGGTACCGGGAAAGGCTGCGTCGCGGAGTTGATATTCACGTCCGGATGGCAAACAGGGTGGTCACCCGCCGCCTCTCTCTCCATGAGGGCCGCCCGGTAATCGTCGGCCCGCTCGCCGACATGGAACGTGCAGTCGGGCTCCATCCCCGTCCCGGGCGGCTCGCCGCGTCCCGATGCGCGTCATGCTCCGCGACGATCGTCGCAGTGTCAGTAGCTCATGTCCGGTTCCGACGCCTTGCGTCGGTCGATGAACTCCCGCAGCGCCTCGTCCACGCCCGCGTCGATCGGGGGCGCTTCGTAGCCCGCGAGCATCTCCTTCCAGCGGCGATTGGCCCGCGCGGCGCAGTCGAGCGCGCCTTCGGACTCCCACTGCTCGAAGCTGTTGTTGTCCGCGAGCGGTGAGCGGTAGAACGCGGTCTCGAAGTTCGCGCGGGTGTGCGCGGCGCCGAGGAAGTGACTGCCGGGGCCGACCTCCCGGATGGCGTCGAGCCCCTGACCATTCTCGGACAGATCGATGCCGCCGAGGAACACCTGCATCATCTGCGCCTGGTCGGCGTCCATCACGAACTTCTCGTACCCCATCGCGAGCCCGCCTTCGAGCCAGCCGGCGACGTGGAGCATGAAGTTCACCCCCGCGAGCATGGCGTGCTGGAGGGTGTTCGCGGCCTCGAACGCGGCCTGGGCGTCGGGGAGCTTCGATGCGCAGAGCCCCCCGCCGCTGCGGAACGGGACCCCGAGGCGCCGCGCGAGCGAGCCGATCACGTTCAGCACGAGCTGCGGCTCCGGGGTGCCGAAGGTGGGCGCGCCGGATTGCATCGACATCGAGCTGGAGAAGGTCCCGAAGATGACCGGCGCCCCGGGACGGACGAGCTGCGTGAACGCCATGCCCGACAACGCCTCCGCGAAGAGCTGGGCGCAGGTGGCGGCGATGGTGACCGGCGACATCGCGCCCGCGATGCAGAACGGCGAGACCACGACCGCCTGGTTGGCGCGGGCGTAGACCTTGAGCGCCCCCACCATCGTCGCGTCCCACACCAGCGGCGAGTTCGCATTGATCAGGCTGGTCACCACCGGGTGTTCGTCCACGAACGCATCGCCGAAGACGATCTTCGCCATGGAGACCGTGTCCTCGGCGCGCTCGGGGGCGGTGACGGAGCCCATGAACGGCTTGTCGGACCAGCGCAGATGGCTGTACACCATGTCGAGGTGGCGCTTGTTGACCGGGAGGTCGACCGGCTCGCAGACCGTGCCTCCGGAGTGGTGCAGACCGGGGGAGAGATATGCGAGCTTCACGAAGTTGCGGAAGTCCTCGATGGTCGCGTAGCGCCGACCCTCGTCGAGGTTGCGGATGAACGGCGGGCCGTAGGCGGGGGCGAACACCATGTGCGGACCGCCGATGCGCGCACTGCGCTCGGGGTTGCGCGCATGCTGCACGAATTCCGCCGGCGCGGTGTCGGTCACGAGTTTGCGGGCGAGGCCGCGGGGGATCCGCACCCGCTCCCCGCCGACGTCGGCCCCGGCGTCGCGCCACAGCGCCAGCGCCTCCGGGTCGTCCCGGAACTCGACGCCGACCTCCTCGAGGATCGTCTCCGCGTTGTGCTCGATGATCTCCAGGCCCTCGGCGGACATCACGTCGTAGACCGGTACCCCGCGCGTGACGTAGGGCACGATGGGCGCCCGGGGCCCGGTCCGCGCCTCCCGGCGCGCCGCCCGGCCGCCCCCGCGGGTGCGACCCTGTCCCTGTCCCCGTCCTTGTTGTTCGCTGGTCATCGGTCGTTCACTGGTCATCGCAGCGCCTCGTGTGGGGACTGGGCATCCTGCTTCGCAAAGTGGGGAGCCGAGCCGGGAGTTGAAGAGCGGGAAGGGAGCCCCGCCGGGCCCGAGACCGGAGCTCGTATCGTGGTATCGAGCGCGGCGCGAGTATCGAAGCGTCTCCGGTGTGGATCTGACCGCTACGCGACCCGCGGATGCCTGCGCGCGTCATGCCGCAAGATCGGTGATTCTGTCCCGCATTCGGGCGATGGCCTCGGCGTAGTCGTCGGCGCCGAAGATGGCCGATCCGGCCACGAAGGTGTCCGCGCCGGCCTCGGCCACGGCGCGGATGTTGTCGGCGTTCACGCCGCCGTCGACCTCCAGCCGGATCGGTCTTTGCGTGGCATCGATGCGTTCGCGCACCGCTCGTACCTTGTCCAGCACGTAGGGAATGAACGACTGTCCGCCGAAGCCCGGGTTCACCGACATCAGGAGCACCATGTCGAGCTGCTCCAGGACGTGGTCGAGCACCCCGAGCGGCGTCGCCGGATTCAGCACCAGTCCGCACTTGCAGCCGTGGTCGCGCACGAGCCGGAGCGAGCGGTCGACGTGCTCGGTCGCCTCGGGATGGAACGTGATGCAGCTAGCCCCCGCCGCCGCGAAGTCCGGAACGATGCGGTCGACCGGCTTCACCATCAGGTGCACGTCGATGTCCGCGGTGACACCGTGATCGCGAAGCGCCCTGCACACCAGCGGGCCGAACGTCAGGTTCGGGACGTAGTGGTTGTCCATCACGTCGAAGTGAATGAGGTCGGCGCCGGCGGCGAGCACGGCGTCCACCTCTTCGCCGAGACGGGCGAAATCCGCGGCCAGGATCGATGGGGCAATCCAGAACTCGTTCATCGCCGGCAATTCCCGCCAAGCCGGAACCCGCGCCGGCAATCCCCCCGAATGGATGCCCCGCAGGCCGAAATCTTGCCGGAATCGCACTGCGCGGTGGTTTCTCGGGCCGCCGGCGGGAATCGTTCGTTCATTGCACCTCCTCGAGGTCTTCGATCGTGTGGCGCTCCGCCGGTGCCCCGAAGCAGAGCGGCGCGAGCTCCTCGATCGAGTCGATGACGGCGTCGGGAGCGGTTTCCGAGATGTCGCGCCCGTGGTTGTAGCCGTAGCTCACGCAGGCGACGCGCATTCCGGCCGCGCGGGCCGCCTGTACGTCGTTGATCGAGTCGCCGACGAAGACCGAACTTCCGATGTCGGCGCCGAGCTCGGAGCAGGCGTGGAGCAGCGGCATCGGGTGGGGTTTGCGGTGGGCCAGCGAATCTCCCCCGAGCACCAGCGCGAAGGCGTCGAGCAGCGCGAGGTGTCCGAGCAGGCCGACGGCCGGCGCATGGGGCTTGTTGGTGACGCAGGCGAGGGTCGCGCCGTGCGCGCGCAACGCCGCGAGCCCGCCCCGCACCCCCGGGTAGACGCGGCTGCGCGCGTGGCCGTGTCGGGAATAGAGGTCCAGGAAGACTCCACATGCCTCCCGGACGAGTGCCGGGTCCGCGGCGCCGTCCGTCTCTCCGGTCAGGGCTCGCTCGACGAGCCGCTCCGCGCCGTTGCCGACCCACGTTCGCACCCGCGTCTCGCCGCGCGGCGGAACGCCGAACCGCGGCATCGTCCGGTCGATGCACCAGGCGATGTCCGGGGCCGAGTCCACGAGGGTGCCATCGAGATCGAAGGCGACGAGACGGGGCGGCGCGGTGGCGAACCCGCGGGCCGGATCGGTCGATTCGGAGCGCATGGGCCTTCCGTTGTTCATGAATGGATGCCGCAGGTCCGGGTGACGTATCGTCCATGGCGCGGGCCGCGCCGGACCGGCCAGGACCCCGATTGCGCAATGGTCGCACGAGCATGCGGAGATACGCGAGAATCGGCGCGGAATCGCCCATCCGTCGGAGAAATCGCACATGAAATCGCACGCTCGCGTCGTGGTCGTCGGTGGTGGGGTGGTCGGGGTGAGCACGCTCTACCACCTCGCGAAGAAGGGGTGGTCCGACGTGGTGCTGGTGGAGCGCCGGGAGCTGACCTCCGGCTCCACCTGGCACGCGGCGGGACTGCTGCCCCTGTTCAACATGAGCTATTCGGTGGGCCAGATCCACAAGTACTCGGTGGAGCTGTACCGCACGCTGGAGGAGGAGACCGGCCAGCCCGTGGGCCTGAAGCTCGTCGGCAACATCCGGCTCGCCATGAACCGCGACCGGATGGACGAGTACCACCAGTACGCGGGGGTGGCCCGCACCATCGGGGTGGATGTGGACTTCCTGACGCCCGGGCAGGTGAAGGAGATCTGGCCGCTGTGCAACATCGACGGCCTGGTCGGGGCGATCCGGCATCCCGGGGACGGCTACGTGCAGCCGGCGGATCTGACCCAGGCGCTTGCGATCGGCGCGCGCAACCGCGGGGCGGAAATCCACCGCAACACCACCGTCACCGCGATCTCGCGTACCTCCGGGGGCGAATGGTGCGTGCACACCGACCGGGGCGACATCACCTGCGAGCACGTGGTGAGCGCCACCGGCAACTTCGCCCGGCGCACCGGCGCGATGGTGGGGCTCGACGTGCCGGTGATCCCCGTGCAGCACCAGTACATCGTGACCGAGCCGCATCCGGAGATTCAGGCCCGCCACGCCGCCGGGCAGCCGGAGATGGGGGTGCTGCGCGAGTCCGATGGCTCCTGGTACCTGCGCGAGGAGCGAGGCGGACTGATCCTCGGCCCCTACGAGATCGGCGCCCCCGCCTGTTACGTGGATGGTCCCGCCGGGGACTGCGAGTACGAGCTGTTCCAGGAGGATCTGGAGCGGTTGGAGCCGCACATCGAGGCCGCCATCCACCGGGTGCCCGCGTTCGGCGAGGTGGGGGTGAAGCAGGTCTTCAACGGCGCCATCTGCTACACCCCGGACGGGAGTCCCATCATTGGTCCGGCCTGGGGGATCGACAACTTCTGGCTCAACGAAGGGCACAGCTTCGGGATCACCGCCGCCGGCGGCGCCGGTTTCCAGCTCGCGGAGTGGATCGTGGAAGGCGAGCCGACCATCGACATGATGGGGGTCGATCCGCGGCGGTTCGGCGACTATGCCACGAAGTCCTACCTCGTGAAGAAGAACGAGGAAGCCTACGCCAACGTCTTCACCATCCACTATCCGGATGAGGAGCGCGCGGCCGCGCGGCCGCTGCGCACTGTGCCCTGTTACGACCGACTGAAGGCGCTCGGCGCGGTGTTCGGCCAGAAGTTCGGCTGGGAGCGGGCGAACTGGTTCGCGCCGCCGGAGGTGGAGCCGGTGGACGACTGGTCGTTCCGGCGCTCGCGCTGGTTCGAACATGTGGGACGCGAGTGCCGCAATGTCGCGGAGAACGTCGGCCTGCTCGACATGAGCGCGTTCGCCAAGTGCCGGCTGGTGGGGCCGGGGGCGGAGGCGTTCCTCGATCGGCTGGTCGCGAACCGCATCCCGGCCCGCAGTGGCCCGGTGCGGCTCGTGCATGCGCTGAACACCCGGGGCGGGGTGCTCTCGGAGTTCACGGTGTGGCGCGAGGGCGCGGAGAGCTTCTATCTGGTGTCGGCCGGTGCATTCCAGCGCCTGGATCACGACTGGATTCGCCGGCACATGCCGCGCGACGGCTCGGTGCGGTTCGAGAACCTCACCAACCAGCTCGGAGTCCTGGTGGTCGCGGGTCCGAAGGCCCGGGCGCTGCTGTCACGGGTGACTGGCGCGGACCTCTCCAACGCCGCGTTCCCGTGGCTGACCGGGCGCTGGATCGATGTGGGCCTCGCGCCGTGTCTCGCGCTCAGGGTGAACTATGTGGGCGAGCTGGGGTGGGAGCTGCACCACCCCATCGAGTACCAGAACCACATCTTCGACGCGCTGATGGAGGCCGGGGCGGATCTCGGTCTCGCGCCGTTCGGCATCCGCGCCATGGACGCCATGCGGTTCGAGAAGTCCTACCGCATGGTGGGCACCGAGCTTTCCATCGAGTACGCGGCGCTGGAGTCGGACCTCGGCCGCTTCGTGCCCCTGAACAAGAGCGACTTCATCGGCCGCGACGCCCTGCACCGGTGGATGGAGCGCGGCTTCTCCAACCGGCTCGTCACCCTGGAGGTGCACGACACAACCGACGCGGACGCGCTCGGCAACAACCCCCTGTTCATGGACGGTGCGCTGGTCGGCCGGGCCACGGGGGGGAGCTACGGGTTCCGGGTGGAGAAGTCGCTGGCGCTCGCGATGGTGAAGCCGGAGCTGGCCGAGATCGGCACCGCCCTGGAGATGGACATCCTGGGCACGATGCACCGGGCGACGGTCATTCCGGAGTCGCCGTACGACCCGGAGAACGAGAGGCTGCGAGGGTGAATCCGCGCGATTCCGGTTCCCGCCGGGGGGCGTCGGTGTTACGCATTTCTCCACTTGTCGAGCGAGGGACGATTACGGCGACGATGGCGGGAGACGCGGGGTGACGATCGAATCATCGCCAGCGCGCGCTCGACGGCCTGCGGCTCGTGTTCGATGACGCGCAGGTAACACAAAGTCGACGCCTCCGGCGTGCGCCGGCCCTGCTCCCAATCGCGTACTGCGGCGGCGGAAAATCCGTACCGTGTGGCGAACCTCGATTGCGAGAGACCGGTTCCGGCGCGCGTCCGTCGCACCAAATGAGCGGTCCGGGCGCGCGACACCATGGTCTCGGTTACGGGAAGGTTGTCGGGGTCCGACTTTGCCGCGGCCTCGGTCGTCTCGTCCGGAAGACTGTCCAGAAACGCGAAATCCGCCTCCGAGAGTGTGGCTGGATCGTCGGGATCCGGCGTATGAGCGATTGTTTTATCCATGATACATCCTTCTTTCCCGGCGCGTTGACGCACGTGCAGAGACGATCCGGACGGTCTCCTTGCGCCGAGTGTAGGCTACGGAAAGCACACGGCCCTCGACCAAGGCGATGCGCAGCCAGCGCTCTTCGCCGTAGTCCATCCGATCATCAGCGAGATCGAGGCCATGGTTGTCGTCAAAGGCCCGAGCGGCGAACTGGAAGGTTACGTGGTGCTTTCGGTAGTTCGCGTCCGCTTTGGCCTCATCCCATTCGAAGACCAGCGCCTCTTTCATGCCGAGATGGTACGGCAATGCCGTATGTGCGTCGAGCGAAGACACTCCCGCTGCCTTGCCGAATCGGAAAGAGGCAAAATAGGGCTCCCACTAGGGAGAATCCAAAGTCCCTTTCGAAACCACCGAAGTCGAGGTGATCAAGGAGGGGGACTGCCTCACGTTGCGCCCGCGCGGCAAGGACTGGTCCGCGTACTTCAACTCCGAGACTCGTGGCTCGCTGCCGGCGCGTTGTCAACCGCCCATCTCGGAACTGGATGGCTGAGGTCGAACCTGCTTGGTGCTGTGGAGCGATCCGGGAAACGAGCAGGTTTCTCGCGACTTCCGAGCGGTGTCATGCAAGCGCCGCGTCGAGCACTCTTGTGACGTGCAGTGCTTCGCGGCCGGCTCCGTCCCCTATCTGGTGGCGGCAGCTCGTGCCGCCCGCGACGATGATGGTGTCCTGATCCGCCGTTCGTACCGCTGGCAGGAGGTCGAGTTCGCCCATCGCCATCGATGTCTCGAAGTTGGCGGCCTCGTAGCCGAAGGCCCCGGCCATGCCGCAGCAGCTCGATGCGATGGTCTCGACTTCCAGGTCTGGCACGAGCCGCAGGGTGCTCTCCAGCGCCGGCATGACCCCGAACGCCTTCTGGTGGCAGTGGCCGTGCAGGAGGGCGCGCCGGGTGGGGATCGGGCGCAGGCGGAGATCGAAGTGCGACTCGCCGGCGGCATCGGCGATCAACTCCTCGAACAGCATGAACCGGGCGTCACCCGCCTCCCGCGCGAAGCCGAGCGCGAGCGCCTCGTCGCGGAAGGTGAGCAGGCACGATGGCTCCAGGCCGACGACGGGGACTCCCCGCTCGATGAACGGTGCGAGCGCGGCGAGGGTGCGGGCAAGCTCCCGCAGGGCCTCGTCGAGGAGACCGGCGGCGAGGAACGTCCGGCCGCAGCACAGCGGGCGGCGTTCGCCGGACGGCGGCGCGGCGGGCCGGACCCGGTAGCCTGCCGCCTCCAGCACCCGTACCGCGGCGCGGGCGTTCTCGGGCTCGAACCAGGTGGTGAAGGTGTCGGCGAAGAGGACTACCTCGGGCCTTTCCTCCCGCGCGGCCGGCGAGCACCCGGCGCCACGGTCGGCGGACGCCGGCGCCACCACCGGTTGGTGCGTATCCTTGTCTTTCGCCGCCGGTGCCGCCGGCCGGGCACCGGATTCCGCGTCCGTTCGACCCCGGGCATCGGGTCTTGCATCCTTCGCGCCCCGCACCGTCTCGCGCCCGTGACCCCCAATCTCCTCGGCCCGGAACGGGTCGTTCCGCCAGCGCGGCAGGGTGCGCTTCGCGCTCAGACCCAGCAGGCGTTCGGTCGCGGCCGGAAGTCCTGGAAGCCGGTCGCGCAGGTTCATCAGCCACGCCAGCCGGCTCGCGGCGGGCGCGTAACGGGGCAGGGATGCGACGAGGCGCTCGCGCAGCGACAGTCCGTGCCGCTTCCGGCGCTGGTGCAGGTATTCGATCTTCATCCGCGCCATGTCGACGCCGGTCGGGCATTCGCGCCGGCAGCCCTTGCACCCGACGCAGAGCGCCATGGTTTCCGCCATCGCGTCCGAGACGAGGGCGTCGGGGCCGAGCTGGCCGGTCAGCGCGAGGCGCAGGGTGTTGGCGCGCCCGCGGGTAACGTGGCGTTCGTCCATCGTCACCCGGTACGAGGGGCACATCACGCCGGGGCTCGCCTTCCGGCACGTGCCGTTGTTGTTGCACATCTCGACCGCGCGGTCGAAGCCGCCCCACTCCGACCAGTCGAGCCCGGTCTCCACCGGGAGGGGCGCGTAGCCCGGCTTGTAGCGGAACAGCGTGCGGTCGTCCATGCGCTCGGGCCGGACGATCGTGCCGGGGTTGAACAGACCACCGGGGTCGAAGGCGTCCTTGACCTCCTCGAACGCCCGCACCAACTGCGGGCCGAACATCGCCTCGTGGAATTCGCTCCGCACGATGCCGTCGCCGTGCTCGCCGGAGTGGGAGCCGCGGTACTCGCGCACCATCTCGAAGCACTCCTCGGCGATGGCCCGCATGCGGCGCGCGCCGGCCTCGGCCTTGAGATCGATGATCGGGCGCACGTGCAGGGTGCCGACCGAGGCGTGCGCGTACCAGGTGCCGCGGGTGCCGTGGCGGGCGAAGATGGCGTCGAGGCGTCGGGTGTACTCGGCGAGGTCCTCGAGCCGCACCGCGCAGTCCTCGACGAACGAAACCGGCTTTCCGTCGCCCTTCATCGACATCATGATGTTGAGGCCCGCCTTGCGCACGTCCCACACCGCGCGCTGGAACGCGGGCTCCACCGCCTCGACCACCGCGCCGGGGTAACCGAGGTCCGCCATCAGCGTGACGAGCCGGGCGAGCCGGGCGAGGAGGGCGGCGCGGTCCTCGCCCGCGAACTCGACCAGCAGCAGTGCGTCGGGCGCACCGCGCACGAACCGCTCGACGGTGGGACGGAACGCTGCGATGTCGCGCGCGAGTTCGACCAGGGTGCGGTCGACCAGCTCCACCGCGCTCGGCCCGAGGGCCACGATGTGCTGTGTGGCGGACATCGCCTCGTGGAACGCCGGGAAGTGGCAGATGCCCAGCACGCGGTGGGCCGGTATCGGCTGAAGATCCAGCTCGACCGCAGTGAAGAACCCCAGCGTGCCCTCGGATCCGACCAGCAGGTGCGCCATGTTGTGGCCGCCGGCGGACATGGCATCCGGCCTTCCACCCGGTCCGCCGGTATGGGCACCGGCGCCGGTTGTGCCGCTGGCCATGCTTTCGGCCATGCTGTCGCCGGTGCCGGTGGTGCCGGTGGTGCCGGTGGTGCCGGTGGTGCCGGCGCCGATCGTGCCGCGAATCGCGCCGCCCATGCCGGCGGGGAGGCCCGCGCCGTGGCCGGGCACCAGGGTGTCGATGTTGTAACCGCCGACCCGCCGGAGCAGGGCGGGGAAGCGGCGCGCGATCTCGTCCGCTTCACGGGCGCCGAGCGCGCGCATGCGGCGCACGAGATCGGAGTAGGGCCCGTCGCCGGTGAGCCCCGCGAGGTTCCCCGTGACCTCGCCGAACCGCACCGCGCTCCCGTCCGCGAGGATCGCGTCGATGGCGTGGACGTTATGCACCATGTTGCCGTAGCGGATGGAGCGGGAGCCGCAGGAGTTGTTGCCTGCCATGCCTCCGATGGTGGCGCGGTTGGCGGGGGAGACGTCGACGGGGAAGAAGAGCCCCCGGGGTCTGAGCCAGGCGTTCAGCCCGTCGAGCACGATCCCGGGTTCGACCGTGACGCGCCGTGCGTCTTCGTCGAAGCGGACCACCCGGTCGAGGTACTTGCTCGTGTCGACCACTACCGCCTCGCCGACCGTCTGCCCGCACTGCGACGTGCCGGCGCCGCGCGGCAGGACCGGGGCCCCGGCTTCGCGGCACACCGCGATGGTGCGCGCGATGTCCTCCGCGCTACGCGGCACCACCACCCCGATCGGCTCGATCTGGTAGATGGAAGCGTCGGTGGCGTAACGGCCCCGGCTCGCGGGGTCGAACCACACCTCGCCCTCGATCTCGCGCCGCAGGCGGGCGGCGAGCCCCGGGTCTCCCGGACGCAGGTGCGAACGGTGTCTCATGGGTGAAGGGCCGGGAAGGGTGGGAAGACCGGGATGGTCGGGATGGTCGGGGTGGCCGGGATGGATAGGAAGGGCAGGATGGATGGGAGATGTCGTGGCGGTGGCATCCCGTCATGTCCGCGTCCGTTGCCGGGAGACATGTCGAGGGTCGGATGCTCGGTGGCGCGCAGGATCCGATCGGGAACGTTGGTGGGGCCGGGAGTGCGGAGAGAGCGCCAGTCGGCCTGGTGGATCATGGTCGAGCGTCTCCCGGGAATCGGCGGGCAGCGCGCGAGGCTGCCTGAATACCTGCTTGCCGGGCGCAGTGTACGCCGGGAACCGGGTGCGGTCCCATTTGTACGCCACCGCCCGGATGCAGCAGCAATGATGCATCGTGGACGTGTGCGCTTCGATGATGTCACGGTACATCTTGCGGCCGTGCTCCCTCGCATGCGGAGGGTTGCTCCGGGTCGCCGATGACCCTAGTGACTGGAGCCGTGCTTCCTCGCGCGCGGGGGTTGCTGGCCGCTCGGCCGAATTGTTCCGATCTCGCACCCAGGAAGGAGATGCCGGTTTCAACTTGCGCTGAAATATCGACACCAATCCCTCCGTCCAGCGACAATGAACCGCGGGTCCGGACTTGCCGAACGAAGTGCGCGTCCGGACCTGTCGGACGGAATGCATTTCCAGCGCACCGGACGGAATACGAGTCCGGACCTGCCGGACGGAATACGTGTCCGGACCTGCCGGACGATCCTTCTGTCCGATCGGGACGATCCTGCGCCGCGCGGCGGCGGGAGGCACCATGAGCGAGGCGGCGGTCAGCGGTCGGCGAATGGGCGGACGGACAGCGCGGCGCAAGCTCCGGGCCGCTCCGTTGCGCGAGGAAGAGAAGGCGGTGCGCCCCGGCATGATCGGCGGTCGCTATCGGCCCCTCGACGAGAGCGGAGTGCGGCGGATCCACACTGCGGTGCTCGACGTGCTGGAGCGGATCGGGCTGTCCGAGGCCATTCCGAGCTGCATCGAGGCGGTCACTGCGGCCGGAGGGCGGCTGAGCCCCGAAGGCCGGCTCCTCTTCCCGCGCGCGCTGGTCGAGGACACGGTGGCGAGCGCCACCCGCGACATCGTGCTGCACGGTCAGAACCCGCGGCACGACCTGGAGCTTTCCGGAAACAAGGTGTACTTCGGCACCGCCGGCGCCGCGGTGCACATGGTCGACCCCCGCACCCGCGAGTACCGGGAGTCCACCTTGCAGGATCTCTACGACATCGCCCGCCTCGTCGACACCCTGGAGCATATCCACTTCTTCCAGCGCCCCATCGTCTGCCGCGACCTGGAAGACCCGCGCGACCTCGACTTCAACACCTGCTACGCCGCCGTTGCCGGAACGTCCAAGCACGTCGGTTCGAGCTGGGTGCAGCCTGAGCATGTCGACGAGTCGATCGCGATGCTGCACCGGATCGCGGGCGACGAGGCGCGCTGGCGAGCCCGACCCTTCGTCAGCATGTCGAGCTGCTTCGTGGTGCCGCCGCTGCGCTTTGCCGAGGACGCGTGCCGCTGCCTCGAAGCGGGGGTGCGCGGCGGCATGCCCGTCCTGTTGCTGGCGGCGGGTCAGGCGGGCGCCACCAGCCCGGCGGCGCTCGCCGGCGCGGTGGTGCAGGAAGTGGCTGAGGTCCTGGCCGGGCTCGTCTACGTCAATGCCCTGTCTCCCGGGCACCCCGCGATCTTCGGGACATGGCCGTTCGTCTCCGATCTGCGCACCGGGGCGATGAGCGGGGGGAGCGGCGAGCAGGCGGTGCTGATGGCCGCGTGCGCGCAGATGGGCCGGTTCTACGACCTCCCGACCGGCATCGCCGCCGGCATGGCGGATTCGAAGCTCCCCGACGCCCAGGCCGGCTACGAGAAGGGATACACCACGGCGCTCGCCGGCCACTCCGGGGCGAACCTCGTCTACGAGTCGGCCGGCATGCTCGGCAGCCTGCTCGGAGCGTGTCCGGAGAGTTTCGTGATCGACAACGACATGCTCGGCGCCGTCAACCGTTCGGTGCGGGGCGTCGACATCGACGATGAGAGCTTGTCGGTCGAATCCATGCGCGAGGTATGCATGGAGGGTCCGAACCACTTCCTCGGCCACCCGCAGACGCTGGGGCTGATGCAGCGCGAGTACGTCTACCCGGAGGTCGGCGACCGCGCGAGTCCCAAGGAGTGGGGCGAGCAGGGCTCGACGGACATCGTCGAGCGCGCGGCCGAGCGGGTGCGCGAGACCCTGGCCCGCCACTACCCGACGCACATTCCGCCGGACGTGGACGCGCGCTTGAGGGCGGAGTTCCGGGTGCGGCTGAAGCCGCCGGCCGGCCACCGGTAGCGCAAGGATGCTGGCCAGGGTCCGTAGAGAACGGAATGCCATCGCAATTTAATTTATTACTCAAAATATTAATAACAATCCGACTTGTCCAGATTTGCTTAACAGGGGCGTTACCCCGTGCACCGTGGCGAAACCGGCCGGTACGAGACCACGACCGTCGGCGGCGAGACCGTCCGGGCGTTCGTGCCTGCACGCCTGCCTCCGGAGCCTGCGTTGGACCTGGGCGCTTTGCAAGATCCTCTGGAGAAGGCGTTGCTGGCGCTGGGCCGCGTGGATGGCCTCTCGAGGTTGCTGCCGGACACACACCTTTTTCTCTACCGTTACGTCCGGAAGGAGGCCGTGTTGTCCTCCCAGATCGAGGGCATACAATCGTCTCTGTCCGATCTCCTGCTCTTCGAGGTGGACGAGGCGCCCAGTGTCCCACTCGACGACGTCGTGGAGGTGTCCAACTACGTCGCGGCGCTGGAGCACGGGCTGCGGAGACTGCGCGAGGGCTTTCCTCTCTGCAACCGCCTCATTCGGGAAATGCACGCCGAGCTGCTGTCAGGCGGCCGGGGCAGCGACAAGATGCCGGGCGAGTTCCGGCGCTCGCAGAACTGGATCGGGGGCAGTCGGCCCGGAACGGCGCGATTCGTTCCGCCACCGCCCAACGCGGTCCTCGAATGTATGTCCGATCTGGAGCGATTCTTTCACGAGCCGGACTCCGGGTTGCCGGTGCTCCTTCGCGCGGGCCTTGCGCATGTTCAGTTCGAAACCATCCATCCATTCCTGGACGGCAATGGTCGGATCGGGCGCCTGCTGATCGCCTTGATGTTGTGTCATGAGCGGGTGCTGCACGAGCCGCTGCTGTATCTGAGCCTCTACTTCAAGACGCGTCGCGACGAGTACTACGCGCTGCTCAACGAGGTGCGGCAGACCGGCGACTGGGAGTCGTGGTTGGTGTTCTTTCTCGAAGGGGTGGTACAAACCGGAGAGGAGGCGGTCTCGACCGCGCAGCGGCTGCTCGCGTTGTTCGAGGAGGACCGGGCGCGAATCCAGCCGACGGGTCGCGCCGCGGGCTCGGCATTGCGCGTTCACCGGGCGTTGCAGGAACGTCCCATCGTGTCCCTCCAGAAACTGGTTGACCGGACGGGTCTTTCGTTTCCCGCGGTGTCCGCCGGAATGAAGATTCTGGAGAACCTGGGAGTGGCGCAGGAACTGACCGGCAGGAGGCGCAATCGCCTGTTCGGGTATGGCCGCTACGTCGCCATTCTCGGCGAGGGGACCGAGCCGCTGTGACCGGCCGCTCTCCGAGCGCGCCTTCAAAGATGCCACCGAAGCCGCCCTGCTGCGGCACGGTCCGAACCGACGTCCGGCCCCCCGGTGCCGCCCCCGGTTCGGCTCAGTCGCTGCCGTCCATCTCGTCGAGGACTCGCCGTGCGATCCGGAAGCTCTCCACTCCGGCCGGGATCCCGCAGTAGATCGCGATCTGGTGCAGCACGTCCTTCAGCTCGTCGCGTGTGACCCCGTTGCGGATTGCGCCGCGGAAGTGCAGCTCGAACTCGTGGCTGCGGCCGAGCGCGGCCAGCATGCCGAGGTTCAGGATGCTGCGCTGCTTGCGATCGAGGTGGGGGCTGCCCCAGATCTCGCCCCAGCAGTACTCGGTGACGAGGTTCTGGAACTCGCGGTTGAAGTCGGTGGCGCCCTGCATCGCCCGGTTGACGTACTCGTCCCCGAGCACCTCCGAGCGTACCTTCAGTCCGGTCTCGTAGCGTTCTCGATCCATGGGTGCGGCTCTCCGTGATGATGTGAACAGATGTCCCCGGGACCGGTCCTCGCCGGGATCCGGTCGGGCCGGTAGCCCGGAAGTTTCATCGATTCGCGAAGCGAGGGCGCGGCGAAAGCAGTCAGCTCTGCGCCCGCAGCCGGGAATCGGTGAAATTTCCGAGGTAGGTCAGCTCCGGGGGTGGTGGTTGTCCGGATCGTACCGGGCCCTGGCAAGCACGCGCGCGGGGCGGGGTTCGCCGAGCACCAGCACCTCCAGCTCGGTGCCGGGCGTCGCGTGCTCCGGCCGGACGTAGCCGAAGGCGAGCGATACGTCCACGCTCGGCCCCCAGGCTGCGGAGGATACCGCGCCGGTGCGCTCACCGCCGGCGAGAATCGCTTCGCCGCCGAGGCAATCCGCATCCTTGGCGTCGACTTCGAGGTAGGCGCATTGCCACGGGGGGTCGGGGCGTTCCGCGCTTCGGCGGGTCGCCTCCAGGCCGATGAATCCGCCCGGCTTGTCGAGACGGGCGAAGCGCATCACGTCCGCCTCCGGCAGGGTGACCTCGTTCGTGAGCTCGGACGCACCCTTGAACATCTTCTCCATGCGCATCGCGTTCATCGCGAACGAGCCGTAGTGGGCGATGCCGTATTCCTCGCCGGCGGACCACAGGGCATCGAAGACATCCCGCAGACCCGCGGCCGGCACATGCAGCTCCCAGCCGAGCTCGCCGGCGTAGGAGAGCCGCAGCGCGCGCACCTCGGCGCCGGCGATGGCAATGGACCGCGCGGTGAGCCAGGGAAAGCAGGCGTTGTCGAGCGGGGCCTGCGTCACCCGCGCGAGCACCTCCCTTGCGCGTGGCCCCTGAAGCGCGACCGCTCCGAGGGCGTCGGAGACATTCTCGATGCGGACCCGCTCGTCGGATCGGCGATGACGGACGAGCCAATCGAGGATCCGCCGCTCGAAGAACGCGGCGAAGACAAGGTAGAAGCGATCCTCCCCGACCCGCACCACCGTGGTTTCGGCCTCGATGGTGCCCCTCTCGTTCAGCATATGGCCAAGCACGATACCGCCGGGGTTGCGCGGGACGCGGTTCGCGATCATGCGGCTCATGAACCGCTCCGCGTCGACGCCCGACACTTCGATCTTGGCGAAGGCGGAGATGTCCATGATGCCGGCCCGCTCGCGTACCGCCTCTACCTCGCGCGCGACCATGTCGTGCCAGGCGGGGCGGCGGAACGAGTAGACATCGTGCGCGGCGAGTCCGTCGCGGGCGAACCAGCGGGGGCGCTCCCAGCCGAAGATCTCCTCGTGCACGGCGCCCGCTTCGGTCAGGCGGTGGTAGAGCGGGCTCGGCCTGACGGGACGGCCCGCGAGCCGGTTAAGGTGTGGGTACGGAAGTTCGTGGCGCAGCAGGTAGTCCTCGCGCGCCTTGGTCACCGCATACGCGCGATCCGCGAAGTCGCCGTAGCGGCGCGGGTCGAACTCGCGCATCGAGATCTCCGCCGCTCCGTGCACCATCCACTGGGCGAGGTACCGACCGGCTCCCGGCCCCCAGCCGATGCCGATCTGGCAACCACAGCAGCACCAGTAGTTGACGAGCCCCGGCGCTGGCCCGAGCAGCATGTTGCCGTCCGGCGGATGGGTGATGGCGCCGTGCACCGCCCGCTTGATGCCGAGTTCGGCCAGGACCGGCATGCGCTCCATGGCGTTCTCCAGCCACGGCATGATGCGGTCGTAGTCGGGCGCGAACAGCTCGCTCTCCGCTTCCCAGGGGGTTCCGTCGAGCCACACGGTATTGGGGTTCGCCTTCTCGTAGATGCCGATGAGCCCGGATTTCTGCTCCATGCGGACGTAGCCCGAGACCTTTGCGTCGTCGCGCACCACCGGCAGCTCGCGGTCCAGATCGAGGAACTCGGGCACCGTCTCGGTGACGAGGTAGTGATGGGTCATGCAGGTGACGGGCAGGTCGAGCCCGCTCCACTGCCCGATCTGGCGCGCATACGTCCCGCCTGCGTTCACCACGTGCTCGCATACATAGTCGCCCTGCTCGGTGATCACGCGCCAGGCGCCGTTCGGTTCGGGCTGGATGCCGGTGACGCGGTTGTGGCGCACGATCCTCGCGCCGCCCTGACGGGCGCCGGCGGCCAGCGCGAACGTGGCGCCGGCCGGATCGACGTGGCCGTCCTCCGGCGTCCACAGCGCCGCCTTCACGCCGTCGAGGTTGTAGAAGGGATGGAGGGCGCGGATGGCGTCGGGACCCACGATCTCCATCGGATGTGCGAGCGCGGCGCCGATGCTCACGGTGTGGCGCAGCCAGTCGAGCTCGTCGTCGGAGTACGCGATGCGCAGCGACCCGCAGTCGCGGAAGGTGACCGATTGGCCGGTCTCCGCCTCGATGCGCTTGTACAGCTCGATCGCGTAGCCCGCCATGCGTCCGAGCCCGTAGCTCGACGTGGAGTGCGTGACCTGGCCGGCCGCGTGCCACGTCGAGCCGGAGGTCAGCTCTCCCTTCTCCAGCAGCACGCAGTCCGACCAGCCTTCGCGGGTGAGGTGGTAGGCGAGGGAGCATCCGAGAATGCCTCCGCCGACGATGACGACGCGCGCGTGGGTGGTCACTTTGTCACCCTCCGATAGTGTTTCGGCCCGTCGGTGGGCGGCGGTCGAGCGCCCTGTTCGCGGGGGAATTTCGCCGCGAAAATTCTCTCGACGCAACCGGTAATCGCGGATTACGCTTCCCGCGCTTCGGGCCATCGGTGCCCGGGAGGTGCGACGCCATGAGCACGAGTCCGACTCCGACCCTGACCCCGCCGACCGCGACCCCGAGCCTGGACCCGGAACCGAACCTGGTACACGCCCTGGACGCCGCGCAATATACCGACGCCGCCCGGTTCGAGCGCGAGCAGGAGCGCATCTTCCGGCGCACCTGGCAATTCGCGGGGCACGTCTCGCAGCTCGAGCGTCCCGGCGACTATTTCGCGCTGGAGCTGCATGGGCGGAGCCTGTTCTGCGTGAAGGACCGCGCGGGCATCGTCCGTGCGTTCTACAACGCCTGCCGGCACCGCGCCCACCAGCTCGTGGAGGGAAGCGGTCACGCGCGGGCCCTGGTGTGCCCTTATCACGCCTGGACCTACGAGCTCGACGGCCGGCTTCGCGCCGCGCCCGGCGCCGGCCGGACGCCGGGGTTCGATCGGTCGCGGATCTGCCTCATCCCGGTACGGAGCGAGATCGTCGGCGGGTTCGTGTTCGTCAACCTCGACCCGGACGCGGCGCCGATGGAGGCCTGGTACCCCGGCATCGCGGATGCGCTCGCCGAGTACGTGCCGCACCCGGAGCGCCTGCGCGCGGCATGCACCCGCGAAGTGGTGGAGCGCTGCAACTGGAAGGTGTCGGTCGAGAATTACAGCGAGTGCTACCACTGCCGGCTGAACCACCCCACGTTCTCGAACGGTGTGGTCGAGGCCGACAGCTACCACATCATCCCCCACGGGCGCGTGCTGCGGCACGTCACGAAGTCGGTGCCGGTGGAGTCGCTGACCTACCGCGTCGACCCCGACTCCCACCCGCATGCGCTCGACTACACCTCCTGGTTCCTGTGGCCGACATTCTCGTTCCAGATCTATCCCGGCAATGTTCTCAACACCTACATCTGGCACGCGTTGGATCACCGGACCACGCGCGTGACTCGGCAGTGGTACGCGGCGGAAGGGGTGGAGCCGGATCTCATCGAGGCACTGGCCGAGCAGGACCTGCGCACCACGGTGGCGGAGGACGTGCGGTTGGTGGAGTCGGTGCAGCGAGGGCTGGAAAGCGGCGGCTACCGTCCGGCGCCGCTCGTCATCGACCCGGCGGGGGGAGTGAACAGCGAGCACTCGATTCGGGCGCTGTACGAGTGGCTGGGGGAGGCGATGGCGTAGGCGGGGGCAAGGGCTGTTGCGTCGGAAGCTCGACAGACAGGTGTGCCTCCAGGTCTCCTCGGAACTCCACGTGGTGGTTTCGCCAATCGGTTGGAACCTGTGCACTGTCCGTCCTGCGTCACTCGTGTGATCGCCACGGCGCCAGGGCCTCCAGCGCGCGGTCCGGGTAATCGGTGATGATCCCGTCGACCCCGAGTCGGGCCAGGGTCAGCATGTCGCTCACTTCATTGACCGTCCAGACCACCACCCGCAGGCCAAGCGCATGCGCTTCGGCCAGGGTCTCCTCCGTGAGATCGCGGTAATACGGCGACCACCCCGCACACCCGGCGGCCTTCACCAGGCGCGGCACGGAGCCATCGAACGCGTCGATGTCGAGCCCCGCCGTCCAGGGCGAGGGTTCGGGCCGGCCGCGGAGGAGGTTGTCGTGCCAGGGCTGCTCGGCGGTGAGGCAGACGGTCGAGATCTCGGGCGCCAGCCCGCGTGCCTCGTGGAGGACTCGCCAGTCGAACGACTGGAGGTCGGCCCGGTTCATCATTCCTTCCGCCTGCAGCACCTCGACCAGTGCACGGGCGAACTCCGCCGGCCCCGCCGTCTCCTGCGGCACGAGCGGGCTTATCTTGATCTCGATATTGAAGCGGACGGCACCAGCGCCGGGCCGCCGTCCCAGGGCCAGCACTTCGGCGAGGGTCGGAATGCGTGTGTCGTCTCGCGGTTCCTGATCGGGAAACCGCTCCGGGACCGGGCTTCCCGGTGCGGCGCGGCCGACATCGAATTCCGACAGCTCCGCGAGGTCCAGCGCGTTGAGAAATGGTCCCGGCGGAGTGAGCCACGCGCCGGTCGCGTCCCGGGTGCGGTTGGGATCGAGAGCGCGATCGTGGTGCACGACGGGCACGCCGTCCCGGGTCATGCCGAGGTCGAGCTCCAGTGTATCGACGCCCAGCTCGATGGCGCGCTCGAACGCGGGGATCGTGTTCTCGGGCAGCAGGCCGCGGGCGCCGCGGTGCCCCTGGATCTCGATCGCGCCGGCGGTCATGGTCATGGCGCCGAACCCGCACAGCAGCGCGATGAGCGTGGCGCGCCGCAGGAGTCGCGGAGCGAAGACGGGTGCGGTCCCGGAGAGCGCCGAATCGCCGCCAACTCTGACATGTGCGTCCCCCGACAACGGAAAGATGACTCAGACCAGTCGGCGCCCGTCGTCCGCATCGAAGAAGTGGATGTGCTCCGGGGCCACGGCCAGGGAGAGCGCCTCCCCGGCCGCGACCCGTCGGGCGCCGTCGACACGGACCGTCACTGCCGACCCCTGCGTCGTGCCCGCAAGCTGCCCGTGCACCAGGCTGTCGGCGCCGAGCGCCTCCACGAGATCGACGCTCAACGCCAGGGATGCGGCGTCGGGGGAGGTCGGCTCCAGGTGCTCCGGTCGGATACCCACGGTGATCTTGTCCCGGGAAGCGGAGGAAGGCGGTGCAACGGGCAGGGTCTGGCTCGAACCGTCGAGCGTCACCCCCCGCCCGTCGGTGGTGGTCGTGCCCGGCAGGAAGTTCATCGCCGGTGAGCCGATGAACCCGGCCACGAACACCGTGGCGGGCTCGGTGTAGACATCAAGCGGGGTGCCGATCTGCTCCGCCACCCCCGCGTTCATCACGATGAGCCGGTCGGCCAGGGTCATCGCCTCGACCTGGTCGTGGGTCACATAGAGGCTGGTGGTCCCGAGGTCGCGCTGCAGGCGCTTGATCTCGAGCCGCATCTGCACCCGCAGCTTGGCGTCGAGGTTCGAGAGCGGTTCGTCGAAGAGGAAGACCTCGGGCTCGCGCACGATGGCGCGGCCCATCGCCACGCGCTGGCGCTGACCGCCGGAGAGTTGGCTCGGCCGTCGGTCGAGCATGCCGTCGAGCTGGAGGATCCGTGACGCCTCCGCGACCCGGCTCTCGATCTCTTCCTTCGGGGTGCGGCGGTTGCGCAGCCCGTACGCCATGTTGTCGAACACGCTCATGTGGGGATAGAGCGCGTAGTTCTGGAACACCATGGCGATGTTCCGGTCGGCCGGTTCCAGTTCGTTGACCCGCCGATCCCCGATGTGAATCTCGCCCTCGGTGACCGTTTCCAGGCCGGCCACCATGCGCAGGAGCGTCGACTTGCCGCAGCCGGAAGGGCCGACGATGACGATGAACTCGCCGTCGGCGACGGTGGTATCCACCCCGTGGATCGCCCTGAACCCGTTGGGGTAGGTCTTGCGCACCCCCGTGAATTGCAGTCCGGCCATGCTGTCAGCTCCTCCGGCTCGCTCGCCGGGCTCGGACCCTTCGATGCCTTCGATCCGTTCGGTTCATTCCACGGCTCAAGCTCGTCACGGCCCGGGCTTACCAGGACCCGGTTTACCATGACCCCGGCTCATCACGGTCCTGGCTCACCACGGTCCATGTTCGCGCCGCCCGCTACTTCTCCTGCTCGATCAGCCCCTTCACGAACAGGCGCTGCATGAAGATCACCACCAGCACCGGTGGCAGCATCGCGAGCATCGACGTCGCCATGACCTCGTGCCAGACCGGTTCCGAGTCCGGGACCGCCACCATGCGCTGGATGCCCATGACGATGGTGTAGTAGCTCTCGTCGGTGGTCACCAGCAGCGGCCACAGGTACTGGTTCCAGCCGTAGATGAACAGGATCACGAACAGCGCCGCGATGTTGGTCCGCGACAGCGGCAGCAGGATGTCGCGGAAGAACTTGAGCGGTCCCGCCCCGTCGATGCGCGCCGCCTCGGCCAGCTCCTCCGGCACCGTGAGGAAGAACTGGCGGAACAGGAAGGTCGCCGTCGCGCTCGCAATGAGCGGCACGGAGAGGCCCCAGTAGCTGTTCAGCATCCCGAGGTCCGCCACCACCGCGAAGGTCGGCAGGATGCGCACCTCGACCGGAAGCATGAGGGTGATGAAGATGATCCAGAAGCACGTCATGCGCAGCGGGAAGCGGAAGTAGACGATGGCGTAGGCCGCAATGATGGAGATCGCGATCTTCCCCACCGCGATCATCAGGGCCATGACCAGTGAGTTCCACATCATCATGCCGACCGGCACGCCGCCCGCCGCCTCCATGCCGGAGCCGAGTATGGTCGTGTAGTTCTGCAAGAAATGGTCGCCGGGCCAGAGTGGCGTCCGGCCCGACATCAGCACCTCCACCGGATGCGTGGAGGCGACGAACGTGATCCAGATGGGCAGCGCGGTGATCAGCACGCCGAGCGAGAGCACGATGTGCGACAGCGCGGTGAGCCAGGGACGGTTCTCGACCATGCGCGTCGTCCCTCAGTACGCCACTTTCCGCTCGATGTAGCGGAACTGGACCACGGTGAGCCCGATGACGATGGCCATGAGCACCACCGACTGCGCGGCGGAGCCTCCCAGATCCAGCCCGATGAACCCGTCGCTGAACACCTTGTAGACGAGGATGGTGGTGGCCTGGGCGGGGCCGCCGCTGGTGGTCGCGTGCACGATGCCGAAGGTGTCGAAGAACGCGTACACGATGTTGACCACCAGGAGGAAGAATGTGGTCGGGGACAGCAGCGGAAACACGATGGTCCGGAATCGCTTGAACGGACCGGCGCCATCGATGGCTGCGGCCTCGATGAGCGAGCGCGGGATCGCCTGGAGGCCGGCGAGGAAGAACAGGAAATTGTAGCTGACCTGCTTCCAGGCGGCGGCCAGGATGATGAGGATCATCGCATCGGAGCCGTCCAGATAGTGGTTCCAGTCGTAGCCGAGCGCCTTCAGCATGTAGGCGAGGATCCCGATGGACGGGTTGAACATGAAGAACCACAGCACGCCGGCCACCGCCGGGGCGATGGCGTAGGGCCAGATGACCAGCGTGCGGTAGGTCGTTGCCCCCTTGATGATCCGGTCCGCCATCGCCGCGAGCAGGAGCGCGATGCCGAGCGAAAGCGCGGTGGTCGCGACGGAGAACCCGATGGTGCGGCCGAAGCTCGCGAGATAGATGGAGTCCGAGAACAGGCTGGTGAAGTTGTCGAACCAGACGAACTTGCGGCTGAGCCCGAAGGCGTCTTCGAGCAGGACCGACTGGTACAGGGCCTGGCTCGCGGGCCAGATGAAGAAGACGAGCGTGATGACGATCTGCGGGGCAACCAGCGCAAAGGCCAGACCTCGCCGGGAAAATGTGACGCGCTTTTCCAATGGATCGCAGTGTGTGGATCGGCGGCGTGCGGCGGCGTTCGTGCTCGGTCAGGGCCGCACGGTTTCCCATCTTGGCGGGAATGACGTAGTTGCTGCAACCATGGCTATGTCGATGGCATCATTCCCGCTCTGCGGGAATGACATTACTGCCGTTGCTTCGGTGGCCCCGAGGCTGTCGCTTCGGGGCCACCGAGTCAGTCGGGCGATTCGACGCACGTCGGCCGCGCCTCAGTTGGCCGCCTCGAACTTGCGCAGCAGCTCGTTGCCGCGCGCGACGGCGGCGTCGAGCCCTTCCTGCGCGGACTTGTCGCCGGCCCAGATCGATTCGAGCTCCTCGTTGATGATGTCGCGGATCTGGACGAAGCTGCCGAAGCGCAGGCCCTTGGAGTTCTGGGTCGGCGCCTTGCCCGTCATTTGCATGATCGCCACGTCCGTGCCCGGGTTCGCGTCGTAGAAGCCCTGCGATTTCGTGAGTTCGTAGGCGGCGGTGGTGATCGGCAGATAGCCCGTGAACTGGTGCCAGTCCGCCTGCACCTCGGCCGAGGAGAGGTAGCTGAAGAACTGCGCGACGCCCTTGTATTCCTCGGCATCATGCCCCTGGAGCACCCACAGGGTGGCGCCGCCGATGATGGTGTTCTGCGGCGCGGAGTCGATGTCCGGCCAGTAGGGCAGGGCGGAGACCCCGAACTCGAAGTCCTTGGCGTTGGCCTTCACTCCGGCGTAGGAGGCGGAGGAGTTCATGTACATCACGCACTCCTGGCCGTAGAACTTCGGTGCACTGTCGGAACGCCGGCCGCCGTAGTCGAAGATCTTGGATTTCTGCCACTCGGCGAGCTGCCCGATGTGCTTCACGTGTACCGGGCTGTTGATGACGAACTCCGTATCCAGACCCGCAAAGCCGTTGGCCCGGGTGCCGATCGGTTGGTCGTGCCAGGCCGAGAAATTCTCGATCTGGACCCAGGACTGCCAGCCGGTGGTGAACCCGCAGGGGTAGCCCGCAGCCTGTGCCTTCATCGCGGCCGCTTCGACCTCCGGCCACGTCTTCGGCGCCTCGGCGATGCCGGCCTTCTCGAACGCGGTCCGGTTGTAGTAGAGCACCGGGGTGGAGCTGTTGAACGGCATCGAAAGCATGTTGCCGTCGGTGTCGGTGTAGTAGCCGGTGACCGAGGCCATGTAGTCGGCCGGGTCGAACGCCTCGCCCGCGTCCGTCATCAACTGGTAGACGGGATAGATGGCGCCCTTCGCGGCCATCATGCTGGCGGTACCGACCTCGAAGACCTGGACGATGTGCGGTTGCTGCCTCGCGCGGAACGCGGCGATGGCGGCGGTCATGGTCTCGGTGTAGTTGCCCTTGTAGACGGGCATCAACTTGTAGTCCGACTGGGATGCGTTGAAGCCGTCGGCGATCTCGACCACCTTCTCGCCCAGCTTGCCGCCCATGGCGTGCCACCACTGAATTTCGCTGGCCGCCTGGACGAGCCCGGCGGAGGAAAGCGCGATGGCCGCACCGATGGCGGTGACAAGGGTCTTGAGCTTCATTGGAGAATCTCCGTGTTGGTTGTTGGCCACTGATGTCATGAACATTACACCAGAGTTGCAATCTAGCACGACGATGTGACAACCGGGAGAATCGTCGCCGATGTTTCCAGCGCCACTCTTCCCGATGTCAACCGAATATCCCTCGTCGGCCGTGTCGGATCCGGAGGATGGCCTTGCCCTAGTCTCCGGAGATTGGCGATATCCATCACTCCATGTAAGGTATCTTACATATCGGACCGAACTCCGGTCGACGACAACGGCACTCCTCATGCATGACCCGAGCGCGAAGTTGGGAATGGGCACTCGCCACGAGGGCATCCTGTCGGTGCTGCGACGCCGGGGATTCGTCTCGATCGGTGGTCTGGCGAAGTCGTTCCGGGTCTCCGAACAGACCGTGCGTCGGGACCTGAAGGCGCTCGAGCATCAGGGGTTGGTCACCCGGTACCACGGCGGCGCGGGCCTGCCGGCCGGGCCTTCGGAACGGTCGTATGAGAACCGCAAGATCCGCTTCGCGGCGGAGAAGAAGCGCATCGCGAAAGCCGTTGCCGCCCGGATTCCCGAGGATGCGACCGTATTCATCGACATCGGCACGACCATGGAGGCGATTGCCGAGGCGTTGCTCGACCACCAGAGCCTGACCGTGATCACCAACCACCTCTCGGTGGCGATCATCTTGAGCCGTCACCCGAAGTTCCAGATCCTGCTGGCCGGAGGAATTCTGCGTCACAATGATCATGCGACCACAGGGGAAGCGGCCCGGGTGTTTCTGGAACGTTTCCGGGTCGGCTACGGAATTTTCAGCGTCGGCGCCATCAATGCCGACGGGGAGCTGCTCGACTACGACTATCGGGATATCGATGTCTCGGCCATGGCCATGCGTATTTCGCGCCGCAAGTTCATCGCCATGGACCACTCGAAGTTCGAGGCCGACGCGGTGGTCCACGCCGGCTCCGTGGCGGACGTCGATGCGATTTTCACGGATCGGTTGCCCCCCGCCAACGTCGAGGCCGTCATCCGCCATCATGGTGTGACCATCCACGTGGCCTGACTGTCGTCAAAGTGCACTCGACAGGTTCGAGAAGATGTAATTTTTCTGCTTCTTCTGTGTCATGTTATTGACATTCAAGCGTTGCTATCATGACGCAGCGTCGGATGTTCAAGGGGACCGATGGCCGCCATCGAGCTCATTCGCGTCACCAAGACCTGGGGCGCTACCGTGGCTGTTCGGGACATCTCGTTCGAGGTGGACGAGGGCAGCTTCGTGGTCCTGCTGGGGCCGTCCGGGTGCGGCAAGTCGACGACGCTGCGAATGATCGCAGGACTCGACGACGTGACGAGCGGTCGGGTGCTGATCGGCGGCAGGGAGATGACCGGAGCGCCCCCCGCCGAGCGCCGCGTCTCCATGGTGTTCCAGTCCTACGCGTTGTTTCCGCACCTGGACACCGGCGAGAACATCCTGTTCGGTCTCAAGGCGCGCAGGGTGGCGAAGACCGAGCAGCGCGATCGTCTCGTTCGCGTCGCGGAGATGGTGGGTCTCGAGGCGCTGCTCGATCGCAAACCGGCTCAGCTCTCGGGAGGCCAGCGGCAGCGGGTGGCGCTGGCGCGGGCGATCATTGCCGAGAACCCCATCTGTCTGATGGACGAGCCGCTGTCCAACCTCGACGCCAAGCTGCGGCACGAGATGCGGGTCGAAATCCGCGCCCTTCAGCAACGTCTCGGCATGACCACCGTCTATGTGACCCATGATCAGACCGAGGCCATGAGCATGGCGGATCGAGTGGTCCTGATGCGCGACGGCGGTATCGAGCAGCAGGGCCCGCCCGCTGCGCTCTACGACGTTCCGGAGACGGTCTTCGCCGCCGGCTTCATCGGCACGCCGCCGATGAACCTGCTGAAGGTCGAGGAAGTCGGGGGGGCGATGGTCATCGCCGGAACGGATGGTCCCGCCGTCGCGGAGGCCGGATACGGAAATCTGGTCCTGGGCATCCGTCCGGAGCAGATCGCCATCGCTGACAACTCCGGCATCGAGGGGCGGGTCGAATCCTGCGACTACCTGGGCGCCGACACCATCGTCGGGGTGCGGGTGGGCTCGCAGTCGGTCCTCATCCGTGCTCACGGTCGCCATTCGCGGCCGGCCGGGAGCCGCATTCATCTTCACTGGCAGGAGAGCGAGGTGCACTTGTTCAACGACGAAACCGGGGTGCGAATGGCGGGGGTGCGTCCTCTGCCAGTCGCCGCCTGACGGCATCACAACCCACGAAGAGAGGGAGATCATCAATGATGCGAAGACTGAAATCCGCCCGGACCGGGGTCCTGGCGCTGATCGCGGGGCTGCTGCTGGCACCGGCTGCGTGGGCGGTCGAGTTGACCATGTACTACCCGGTCGCCGTCGGCGGCCCGCTGACGAAGATCGTGGACGGCCTGGTCGCCGATTTCATGAAGGAGCACCCGGATATCGAGGTCAAGGCGATCTACGCCGGCAACTACAACGACGCCCGCATCAAGGCACTGGCGGCGCTGAAGAGCGGCCAGCCGGCCCAGTTGTCGGTCATGTTCTCGATCGACATCTACGAGCTCATCGAGCAGGACGCGATCGTTGCTTTCGACGACATCGTGGAGACGGACGAGGAGCGAGCCTGGCTCGATTCGTTCTATCCGTCGCTGATGCAGAACGGCGTCACCGGGGGCAAGACCTGGGGGATCCCGTTCCAGCGTTCGACCATCGTCATGTACTACAACAAGGACGTGTTCCGTGAAGCCGGGCTCGATCCCGACAACCCGCCGGCGACCTGGGAGGAACTGGTGGCGGCCGGGAAGAAGCTGGTCCGCAGGAGCGGGGATCAGGTCGAGCGCTGGGGGATGATGATTCCCTCGACCGGGTATCCGTACTGGATGTTCGGCGCGCTGACCATGCAGAACGATCAGGTGCTGATGAACGGCGACGGCAACGAGACGTACTTCGACGCGCCGGCCACGCAGGAGGCGCTTCAGTTCTGGCGCGACCTCGGCGCCGTCCACGGTGTGATGCCCTCGGGGACGATCGAGTGGGGCACGCTCAGGAAGAACTTCCTGGAGGCCAGGACCGCCATCATGTGGCACTCGACCGGCAATCTGACCGCAGTGAAGAAGAACGCGCAGTTCGACTTCGGCGTGGCCATGCTGCCGGCGAACCAGCGCCGTGGCACCCCCACTGGCGGCGGCAACTTCTACATCTTCAAGCAGACCAAGCCCGAGGAGCGCCGGGCGGCGATGAAGCTCGTCCGCTTCCTGACCCAGCCCGAGCGGACCGCCGAGTGGAGTATCCAGACCGGTTACATCGGCACCCGTCCGGACGCCTACGAGACGCCGGCTCTGAAACAGTACGTGGTCGATTTCCCCCCGGCCGCGGTGGCGCGCGATCAGCTCGAGTTCGCGACCGCGGAGCTGTCCACCTACCAGACCGGCCGCGTCCGCAAACTTCTGGATGACGCGATCCAGTCCGTGCTGACGGATCAGAAATCGGTCGAGGATGCGCTCGGCTCGGCGCAAAAGCAGGCCGACCGCCTGCTGAAGCGCTATCGCTGAGCATCGGAGGTGGTCTCGGCGGGCGATCGCCGCCCGCCGAGGTCCGCATCGGGGTTTGGTTCAGACCATGCATGTCCTCTTCCCGTGACTGAACGCACGCGACTCGTCGGCAACGCGGTCTACGGCTGGCTGCTGCTGTTGCCGGCCGCGGTTCTGCTTGCCGCATTCACCCACTATCCCGCAGTGGCGACGCTCGCCCAGAGCCTGTTCACGAGCGGGACGGCGTTGCGCCCGGCCGAGTTCGCGGGCCTCGACAACTACCGGTTCATGCTGGAGGACGAAGTCTTCTGGCGGGTGCTGGAGAACAACGTTTGGTATGCGATCGGCACCATCCCCGCCAGCATCGCGCTGGCGATGCTGATGGCGGTGTGGGTCAACCGCCGCCTGCCGCTGCGGGCGTTCGTCCGCATGAGTTATTTCACGCCGACGATCCTGCCCATGATCGCCGTCGCCAACATCTGGCTGTTCTTCTATACCCCCGAGATCGGGCTCATCGACCAGATCGCGGCCGGCTTCGGGATCGGCTCCCGCAACTGGCTCGGCAATCCGGATACGGTGCTCGGCTGCATCATCGTCCTGACCATCTGGAAGGAGGCGGGCTTCTTCATGATCTTCTATCTGGCGGCGCTCCAGTCCCTGCCGCCGGAGCTGGAGGAGGCGGCGCGACTGGAGGGAGCGAGTCGCTGGCACTTTTTCCGTCGAGTCACGTTTCCCCTGCTGATGCCGACCACCCTGTTCGTGTTGATCAACGCGGTGATCAACTCGTTCAAGCTGGTCGATCAGCTCTTCATCCTGACCAAGGGTGGCCCCGACAACGCGAGCGCCCTGCTGCTCTACTACATCTACGAGGTCGCGTTCAGCTTCTTCGACCAGGCTTATGCGTCGACGCTCACCGTCGTCCTGCTGGCGGCGCTCGCGATCATCGCCATCGGCCAGTTCGTCATCCTCGACAAGCGGATTCACTACCGGTGAAGCACAGCGGTCTGCAGGCGTCTCTGGCGCAGGGAATCGAGAACGCGGCGGCGTTGCTGCTGGCGGTCCTGTGGCTTTCGCCGCTGCTCTACGCCTTCTGGGCTGCGTTCCACCCGCCCGAATACGCGATCCGTTTCGATCTGACGGCGCCGCTGACCCTGGAGAACTTTCGCGAGGCCTGGGATCAGGCGCCGTTCGCGCGCTACTTCCTCAATACCTTCATGCTGGTGACGTCGATTCTTGCCGCCCAGTTCGTGCTCTGCACGCTCGCCGCCTACGCTTTCGTCCGGTTCGAGTTTCCGGGCCGGGACATTGCATTCGCGCTTGTGCTGGTGCAGCTCATGATCATGCCCGAGGTGCTGATCGTCGAGAACTACCGCACCATGAGCCACCTCGGCCTGGTCGACACGATTTTGGGCATCGGTCTGCCGTACATGGCCAGCGCGTTCGGCATTTTCCTGCTGCGCCAGACCTTCAAGACCGTGCCGAAGGAACTCGACGACGCTGCCCGCGTCGAAGGCTGCTCGCACATGCAAGTGCTGTGGAAGGTGTACGTGCCGCTGGCGCGGCCGACGTACATCGCCTACGGCCTGGTGTCGATCAGCTACCACTGGAACAACTTCCTGTGGCCGCTGGTGATCACCAACTCGGTAACGACGCGGCCTCTGACGGTGGGGCTCGCGATCTTCGGAGCCCCCGAGTCGGGGGTGGACTGGTCCATCATCTCCGCCGCCACGTTGCTCGCGGTGGCGCCGCTGCTGCTCGCGTTTCTGCTGTTCCAGCGTCAGTTCGTGCAGTCGTTCATGTATGCGGGCATCAAGTGAATGCCTCGCATCGTCCGAGAAAACAGGCGTTCAGCGTAGCGCGGGCGGAGGTCATGGAAACCTCCGGGCTTCGGGTCGGTGAGGTATTCCTGTTTTCACCGACGGAGAGGTCCGCCGGGAGAACTACAGAGCCCATCTAATAGCAGAGAAGGCCCTTGAATTCGTTGTACTTCCAATTGAAGTGAATTTTACATCTTTCGATATTGCCCCCATACCAGGTTCGCATTGTTTCGACGTGATTATCGATGGAGGCGGTTTCCGATTCAATAAACAGCCTCTTGAAAACCTCGCAATGCTCTCCCGCATCACAACCAGCAGCATCGAACCGGTCGGAGAGGCCCTCTTTCACGCCTTCGAAGTAGGTTTCAGCCTCAGCAATCAGTTTTCTTCCTTTTTTCCTGCAATTCCGAACAAATCGGTTCTTGAGTTTCTCGAGTTCCGCTCGGTTGTTTGCATGCTTGGAACTACCGACCATACCGGAAATCACCCAGGTTCGGTCCATGTTCGACCATTCGCCAAGGTTGTAATGTCCAAGCGGAAGGGACGGAAGACATGCATGAGCCAGGGATGGCAAAGCGATTGAAAAAATGACGGCTGAAATGATTTTTTTCATGTTGCTTCACTCCTCCGAGTCGATCACTACTGCCCATTTCGGGACACCCACGGCCGAGAAGCTCATGGACCATGCCGGCCATGCTCACGACCTTGGCCCGAGATCCTCCCGGTCAGTGGCCGGACCGCGCCCGTTTGGTCGGCAACCACCAACCACGCCTTCACAACGAGGTCCGGCACCTTAGAACTCCATCACGGCCAGCCGGGCCAGCGTTGCCCGCATGAAGGCGGTGAGGCTTGCCCTCCCCGGAAATCCAGCCGTCCCGGAGTCGCGAATCGACAATACTCCAAACCACTGTCCGCGACTACCTACGTCAGCATCCGGGCTGGCGCATCGCACGTCCGAATTGCGTGGTATGGTTCCGATTCTCGGCCTGCTGCCTCGTGCGAGCACGGTGGCTCTCCGGCAGATCCGAGGGGAGGGATGATCGTTGGCGAGCATCGGACTCCGGGGCATCACCAAGACCTTTGGCGATACGCAGGTCCTCAACGCCATTGATCTCCATATTGCCGATGGCGAGTTTCTGACCCTGGTCGGCCCCTCCGGTTGCGGGAAGTCGACAACCCTGCGGATCATTGCAGGGCTGGAGGCGCAGACCGAGGGTGACGTGGAAATCGACGGCGCCGTGGTCAACCACGTGCGGCCGAGTCGCCGCGATCTGGCCATGGTCTTCCAGTCGTATGCACTCTACCCGCACCTGAGCGTGCGTCAGAATCTGGCGACGCCGCTGTTGTTGCGCGATCTCGGTTTCTGGGAACGGTTCCCCCTGTTTGGCGCTCTCGTCCCCGGCCGCCGGAAGAAGATTGAAACCCTGGGTGCGGCAGTCCGTGACACGGCAGGGACGCTGGAGATCGAGCATCTGCTGGAAAGGAAGCCGGGTCAGCTCTCCGGCGGCCAGCGCCAGCGGGTTGCCCTCGGACGGGCAATGGTGCGCAATCCCGCCGCATTCCTGATGGACGAGCCGCTGTCGAACCTCGACGCCGGACTTCGCGTCCACATGCGCGCGGAGCTCTCGGAGTTGCACCGAAACCTCGGCACGACCTTCGTGTACGTCACTCACGACCAGGCCGAGGCGCTGACGATGTCGGACCGGATGGCGGTCATGCTCGACGGCGACATCCTCCAGCTCGGGGCGCCGGACGACGTGTACCAGAACCCCCAGGACCTGCGGGTCGCCGAATTTGTCGGGAGCCCGAAGATCAATGTCTTGCCGGGCGAATGCGACAGCGCCGGCCGCCTTTCGTGCCTGGGCGTTGCGCTGGAGCGGCGGCTCGCGAAGTCCGCCGACGGTGCGATTTCCCTGGGCTGGCGACCCGAGCACTTCACCCTGCATCCCGGCGAGACGAGCGAATGCTTCGCGGGCCGGCTCGTCTACAAGGAGAACCTCGGCGCGGACGTGTACCTCCACGCAGCGCTCGCGGACGGCGCGCATCGGCTCATCGTCCGCGTCACCCCGGCCCGGGCGCACGATGCCGCGGTCGGCGATGCGTTGTGGCTCGACCCGGACGCGGGCCGGACGATGGCCTTCGGTCCGGACGGGAGGCGACTTGCGCTGGCGGAGGACGACGAAGCGGAGCGGGTGGTGTGATGGTCCGTTCGCGAGCCCACCTCTGGTTCGTCGCCCCCGCGATCATCTTGATGATCGTGCTTCTCATCGCGCCCATCTTCGTCGCGGCGGCCCTGTCGTTCACCGACTACAACCTCGGCAATCCGGGCTTCAACTGGGTGGGCTGGAAGAACTACGAATCGCTGACGAAGTTCTCGAGCTACAAGAAGATGTTCACGGCGTCGCTGACCTATGTGGTGGTGGTCGTGCCCGTGTCCGTCGCTCTCGGCCTCGGGGCGGCGATGCTGATCTCTTCCCTTCGGTTCGGTGGCGAGATGTACAAGGCCATCTTCTTCCTGCCGGTGATGGCGACGCTGCTGGCGATGGCGATCGTGTGGGAGTTTGCGCTGCATCCGGTCGTCGGAGTCGTCAACGACGTTCTCCGGACCGGCTGCGACATCGGCTGGCTGCACGCTCTCCTGACCGGCTCGTGGCTCGGATTCGATCCGGCCGGGAGCTGGTACGGAAGCAGTTGCACCGAGGATTTCCCCGTGTGGTTCGGGGACAAGAAGTATGCGTTGGGCACGATTGCGTTCATCGGGATCTGGCAGGCGTTCGGCTTCAACATGGTGCTCTACCTCGCGGGTCTGACTGCGGTCCCGCGTGAGCTCTACAGCGCAGCGGAGATGGACGGAGCAAGCAGCGCGTGGGAGCGCTTCCGGCTGGTGACGTGGCCGATGCTCGGGCCGACGCATGTGTTCGTCGTGACCATCACCTCGATCCGGTCGTTCCAGGTCTTCGACACGGTCGAGGCGCTGACGCGCGGGGGACCGGCCAAGTCCACCTACGTGATGGTGTACGCGATCTTCGAGAAGGGCGTGAAGCAGAACCTCCTGGGGATCGGATCGGCCATCACCGTCGTGTTCCTCGCCTTCGTGCTGGTGCTGACGATCACCCAGGTCTACTTCGTCAACCGGCGGGTGCACTACTCGTGAACTTGCGCACGGACTGGCTCGATGAAGGTCTGAAGCACGTGCTCCTGCTGCTCGGCTCCATCGTCGTGCTGCTGCCGTTCTACCTCATGCTCTCCTACTCCCTGAAATCGCCGGCGGAGATCGAGAGCAACACGGGAGGGTTCGCCGGATCCCAGGCCCTGATCACGGACCCCCGGTGCGTCAAGGCCGGGCGCCCGGCCGAGGAATGCACGATGCGTCCGGTGGTCTACAACTACACCGCCGCATTCAGGGAGGCACCGCTGCTGCGCTACATGCTGAACGGGGTGCTGGTGACGGTCTCGATCTTCCTGATCCAGGTCCTGGTTGCTCTGCCCTGCGCCTACGCGCTGGCGAAGCTGCGCTTCTGGGGGCGGGACGTGGTGTTCGGTCTGGTGATCTTCTGCCTGCTGATCCCGGTCCATGCCATTGCGCTGCCCCTCTACATCATGCTGGCGAAGGCGGGGTTGACCAATACCTACGCGGCACTGGTGATCCCGTGGACGATCTCGGTTTTCGGGATCTTCCTGATGCGGCAGTTCTTCAAGACCGTCCCGGACGATCTGATCGATGCGGCGCGCATGGACGGCATGAGCGAGTTCGCCATCGTCTGGAAGGTAATGCTGCCGACGGCGATTCCGGCCCTGCTCGCGTTCGCCATCTTCTCGGTGGTCGCGCACTGGAACGACTACTACTGGCCACGGGTCGTGATCACCGGCGATCGTGACCTGATGACCCCGCCACTCGGACTGCGCATGTTCAGGTCCGACCTCGACGGCAACGAGTACGGACCGATGATGGCGGCGGCGACGGTGATCGTCACCCCGCTGGTCGTCGCCTTCCTGCTCGCGCAGCGCCGGTTCATCGAAGGCATCACCCTCACCGGGATGAAGTAGGTGAGGCAAGCAGTCGGATTCCGGCTCCGGGGTTCCGGAGCCGGATGACACGAGGCCCGGTGCCGTCACCGGACCGACCCCGGACCGTTTGGACGACAAAGGAGAGCAACATGAAACGCAGCACTGCACTGGCCGCAGTCCTTTCGGGCACGTTCGCGGCGTCGGCCGCCTGGGCGGAGAACGTCACCATCGAGGTCGGGTATCCCTACTCCGCCCTGTTCGACGTCACCTTCGAGCGCATCATGCCGTTGTTCAAGGAGGCGCACCCCGACATCGACGTGAAGTTCCGGGCGACGTACGACAACTACGAGGACGGCACCAACACCATCCTGCGCGAGTCGGTCGCCGACAAGCTGCCCGACATCACGTTCCAGGGTCTCAACCGCCAGGCGATCCTCGTCGAGAAGGGCATCGCCAGGTCGCTGGAGCCGTTCATCGCCCGGGAAGCGGATTTCTCCAAGGACGGGTACCACGAAGCGATGCTCGATCTGGGCACGTTCGGCGGCGAGGTTCACGGACTGCCGTTCGCAGTCTCCCTGCCGGTGGGCTACTACAACATGGACGCCCTGAGAAAGGCCGGCATCACGGAGCCTCCGAAGACCTGGGACGAGGTGGTCGAGAACTGCGGGAAGCTGCGCGACGCCGGCTACAAGAATCCGCTGTTCTGGGGCTGGAACATCACCGGTAACTGGTTCTTCCAGGCGCTGCTGTGGAGCCAGGGGACGCCGATCCTCAAGGATGGCAAGGTCAACTTCGACGGCCCGGAGGGATTGCGGGCGCTCGAGACGATGAAGAAGCTGTTCAGGGGCTGCAAGATGCTCAATCTCGCGATTGGGGATGCGGGGAAGCCGTTCGCGGCCGGCGAGGTGGCGATGCACTTCTGGTCGACCTCCGCGGTCGGGGCCATCGAGCGGGCGAAGGGTGACTTCGAGCTGCGCACCAGCGAGTATCCGGGCATGGGTGAGCCGCCCAGAGGGCTGCCGGCGGGCGGCAACTCGGGAATGCTGGTCTCGACCTCCGACGATCCGAAGCAGGTGGAAGCGGCCTGGAAGTTCCTCAAGTTCTGCACCTCCGGTGTGGGTGCCGCGGCAGTGGCGGAGACCACGGGCTACATGCCGCCCAACAAGGCCGCGAACGAGTTGCTGGCCGACTTCTACGCGAACAACCCGAACAAGCACACCGCAGTGCGCCAGGCCGGCCTGCTGCGCGACTGGATCGCCTATCCGGGTGACAACGGGCTTGCGATCACCCAGGTCATCTACGACCACATCGAGTCCATCGTGACCGGGGATTCGGACGACATGGCAGCATTGCAGGAGGAGATGGTCGAGGAGGTGTCGTCGATGCTGCCGTAGTCAGGGACTGAAGACATCGAGGCATGCGGGGAGTCGGCGGCGCGTGTCGGTTCCCCGCGTTTCGCTCGGACACCGAAATTCCCCGCAGCACTCCCAACTATCGAGGACCCCCGCACATGCCACACGACCGACTGCTGACGACGACCATCGGCGCCTATCCGAAGCCGGGCTGCACGCCGATCGGGGACTGGTTTCCCGACCCCGACGATACGGAAGCGGGAGCCCGGGGCGAGGGGCTGCTCAAGCGCTGGCAGCGTGCCGACTACGAGCAGCAGCTCGCCGAGGCCGGGGAGAGCGCGGAGGCCGCATTCGTCGCGGCGATCGAGGAGGTGGTGCGGGATCAGGTCGCAGCCGGCATCGACATCCCCACCGATGGGGAGGTTCGCCGGGAGAACTACATCTTCTACCAGTGCCGAAACATGAACGGCGTCGACTTCGAGCACCTCACCGAGAAAGTGGCGCGAGACGGCGCGTTTACCGCCCGGGTACCGACCATCACCGGCCCGGTCACGCCTCGCGATCTGGTCCTCGCCCGGGACTGGCGGATCGCGCAGCGCGTGACCGACCGTCCGGTAAAGATCACCCTGCCGGGCCCGATGACCATCATCGACTCGCTGGCGAATACGTTCTATCCCGATCCCGGGGCCCAGGGACGGGCGCTTGCCGAGGCGCTCAACGCGGAGGTGCGCAGCCTGGCCGCGGCCGGGTGTCGCCACATCCAGGTCGACGAGCCGGTCTTCGCCCGCAAGCCGGAGCCGGCGCTCGATTACGGTATCGAGAATCTCGAACGGGTGTTCCACGGCGTGCCGGAGGGCGTGCAGCGCATCGTGCACATGTGCTGCGGTTACCCGAGCGCGCTGGATAACCCCGACTATCCCAAGGCCGACCCGCAGGCGTACTTCCAGCTCGCGCATGCGATGGACGAGGCGGCCATCGATGCGGTCTCGATCGAGGATGCGCACCGCCCCAACGACCTGAGCCTCCTGGAACGATACACCCGGACGACGGTGCTGTTCGGCGTCGTGAATATCGGCCGGAGTCGGGTGGAGCCGGTCGAGGAGATCGCCGAGCGGCTTGGTCGTGCGCTGGAACACATCGACCCCGCCCGGCTGGTGGCCGCCCCGGACTGCGGGCTCGGGCTGCTCGGCCGCGATCTTGCGGTCGCGAAGATGACGAACCTGTGCACGGCCGCCCACGGAGTGGGGTGCGGCTGAGACCCATCGCGCCCGGCGAACGGCGGATCGGTGGCGCACATCGCACGCCTCACCGTATCCGCCAGGCCTGGGTCCGCCGCTTGAGGTGCCTCGACACGAGGAAGTGCGCCAGCCGTACGGACGCCGCCGTGTAGAAGATCATCATTCCCATCGCCGCGGCCGGGGCGATGTCGCCCGCATCGTCCATGTTGAGCACCGCGACCGACGCAAGGTTCGTGTCCGGACCGTAGATGAACACCACCGCGGACACCGTGGTCATCGCGTTCACGAAGAGGTAGATCATGATGTCGAGAATGGCGGGCAGGCATACCGGCACCGTCACCCGCCGGAACGTCCGGTGGAACGGCGCCTTGAGCGAGGCTCCGACCGCCTCGAACTCCGGGTCCATCTGCTTGAGTGCAGTCACCGCGGTGAGATGGGCGACGGTGTAGAAGTGGACGATGGTGCTGATCACCAGGATCGCCATCGTGTGGTAGAGGAACCCCAGCGGGTTGTTCGGGTGGTTGAAGAAGAAGATGTAAGCGAGCCCCAGCACCAGCCCGGGGACCGCCATCGGCATCATCGCCAGCAACTGGAACAGGGTGCGGCCGGCCCGGAAGCCGCGGCCCTTCTCCACGAGGTACGCGCCGGAGAAGACGACGACGGTTCCGAACCCGGCGGTATAGGTCGCCATGCGTATCGAGTTCCAGTACGAACTCCAGCCGCCGCCGTCCATCACGTCGAAGTTGTAGTTCTTCAGACTCAGGCTCAGGTCGTAGGGGTAGAACTTGACCAGCGCGGCGAACTGGCACACGCCGAGCATGCCGATCAGGAACACGCTCACCAGCACGCAGAAGCCGAGCATCGCGGCATCGAACCCGCGGTTCGGTCTGGGTTCCAGGGTGACCGCGCGCGAGGAGAGCAGGGCGACCTGCCGGCGTTGCACCACCCGGTCGATGGCGAATGCCAGCACCGCCGGAATCAGCAGCACCACGCTCACCACCGCCCCCATCTCGAAGTTCTGCTGCCCGATGACCTGCTTGTAGATGTCGGTGGCCAGCACGTTGAAGTCCCCGCCGATGACCTTGGGGGCGCCGAAGTCGGTGATGGCGAGGGTGAACACCACGAACGCGGCGCTGATGAGGCCGTAACGGCAGCCGGGCAGGGTGACCGTGAGGAAGATGCGGAGCCGACTCGTGCGCAGCGCCACCGCCGCTTCGTACAGACGGGCGTCGGCGATGGACAGTGAGGTAATCAGGATGATGATCGCGTGGGGCAGGGTGAAGAACACCTCCGCGATGACGATGCCGATCGGCCCGTAGATGGAGTACCCGAACAGCAGTTCCTTGATCAGCCCCTGGGTGCCGAACAGGTAGACCAGCGCGATGCCCGGCAGCAGCGATGGCACCAGGATCGGGATCATCGTGATCGACTGGAACAGCCCCTTGAGCGGGATGCAGCTTCGGGTGAGTGCGTAGGCGAAGGTGAACGCGATGGTGACGGTGATCAGCGTCGTGATCGTCGCGACCTGCAGGCTGTTTCCGATGGACCAGGTGAGAGCCGGAGTGGCGAAGTACTCGATGTAGTTGGCGAGCCCGACGAATGCGCCGTCGTTGTCGCGCACGCTCTTCGACATCATGGCGTAGAGCGGGAACGCCAGAGTGATGACGAGATAGAGACCGATGACGCCGATGAAGGCGCGCATGGTCCAGTCGTCGCGGCCGACCTTGGGCTTGACGATGGGTGCGCGGAGGGCGCTCTCGGTCATGGATCGATTCGCCGGCTCGAATGCGCAGCGCGTTGTCCGAGTTCGGCGTCGCTCTTCGTCTGGCCGCAGCCGGGCCATGAACCGCGACGAAACGCGCTGGCGCGCCGGTCGCGGGGAATCGTTGCCCTTTGCCCCCTGGCCGCCGAGCCGCAAGCCGGCACCGTCGTCATGCGTCCGGTGGCATCAGCTATCGGCGGGTCAGCCATCGGGCGGCGCCCCGGCGTAGAGGCGTACGGCTTCGCGCGGGACCATCGCCCGCACCGCGCTGCCCGCCGTCAGGTCGAATCGCTGTACTTGAGCGATGGGCAGGTCCATCCTGAGGCGTTCACCGGCGCAAGCAAGCTCGACGCGGGCGAACGCGCCCAGGAATTCCACGTACTCGACCGTCGCGTCGACGGCGGCGCCGCCGCGGGGCGCGATATCGGCGTTGCGGGCCTCTGCGGCGTTTTCCGCGCGCCCGGTGCTCCGGGGGCCTCCGGTGTTCCGGGAGTCACCGACCCTCCCCGGGGTCTCGCTGTCCCCGGCGTCCAGGAGCACGATGTCCTCGGGCCGGATCGCGGCGGTGACCCGCTCGCGGGGGGAGTGGCCGGAGGTGTCGCAGGCGAGGACGAACGCCCCGGTCCTGATCCCTCCGTCCCCCGCGGCGCCCTCTTGCGTGACCTCGGCGGCCAGGAAGTTCATCGTGCCGATGAAGTCCGCGACGAACATGCTCGCCGGTTCGCGGTAGATCTCGACCGGAGAGCCGACCTGCTCGATCACGCCGTGGTTCATGACCACGATGCGGTCCGCCATGGTCAGCGCTTCCTCCTGGTCGTGGGTGACCATGATGGTGGTGATGCCGAGTCTGCGCTGCAGGGCCTTCACCTCGAGGCGCAGGCGCGCCCGCACCTTGGCGTCGAGGGCCGAGAGCGGCTCGTCGAGCAGCAGCAGGCCGGGCGACATCGCGATGGCCCGGGCCAGCGCGATGCGCTGCTGCTGTCCGCCGGAGAGTTGGGCCGGATACTTGTCGCCCTGATCGGGAAGGCCGACGAGGTCGAGCAACTCCCGTACCCGGCTCCGCACCTCCTCGCGCGAGTGTCTCCGGCTCTCCAGGCCGTAGGCGACATTGCGCGCCGCGGTCATGTTCGGGAACAGGGCGTAGGACTGGAACACGATGCCGAAATCGCGCTCCGACGGGGGGAGGGCGGAGATGTCGGCGCCTGCCTGCTCGATGGTGCCCGCGGTCTGGATGTCGAGCCCCGCGATGGCCCGCAGGAGGGTGGTCTTGCCGCAACCGGAGGGGCCGAGAAAGCAGACGAACTCGCCGTCCAGAACATCGAGCGAGATGTCGGCAAGCGCCGTGAACTCGCCGAACTTCTTGGTCAGACGCCTGATGCGCAGGTAGAAATCGCTCGATGAGGGGTTCGAGGGCATGGATCGCATGTGGCCATTCATGTGAGCCGGCCCCGGAATCGGCCCCGGAATCGACCTCTGAGTCGCCCCATGGGTTGCCCTTCCTGCGATTCAGTCGATGCATGGCCGCAGGGCGTCAGCCCCACGGCCATGCATTCGCGTGCTATTTCGCCTCCGACTTCGAATCGTACCGCGCCTGCCACTCGCCGAGGATGCGCTTGCGATTGTTCGCCGCCCACTCGAAGTCGTTGTCGATCATTCCCCCGAGGATGCCTTCCGGGAAGTGCTCCACCGGCTTCGCGAGCTCCGCAATGGCCACGACCGCGTAGCCCTCGTTGTACATCATGTTCGCCTTCTCGCTGACCGACCAGTCGACCAGGGTCTGCGCCGCCTTCAGGTTCTCCGTCCCCTTCACGATGGCGGTCGCCTCCATGTCCCAGCCGATGCCTTCGGACGGGACGATGATGTCGATCGGCGCGCCGTCCGCCTTGGACTTCGCGCCGCGGAACGCGAACGAGATGCCGATCGGGACCTCGCCGCGGGCCGCCTGCTTGCAGGGCTTGGATCCGGAATGGGTGTAATGGCTGATGTTCTCGTGAAGCGCGTCCATGAACTGCCAGCCGCCCTCCTCGCCGAATATCTGAAGCCAGCTCGAAACGTCCAGGAAGCCGGTACCGGACGAGTTCGGGTTGGGCATCGCCACGTGGCCCCTGTACTCGGGCCTGGTGAGGTCCACCCACGAGGTCGGCGTGGCGAACCCGTGCTTTTTCTGCTCCACCGTGTTCACGCAGATCGAGGCGACCCATGCGTCCATGCCGGTCCACGCCGGTGGGTCGTCCTTGTCGACGAACTTCGGGTCCAGCCGCTCGATGCCCCTGGGCTGGTAAGGGTGCAGCATGCCTTCGGACTTCATGAGCAGGAGGCTCGTGGCGGCCAGGCCCCAGATGACGTCGGCCTTGGGGTTGTTCTTCTCCGCCAGCAGCTTCGCGGTGATGATGCCGGTGGAGTCGCGAACCCACTTGATCTCGATGTCGGGGTGGTCCTCGTTGAACCGTGCGGCGTACTTCTTGAGATCCTCGGCCTCGACCGCGGTGTACACGGTCAGGGTGGCGGCGGACGTTGCGGCCGAGACGGCCAGCAGGCCAGCGGCGGCCACGGTGGTCACGCCGCGGTGGAAGAGGGTTGCGAGTTGCATCGGGAATCTCTCCTGTGGATTGGAATTGTTGACGTCAAGGCCGTGCGCCGGCCGGATGGCAGCCCAAAATCTTCCCGATGGCGGCCGGACAGTGGCCCGAACCGCCGAATGTCCGCCCGGCCAAGGGCTCCCAAAGATAAGTGGATTGCGTCGAGAAGTGAAACAGGGGTTGGTGCCCGGGATTGCGGCGGCGGCAGATCCCGCGGACGGATGGAGACCGCGATCCTTCAGATGATCGTGTAGCGAAAAGGGATTCGCAGTACTGCGGCATGCTCTGTCGCTCGAAGCAGGCGGGGAGTGGTTCTCGATGAAAGAGAAAAGGGGGCGCCGAAGCGCCCCCTTTTTTGTCGTGGGTCGGAAGCGGATTCAGCCGACGACACCTCCGTCGTCGCGGGAGATGGCAACGATCGCCGAGCGGGGCGTGGTGTCCCCACCGTCCGGGAAGTGGCTGTCTCCCTTTTCGCCGGGGTGCTGGATGCCGATGAAGAGGGTCTTGCGGTCCTCGCTCCATGCGAACCCCGTCACCTCGCACTGCTTCGGTCCCACCATGAACCGGCGGATCTCGCCCGTCTCCGGGTTACCCACCAGCATCTGGTTGTTGCCCTGCCCCGCGAAATCGTCCTTGTTCGAGTACTTCCCGTCCGTCTGGATCCAGATCCTTCCCATGCTGTCGAAGCCGAGTCCGTCCGGGGAGTTGAACATGTTGTCCGCCGTCACGTTCGACGAGCCCGCGTTCGCGTCGGAGTGGACCGTCGGGTTGCCGGCGACCACGTAGAGGTCCCAGTCGAAGCCGGTCGCAAGGTGGTCCCCGCCGTCCGGGCGCCACCGCACGATCTGGCCGTAGAGGTTGCCGGCCCGCGGGTTCGGCCCCCCGACCGGGGTCGCATCGCCGCCCTTGTTCGGCTTCTTGCCGCGGTTCTTGTTGTTGGTGAGACAGCAGTAGACCTCGGCCTTCATCGGATTCGCGGCCACCCACTCCGGGCGATCCATGGTGGTGGCCCCCACCGCCGACGCCGCGATGCGCGAGTGGATACAGACCTCGGCCTGGGAGACCATGCCGCTCGACTCGGGGGTGAGTTCCCTCCACTCGCCCCGGCCGTCTTCCGCGAACTTCGCGACGAAGAGCCGCCCGGACCCGAGAAGATCGGCGTTGTCGCCTCCTTGCGCATACTTGCCATCGCTCACGAACTTGTAGAGGAACTCGCCCCGCTCGTCGTCGCCCATGTAGGCGACCACCTGCCCGTTCCCGGCGATGACGATCTCGGCGTTCTCGTGCTTGAACCGTCCCATCGCGGTCCGCTTCTTCGGCGTCGAATCGGGGGCCAGCGGGTCGATCTCGACGATGTAGCCGTTGCGATTCGGCTCGTTGGGGTGCTTCGCGATGTCGAAGCGTTCGTCGGCCATCGCCCACGCGTATCCCCGGTCCTTCGGTCCCACCCCGTAGCGCTTGAACTCGGGTCCCAACTCGATGTCGGGATCGCTCGAGGAGTAGTAGCTGTGGAAATTCTCCTCGCACGCGAGGTAGGTGCCCCAGGGCGTGCGCCCGTTCCCGCAGTTGTTCCAGGTGCCGAGGCTCTGTACCCCTTGCGGATCGGCGGCGGTCTTGAGGAGATCATGGCCCCGCGCCGGGCCGGTGATCTCCATCGGGGTGTCCGCGGTGATGCGCCGGTTGTAGGGGGAGTCCATGACGATCGACCACTTGCCATCGCTCTCGGCGATCTCGACGACGGACACCCCGTGCGCGGCCTTGCCCTTGCGGACGTCGTCGGCGTTCTGCGGGGCCCCGTTCCCCGACCCGCCGTACATGATCTTGAGGTTCGTGTACTCGTTGTTGACCGCGAGCACGCTCCTGCCTTCCGCGTCGTTGTACAGCCACATGCCGTCGTTGTTGTCGCCGAAGGAGAGCTCCTGACTCTCGCCGGTGCCGCGCGTCATGTGGTCGAACTCGGCTCCGGTGGACCACATCGGCTCGCCCCACTTGGCGACGACGTGCCAGTTGTAGCCCGGGGCAACGGTGACCGTGTCGAGGGTGTTGGCGGGAACGGCCTCGAACCCGAACATGTCTCCAGCCGCCCGCGCGGTGGAGGGCCGGAGGAGTCCCGCGCCAACCACGAAGGCGGAGGCACCGAAGGCGATGCCGGCGCCGAGGAAGCCGCGACGCGAGATCTCCTTCTCGACCAACCGGCCGAAATCGGTCTCCATGGGGCGTGGATGGTGGATTTCATCGAACTCCTCGCACGAGAGATCGTGAACCGGAGTCAGCTTGGATTCGGACATTTTCGTTCTCCTGTTGCCGCGCCCGCGGCGGTGGTGTCGGCGGAATCCCACGGTAGATGATATCGCTAAGCGGAGACACCTCCCCGAGATTTCCATGCTGTTCCCGCGAAGTGCCTTGAGTCTGACGTCACTCCCCGCACATCCTACCTTACGGCACTGATCAGCACGACACTGCATCTTTGGAAACGTTTACATCGAATATGAAAACGTTTACTGTCTACGATTGGCAGACGAAATCGCCCCGAGATGCATTCGCCGATCGAAGTCCGCCGGCACTGATTTCCATGACTGCTCACCGGTTGCCCGAGGGGGATTCGAATGAGCAAGCCGCCCACCATCCGGGAAGTCGCCAAACGGGCGGGGGTGTCGGTCGCTACCGTGTCGCGAGTGATGAATGGCCGGGGTTCGGTCAGCGAACGGACGCGACACACGGTTGGAGAAGCAATCCGGGACACCGGGTTTCGTCCCAACGTCATCGGCCGGGGATTGAAGACCGCGCGCAGCGGCACCCTTGGCGTGCTCGTGCCCAGCCTTCGAAATCCCATCTTCGCCGATGTCGTGCAAGGCATCGAGCGTGCCGCGGAAGCCGGGGGCTACCGCATTCTGCTGACCTCGTCGAACTACCTGCCGAGCAAGGAAGTCACCGCCATCGACGTGCTTCTGTGCAATCGCGTCGAAGGTCTCGTACTGACGGTGGCGGATGAATCGTCGAGTCAGGCGCTCGAATTTCTGGACCGCTCGAACGTGCCGTTCGTGCTCGTGTTCAATCCTGCCCAATGTGCGAAGCATTCGATTGTCACCATCGACAACTTCGCGGCCGCGCGAGACATCGTCAGTCGCCTCGTGCGGATGGGGCACCGTCGGATTGCGATGATTGCGGGAGATTCCGAAGCCTCTGACCGCTCGAATCTGCGTCGCGCAGGATACGAACAGGCACTGACGGACGGAGGGCTGCGTCCGGGTCCGATCATCGAGGTGAGCTTCGACAGCAGGGTTCTCGAGCGGCACTGTCGCGCTCTGTTGTCATGCGACCCCTCGCCCACCGCGCTGTTCTGCTCCACCGACATGCTGGCCATCGGTGCTATCCGGGGACTCGCAGCCCTGAGGCTGAAGGTGCCGGATGATATCTCGGTGGTCGGATTCGACGGAATCGAGGTGGGCCGATGCATGTCGCCGAGCCTTGCAACGGTCGTGCAGCCGGCCGAGGAGATGGGAGCTCGCGCCGTCGAACACCTGCTCGAACGTCTGAATTCCGGCACGCCCGCAACCAGCATGACGCTGCCGTATCGGCTGCGACATGGAGAATCCTGGGCCAAGCCGGCCCGGGAAGACGACCGCACCGAAAGGGACTCCGGTGCCGCTACCAAGGGAACCATCCACCTGTGAACCGATTCGGGGAAACGAACATGAAACCTGCAAAGCTCATCGCCGCCGGTCTCGGTGCCATTGCATTGACGCTCGCGAACGTCGCGTCCGCCGCCGATGCCATCTGCTACAACTGTCCACCCCAGTGGGCCGACTGGGCAAGCATGCTCAAGGCCATCGAGACCAATCTCGGGTACAAGGTACCGCACGACAACAAGAACTCCGGGCAGACTCTGTCCCAGCTCATCGCCGAGAAGGACAGCCCGGTCGCCGATGTCGCCTACTACGGCGTTTCATTCGGCATTCAGGCTAGGGAGAAGCAGGTCACCGAAGCGTACAAGCCCGCCCACTTCGATGACATTCCGGACGGACTCAAGGACTCGGAGGGGCACTGGTTCACCATCCACTACGGAACGCTGGGCCTGTTCGTGAACGTGGATGCGCTCGGAGATGCAGCAGTGCCGACATCGTGGGCCGATCTGCTGAAGCCGGAGTACAAGGGCAAGGTCGGGTACCTGGACCCGAGCAGCGCGTTCGTGGGATACGCGGGTGCGGTGGCGGTGAATCTCGCCATGGGAGGTTCGCTGGACGACTTCTCGCCGGGAATCGACTTCTTCAGGAAGCTGAAGGAAAACGAGCCCATCGTGCCCAAGCAGACCTCGTACGCGCGGGTGCTCTCGGGCGAGATCCCGATCCTGTTCGACTACGACTTCAACGCCTACCGGGCCAAGTACAAGGATGAGGCGAACGTCGCGTTCGTGATTCCGCAGGAGGGCACGGTGGTGGTGCCGTACGTGATGAGTCTGGTCAAGGGCGCGCCGAACCCGGACAAGGGCCGAAAGATCCTGGACTTCATCATGTCCGACCAGGGACAGGCAATGTGGGCGAACGCCTATCTCCGGCCTATCCGGGCGGAGGCGATGTCCGACGAGGTGGCAAGCAAATTCAATCCGGCCGCCGACTATGCCCGGGCGACGCCCATCGACTACGCGAAGATGGCCGCAGTTCAGGTCGAATTCCGGGACCGGTACCTGAACGAAGTCCGGTAGCATGCAAAACGGACCGGCGAGGCGGCGGACCGCCTCGCCGGTCCGGATGCGGCCAGCCTCGTGAATAATCGCGAACTGCACCACCTCTCGATTCTGGTGCTGCCGTCGCTGACGGTGTTCGCGGCGTTCTTCCTGCTGCCGATGGCGCGGCTGGTGACGGTGGCGGGCAGCGGCGACATGGGCGCGTATGCCTACGTGGCGTTCCTGACGACGCCGCGCTACCTCGAGAGCCTGATTGCGACCGTCGTGCTGTCCGCGAGCGTCACCGTCGCGACGCTCGCAATCTCGGTCGTCTCGGGCCTCTTTCTCGAGCGCAATCGGTTTGCCGGGCGAAAGATCCTGATCGCGCTGATCACGTTCCCACTGGCGTTCCCGGGGGTGGTGGTGGGGTTCATGGTCATCATGCTGGCGGGCCGGCAGGGGCTCATCGGGGACATCACCAAGGTACTCGCCGGGGACAAGCTCGTGTTCGCCTACTCCATGGCGGGACTGTTCATGGGCTACGTCTATTTCTCGATTCCCCGGGTGGTGCTTACCATCATGGCGGCCGCCGAGAAGCTCAATCCGGCACTGGAGGAGGCCGCCCGCTCGCTCGGGGCGTCGCCCTGGCTCGTCGTCAAGGATGTCATCCTGCCCGGCCTGAAGCCGGCCCTCATCGCCTCCGGGGCCATCTGCTTCGCTACCGCCATGGGCGCATTCGGCACCGCGTTCACCCTGGCAACCGACATCGATGTGCTGCCGATGACCATCTATACCGAGTTCACGCTGAATGCGAACATCGCCATGGCCGCCGCGCTGAGCATCGTACTGGGCCTGATCACCTGGGTCGCACTGAATGCGGCCCGATCGCTGGCCGGCTCTACCGTCGCGGCCGCGGGCTGAGGAAACGATGGCTCGATCGCGCTATTTTGCGTATCAGCTCGCGTTCACTCTGCTGGTCTGCGCGTTCCTGATCGTTCCCGTGTGCATGTCGGTCATGGCCGGGTTCACCAACAACTTCTTCAAGGGCATCACGAGCGGCTTCACTCTGCGCTGGGTGTTCGAGGTCTGGGACCTCTACGCCGACACCATTTTCCTGTCCATGGGGATCGCGCTCGCCTGTCTCGCCTGCACGATCGTCCTCGGCGTCCCCGCCGCATACGTCCTGGCCAAGCGTCCCGGGCGCATCACGCGCATGATCGAGGAGTTCCTGGTGCTTCCCCTCGCGGTTCCCGGACTGGCGATCGCGCTCGCGCTGATCATCAGCTACGGCCAGATTCGAGGGTTCCGGCTGAGCTGGACCTTCATCCTCGTGGGCCACGTGTTGTACACGCTGCCGTTCATGATCCGCGCGGTGCTCGCGGTGCTGTCGTCCACCGATTTCAGGACCCTGGAGGAGAGCGCCGCGAGCCTCGGGGCGACGTTCTGGCAGCGCTTCTTCCAGATCGTGGTTCCGAACTGCCGATCCGGCATCCTGGCTGGCTCCCTGATGGTGGTGACGCTCTCCATCGGCGAGTTCAATCTTACGTGGATGCTGCATACTCCCCTGACGAAGACGTTGCCGGTGGGTCTGGCGGACAGCTACGCGTCGATGCGCCTGGAGATCGGCAGTGCCTACACATTCGTGTTCCTGGTCATGCTGATACCTCTCCTGATGGCCCTGCAGATCTGGGGCCAGCCCCGCGCGCCCCGCAAGGCGGTTGCGGAGGACGATGCCGGGGTCGTGGCCGCACGCAGGCGTGAGTCCGGATCGCAGGCCGCTCGATGATCTCCGGCACCTCGGTCTCCCTGGTCGAATGCGCGAAGACCTTCCCCGACGGTACGCGTGCCCTGTCGCCGCTGAGCTTCGAGATTGAAGACGGCGAGACGGTGGTCTTCCTGGGGCCCTCCGGCTGCGGCAAGACCACCACCCTGCGGATCATCGCAGGGCTCGAGAGCCCCGACCCCGGTGGCCGCGTGCTGTTCGACGGGGAGGACGTGACGCAGGTGCCGATCGAGCTGCGCAACGTCGGGATGGTGTTTCAGTCCTATGCTCTGTTCCCGAACATGAACGTCGAGCAGAACGTCGCCTACGGGCTGAAAGTGAGGAAGCTCCCCGGCGCGGAAAGCGCACGTCGTGTTCGCGAGATGTTGGAGATGATGGACATCGTGGCGCTGAAGGACCGGGAGATCGACCAGCTCTCCGGCGGGCAGCGCCAGCGGGTGGCACTGGCGCGAGCCATCGCGGTACGGCCTCGCGTGCTGCTGCTCGACGAGCCGCTCACGGCGCTCGATGCGCTGCTGCGCGAACGCCTGAGGGTGGACATCGACGCCCTGCTGCGCAGGCTCGGCATCACCGCCATCTACGTCACGCACGATCAGGCGGAGGCCATGGCGCTGGGCGATCGGATCGTGGTGATGAGCCATGGCGACGTCGCGCAGGTCGGCACGCCGCGCCAGATCTACTTCCAGCCGTCGAACCGGTTCGTGGCCGACTTCATCGGTACCATGAACCGGGTGCGCGGCTTCGTCTCGAATGGAGTCGTACGGACCGACGCCGGCACGATTCCCTGGAATGGGCAGGGAGAAGAGGAAGTCGAGGTGCTGTTTCGACCGGAAAACCTGACGATCACGGAGCCCGAACGCGGGCATCTGACCGGCGTGGTGGAAACCGCCTTCTTTCTTGGCGACCGCACCCGGGTCATCGTCAGGGGTGCCGGCGATACGGTACTGGTAGTCGAGACCTCCGACCGGCACGAGTTCCGAGAGGGCGAGAAAGTGGGGCTGATCGTCGGGCCGGATATGCTGACGTTCCCGGACGGAGAGGCCCCGTGAAGCGAGAATTCGAGATGCCGGGATGCTGATCGCGCAGGTCACCGATACCCACATCAAGACCGATGGCAAGCTGGCCTATCGCAAAGTGGACACTGCGGCCAATCTGGCCCGATGCATCGACCACCTCGGCCGATTGGACCCCGCGCCCGACATCGTGCTGATGACCGGCGATCTCGCGGATTTCGGGAGGCCGGAGGAATACCGTCTGTTGCGGCGTCTGATTGCTCCCCTGGAGTGTCCGGTGTACGTCATTCCGGGAAATCACGACGATCGAGAGAACCTGCGCCGTGCCTTCTCCGACCACGACTACCTGCCGAGCGATGGGGAGTTCCTGCATTACGCCGTGGAGGCCTATCCGGTGCGATTGGTCGGCCTCGACACCACCATTCCCGGTGCGCCGGGCGGGATCATGTGCGAGCGGCGCCTGCAGTGGCTCGACCGAACCCTGGCCGAGGCCCCCGACCGGCCGACTGCCATCTTCATGCACCACCCTCCGTTCCTGACCGGCATCACCCACATGGACATCCAGAACTGCGGCGCCGGGGACGCGCTGGGAGTGCTGATCGAATCGCACCCGCAGGTGATGCGGGTGATGTGTGGCCATGTCCACCGCCCGATTCAGCTCCAGTGGCATGGCGTGACGGCATCCATCGCTCCGAGTCCGTCGCACAACGTGGCGCTCGACCTGCGCGAGGACGGCCCTCCGTGCTTCTTCATCGAACCTGCCGCCTGCCAGCTCCATCAATGGAGGGAGGACACGGGCCTCATCAGCCATCTGAGTTTCATCGGCGAGTTCGCCGGACCCTATCCGTTCTTCGACGAGCACGGAAACTTGATCGATTGAGCGTGCGTCAGCGCGTCACGAATGGACAGACCGGGCAAGCCGGTTGCAAAGAATGTAGCGGCCGGGGTCACCGGTTTGCTTCCGCAGCGGTGCTTCGGTCCGAACCGCAACTCGTGTCCGGAGACGCGCCGTGAAACGAATGGGAATTATAGCGGAAAGTCACAATGACCCCGCGCCGGGGCTAGAGTGGAGAGTG
>JAPOSC010000033.1 GCA_026709935.1 Thiotrichales bacterium
CCGCGACCGTGGCGATGGCAACACCGCCAACACCGCCGCTTCCGCCGCCGTCACCCTCACCGTCGAAGGCATGCGCTGCGCCGGCTGCGCCTGGCTGGTCGAGCGCCTGCTCGTCGGCGTCCCCGGGGTGAGCGCCGTCACTGTCGACTTCCCGCTGCGACGCGCCGAGGTCCGCTTCGACACCCGCGCCACCCGCCTCCACCTCATCCTAGAAGCCCTCGCCAGAGCCGGCTACCGCGCGACCCCCTACTCCATGCACGCGGAGGAGATGGCTATCGAGTCCGAGCGCCGCGCCCGCATCCGGGGGCTCGGGATCTCGACGCTGTTCGGGATGCAGGTGATGCTGCTCAGCATCGCGCTCTACGCAAGCGAGTGGTACGGCGGCATGAGCGCCGGTTTCGAGCAGCTCTTCCGGTGGCTCGCGATGATGCTCACGGTGCCGGTGCTCGCATGGCCCGGCCGCGCTTTCTTCACCGGCGCGGTCACGGCGCTCCGCCACCGGAGCCTGACCATGGACGTGCCAGTGGCGCTCGGGCTCTCCATCGCGTTCATCGGCAGCGCCTTCGCCACCGTCACCGGCGAGGGGGAGGTCTGGTTCGACTCGGTGGTGATGTTCATCACCCTGCTGAGCATCGCCCGCTACCTGGAGCTGCTCGCTCGCCGGCAGGCCACCGCCACGATTCGCGCCCTCGCCCGCTCCGCCCCGCTCGTCGCCACCCGGATACGCGCGGAGGGAGCGGGCGGCGACGCCGGCAAAGGCACGGACACCAAAACATCTGCCAGTACCGACGCCTCCAGGGCGGAGAGCGCGCGCGACGACTCCGGCGGAGGCGACAACAACGACATCCCGGGCACCGAGCGCGTCCCCGCCGCTGCGCTTCGCCCCGGAGACCGGGTGCGGGTGCGTCCCGGCGAGATGGTGCCCGCGGACGGCGCCATCCGCTCCGGACGTTCCGCGTTCGACGAGTCGCTGCTCACCGGGGAGTCGAATCCGGTCGTGCGCTCCGCCGGCGAACAAGTGCTCGCAGGCAGTGTCAACGGCTCCGGAGTAGTTGAAGTGGAGGTCGCCTCCGCCGGGGACGAGACGGTGCTCGGCGGGGTGCTCCGGCGGGCCGAGCAGGCGGCCCGCGAGCGCCCGGCCATCGCCGAACTCGCGGATCGGGCCGCGGCGTGGTTCATCGGCGGGGTACTGGTGCTCGCGACCGGGGTTGCGGTCACGTGGCTGATCCACGACGCGTCGCGGATGATCCCGGTGCTGGTCTCGGTCCTGGTGGTGACCTGCCCCTGCGCCCTCTCGCTCGCCACCCCGACCGCGATGACCGCAGCCCTCGGTGCCCTCGCCCGGGCCGGGCTCATCGCCACCCGGGCGAATGCGGTCGAGCGTCTCGCGCTCGCCACCCACTGCCTTGCCGACAAGACCGGCACCCTCACCGAGGGACGGTTCCGCCTGCAATCAGTCACCTCGTTCTCCAGCACCACCGAGTCACAGTGTCTCGCGCTCGCGGCGGCCCTGGAACGCTACGCCACCCATCCCGCGGCGGCCGCGCTCGTCGCGGCGGCGGGGAGCACCGGGGGTGAAGCCGAAGGCGAAACCGGACGAGAAGCCGAGAGTGAAGGAAAGGTCGAAGCCATCGGGCGCGTGGAGGGACCCGACGCGCATACCGGCGGTGTCACCGGTCGGATCGACGGCGTCCATCACGCCATCGGAAGCCCCGATTTCGTCGCCCGCGCGTGCGGTCTCGATCCGGACACCTTCGGCATCGACGCTACGGGCGGCGAGGCGCCCACGGTATCCGCTCACCGCGGGACGTCGGAGATCACGGCGCACGCTCCCGCGAACGCCCCCGACCCCGGCGCACGCGAACCAGTCGTGCCGGCACCGAGCGCATCCTTCGCCACGAGCGAAGTCGGCCCCGGGGGGTGCGCAGCGGTGACCCCGGCCCCGAACATGCCCGGCGACGGCGGGAACGACCCCGGCGCCACGCATGTATTCCTCGCCCGCGAAGGCGCCCTCCTCGCCCGCTTCGCCCTCGCCGACACCCTTCGTTCCGGCACCAGGGCACTGATCGAAGGCCTGCGCGGGCACGGCATCGGGATCACCATCGCCTCCGGCGACTCCCCCATCGCGGTCGAACACGCCGCCCGCGGGCTCGGAATCGCCCACCACCTCGCCCGCCTCTCGCCGGAGGACAAGCTCGAGGCGGCGGCGCGGCTCTCCGCCTCCGGAGAGCGGGTGCTGATGCTCGGTGACGGAGTCAACGACACCCCGGCCCTGGCCGGCGCCCACGTCTCGGTGGCGATGGGCCGCGGAGCCGCCGCGGCCGCGGCCCGCGCCGACGCGGTACTCATCAGCGACGACCCGAACCGGCTCCTCGCCGCGCTCGACATCGCGCGCCGAGCCCGGCGCATCGTGAAGCAGAATCTCGCGTGGGCGCTCGGTTACAACCTCGTCGCCCTGCCGCTCGCCGCCACCGGCGTGGTACCCCCCTGGGCCGCGGCCATCGGCATGTCGCTCAGTTCGCTCGCGGTGGCCGGCAATGCACTCCGCCTCGGCCGCGGGCGGACTCCGGCCGGAGACTGAGCACCATGGAGATCCTCCCCCTCCTCATCGGAATTTCCATCGTCGCGGTCATCGCGATCGCAGGCGTCTTCGTATGGGCCGTCCGTTCGGGCCAGTTCGACGACCTCGACACCCCGGCGGTCAGAATCCTCACCGACGAGGACGAGTCACCACCTTCGGGGTGAATTGAGGGGGTGAATGGAAAGTCGGTGGATTCCGGAGATTCCGTGATCCAGGCGTTCAGACTCGTGGTCGAGTACCAGAACCTGAGCCGGGAGAGCGGGCTGGGGGGCCGGTCGGCCCCGTGCTCGGCTTCTCGTTCAACGACACGACGGCAATCAGCGACCGTGCGGCGCATGCGCTACCGGCTTCGGCGAATGCACTGGTCCCAGTAGTCGTAGGCCACGAGCGCGAGCACACCGATGGTGATGATCAGGAAGGGCAGTCCGCCCCAGAATCCCGCGAAGCCCGTCGAGATGCTGTGCGAGAGGCCGAGCACGAACAGTGCCAGCAGCGTGGGTCCGACGAGCCCGGTGACAATCCTGACGAATGGCGAGATCATGACACGTCTCCGAAGTTCGGGGGCTCGCTCACGGCGACTCCGCGTCCCGGGCAATCCGCTCAAGCATCCAGCGCGTGGTGCGAAGGAGCCGGTCGTCGCGGCCGGGGTCGCCGATCACCTGCACGCCGATCGGCATTCCCGATTCGCCCTCCAGCAAGGGTACGCACAGAACGGGCAGTCCGCAAAGGGTCCAGATGCTGCTGAAGACGCGGTCGCCCTTCTCCCCCTCGGACCGGGGCGCCGGCGCCTCTCCGGATGCCGCCGGCGCGATCACCGCATCGTAGTCGTGAAAGAGCTCCGAGAAGTAGCGCTGCGCCCGCTCCATCGTCGCCAGTGCGGCAGGATATCGGTCTTCTCCGGCGCCGCCGCGGTCGGCCGGACCCGCGCGCCTCGCCGGCCCGGCGCCAGCGTGTTCCGGCCGACCCCGTCGCCATGCGGCTGCCTCGGATTCGACGATGATCCGGTGTGCTGCCGGCAGCCGACCGAACCATGCCGGCGCCGGGAAGCGCGTGACCCGTGCTCCGAGGTGTTCGCACAGCTCCTCGAACCCGGCCCGACCGGCTGTGGACAGGCGGTCGTCGCAGGGCATGTCGAGGCGCAGGAAGTCCGGCTCCATCGGCGGCGTCGCCATCACTCCCTCGCGCATGCGGGGCCGCGGCCGGAGCCAGCTTGCGGTGTCCGCCGCATCGTAGCCGCCGAGCGCGTCGGCCAGATGCGCCACATCCGCGAGGGTTCGACCGAGGATCCCGACCTGGTCGATCGTGGGCGAGAGCGGCACCGCGCCGCGCCGCGAGATGACGCCGCGAGCGGGACGAAATCCGAATACGCCGCAGTACGAGGCGGATGCGATGACGCCGCCCTGCGCCTCGCAGGTGACCGTGAGCGGCACCTGACCGGTCGAGACCGCGGCCGCGGCATGCCCGCAGGGGACGCCGGCGGTGCGCTGTTCGTCGCGCGGGTGGAGCGCGGGGTCTGGCTGTCCGAGGAGCGCCTCGACGGTGCGGACGGCGCCGATGACCACCGCGCCGGCCTCCCGTGCGCATTCGACCACCGCTGCCCGGCCGCCCGACGGATCGGCCACCGGGGAGGCGTTCCGACCGTCATCCGTCGAGCCGCCGCCGTCCCCGCCGAACCGCTCGTCGATCGCGATCGGCACTCCGTGCAGGGCACCGAGCGGCCGGCCGTGCCGGCGCAGCGCGTCCATCTCGCGCGCCCGATCGAGTGCGCCGTCACGATCGAGGCCGGCCCATCCCCTGCCGCCGGCGTCCGTGTGCTCGATGTGGTCGAGGCATGCCGCGATCAGCTCCTCCGAGGTGAGCCGGCCGTCCCGGATGCGTTCGGCCGCCTCGACCGCCGTCGTCCCCGGACCCGCCGGCGCCGGAGCGATCATGCGTCCCCGCAACGGGTAGTGGCCGCAGCCCCGAACTCACCGGCACGAGCGGTGGCCACGGCCCGCGGAGCCGATTCTCCGGGCTCGGGAAGGAGGTTCACCGTGTGTCCGACCGCTTGCCGGCAGACCGCGTGTCAGGGCACGTAGGGTCCGAAGAGCGCATCTGGCAACCACAGTGCGATCGACGGAAACATGTACATCAGGAACATGCAGAAGATGACGATACCGAGGTACGGCATGATCCCCTTGAAAATCTCGATGAGCTCGATCCGGCCGCGCAGCACACCCTTCAGGTAGTAGGCCGACATCGCCATGGGTGGGGTCAGGAAGGAAGTCTGGAGGTTCAGCGCGATCAGCATCGCGAAGAAGTAGGGGTTCACGTCGAACGCGTCCAGCATCGGCAGGAAGATGGGCACGAAGATGATCAGGATCTCCGACCACTCCAGCGGCCAGCCGAGCAGGAAGATGATGAGCTGCGCCAGGATCAGGAACTGCCACGGTGCGAGATCCATCGACAGCACCCAGTGCTCGATGATGTCGTGCCCGCCGAGGTAGGAGAACACCGAGGCGAAGGTCCACGATCCGACGAACAGCCAGCACACCATCGCGGTGGCCTTGGCGGTGAGATAGATCGACTCCTTGAGCTTCCTCCACGTGAGCGAGCGGTACACGAACGCGAGCACCAGGCCGCCGAGCGCACCCATCGCCGCCGCCTCGGCCGGGGTGGCGAGGCCGCCGAGGATCGAGCCGAGCACCAGCATGATGAGCACGGTCAGGGGCACGAAGGACGTGAGGAGCTCCAGATAGATTCGCCCCACGCTCGGCGCGTCGTCCATGCGCGGCTTCGGCGCGATGGACGGGCTGATCAGCACCCTCACCACCACGTAGACGATGTAGAAACCGGCGAGCATCAGGCCGGGGAAGACGGCCGCGGCGTAGAGACGCAGCGGCGAGAGCTCGGCGATGGCGGAGTAGACGATCAGCATGATCGACGGCGGAATCAGGATGCCAAGAGTACCGCCCGCGCAGATGACGCCGGACGCGAAGTCCCTGCGGTAGCTGGCCGCGGCCATGGCCGGGAACGCGAGCAGCCCCATCAGGGTGACCACCGCGCCGACGATGCCGCTTGCGGTCGAGAATACCGCGCACGTGATGAGCGCGGCGACGGCCATGGAGCCGGGCAGGTTCCGGGCGGCGAGCTGGAGCGAGTAGAAGAGTCGGTTGACGATGTTGGCGCGCTCGACCACGTAGCCCATGAACAGAAAGAGCGGCACCGCCACCAGGGTGTCGTTCTCCATCACCGAGTAGGTGTTCTGGTTCAGCAGGTAGAAGATCTGGTTGTTGAAGGCGTCGGCGATGGTCTGGATGGAGCCCGCCTGGTAGTAGGCGTAGTAGCCGAAGCCCACCCCCATGGCGACCAGCGTGAAGGCGATCGGGAACCCGAGCAGCACCAGGACGATGAACAGCGACAGCATCAGGATCGCGACTTCGGGGTTGGTCATGGTCGTTCGTCGTCCGGGGTGGGTGGGGGCGGTGCGGGGAAGCAGCCCGCGCCGGGGTGATTCGGCCGCGGATCAGTCGCGCGAGGGAGTCTCCGCATCTTCCATGAGCGCATCGCCGGTCTCGCGCACATCCTCCAGCCGTTCGAGCCAGGCACCGCTGCGCATCGCCCGCCAGCACCGCAGGATCTCGGCGACACCCTGCAGGATGAGAAGCGCGCCGGCGACGGGAATGAGGGTCTTGAAGAAGTAGATCTGGATACGCGCCGGGCTGTTCCAGCTCACTTCCTTGTACCGCCACGAATCGGCGGCGATCTCCCACCCGAACCAGAACAGCGCGAGCATGCCGGGGAAGAAGAACAGGATGTAGAGGAGAAAGTCGATGCGTGCCTGCCAGCGCACGGGAAACAGGCGGTAGAGCACGTCGCCGCGAACGTGGCTGTCCTGCGCGAGCGCGTAGGGGCCGGCCATCAGGAACAGGGCGCCGTACATCTGCACCATCATGTCGAACACCCATACCGTCGGCGCGTTGAGCAAGTAGCGCACGAAGACCTCGTAGGAAACCGAGAGTGTCAGAATCAGGATGCACCACCCGAAGGCGCGACCGATCCAGATGCTCAGGCTCTCGATGGCATGAATGATCGACGTCAACGGACGGACCCTCTGGAACAAAACGAAGCGGGAGCCGCGGATGCGGCTCCCGCGCGGTACCTGCGCGGCATGGAGAGAGCCGCTCAGCCGAAGTAGTGCCGATACGCCAGCTTGTAGTCGGGCTGGTTGAGGTTCAGGTAGTTCATGACCTCCTTCGCATACGCCTTCTGCGACGCCACGACCTTGGCGAAGAACGGATCCTCGGCCGAGATGCGACCGATGACCTTGTCCCACGCGACGAGTTGCGCGGACATGACCGAGTCCGGGGTGCGGTATACGTTGACCTCCTGAGCCCGGAGCTTCTCCAGATCCTCAGCGTAGCGCTTGGTGTTGTGCCAGTAGAAGTTCGAGTTCTCGGCTTCCGATGCGTACCTGAGCACCGCCTGGAGCTCGGCGGGCAGCGACTCGTACTTGCGCTTGTTGAACGTCACCTCGAAGAACTCCTGCGACTGGTGGAAACTCGCGAGGTGGTAGTGCTTGGAGACGTCCTGCATGCCGAAGTCGCGGTCCGACGTGGGGTTGTTGAACTCCGCGGCATCGATGAGCCCCGACTTCATCGCCGGCTGGATCTCGCCACCCGGAAGCTGAACCACGGACATTCCCATCTCCAGCAGCACATCGGCGGCGAGCCCCACGGTGCGGTACTTGAGCCCGTCCATCTGACTGGCGTCGGTGATCTGCTCCTTGAACCAGCCGAGCGGCTGCGCCGGCATCGGGCTGTTGAAGAAGCTGATCACGTTGAGGCCGAGGTCCGCCATCAGCTCGTCGAACAGCGCCTGGCCGCCGCCGTAGTGGATCCAGCCGAGCACCTCCTGGCTGGACCAGCCGAAACACGGGCCGGTCCCGAACAGCGACGCGGCCTTGGACTTCGAGTACCAGTAGGCGGGGACGTAGTGCGCGGCATCGAGCACCCCGCGGTGTACCGCGTCCTGCATCTGGCTGGTCTTGACCACCGAGTTGACCGCGAGCAGGTCGATCTTGAGGTCCTTGCCGGCCATCGCGTGGACGCGGTCGACGTAGGATCGGGCGTTCTCGAGGAAGATGCCGCCGCCCCAGGCAGCCTGCATCTTGAGCACCATCGGCTCCGCGCGCACGACGGCGGGGGCCGCAACCGCTCCGGCGGCGGCGGTGATCGCGGCGCCCTTGAGGAAGCGTCGTCGGGTGGGCTTTCGAGTCATGGTCGTGTCTCCTTCGTGTCGATGATGGGGGGAAGTACGGCGATCTGCGGGCCGTTAGCATACGGGCGCGGCTCCCGCACGCGCAACGATTTGTCGCGCATACCGGTCCGGCGACGGCTCAGGGGGCGGGCGTCCGGTCCCGGCTCCGAATACGTGCAGCACGAACGCGTAGATGAGCGCGGTCTCCTTCAGTCGGTGGGAGCGTCCCGCCGCCCAAGCTGATCAAGACAAGCTGAATCAAGGCATTTCCCGCGAACGGCCATCGGTGATAGGGTCTGGCTCCCGGTGGTCGACGACCCTCGATCACCGTGGACAGGCGATTCCAGATGCCGATCTTCCACGCATTTGCGCTGCTGATCCGACCGCGGGCCGAGTGGGCCGCGATCCGCGACCATCGTCCTGGGGTGGCGGGCTCGTTCCTCCTGCATACCGCTCTTTTCGCGCTCATTCCCGCCATCGCCGGCTACGTCGGCACCACGCGGACCGGCTGGCAGGTCGGCGCCGGTGATGTGGTGCGCCTGACCGAGGAGAGCGCGCTCCGGATCGCGGTCCTCTATTACCTGGCGATGCTGGCCGCGGCTTTCTGCGTCGCCTGGATGATTCACTGGATGAGCCGGACCTACGGAGCGAGCCAACCGCTCGGGCGGTGCTACGCGCTCGCCACCTACACCGCGACCCCGCTCTTCCTCGTCGGCGCGATGCAGCTCCAGCCCATCCTGTGGCTGAACCTCCTGGCCGGGCTGCCGGTGCTTGGCTACACCGTCTTTCTCTTCTACACCGGGGTGCCGGTGATGATGGAGATCCCGGAGGAGCGGGGCTTCCTGTTCTCCTCCGCGGTGATGGCGTTCGGCCTGGTGGCGCTGGTGGCCATGCTCGCCATCACCGTCCTGCTGTGGAGTTCGGGGTTCGGCCCGAGCTTCACGCACTGAGCGCACACAAGGCGCCACGGAGCCCGGACCGAGACGAGATGCACGAGACCCGCAACCACACCGCGGCAAACCTGTTCGCGATGATGACCATGGAGCGGAGCGCCCTGAGAATGGCCGTGGGAATGGCCGTGGGGATGGCCGATCCCGAAAGCCTCGTCGAGGAAGGCTGACCGACATGCAGCACGACACCTACAACGACACCGTGGTGCGCCAGTTCGCGGTGATGACCATCGTGTGGGGCATCGTCGGCATGCTGGTCGGAGTGATCATCGCCGCGCAGCTCGCATGGCCGGTGCTCAACTTCGACCTCCCCTGGCTCACCTACGGGAGGCTTCGGCCGCTGCACACCAACGCGGTCATTTTCGCGTTCGGGGGCTCGGCTCTGTTCGCGACCTCGTACTACGTGGTACAGCGCACCTGCCACGTGCGCCTGCTCTGCCGCCGTCTCGCGGCCTTCACCTTCTGGGGCTGGCAGGCGGTGATCGTGCTGGCCGCGGTCACCCTCCCCCTCGGCATCACCCAGGGCAAGGAGTACGCGGAGCTGGAGTGGCCGATCGACATCCTCATCGCGGTGGTGTGGGTGGCCTACGCCTTCGTGTTCATCGGCACCATCGCGAAGCGCCGCGTGCGCCACATCTACGTGGCCAACTGGTTCTTCGCCGCCTTCATCCTCGCCGTCGCGATGCTGCACATCGTCAACAGCGCGGTCATTCCGGTCGGTCTGTGGAAGTCCTACTCCCTCTACGCCGGCGTTCAGGATGCGATGGTGCAGTGGTGGTACGGGCATAACGCGGTCGGCTTCTTCCTCACCGCCGGCTTCCTCGGAATCATGTACTACTTCGTGCCCAAGCAGGCGGGGCGCCCCATCTACTCCTACCGCCTGTCCATCGTGCACTTCTGGTCGCTGGTCTTCACCTACATGTGGGCCGGCCCCCATCACCTGCACTACACCGCGCTCCCCGACTGGGCGCAGTCGCTCGGGATGGTGATGTCGCTCATCCTGCTCGCGCCGTCGTGGGGAGGGATGATCAACGGCATCATGACGCTGTCCGGCGCGTGGGAGAAGTTGCGCACGGACCCGGTGCTGCGCTTCCTGATCGTCTCGGTCTCCTTCTACGGCATGTCCACCTTCGAGGGACCGATGATGTCCATCAAGACCGTGAACGCGCTCTCGCACTACACCGACTGGACCATCGGACACGTGCACTCCGGCGCGCTCGGGTGGGTCGCGTTCATCTCCATCGGCGCGATGTACTACCTCATCCCGCGACTGTTCGGCCGCACGCTGTACAGTCAGCGGCTGGTGGAGACCCACTTCTGGATCTCCACCGCAGGGATCGTGCTCTACATCACCTCCATGTGGGTGGCAGGCATCATGCAGGGGCTGATGTGGCGGGCGGTCAACGACGACGGGACGCTGACCTACAGCTTCGTGGAGTCGGTGGAGGCGATGCACCCGTTCTACGTCATCCGCCTGCTCGGCGGGGTGCTGTTCTTCGCCGGCATGGTGGTGATGGCCTGGAACCTGTGGAAGACGGTGCGGGGCGCACCGCCGGCCCAGGCCCCCATTCCCGCACCCGCCCACTGACAGACCGGAAACAACGGACCGACAGGACCGAAAACGACGGAGAATCGCCGGTGGCCCGAGGACACGAACGGATCGAGACCAACATCGCCCTGATGGTGGTCCTCGTCCTGATCGTGAGCAGCTTCGGGGGGCTGGTCACCATCCTGCCCCTGTTCAGCCAGAGCAACCTGCTGCAACCGGTCGAGGGGGTCGAACCCTACCCGGCGCTCGCGCTCGCAGGCCGCGACGTCTACGTCCGCGAGGGCTGCTACGTCTGCCACTCGCAGATGATCCGGCCCTTCCGAGCCGAGACCGAGCGCTACGGCCACTACTCGGTGGCCGGCGAGTTCGTCTACGACCGCCCGTTCCAGTGGGGTTCGCGGCGCGCCGGCCCGGATCTCCACCGGGTGGGGGGCCGGTACAGCGACGAATGGCACCGCGTGCACCTGATCAATCCCCGCGACGTGGTGCCGGAATCGATCATGCCGGGCTATCCATGGCTCGCCGAGAATGCGCTGGACGGCGAGGCCGTGCAGAATCGGATGCGGGCGCTCCGGCGGCTCGGACACCCCTACACTGACGAACAGATCGAGGGCGCGGCGGAAGCGGTGGCCGGGCACACCGAGATGGACGCGATGATCGCCTACCTGCAAGGGCTCGGCACCGCGATCCGGACGAGGCGGTGAATGTGGACAAGGCAGTGGACGAGGCGGTGAACGTGATGGACGCCCGGACGTTCCCACCCGGACGGGACCCGCTCTCGAAGTGGTCCCGAAGGGACGCTCCGGAGACCGAGATCCCGATCGAGTCGCACCATGGGTCGGCCTCTCGGCGCGGCAGCGGGCATTGCAGCGGGCGTTGCTGATGGACGCCGGCATCCTGCACGGACTCTGGACTGCGGCCATGCTCGCCGTCTTCGCGGTCATCGTGGGGTGGGCGTGGAGCGGACGGCGACGGCGCGACTTCGAGGAAGCGGCGCGCCTCCCGCTGGAGGAGGATTCGGAGGAAGGCGCCACGAAACCGCGGCACGAGGAAGCCCGCCATGGGTAACTTCAGCGAAGGCTTCTGGAACATCTTCATCATCGTCTGCACGCTCGGCGGGATCGTCTGGCTGTACCTGCTGACGGTGCGGAACATGGGGGTCCGCCGTCCCACCGGAAGCGGCGAGGTCGAGACCACGCAGCATGTGTGGGACGAGGATCTCACCGAGCTGAACAATCCGCTGCCACGCTGGTGGGTGGTGCTGTTCCACGCGACCCTCGCCTTCGGCGTGATCTACCTGATGATCTACCCCGGCCTCGGCTCGAACTCGATGTTCCTCGGATGGACGCAGGTCAAGGAGTACGAGGAGGAGATGGCGCGGGCGGAAGCGCGCTACGGGCCGATCTTCGAGCAGTATCTCAACACGCCCATCGAGGAGGTGGCGGCCGACCCGAAAGCACTGCGCATCGGCGAGCGCCTCTTCGCGAGCTACTGCGCCGTGTGCCACGGCTCCGACGCCGGCGGCGTGCGCGGCTTCCCGAACCTGCGGGACGACGTCTGGCAGTGGGGCGGGGAGCCCGCGCAGATCAGGACCAGCATCCTTGACGGACGCACTGCGGTGATGCCGGGATGGCGGGACGCGCTCGGCGGCGATGCCGGGGTGGACGAGACCATGGCCTACGTATTCTCGCTCTCCGGCCGCGAAGTGGATTCGGCGAAGGCCGCGGCCGGGAAGGAGAAGTACGACGCCGTATGTGTCGCCTGCCACGGGGCGGACGGTGCCGGCAACCCCAGACTCGGAGCGCCGAACCTCACCGATGACGTGTGGCTCTACGGCGGCTCGGAGGCGGACGTGCGCCACAGCATCGCACTGGGGCGCGAGGGCCGGATGCCGGCCCACGAGGACTTCCTCGGAGAAGCCCGCGTGCACGTGCTCGCAGCGTGGGTGTGGAGCCTCTCGAACCGCTGACAGCACGGTGCGGCGCACCGGCGAATCCGTGACCACCACCCATCCCGAACTCCCGGTTGCCGTGGCCTCGTCTCCATCGGCGCCACCCGTCGACGAGGTCGAGGCGGCGCTCTACGAGAAGCGGCAGAAGATCTACCCGCGCGAGGTGCACGGCTGGTTCGCCACCATGCGGTTGGCCGGCGCAGTGGCGTTGCTCGGGCTCTTCTACGGGGTGTGCTGGCTGCGCTGGGACGGACGCCAGCTCCTGCTCTTCGACTTGCCGGCGCGCAAGTTCAACGTTTTCTGGTGGACGTTCTATCCGCAGGACTTCCTCTACCTCGCACTGTTGCTCATCCTCGCGGCGCTGGCGCTGTTCTTCTTCACCTCGCTGGCCGGGCGGCTGTGGTGCGGGTACGCGTGCCCGCAGACCGTCTACACCGAGGTCTTCCTCTGGATCGAACGCAAGATCGAGGGCGACCGGCCGCGGCAGATGAAACTCGACCGGGCGCCGTGGGGGCCGCGGAAGCTCGCACTCAAGTCCACCAAGCACGCGGTGTGGATCGCGTTCTCGCTGTGGACCGGATTCACCTTCGTCGGCTACTTCACCCCCATCACCGAGCTGGGCGGGGCGCTGCGACGGCTCGACACCGGCCCCTGGGAGACATTCTGGATCCTGTTCTACGGGTTCGCGACCTACGGCAACGCCGGGTGGCTGCGCGAGCAGGTCTGCATCTACATGTGTCCCTACGCCCGCTTCCAGAGCGCGATGTTCGACCGCGACACCCTCGTCATCTCCTACGACGCGGAGCGCGGCGAACCGCGCGGATCCCGCAAGCGCGGCGCCGACCACCGCGCGGCCGGTCTCGGGGACTGCATCAACTGCACGATGTGCGTACAGGTCTGCCCCACCGGCATCGACATCCGCGACGGGCTCCAGTACCAGTGCATCGCCTGCGCCGCGTGCGTCGATGTCTGCGACGAGGTCATGGAGCGCATGGGCTACCCGAAAGGGCTCGTGCGCTACACCACGCAGAACGCGGTGGACGGCCAGCCGACCCGCATCGTGCGCCCCCGCACCCTGATCTACGCCGGCGGTCTCGTCGCCCTGCTCGCGGTCTTCGCGGGCTCGCTCGCCCTCAGGGTCCCGGTCGAGCTGGACATTCTCCACGACCGCAACGCGCTCTACCGGGAGACGGGCGATGGCCTCATCCGCAACGTCTACACCCTGAAGATCGTGAACATGCACGACGCGCCGCTGCGCTGGCGCATCAGCGCGTCCGGCATCGAAGGGCTGCGCCTCGACATCGGCGCCCCGGATCGAGTGGTGGCGCCCGGCGAGGTCGCGTCGGTGCCGGCCCGGCTCGATGCGCCGCGCGACGCGCTCCGGTCCGGAAGCACCCCGGTGCGATTCACGGTCGAGGCGGTCGACGCGGCGGAGATTCGCGCCTCCGAGGAGGCCCGCTTCCTCGGTCCGGCGCCAGGGGAGAGATGACGATGGCCGGAAGACCTCCTGCGTCGCCCTCCCCGTCGCCCCTCCCCTCGCCCCGGCCATCAACGCCACGCCCACCATCACCTTGGTACCGGCAGCCCCTCGTGTGGATGGTCTTCGCGATCCCGGCGACGGCGGTGCTCGCCGGCGCGGTGATGCTGATCCTCGCCAACGCGACCTGGGACGGACTCGTCGCCGACGATTACTACCGCCGGGGAATGGAGATCAACCGCTCGCTCGCCCGCGACGCGGAGGCGACGCGCCTCGGGCTCGAAGCCGTCGTCTCGTTCCCGAAGCCGGGGGTCGTGGAAACCCGGCTCACCACCGGTGCGGACGCGGCCATGGCGGCCGGCGACCGACTGGACCTTCGCTTCGCGCACGCCGCCCGCGCAGGCGCGGATGTCATCATTCCCATGATCCGCGACCCCGCCGGCGCCTGGCGCGGCACCCTGCCGCCGTTGCCGCCCGGCAAGTGGTACGTCGAACTCGGCAACGACCGATGGCGACTGACCGCACCGGCGCGGATGCCCGCTCCCCGGGCGGGCATCGTCCTGCATGCCACCGAGACCGAAGCCCCGAACGACAATTCACTCTGAGGTCGGGCGCTTCCTGATCTTTCAGCGTCCGGAAGGGCGTGATCGCATCCCACGTTCGCGCCCGGAAAGTCCCGCGCCGTATCACTTCTTCCCGGTCGAACTGCGGTCCGCCTGCGCACCTCGGGCCCCGATTCCATGGCGCGCCCTTCTCCCGACGTGCATCCTGTCCCCTGCACCATCGCGCGGCACCGGCGCTCGGGACAGACAGGGTTCCGTCTGCGCTCTCGGAAGACCTCGCCGCCGCTCAGTCGGCAATGACATAGCGCTCCGGCAGCTTCGGGGCGTAGCGGGCATCCGGGTCCGACATGCGTTCGATCACGCTGCGGTGGACCCGCGCCCCCTCCGGAATCACGCGCCGCCGGCGGCCGCGAAACCGCCAGAATCCACTGCACGACTCGTGCATCGTCCCCCGCGGGTCGCCACGATGCCGCGGATCGGCCAGCGCGTCTTCGTCGAGGTGCATGCCGCACGTTCGCGCCCGGTCCAGCATCCACTGCAGGGCGAGGTTCGAAAGCCCGCGCTCGTCGTACCAGCCGCCGACATCGGAGTGCACGCCCGCGAACCAGACCTGCTCCAGCACCTGATCGTCCGTGCGGCTCGCCTCCTCCCACAGGCACGGCGGGAAGTCGCGCCGGCGCTCGTCGATGGCCACGGCGTGAAAGGCGAACGAGGTGTCCGGGGTCGGTCGAGTGTCGTGCCACGTGCGCCCGGCGTTGAGAATCAGGGACTCGACGGTGTCCCACACTCCGATGAAGTGCACCGGACACGGCCGCGCGAAGGTTGCGCGAAAGCCGGCCTCCACCGAGGCATCGCCCGGACCGGCGTCCTCCCGATGGTAGAGCTTCGAGGCGTACTCGACGAGATTGCCGGCGGTCGGGCACAACAGGCCGCAGCGGTGCAGCATTCCGGCCAGCGAACGCACCGTGAACGCGCCCCGGCTGAAGCCGAACAGAAACACCCGATCTCCATCCTCGTACACCCGCATGAGGAAGCGGTAGGCTTCCTCGACGTTCCTGCGCAGCCCGTATCCGGTGGCCTGATCCATGGCGGCGTGCAGGGTGCCGCGTTCCTCCTCGTACACCCAGCCGCCGGTGCCGACGCCCGGGTCGTAGTAACGACACTGGTGCCCGCTCTCTTCGGCGAGCGCATACGCGGCGACCACATTGGTGTTGTGGGTGCCATACTCGTTCCCGGTGCCGTCACAGCACACGACGATGTTCTTCATCAAGATCTCCGGCCCGATCGGTGTCCGCACCGGCATCGGCACACGCCCGGATGGCGGCGGCCCCGCCGGAATCCGGGATGTTCCGGCACCATGCGGGAATTTCGGTCGCAGCGGCGAACATGCAGAATCGGGCTCCCGCGCGCAAGAGCGCGCACGGCGCCACACAAGATGAGACAAGGAGGCAATGATGAAGCTACACGCATTCCGGAGCATGGCGGTCCGCCTGGCCGTCGTCAGCGCGGGGCTGGCCAGCGCGGTGTCTCCCGCCGCCGCGCACGACGACTTCAGGGACGACACCCGGCGCATTGCGGTGGTGTCCGCGTATGCACCGGAGATGTCGATCCTGCGAAGCGCGCTCCGGAGCGCGGTGGTGCACGAGGCGAACGGCGTCGAATTCGCAACCGGCGAGTTGGAGGGTCGGGACGTCGTCCTCTTTCTGAGCGGCGTCAGCATCGTCAACGCCGCGATGACGATGCAGCTCGCGCTGGACCATTTCGAGATCGGGCAGATCGTGTTCTCCGGCATTGCCGGCGGCGTGGACCCGGCGCTCGACATCGGCGACGTCGTCATTGCCGATCGCTGGGGGCAGTACCTGGAGACGCTCTTCGCGCGCGAGGTGGACGACGACTGGTCGAAAGTGCCGTTCTTCGATTACCCGTTCGCGAACTTCGGCATGATGTTCCCCCGCTCGCTCACGGTGCTTCGCTCCGGTGCGGACACGCCGGAGACCCGATTCTGGTTTCCGGTGGACGAGCCGATGCTGGACCGGGCGCGGGCCGCGGTCGACGGAGTGGTCCTCGACCGGTGCACGGCGGAGCACGCCTGCCTCCCGCGCACTCCCCGCATCGTGGTCGGAGGCGCCGGGGTGTCTGGAGGTGCCTTCGTCGACAACGCAGCGTTCCGTGCCTACACGTTCGAGACGTTCGGAGCGCGGGTGCTGGACATGGAAAGCGCCGCCGTCGCCCATGTCGCGTGGTCCAACCGCGTGCCCTTCATCGCGGTGCGGAGCCTTGCCGATCTGGCCGGCGGCCGCGAGCGGGAGAACGAACTGGAAGTCTTCTTCCAGCTCGCAGCGGACAACGCCGCCACCGTGGTCCGGGCGCTCCTGCGAGCGATGCCCGAATAGCACCGGGGGTGGGGGTGGTCGGATCGACGCGCGTTCTCTCGACTTTCATTCAGGGCCGGGGGCAGCCCCCCACACCCGGCGCCCGGCGATGTATGTCGCTCGCACCGCGCGGTCGTCGCCAAGGATGGCGAGGGCGAAGAGGGTGTCCTCGAGGCTCTCCGAGAGGGCGTGGCGCGCTTCCAGCACCGGGGTGGCGGTGGGGTCGAGGACGACGATGTCCGCCCACCGACCGGGCTCCAGGGAGCCGATCTCGTCGTCGAGGCCCAGGTTCATCGCGTTGCCGCGGGTGGCGAGGTGGAACAGCGCGTGCGCACCCGGCGTGCGCCCACCGAGTATCGCCACCTTGTAGGCCTCGCCGAGGGTGTACAGCATCGAGTAGCTCGTGCCGCCGCCCACGTCGGTGGCGATGCCGATGCGCACGGGGCGGTCCGAACGCCCCACATGCGCGGCGTCGAAGAGCCCCGAGCCGAGGAACGTGTTCGAGGTCGGGCAGTGCACGACGACGGTGCCGGACTCGGAGAGCCGCGCACACTCGCGCTCCGACAGATGGATACCGTGCGCGTACAGACTGCGCGGGCCGAGCAGGCCGAACCGGTCGTACACATCGGTGTAGTCCTTCGCCTGCGGGAACAGCCGCCGCATGAACTCGATCTCCCCCGCGCTCTCCGAGAGGTGGCTGTGCACGTGGCAGTCGGGATGCCGGGCCGCGAGCGCTCCGGCCTCGCGGAGTTGCGCTTCGGTCGAAGTGATTGCGAAGCGCACGGTGATCGCGTAGCGCAGCCGGCCGCGGCGATGCCAGCGCGCGATCAGCGCCTCGCTGTCGCGCGCGCCCGACTCCGGGTCGTCGCACAACGCGGCCGGGGCGTTGCGGTCCATCAGCGTCTTGCCGCTGACGATGGCCTGACCGCGGCGCTCGGCCGCGGCGAAGAGCACCTCGGCGGCGGACCGGTGCACGGTGGAAAAGACCACCGCGGCGGTAGTGCCGTGCTGCACCAGGCGGTCAAGGAACACTTCCGCCGCGGCGCGTGCGTGCGACGGCGAGGCGTAGCGTTGCTCCTCGGGGAACGTGAACCGGTTCAGCCAGTCCAGCAGGTCCTTGCCGGGGGCGGCCAGCATCCGGTACTGGGGAAAATGGACGTGGGCATCGATGAAGCCGGGCAGCACCAGCGCCTCGCCGTGGTCGTCCGACGGGAGAGCGCGGAACCGTTCCGGCAGGCGACCCGCATGGCCGCGCCAGACGATGCGTCCGTCCCCGGAGATCGCGACCGCGCCGTTGCGGTAAAACCGCACCGCGCGATCCGGCTCCGCGACGGCGGGGTCGTCGCGGTAGGTCAGGACCGCGCCGCGGATTACCCGCCCGTCGGACCCGGCGGTCATGGCAGCGTCCAGTCTTCGCTGCGGCGACGGAAATCGCCGCAGCGGGCCGGGACCGCACCGCGGATCGCCCGCTCGTCGTACGCGACACTCATGGCATCACCCGGTCTTCGATGCGGAATCGCAGGATGCGTTCGACGTGGGCGAGGGCCGTGGCGTGCTCGGTGTCGGCATCGTTGTCGATCCGCGCCTCGAATGCGGCGAGGATCGCCTCCTTCGTCGCCCCCTTCACCGCGTAGATGAAGGGGAATCCAAAGCGGGCCCGGTAGCGGGCATTGAGATCCCGGAACCGGGCGAATTCCTCGGCGGTGAGCCGGTCGAGCCCCGCACCGGCCTGCTCGCGCCGTGACGCCTCCGCCATGTCGCCGGCCACCGCCGCCCGGCCCGCGAGATCCGGATGCGCGCGCAGCAACGCGCGCTGCGCCTCGCACGACGCCACGCCGACGGCGCCGACGAACGCCGCCACCAGCGCCTCGCGATCGGGGAACGGCCGTGCTTCGAACGCAGCCTCGGCCACCCAGGGCGACGCCTCCGCAACGTCGCCGAAGCGTGCGGCGAACGCCGCTGCATCGAGCGCGTTGACGGCGTCGATCGACGGGGGCGACACAGCAGACATCGGATCGCTCATCGCGACCTCACCGTCAACGGGATGGATGGTACGGCTGCAGGCAAGGGCGGCACGGCAGACATCGGATCATTCATCGAGACTGCGCCGCCAGCCAGGCACCGAGGCGGGCCCGCTCCTCGTCGGTCATGCCGGTCGGGTTTCCGAGGGGCATGGTACGTGTACGCACCGTGTGCAGATCGACCAGAACCGCGTAGCGGCGCAGATCGTCGGTGGTCTCCAGCACGACGTTCTTGGGCGCGACCTTGAACGCCGGATGCGTCGGCGCTTGCGCGTGGCACGACACGCAGTGGGCATCCGTGATCCCCAGTACCTCCACGTCGCTCACCGACAACGCGGCGTTCGAATCGCCCGACGTCGGGGCGGTCATCGTGACCGGAGCGGTCAGAATAACTGCGATAGCCAGCGCCACCGCCACCACCGGCAGGGTCCAGGCGACCGAGGCGAACGGCCTCCCGACCTCGACGTGCACCAGAAAATGCCGCGCACAGGCGCCCCCCACGATGATCAGGGCCACCAGCAGCCACGCATGCGGATGCCCGGTGAGCATCGGGTAATGCCCGCTCACCATCAGCAGCAGGACGGGCAGGGTCAGATAGGTGTTGTGCAACGAGCGCTGCTTGGCCACCTCCCCCAGAGCCGGGTCCGGCGCTTCGCCCGCAAGCAGTGCCGCCACCACCTTCTTCTGGTTGGGGATGATCACCATGAAAACGTTGAAGGCCATGATCGTCCCGATCAGCACCCCGGCGTGCACCAGCGCGGCGCGGGCGGAGAAGACCTGCGTGTAGCCCCAGGTCGCGGCGACGCACAGGACGAAGACCGCGCCCGCCAGCACCACCGCGTTCGCGCCGACCCTCGAACGGCAGAGCACGGTGTAGACGACCCACCCCGCCGCGAGACTCCCGACGGAGATGATCACCGCCGGCCAGGCGGTGAGCGGCATCACCCCGGGGTCGATGAGCCACGTCGAGGCGTCGAGGTAGAACTGCACCACCAGCAGCGCGAAGCCGGTCAGCCAGGTGAGGTACGCCTCCCATCGGAACCACGTGAGGTGCTCCGGCAGCGCCGGCGGCGCCACCGCGTACTTCTCCACCCGGTAGAAGCCGCCCCCGTGCACCTCCCACGCGGTGCCGGTGAGGCCCTCGGGCGCGTCGTGGCGACGGCGCAGCGAGAGGTCGAGGGCGATGAAGTAGAAGGAGGTGCCGATCCAGGCGATGCCCGCCACCAGGTGCGCCCAGCGGAGCAGCAGGTTGGCCCAGTCGGCGGCGAAGGCGGTCATCGGTGGTCGGAGGTGGTCGGAGGTGGGCGAGGTGGGCGAGCCGGGGGGACGGATCCGAATCAGGTCGCCGCCGCGGGCGGAGCCCCGGGGAGCGCCGCACCCGACGGGACATGGCCAGAGTCGGTGATTCGGATCATGGATCGTTTCCCGGTCCCGCGCCCCGGAAACCCGGCGCTTTCCGTGTACTCACTCCCCGTATCGGACGGCAGCGATCCGGGACGGTGCGGGCACGGAGACCCGCGGCGCCGCGCACGCTCCCCGTCTCGGGGAGCGTGCGGTCCAACGGAGAAAGCGGACTTCGCCTACTGCGGCAGCTTGTCGTCGATACCCTTGACGTACCAGTTCATGCCGAGCAGGACGCCGTCGTCGAGCACCTCGCCCTCGCCGATGACCATCTCGCCGGCCTGGTTGTGGATCGGTCCGGTGAAGGGGTGAAAGTCGCCGGAGGTGATCTTTGCCTCCGTCTCCTTCGCCACCGCCGCCACGTCGTCCGGCAGGTTGGTGTAGGGGGCCATCGTCACCATGCCGGCGCTCATCCCGTCCCACACGTCATGAGACTGCCAAGTGCCGTCCATGACCGCCTGGACCCGCGCGACGTAGTACGGCGCCCAGTTGTTGACGATCGCGGTGAGCTGGGTGTCCGGCGCAAACTTGATCATGTCCGACGCCTGCCCGAAGGCGTGCGCACCCTGCTCGGCCGCAATCTGGAGCGGCGCGGTGGAGTCGGTGTGCTGGGTGATGATGTCGGCGCCCTGGCCGATCAGCACCTTGGCGGCGTCCGCTTCCTTACCGGGATCGAACCAGGTGCTCACCCACACGACCTTCAGCTTGAAGTCGGGGTTGACCGACTGCGCGCCCAGCATGAAGGAATTGATGCCGCGCACCACCTCGGGGATCGGGAACGAGGCGATGTATCCGGCCACGCCGCTCTTCGACATCCGCGCCGCGATCTGGCCGATGACGTAACGACCCTCGTAGAAGCGCGCGTTGTAGGTCGATACGTTGTCGCTCTGGCGCTTGTAGCCGGTGTTGTGCTCGAACTTCACGTCCGGGAAATTCTTCGCCACCCGGTTGGTCGGGTCCATGTAGCCGAACGACGTGGTGAAGATGATTCCGGCCCCGTCGCGAGCCAGGCGAGTGATCGCGCGTTCGGCGTCCGGGCCTTCGGGCACATTCTCCACGTACACGACCTCGACCTTGTCGCCGAACGCCGCCTCGACGGCGAGGCGGCCCTCGTTGTGCTGGTAGGTCCATCCGTGGTCGCCGATCGGACCGATGTAGATGTATCCGACCTTCAGCTTGTCGGCGCCGGACGCGACGCCGACGGCGAGCGAGAGCGCGAGGCCGGTCAATGCTGCGAACAGTGTTCTCATCGGGGGGTTCTCCTCATCAGGGTCAAGGTTGGGGTTGGGCGGGTTCGAGTGCGAGTGGGCTCGGACCGGGGCTCGGTGTGCCTCAACGGTCCGGCACGAAGGGCTGGCCGATGCAGGCGGGTGTATTCATCTTGGTCAGGACTCGATTTCCGGAAATGAGCACCAGGGCGGCGATTGTCACCAGGTAGGGCAACGCGGCGAGGAGCTGGGCGGGGATGCCGATTCCGATCCCCTGCACATACAGGCCCATGATCCACACCGTGCCGAACAGGTACGCGCCGACCGCGACCCGGAACGGCGCCCACGTGGCGAAGACCACGAGCGCAAGGGCGATCCAGCCGCGTCCCGCCGTCATATTCTCGATCCATTGCGGCGTATACGCCAGTGCCAGGTAGGCGCCGGCGAGCCCGGCGCAGGCGCCCCCGAAGGCGATGCAGGCATAGCGCACCGCCACCACGTTGTATCCAAGGGCGTGGGCGGAGTGATGGTTGCCCCCGGTGGCCCGGATGACGAGCCCGATACGGGTGCGCGTCAGGACCCAGGCGACGAGCACCGTGATCGCGATCGAGGCGTATACGAGCACGTCGTGGCCGAAGAGCACCGGACCGACGAACGGCAGGTCGCTCAGACCGGGGATGTGGATGGCGGTGAGCTTCACGCCCGGAAGCCCCGTGAACGACTCTCCGATCAGACCGGACAGCCCGAGCCCGAAGAGCGTGAGCGCAAGCCCCGTGGCCACCTGGTTGGTCACCAGGGTCTGGGTGAGGAAGCCGAACACCAGCGACATGGCGACCCCGGCCCCGAGCCCGGCCACGACCCCCACCGCGGCCGACCCGGTGATGTGCGCCCCGGCGAAGCCGCACACCGCGCCCATCACCATCATTCCCTCGACCCCGAGGTTCAACACCCCGGAGCGCTCGACCACGAGCTCGCCGATGGCCGCGAGCAGCAACGGCGTCGACGCGGTGATGATCGTGAGCAGGACGGCTTCGAGTGCGGTCATCGGTCCATTACCGGCGGCCGGCCACCCACCGGACCCGGTACCGGATCAGGGTGTCGCAGGCCAGGATGAAGAACAACAGTACGCCCTGAAAGACCTTCGCGGTCTTGTCCGAGAGGCCCAGCTCCACCTGCACCGCCTCGCCGCCGAGGTAGCTGATGGCGAGCACGATGCCCGCGAGCAGCACCCCGATCGGGTTCAGCCGCCCGAGGAACGCCACGATGATCGCGGTGAAACCGTACCCGGGCGAGATGTGGGGCTGGAGCTGACCGATCGGTCCCGCCGCCTCGCAGATCCCCGCCAGCCCCGCGAGGGCCCCCGCGAGCCCGAAGCAGAACCACACGGTGCGCGGGCGCGAGAAGCCGCCGAACCCCGCGGCTCGGGGCGCATCGCCGCTCACCCGGATCTCGAAGCCCTTGAGCGTGCGCGACATCAGCACGAACAGCACCACGACCGCGATGACCGCAAACACCGCCCCGAGGTGCACCCGTCCGAAGCCGAGCGTCGGCAGGAGGTGCCAGTCCTGGAACGCGACCGTCTTCGGGAAGTTGAAGCCATGGGGGTCGCGCCACGGGCCGCGCACCAGCCAGTCGAGGAGATACTGCGCGACGTACACCAGCATCAGGCTGGTCAGGATCTCGTTGGTGCCGAACCGGTTGCGGAGCAGCGCGGGGACCGCGGCCCACGCCATGCCGCCGAGCATGCCCAGCGCCAGCATGAGCGGGAGCGAGACCCACGGCCCGAGATCCGGCGCCATGACCGGTATCGCCCCGCCCGCGATCGCGCCCGCCGTGAACTGGCCCTCGGCCCCGATGTTCCAGAGGTTGGCCCGGAAGCAGACCGCAAGGCCGGCGCCGATCAGCACCAGCGGCGCCGCCTTCACGATGAGCTCTTCGATCGACCACATCGTGGTCACCGGCTCGACGAAGTAGACGTAGAGGGCATGCAGGGGGTCGAGCCCGCGCGCGGCGAAGATCACACCCCCCACGCACACCGTGAGCGCGATGGCGATGACCGGGGAAAGCGCAGTCATCGCCCGGCTCGGCTGCGACCGGACCTGGAGCTGAAGCCTCATGCCGCCGCCTCCCCATCGCCCGCCCCCCGGCCGGACCCGCCCCGCCGCGGGTTCGCAGCCTCACACCCCGCGCCGTCGCCATGCGCGGCGGACTCGTGCGCGCCGGCCATCAGGAGACCGATGCGTTCACGATCGATCTCGCCCGCGGGATGGGCGGCGGAGAGCTCGCCGCGCGAAATCACCGCGATGCGGTCCGCGATCTCGAAGATCTCGTCGAGGTCCTGGCTGATGATGAGCACCGCGGCGCCGCTCTCGGCCATGTCCAGAAGCACCTGCCGGATGAGCGCCGCCGCGCCCGCATCGACGCCCCAGGTCGGCTGGTTGATCACCAGGACGGCGGGCTCCCGGTCGAGCTCGCGTCCCACCACGAACTTCTGGAGGTTCCCGCCGGAGAGCGCCTGCGCCGGCGGGTCGGCGCGGCTCGTGCGCACGTCGAACCGTTGCGTCACGCGCTCTGCCACCGCGCGGATTCCGGGCCGATCGACGACACCGACGCGGACCAGACCGCCCCCGGAGGCATGGCGAGTCAGCAGCACGTTGTCCGAGAGCACGAAGCCCGGCACCGCGCTGTGCCCAAGCCGCTCCTCCGGCACGAACGCGGCGCCAAGCCGGCGGCGCGCGGTGACGTCGCGGGTGCCGCAGGGCTCGCCGGCGACGGCGATCGCCTCGGGGACCGGCGCCGGCCGCTCGCCCGACAGGGCCTCGAAGAGTTCCGACTGCCCGTTCCCCGCCACCCCGGCGATCGCCACCACCTCGCCCGCCCGCACTTCGAGCGACACGTCGCGCAGCGCGACGCCGAACGGACCGTCGGCGGGGAGCGAGAGCGACACGGCGGCGAGCATCGGCGGGCCGGCGGGCGCATGCGTCTCCGCGTTCACCGCGTGCACGTCCGCGCCCACCATCAACCGCGCCAGCGAGGCCGCCGTCTCTGCCTGCGGGTCGACGTTCGCAACCACCTCGCCGTGGCGCAGGATGGTGGCGTGGTGGCAGAGCTGCTTCACCTCCTCGAGCCGGTGCGAGATGTAGAGCACCGCACAACCTTCGCCGGCGAGCCGGCGCAACGTGACGAAGAGCTGGTCCGCCTCCTGCGGCGTCAGCACCGCGGTCGGCTCGTCCATGATCAGCAGCCGCGGCTCCTGAATCAGGCAACGCACGATCTCGATGCGCTGGCGCTCGCCGACCGAGAGGTCCGCGACCAGCGCGGTCGGTTCGAGCGGCAGCCCGTACTCGGCCGACACCCGCGCGATGCGCTCGGCGAGCGACACGAGATCGAACCGGCCGGGCAGCGCGAGCGCGATGTTCTCGGCCACGGTGAGGGCATCGAACAGCGAGAAGTGCTGGAAGACCATCCCGATTCCGAGCCGCCGCGCCGCCGCCGGGTTCGGGATCTCGACCGTCTCGCCCCCCCACCGGAGCTGACCACCGGTGGGCTGGAGAGCACCGTAGACGATCTTGACCAGCGTGGACTTGCCGGCGCCGTTCTCCCCGAGCAGGGCGTGGATCTCTCCGGGCGGCAGGCGCAGCGTCACCCGATCGTTGGCGGTGAAGTCGCCGAAGCGCTTGACGATGTCGAGCGCCTCCAGAAGGTACTCGCCGACGGGTTCTGCCTGCGCGTCCGTCACGACGGCTCACCCATGGCGCCGCGAGCCGGCGGGAGGTGTTGCCCGAAGCCCGCCGGTCGGGACTGGCCATCCTCTGCAAATCCGGAGAGCCGAACAGAAGGTGGAGAGTATGTGAGGGGCAAGCCCGCAGGCCGGATGAGCGCAGCGTCATCCGGCCCGCAGCATGGCTTCGACTCGCTTGAAGTCGGATGACGCCCTCGGCTGATCCGACCGACTTTCAAGCCGAATCGCGGGATTCTGGTCAGTCTTCGCCGGGCGGATGGCGTCCATTCGAGATCCGTGCCAGGGCGCACCCGGAGAGTCGATCTCGCACCGGGCTCCCGCCCTCCTGCTTCCGGTCCGATCACCGTGCCGCTCCCGCGACGACTCCCCGCACCGGGATCGCCGAAGTGGCGAGCACCTCGTCCCGCTCCAGGAGCTGCACGGCGACGCCGGCCGCAATCGCCCCCGGATGCTTGGAAGCGATATTGCGGGAGCCGACGGGACAGACGAGATCCGCGATGCGCGCCGGCGCGACGCCGGCCTCGCGGAGCCTTCGGGTGAACCGGGCGCGCTTGCTGTCCGACCCGATGAGCCCGATGTAGCCGAACCGTCCTGCCGCCAGGGCGGCGTGCACGACGGCCAGATCCCGGGCGTGGCTGTGGGTCATCACCACGATCAACGCCCCGTCCGGCACCCGCGCAACCTCGGCGGCCGGATCGGCACTTCGCACCGTCCGCACGTTGGCCGGCACCACGGCGGGGAAAACCTCCGCCCGCTCGTCGACCCAGATGACCTCGAACGGCAACGGCGCCAGTGCGAGCATCAGGGCGCGACCCACGTGCCCGGCACCGAACAGCCACACCGCGCGGTGGTCGTCACGGAACCGTTCGATGATGAGACCGTCACCTTCGAGCACCACCGGTGCGAGCGCTTGCATGCCGCTGGCGCCGCGACCGGCACTCTGTCCCTTGCGGTCGAGCACGAGGCGTTCGACGCCGTGCGATCCGATTTGCCCCCGAGTCATGAACGATCCGGCGGCCTCGCGCGCGGCGAGCGCCTGCGCCTCGTCGAGACGATCCCGGTCGAACACTTCAGTCAACAACCGCACGCTCCCCCCGCAACACTGGCCGAGATCGGGACCCAGGGTGAATCGGTCGAGCGTCGTGCTCGGAGCGTCCCGCGACAGCACATCGCGCGCGAAGCCGATCGCCCGCCACTCCAGCTCGCCCCCGCCGATGGTTCCGTGAAAACCGCCGTCCGGCACGACCACCATGCGCGCCCCCGGCTCACGCGGCGCGGAGCCGCGCACTGCCGCCACCGTCACCAGCGCGCAGCGCCCGTGCGAGGCGACCATTTCCGCGACCACCGACCAGATCCGCACCCGCTCGATCCTCCTCGCGTACCGGCCCGATCCCGGCTCCGTATCCGGACCGCGGCGGCTTCTTCGTCTCCACCCGGAATGTGCACCTCATGCGCCATACTCTGCAACGTGGATGCGTCGCTTGACGACGACCGTACTGCCCATGCGACTGTACGACCAAGCGCGCGATACGCTCCTCCAACGGCGCTCTGCGGGTGCAAGTCTTGTGAGATCGCTCGTTTTCGGTCCCGGGAGATCCCGAGAGCGAGAGCCGGCGGCCCTCGTTGGCGAAGGTGGGACGCCCCCGATCGAGAGGTCACCGCAAATCGGACGTATATCCGTGATGAAGCGCTCTGCTCCCGGTTCGACGAAGTGCAGGCCATGAGATATCCTGTGTTTCAGGATATCTTGGAGTGAACCATGCACGTCTCCAAATGGGGCAACTGCCTCGCCATCCGGCTGCCCAAGGCACTGGTCGAGGATCTCGGCCTGAAACCCGGTGACGAACTCGAAATCGTATCCGCTTCGACGAAACGCATCACGATCGCAAAGGATGAACGCCGAGCTCTGGCGGTCGAACGAATGCGAGCCCGCGCCTGGTCCATACCCCACGGATATGCGTTCGATCGGAACGAGGCCAACGCGCGGTGACCGCATTCCTCGACACGAACGTTCTGATATATGCTCAAGGTGCCGGCGCCAAGAGCGAGACGGCGCGACAGACGATCCTGGCGGGGGGCGTGATCAGCGTGCAGGTTCTGAACGAATTCGCTGCCGTCCTCCGCCGCAAGTTCAACCTCGAATGGGAAGTGATCGCCGAAGCTGTCGCCGACGTGCGAACAGCACTCGATCCCGTTCGCCCCATTGATGTCGTTACCCACACCGAGGCCGTCTCTCTTGCCCGCACGCACCGCTTCAGTTTCTACGACTCGCTGATCGTTGCATCGGCACTTGAAGCCGGATGCGACACACTACTGACGGAGGATCTTCAGGCTGGCCGACGTGTCGAAGGCTTGACGATCGTCAACCCATTCGCTTGAGGAGCCCGTGTGGGTGTCAATCGCGTCCGGCTCAGGGGGGCCATCCGCCCGCATCGCGTCCGCTGCCCGCAGAATCGCCTCCGGCGTCGCCGGCGCGTCGAGCGGTGGCACCCGGCCCGGGGCCAGGCTCGCAAGCGCGTGGGTGATGGCGGAAAACACGGAGATGGCCAGCAGCAGCGGGGGTTCGCCGACCGCCTTCGAGCGGTGGATGGTAGCTTCGCGGTTGCGGCCCGGTTCGAACAGCGCCACTCGGAAGTCGGTCGGTACGTCCGAGCAGGTCGGGATCTTGTAGGTCGAGGGGGCATGGGTGAGGAGACGACCGTCCTCGCCGTAGACGAGTTCCTCGGTCGTGAGCCAGCCCATTCCCTGCACGAAGCCGCCCTCGATCTGCCCCATGTCGATGGCCGGGTTCAGCGAACAACCGGCGTCGTGGAGGATGTCCACCCGGTCGAGGCGCATCTCGCCGGTCTCGATGTCGACCGTCACCTCGCTGCACGCCGCGCCCCCGGCGAAGTAGAGGAAAGGGCGCCCGCTCGCGGTGTCGCGATCCCAGGTGATCTTCGGCGTCGCGTAGAAGCCGGTGGACGAGAGCGACACCCGCTCCGTGAACGCGAGTTGCGTGAGCCGTTCGAAGGGCACTGTCTCCGCCCCCACCCGCACCATGCCGTCCCCGAACGTGACCTCCGCCTCGCGCACCTGGAACAGCCGGGCCGCGAGTTCGGCCAGACGGCGGCGAATGGTGCGCGCGGCGCGGCGCGCCGCCATGCCGTTCAGATCGGAACCGGACGAGGCCGCAGTCGGCGTGGTGTTCGGCACCTTGTCGGTACGGGTCGCGGTAATCCGGACCCGGTCGATGCCGACCCCGAATTCCTCGGCCACCACCTGCGCCACCTTGACGTAGAGCCCCTGCCCCATCTCCGTGCCGCCGTGGTTCACCTGCACCGAGCCGTCGGTGAAGACGTGCACCAGCGCGCCGGCCTGGTTGAGCTGCTTCAGCGTGAACGCGATCCCGAACTTGACCGGGGTGAGCGCGATGCCCTTGCGTATCGTGCCGCCGCTCCCTGTGCACTCCGCACTCGCCGCACGTCCCGTGCTCGCCACACGCCCCGTGCTCGCCGCCCGCCCCGCGCTCGCATTGAACCGCGCGATGGCGCGACGCCGGGCCGCGTACCCGCTGGTGCGCTCCAGCCGGCGCACGATCCGGGTGACGGCTCGATCGTCGACCCGCATGCCGTAGGGGGTGACGTCGCGCCCCGGCGCGTAGAGGTTGCGCTTGCGCACCACCAGCGGATCGAGCCCCAGGGTGATCGCGACGGCGTCCATCATGCGCTCGGCGAACAGGGTCCCCTGCGGCCCTCCGAACCCCCGGAACGCGGTGTTCGACACCGTGTCGGTGCGCACCCGCCGGGAGTGGATCCGCGCCGCCGGGTAGAAGTAGGCGTTGTCGGCGTGGAACATGGCCCGGTCCACCACGCCGAGAGAGAGGTCGGCCGAGCACCCGCACCGAGCGTCGAGATCGACGTCGATGCCGGCGAGCACGCCGTCGCCATCGAAGCCGCAGCGCCAGTCCACGCGGAAGTCGTGACGCTTGCCGGTCATCGTCATGTCGTCGTCGCGGTCGAGACGGACCTTCGCCGGCCGCCCGGTGACATGGGCAGCGAGCGCCGCGAGACAGGCCCACTGCGCCGCCTGCGACTCCTTGCCGCCGAACGCGCCGCCCATGCGCCGACACTCGCACACCACCGCCGCGCTCGGCACTCCGAGCATGTGGGCGACGAGGTTCTGGACCTCGGACGGATGCTGGGTGGAGGACCACACCCGCATCTCGTCGTCCTCTCCGGGCGCCGCGAGCGCCGCCTGCCCTTCGAGGTAGAAGTGCTCCTGACCGCCGATGCGCACCCGGCCTTCGAGCTGATGGGCGGCATCCGCGATCGCGGATGCCGACTCCCCGCGCCGGAATTCGTAGGGCGCCAGCACCTCGGCGCCGTCGGCGAGGCCGTCGTCCACGGTGACGCGGGGCGCGACCGCCTCGACCTCGATACGGGCCCGGTGCGCCGCCCGACGGGCCGCGTCGCGGGTTTCGGCGACCACTGCGAACACGACCTGACCGTGGAACAGGATCTCGCCGGCGGCGAGGATGGGATCGTCGCCGAAGGCGGGGCTGCAATCGTTCGCCCCCGGAATGTCCGCAGCAGTCAGCACCGCCAGCACCCCGGGAGAGGCCCGCACCGCGTCGAGGTCGATGGCGCGGATGACCCCGCGCGCCGCGGCGGCGGAGCCGGGCGCCACGTGCACAGTGCCGGCCGGCTCGGGCAGATCGTCGATATAGGCGGCAGCGCCCCGAACGTGGCGCGCGGCGCTGTCGTGGGCGAGTGCGAGCCCGACGCTCGCGCCGGCGTCGAGGCCCGGGCGATCCGTGAGCGCGGCGTTGGTGATGAGCGAACGCGACTTCATCGGCGTGATTACATCGTAATTTAGGCGTAATTTCAGCGCAATTCCGGCGGCGCTCCAAGAGGCCGTCACCCAGGGCCGCCACACGGAGCGTTACATGGGGCAATTGCACTGCAATTCCCGCTGACGCTCCGGCGCGATTCCCGCCGGCGTTCCGGGAGGCCGGCCCGCCGTGCGATTCCGGCGGAATTTCGATCTCCGCCGCATCCGTCCGGGGCCATTTCGAGCGTGGGTTCCGGCCTGGGGGAAGCGTGGGTTCCGGGCTCGGCGGGAATGGCTGGCGATCCTGTTACGCGATTCCGTCACGCAATGGTGGCCGACAGGAATGGGTGTCAGAATGAGCCGGAAGGAGATCCGCGTGCAGGAGCGATGATACGAGGTCGGCCATTCCCGTTGGCGTGCCGAGAGCGCACTCCGCGACGCAATCGGGCGCGCTCGGCCGTCGGGCGCGTCGAGATTCCGGACGGCGGGAACTTGGGCGCCCTGGCGGCGCACGGCCGTTGAGCGCGTACCGGCGGCCGGCCGGCCTGAACGATGCGCTCGGCCGGCTGAGCGCGGAGCCGCACCGGATCATCGCCGGCGGCACCGATGTGTTTCCGGCCGCCGCCGCGGCGGTCGGGTGGGGACGACCGGGCATCGACCACCCCGGCCGCGCGCCGATCCTCGACATCACCGCCATCGAAGCGCTCTCGCACATCCGCCGCTTCCCGGACCGGGTGGAGATCGGTGCCCTCGTCACCTGGACCGAGGCGATCGAGTCCGACCTGCCGGCGTGGTTCGACGGCGTGCGGCAGGCGGCTCGCGAGGTCGGAGGGCGGCAGATTCAGAATCGCGGCACGCTGGCCGGCAATCTCTGCAACGCATCGCCAGCCGCGGACGGGGTGCCCGCCCTGCTCGCCCTCGACGCCCGAGTACGACTCCGGCGCCGTGGCGGCTCGCGGGATGTTCCGCTCGAATCCTTCATCACCGGCAACCGACGCACCTGTCTGCGGCCCGAAGAGCTGATGACCACAATCGTCATCCCCTCCCCCGCGCCCGGAGCCCGCTCCACGTTCCTCAAGCTCGGCGCGCGGCGCTATCTGGTAATCTCCATCGCGATGGTGGCGGCCGGCCTGGAAGTGCGGGACGGACGCATCCGGGGGGCACGGATCGCCGTCGGCGCCTGCTCGGAGGTCGCGCGACGGTTGACTCGTCTCGAAGCCCGCTTGGAAGGCACGCGGCCCGAGGACGCCCCCGGCGGGGTGCGAGAGGAGGACTTCGCATCGCTCTCCCCCCTGAACGACGTGCGGGCTTCCGCCGCCTACCGCCGGCACGGGGCGCGGGTGCTGGTGACCCGGGCGCTCGGCGCCCTGGTGCACGGCGAAGGCGCGGCGCGCTGAACCGGGTCCGCCACGCCGACTCAAGTACATGATTTGGTGCATGTGCCGGCACATGATCTGGGGTATGAGCCGGGTCCGGCATTGCGAAGCCGACCGATTGTCGGCCATTGATCGGCCATTCCCGCCCAGCCGGAACATGCACTCGGAATCGTCCCGAATGAACGCTCCACCGGAGGCCGGGGTCCCGCCGGAGTCTCCCAGCGTGACGACCTCTCGGACCGCCGGCGGGAATCGCTGACCGATGACCATCACTGCTCACCGATTTCGCGTCAATGGCCGCACGGTCGAGGTGGACGCGCCGCCCGCATCCCGCCTCACGCACGTGCTGCGCGTGCACCTCGGGCTCACCGGCACCAAGGTCGGCTGCGACGCCGGGGATTGCGGCGCGTGCACGATCCTCCTCGACGACGAGCAAGTCTGCGCCTGCCTGGTGACTCTAGGGCAGGTGGCTGGCCGGTCGGTCGCCACGGTGGAGGGATTGGCGGAGAACGGCCGCCCGAGCCGGTTGCAGCGGGCGTTCCACGAACACGGGGCGGCCCAGTGCGGAATCTGCACGCCGGGAATGCTGATGGCCGCGAGCACCCTGCTCGGCCGCGCGCAGCCCCCGACCGAGGCAGAAGTCCTCGACGCGCTCGGCGGGGTGCTCTGCCGGTGCACCGGCTACCGGAAGATCGTACGGGCGGTGCTCGCAGCGACGCATGACGCGCCGCCCGCTCGCCCCGGCAGCGGAAACGAGGCGCGAAACGACGCAGCCCGCAACGACGGGGCGATGCAGTACATGGGCCAGCGCGTTCCGAGCGTCGACGGCATCGACAAGGTCACCGGCGCCGCCGTCTTCGGCGATGACGAGGCGCCGCCCGACGCACTCCGGCTGCGGGTGGTGCGCTCCCCGCATCCCCATGCCCGCTTCACGCTCGGCGATTGCGCCGCCCTGCACACGCGGTATCCCGGGCTGGCCCGGATCCTCACCGCCGCCGACGTCCCCGGCGTCAACGGCTTCGGGATCTACCCGGACATCAAGGACCAGCCGGTGCTCGCCCCCGGCATCGTGCGCTATCGCGGCGAGGCGGTGGCGGCGCTGGTCGGCGACGCCGACACCCTCGACCGGCTCTCCGACGACGAAATTCCCATCGACTGGGAGCCGCGGCCGGCCCTCCGCGATCCGCGCGATGCGGTATCCCCGGGCGCCGCGGCGGTGCAGCCGGCCCATCCGGACAACGTGCTCACCCGCGGGCGCGTGCATGCCGGCGCCGTGCCGCCGCCCGACGACGACGAATTCGTCGAGGCGAGCGGCGAGTTCGAGACCCCCTTCGTCGAACATGCCTACATCGAGCCCGAGGCCGGGTATGCACGGCGCGTCAAGGGCGATCAGAGGAGTAATCAGGGGGGCGATCCGGGGGACGATCGGATCGAAGTCGTCGCGAGTACCCAGACCCCGTACATGGACCGCGACGAGGTGGCCAACGTACTCGGCATCGCGCCCGAGCGGGTCCGCATCCGGCCGTCAGCCTGCGGCGGCGGCTTTGGCGGCAAGCTCGACCAGTCCGTCCAGCCCCTGGTGGCGCTGGCCGCGTGGGTGCTGGGGGCGCCGGTGCGCTGCACCTGGACGCGCCCGGAGTCGATGGCGGCCAGCACCAAGCGGCATCCGGCGCGCATCCGCGCCCACGCAGTGGCGGACGCCGGCGGACGCCTGGTCGCCTACGAGTTCGACGGCGACTTCGACACCGGCGCCTACGCCTCGTGGGGACCGACCGTGGCCGGTCGGGTGCCGGTCCACTGCATGGGCCCGTACCGGGTGGCGAACGTGCGGGCGGACGCGCGCGCGATCCTGACCAACGCGCCGCCGTCGGGGGCGTTTCGGGGCTTCGGGGTGCCGCAGGCGGCGGTCGCGCACGAATCGCTGGTGGACGAGCTGGCTGTCGCGCTCGACATGGACCCGCTCGAGTTCCGGCGGCGCAATGCGCTGCGGGCCGGCGACCGGACCGCCACCGGCCAGAGGCTGGAGGCAAGCGCCGGTCTCGTCGCCTGCCTGGATGCGCTCCGCCCGCGCTGGCAGGCGCTGCGCGAGGAGGCCCGCGCCTTCAATGCCACTGCCGCGGCCCGCGGAACGCCCCGGCGCCGCGGCGCCGGCATCGCCTGCATGTGGTATGGCTGCGGCAACACCTCGATGTCGAACCCCTCCTCCATGCGCGTCACCCTGTCCCGGGACGGGCGGATGCTGTTCCGCAACGGCGCACAGGACATCGGGCAGGGGTCGTCCACGATCATGCTCCAGATCGTGGCCGAGGCCCTGGGCCTGCCCATGGAGCGGATCGACATGGTGGTCTCCGACACCGACCTGACCGAGGACGCGGGCAAATCCTCGGCGTCGCGCCAGACCTTCGTCTCCGGCCGGGCCGCCCAGCTTGCGGGCGCCGACCTGCGCGCACGGATGCTGGCCCTCGTCAACGCCGGTGCGGACGCCGCCCTGCGGCTCGACGGCGACACGCTGCGCATCACCGGTGGGGACGGCGTGGAGCACGCCGTCGCACTCGGACGCCTGCCGGTCATCGAGGGCGAAGACATCGTTCTGGAGGGCCGGGGCCGCTTCGATCCGCCCTCCACCCCACTCGACGAGAACGGCCAGGGCACCCCCTACGCAACCTACGGCTTCGCCGCGCAGATCGCGGTCGTGGAGGTCGACCTGGAACTCGGCACCGTGATCCCGCGGCGCATCGTCGCCGCCCACGACGTGGGCGCGGCCGTGAATCCGACCCTCGTCGAGGGGCAGATCGAGGGCGGCATCGCGCAGGGCATCGGGCTCGCCCTGATGGAGGAGTACATCCCGGGTCGCACCGAGAACTTCCACGACTACCTATTCCCTACCATCGGCGACGTCCCCGAGATCGAATGCCTGCTCGTCGAGGACCCCGAGCCGCTCGGCCCCTGGGGCGCAAAGGGGATCGGCGAGCCCGCCCTGATCCCGACCGCGCCCGCCATCCTGAATGCGGTGCACCACGCCGCCGGAGTCCGGCTGCGCCGGCTGCCGATTCTCCCGCACCGGGTTCGGGAAGCGCTCGAAGCGGGAGGTTCCGATGGCTGAAGCGTTCACTGCATCGGAAGCGGCGCACGCCACCTCACCGGCCGAACGCCATCACGGACGCCTGGACGGGTGCCGCCAATGGGTCGAGGCCGGCACGCTCCCATGACCGGTCAGGACAATCGGCGCCGCCGCGCCGACCGCACCGAGAAGTTCGGGGCACGCGAGGCGTCCGGGATCGTGCGCTGCGACGCCTGCCCGATCCTCTGCCGCATCAAGCCAGGGAAGCTCGGTGCCTGCGACCGCTACGCCAACGAGCACGGGACACTGGTGCGCACCGACCCGCTGGTGCTGACCCGGCGTGCGCTGGAGGCCGGAACCCCGATGGTGCCGTTCGCAGGCGAGGGCGTCGCGGACTGGGACGGCCGGGCCTTCACAAGCGACCGCACCTTCGTCACCGGCATCGGCTCCGGCACCACCTACCCCGACTACAAGCCGGCGCCGTTCATCGTCGCGGCCGAACACGAAGGCGTGGACACGGTGACGGTGGTCTCCGAGGGCATCTTCTCGTACTGCGGGGTGAAGGTGAAAATCGACACCGACCGCTACCTCGGCCCCGAGTGCGCGCCCATCCGGGTGGAGGGCGAACCGGTGGGGCATGTCACCACCGCCGAGTACGGCTCGCAGATGCTCGCCATCGGCGGGGTGAACCAGCTCACCGGCGGCACCCGCCGAGCCGGTCGCATCACCTGCGAGACGCTGCTGGCGCTCTGCAACCGCGAGGCGGTGGAGCTTGCCATCGACGGCGGCAGCACCGTGGTGGCCCGGGCCGGACGCGCCCCGGTCGTGAACGGGGTCGAGGAACAGCGGATGCGGGCCGGCTGCGGCTCGGCCACCGTCGGCATGTTCGCGCAGCAGTGGCACAGGCACGTGGACGAAGTGATCGTGGTCGACGACCACATCACCGGGGTGCTCACCGAGCACCAGGCGGGGGTCTGTCTCGACATGCCGCGGGCCGGCATCCGGGTACGCGGGCGGAAGTCCACCCCCGGACGCTACTTCCAGGTCGCGAGCCCCGGCCCCGGCTGGGGCGGCACCGACATCACCGATCCGCTGTCCATGATCCGCAGCATCGATCCGAAGGTGGCGTGGCCGGGGATGCGGGTACTGCTGACCACCACCACCGGCGAGGACAGCCTCTGGTGCATCCTCGACGAGGATCGCCAAACCCTGCGGCCCGCCCCCATCCCCGATCCGGTACGCGCGGTGGTCGAGCGCATCGGGGAGAACTGCGAGCCGTCGCTGTGCTCGGTGCTGTTCATGGCCGGGGCGGGTGGCTCGCTCCGGGCCGGAGTCACCGAGAACCCCATCCGGCTGACCGACTCCATCAAGTCGGCCGCGACTCGGGTCACCATGGGCGGCGCGCCGGTCTACATCTGGCCGGGGGGCGGCATCACCGTGCTCGTCGACGTGATGCGCCTCCCCGCCGACGCATTCGGCTACGTGCCGACACCCGCCATCGTGGCACCCATCGAATTCACGGTACCGGTCGCGGACTACGAGGCCCTCGGCGGGCACCTCGACCACGCGATCCCGCTCTCGGAGATCCTCGCCGAGACCGGAGGCGAGGCGGACGTGCGCGGCTGGGACGAAGCGAACCCCTGGCCATGGAAACCGCTGGGGCAGCGCTGAGCGCGCGTGGCGCGGCCGGCTGGCCGCGCATCGTCCTGCACGCGGACATGGATGCGTTCTACGCGGCGGTAGAGCAGCTCGACCGGCCGGAGTTGCGGGGCAAGGCGCTGCTGATCGGAGGCACCGGGCCGCGCGGGGTGGTGTCCACCGCGAGCTACGAGGCGCGCCCGTTCGGGGTCGGCAGCGCGATGCCGATGGTGCTCGCGCGGCGGCGCTGCCCGCACGCCATCGTGCTCCCGCCCCGCTTCGAGCGTTACCACGCGGTCTCTAAGGTGGTGATGGACACCCTCGGGGCCTTCTCGCCACTCGTCGAGCCCCTCAGTCTCGACGAGGCGTTCGTCGACATGACCGGATGCGAGGCGCTGTTCGGCGATCCGCGGGCGATGGGCGAGTCGGTACGCCGGGCGGTCTTCGAGGCCACCCGGCTCACCGTCTCGGTCGGGGTGTCCGCCACCAAGTACGTGGCGAAGGTCGCGAGCGATGCCCGCAAGCCCGATGGGCTGACGGTGGTCGGCCCGGACGAGGTGCCCGGATTCCTGCATTCGCTGCCCATCGACCGCCTCTGGGGCGTGGGCGTGCGCACCCGCGCGCGTCTCGAAGCGCGGGGCCTCGCCACCATCGGCGACGTTGCGGGGGTACCGCTCGACGATCTGGAGCGATGGTTCGGCAAGCTCGGCGCCCACCTCCATGCCCTGGCCCACGGCCGCGACGGTCGCGCCGTGACCCCGGAACGCGACGCGAAAAGCATCGGATCGGAGCACACGCTCGACACCGACATCGCCGGCGAAGCCGCGATCCGGCCGTGGCTGCTGCGCGCGACGGACACCGTCGCGCATCGGCTCCGTGCGGAAGGGCTGGCCGCGCGGGGAGTGCGGGTGAAGCTGCGCACCGCCGACTTCCGGCTGCACACCCGACAGGCGCTCCTCGGGGTCCCCACCCACGCCACCCGCCCGCTCGTGGAAGCGGCGCAGGCCTTGCTCCGGGAATTCGACCTGCGCGCTCCGGTGCGCCTCGTCGGCGTCGCTGCATTCGACCTCCACGAATGCGGCGACACGGGCGATGTCCACCAATTCGATCTCTTCGACGCCCCGCGCGAGGCGCACGACGAGCGCCTCGACCGCACCCTGGACGTGGTGCACGAGCGCTTCGGCGAAGGCGCCCTCACCCGCGCCCGGCACCTCGACCGTGGCGCCCGGCCCGGGCCCTGAACTGGACCCTGAACCATGCCGGGCTCCTGCGGACCATCGCCCGCATACCGCGGCGCCACCAGTATCACCTGTCGAGTCGCGGGGCGGAGAGCGTCATGACCAGCACCGGAAATCGCCGCCACCGAACTGAACCGGACCGATGCGACCGCCGGAGCCCGCCGAGCGCCGCGATGGGGAGCACGGAGCCCCGTGGCCGCCGCCCCGAGGACGGGGCCACCGCCGACACGGCGGGCGGCGCGCCATGACCGAGACCAGAAATCGCTACTCGCGAGCGGCGCCAGAACGATGCGACCGCCGGGATCCACCGAGCGCCGCGATGGGGAACACGGGGTCCCGCGGCCGCTGTCCCCTGGACAAGGGCGCCGCCGACACGGCGGGCGTGGCGATGCGGGCCGGCCGGCAGGTGACATCATTGGCCCATGGGGCGACGGCGTCGTGGCTGGACGGCGGCCGGCTCTTTCTGCAGCACGGACCGATCAACCTGATCGTCGGCGTCGGCGGCGCCGCGCCGGCAGTCGGGGGTGCATACCGGGCGCTGATCGGCGTGTTCCCCCACTGGCTCGGCGCCCTGGTCGACGAACTTCCGCGCCTGCGCCGTGCCGAATCTCCCGACCTTGCGCCGCCGGCCGGTCCGGTGGCGCGCCGCATGGTGGCCGCAGTGCGGGCCTGCGCGGGCGGATTCGTCACCCCGATGGCGGCGGTGGCGGGCTCGGTGGCCGACGAGGCGGCGGCGGTGCTCGCGGCGCAACCGGGGGTCGAGCACGCCTACGTGAACAACGGCGGCGATATTGCCCTGCATCTCGGGCCCGGCGCCCGGTTGTCGGTCGGCGTGGTGCCGACGTTGCGGGACGCCATCCCCCGCGCGCGCATTGAAATTGCGTCCGACTCGGCGGTCCGCGGTGTCGCGACGAGTGGATGGCAGGGTCGTTCGCATTCGTTCGGGATCGCGGACGCGGTCACCGTGCTCGCCCGCCGCGCCGCGCTGGCCGATGTGGCCGCGACACTCGTCGCCAACGCGGTCGACATCGATCACCCCGGCATTCGCCGTGAATCGGCCCGCACTCTGAACGAGGACAGCGACCTCGGCGACCGGCCCGTCACCGTCGCGGTCCCGGCCCTGGACCCGGAGGCGATCGACGCCGCGCTCGACGCTGGCATGAGGGCCGCCCGCACTCTGCGCCGTCGGGGCGTCATCGAGGGCGTCGCCCTCACGCTGCAGGGTCGCTGGCGCGTGCTCGGCACCCCGGGGTCGGCCACCGCAGCGGCACCGCCACGATGATTGACGGCCGCAAGGGTCAGTCCGAGGGATTGTATCGAGCACTGGGGGCAGCCAATCCCATCGGTCCTCCGAAACGCCATCCCAAGGCGCGGGGCCGGCAAAATTTCCACGTTCGGAGCGCCCAGTCGAGCCGATTTCGAGATCATGTTCCGGCACAGTCGTTCGGACGAATCGGGGAGTCGAACAGCCGGTGGAATCGGTGGACATTCGTGGCTACCTGCATTGTCGAGGCAGCGGTCGATTCCCGGCTCTCCCACCTCGACGCTTCACGGCTCGCGCGAATGATTCCGTTCCGACCTGGCGGGAATCGCGGTCCGGGAGTTTCCGGATTCATCGCTCGTTCGCGTGATGTTGTATCGTCGCGAACGAGCGGGAGCCGGTATTCGGAATCTTGAAATGAGCCATCGCCTCGCGGGTGTGGACGTCGGCGGCACGTTCACCGACCTGCTGTTTCTGGACCAGGCAACGGATGACGTGCGTCTCGCCAAGGTTCCGACCACGCTCGACAACCAGGCGTTCGGGGTGCTTGCGGCACTGGAGACGGCCGGCGTCGATCCCGCGTCGCTCGATCTGCTGGTGCACGGCACCACCACCACCACGAATGCGCTGCTGGAGCGCAAGCTCGCGCCCACCGGCCTGATCACCACCCGCGGCTTTCGCGACGTGCTGGAGCTCGGCCGCCGCACCCGGCCGAAGCCCTACGGGCTCACCGGATGGTTCGAGCCGCTCATCGCGCGGGAGCGGCGTCTGGAGGTGGGCGAACGCATGGACGCAGAGGGGCGCGTGGTGGTCCCGCTCGACGAGGCGGCGGTGGCGACAGCGGCGCGAGAACTGCTCGCGCTCGGGTGCGAGTCGGTGGCGATCCACTTCCTGCACGCCTGGCGCAACCCGGCGCACGAGCGGCGGGCCCGGGAAATCGTGACCGCACTCTGGCCCAACGACCACGTCACCACCGGCCACGCGATCCTCTCCGAGTTCCGCGAGTACGAGCGCGGCACCGCGGCTGCGGTCAACGCCTGCGTGCAACCGATCCTCGCGCGTTATCTCTCGCGGCTCGTCGACGAGCTCCGGTCCCGTGGATATCGTCACGACGTGCTGGTCATGCGCGGGAACGGCGGCACCGTGTCGGCACCGGTCGCCGCGAGCACCGCGGTCCACACCGTCATGTCGGGTCCGGCCTCCGGGGTGATGGCGGCAGCCCACACGGCGGTGCGGGCGGGCTTCGAGAACGTGATCACCTGCGACATGGGCGGCACGAGTTGCGACGTGGGGCTGGTGCGGGGCGGCGTGCCGGCGGTGAGCTCGGAGCTGGAGGTGGAGTACGCAGTGCCCATCCACGTGCCCATGGTGGACGTGCACACCATCGGCGCCGGCGGTGGCTCGATCGCCTTCGTCGACGAGGCGGGGCTGCTCCGGGTCGGACCGCAGAGTGCGGGCGCGGCGCCGGGTCCCATCTGCTTCGGGCGCGGCGGCGAGCGGGTCACCGTCACCGACGCCAACCTGCTGCTCGGGCGGCTCGATCCGGACGCGCTCCTGTCGGTGAACGATCCGGTCCCCATCGACGCCATCGCGGCGCGGTTCGAGGCGCAGATCGGTGCACCGCTCGGGCTCGACGCGGAGGAAGCCGCGGTGGCGGTGCTGCGCATCGCCAACGACCGCATGGCGGGGGCGCTGCGGATGGTGTCCCTGTCCCGCGGTCACGATCCGCGCGACTTCGCCCTGTTCGCGTTCGGTGGAGCCGGCCCCCTGCACGCGGCGGAGCTTGCCCGGGAGCTCGGCATTCCCAGGGTGGTCGTCCCCGCCCGGCCCGGCATCACGAATGCGCTGGGCTGCATGGTCGCGGACCTGCGTCACGATTTCGTGCGCACCATCAACACGCCGTTGGCCGCGCTCGATGCCCGCACCGTCCACGAAACCCTCGCCGAACAGGCCCGGCAGGGCCGCGAGATGCTCGGGCGCGAGCGGGTGCGGCTCGAAGCAATCCATGTCGTCCACGGGGTGGACATGCAGTTCCAGGGACAGAGCCACCTCCTGAGCATCCCGCTCGAAACCGCCACCCCGAGCGTCGACGCATTGCAGCGCCTCTTCGAGCGGGCCTACTGGCAGCGGTTCGAAGTCGAGCTCCCCGAGATCCGCGCGGTGCTGGTGAACCTGCACACCGCGGTGCTCGGCCGCCGCCCCGGCATCGACCTTGCGGCCCTCGCCGGTGGAAGTGGCGACAGGGACGACGCCGATGCGAGGGCGCCGGCGGACGAGATGCCTCCTCCACCGACCACAGACCCGAGTCCGATCCGGGCCGGTGTCGGTGACTGCGAACGTCACGCCGACCACGGCGTCACCAGGCGGCGTACCGTCCGGTTCCCGTCCGGACGCCGCGCGACCCCCATCTTCCCACGCACATCGCTCGGCCCGGGGAGCACCCTGGACGGACCGGCCATCATCGAACAGCTCGACACCACCACCGTGCTTCCGCCCGGATTCCACGCCGAGACCGATGGTTCCGGAAACCTGATCATCGACGTTCCAACCACATGACACCGCAGGACTCGGACCGGGTCGGGCCAACGCCGCAGGCGTCGCACCCCTGTTCATCCAGAACATTCACACGTTGCCCGCCGGAGCCTCGCTCATGAATCCCCTCCCCGCCGCGCCCGCCTCTTCCACCCGGCTCGACCCGATCACCCTCACCGTCATCCAGAGCGGTCTCCAGCAGGTGTGCAACGAGATGGACCTCGCGTTCGTGCGCGCGGCGTTCAGCCCGGTGATCTCGGAGGCGCTGGACCGCTCCGACGGCATCTACCACCCGGTCACCGGAGCGCTGATCGCGCAGGGTGATCTCGGGTTGCCGGTCTTTGTCGGCACCATGCAGTTCGGCACCCGGGCGGTGATCGAACGCGCCCGGGATCTCGCGCCGGGCGACCTCTACATCGTCAACGACCCCTACCTCGGCGGCACCCACCTGATGGACGTGCGCTTCGTCAAGCCCTTCTTCTACCGGGGCGAGCTGTTCGCCTGGCTCGCCAACACCGGCCACTGGCCGGACACCGGGGGGATGGTGCCGGGCGGGTTCTCCGCCAACGCGACCGAGGTGGAGCAGGAGGGGCTGCGCCTCCCGCCGGTCAAGCTCTTCAAGCGCGGGGTGATGGACGAGGAGGTCCTCGCCATCATCCTGTCCAACATCCGCGTCGCGGACCAGCGCATCGGCGACATCAAGGCGCAAGCCGCGGCGCTCAACGTCGGCGAGCGACGCCTGACCGCGCTCATCGACCGCTACGGCCGGGACACCGTCGAAGCCGGTATCGAGGAGCTCCGGACCCGGGCCGAGCAGCAGATGCGTGCGCGCATCGCCACCATCCCCGACGGGCGCTACCACGGCCAAGCGTTCGTGGATTCCGACGGGGTGGTCGACGAGCCGCTCACCATCGACATGCGCATCGAGAAGACGGGCACGGACCTGCACTTCGACATGTCCGGGTCGAGCCCGCCCTGCGCCGGCCCCATGAACAGCGTGATCGCGACCACCCGGTCGTCGGTCTACCTCGCGATGAAGCACATCTTCCCCGAGGTGCCGATCAACGCGGGCACGTTCGCGCCGTTGCACATCGCCGATCCGGACGGCACCTTCCTCTACGCGCGCTACCCGCGCCCGGTCTCCGGCTGCGCGGCGGAGGTGAGCCAGCGCATCGCCGAGGCGGTGTTCAACGCGCTGACCCCGGCGATTCCCGAGCAGCTCTTCGGCGCCCCAGCCGGCACCAGCGGCAACTTCGCCCTCGGCGGCCACGACCCGGAGCGCGACCGGGCGTACGTGATGTACGTCATCTCCGGCGGCGGCTACGGCGGCTCACCGGCCGGCGACGGGATCTCGAACGGGTGCTCCACCATCGGCATCTCGAAATCGACCCCGGTGGAGGTCTTCGAGCAGCTCTACCCGGTGCTGTTCGAGGAGTACGCGCTGCACGAAGGGTCAGGCGGAGCCGGCGAGCATCGCGGCGGCTTCGGGCTCCGCTACCGGCTGCGGCTGCGGCGCGGCACCGCGAAGGCGTCGTTCGTGATGGACCACGGCCGCAGCGGCCCGCTCGGTGCCCTCGGCGGCGAGGACGGCGGAGTCAACGTCGTCATCGTCACCCGCGACGGCGTCCCCTACCACCCGCCGCACCGCTCCAAGGACCAGGGGCTCGTGCTGCACCCCGGGGACACGGTGGAGGTACGCACCCCCGGAGGCGGGGGCTACGGCCCGGCCGCCAGGCGGACGCCGGAGCAGGTCGCCAGAGACGTGCAGCGCGGGTACTACTCGATGGAGGAGGCGCGGGAACGGTTCGGAGGGTGGGTATCTCGATGAACATGAATCCTGTTTGTCGATGACCGGATATTCGTTTGAGCGATGGGCGGTCGACGCGCCGCTGACCGGTGCCGCCGTCGACCGCAGCGGACGCTACGCGGCATTTTCCGGGGGCGACGGGGCGGTGCGCATCGTTGCCCTGGACACGGCGGCGCCGAACCTCTCGGTCTGGCGGCTCACCCGGGGGGCGGTGCTGGCGCTGACCGCCGATTGCGGGGAAGGCGCATTTCTGTGCGGGACCGACGAGGGCGCCGTCTTTCGGGTCGACGCCGAGGATGGACCGCAGCCACTGACCGAACCGGCCCGCTCATGGCCGGATCAGTTGGTGACGCATCCGTGCGGCGGGCGGGCAATCGCCGACGGACCGATGGTCCGGCGGCTGGACGGCGAGGGCCGGCCGAGCGGCATCCTCGGGCCGCATCCCAGCACCATCGCGGGACTGGCCTTCGACGACGCGGGCCGACAGTTGGCGGTCTCGCACTACAACGGGGTCACCATCTGGCAACTGGACGGGCCGCGCCAGGCGCACAGCCTGTTTCATCGCGGCTCGCATCTCGAGCTGAGCTGGCGCCGCGACGGGCGGTATGTAGTGACTGCCACCCAGGACAAGACGGTGCACGCCTGGGATCTGCGCACCGGCGACGACGCCAGTCTGGGTCAATGTTTCAACAAGGTCAGAGCGCTGGGCTGGAGCGCGGATGGGCAGTGGCTGCTCGCCTCCGGCAACGATACGGTCAGTGCGTGGCCGTTCGCGAACGACGAGGACGACGCGGACGATGGGGACCTCGGGGACGATCACCTGCCCGCTTCGGCGCCGCGGATGCTGGGGCGGTTCAGCGAGCAGTTCGTCTCCCGGGTCAGCTCGCATCCCGCACTGCCCCTGGTCGCCGCCGGCTACCACGATGGGGGGCTGGAGCTGATCAGTCTGGCCGCGCCGGCAGCTCGGCGCCCCCTGACCAAGCCTTTGACCGAGTCTTTGACTGAGGCTTTGAATGGGCCTTTGAGTGGGGCTTTGACCGGACCTTCGACTGAGCCTTCGACTGAATCTCCGGCCGAGATGCCTGCCCACCCGGTGGTGGCTCTGGGGTGGTCCCCGGACGGGGACCACTTGATCGGTGGCGACCAGAACCGGCGGGTGTTCGTCTGTCGCTTCGACTCCGAATGGCTTGCCGACCTGGCCGGTCTGACCGGCGCGGAATGATCACCGGTTATTTGGCGTGATTGCCGTCAGACGACCGCCAGCGGGTTCCCCGGCGAACCGGTGGCGCCCTTGATCGGCAGCGTCGAGAAGATGAACGCGAACTTGTAGACACCGTCCGCGGCCAAGTGGTCCAGACGCACATTCTCGAGAATGTGGATGCCGTTCTTGGTCAGAAAGATCTGGTGCACCGGGAACGCCAGGTTCGGGTCCGGGTTCGGCACCGCCTCGATCGCCCAGCAGTCGGCGGCACCGACCGAAATGCTCTTGGCGGCCAGCCATTCCGCCGCTTCCACGCCAATCCCGGGCTCGCCGGAGTTGAAGCGGGCATTGTCCTTCATCCAGAGTTCTTCGCCCCAGCCGGTCCGCCACATCGCGGCGCAGCCTTCGGTGATATCGGCTTCGGTCATCCCCTGGCGCTCCAGGCAGGCCTGGAGGTCGGCCACGGTGATCTCTTCGCCCACGTCCAGCATGCGCCCCTTCAGACCCATGACGTCGAACAGGATGCCGCGACAGAAGAACGGCTTGACGTTTTCCACCCCCAGCTTCTGCAAGCCGTAGGCGCCGACCGTCGAGCCGGCGTCGGCGCCGCTGTCATGCAGATCGCGGGTCGTGAAACCGTTGTAGAACACCTCGTGGCTCTGATCTCCCACCTGACCGACGCGCGCGCCGATATGGGCGAGGCCGTCGAACTGGGTGCCGACCTGACCGATCTCGGTAGTCAGCACTTCGTCGTGCCAGATCACCTGATTCTTGCCGTACGCGCCCCCGGTCGGGGCGCCGGGGATGCGCAACGCGAAAACGCGCTGGCCGAACAGCGGCATGCCGTATTCATAGACCCGGCCCAGGCTGTAAACCTTGCCCTGTCGGATCAGGCTGGTCGCGTCCAGCGCGACCTCCGGCGTCATGTGGTTGGTGGCGCCGACCTGGTCACCTTCGCCCCAGCGCGACGGCCACCATTTCTCGGCCACCGGCGTGCCTTCGATCCCACCTTCGGCGGCGTGGGCCGGCTTGACCAGATCCAGCTCGTGCATCGCTCCGTTGCCAACGGTGGCGGCAGCGACCGCACCGCTCGCGACCGCCGCGGTCTTGATGAAGCTGCGGCGCGAGGTGGACGCCGGCGCCTGGGTGTCCTGAGCTTCCGGGGCCTCCGGAGCCTCCGCGGACCGGGTATCGAATCCTTCGTCGATGGTGTCTCTGCCAAGCGTATCTTCAGACATTGTGTTTCCTCCTCGGGGTAAGTTTCCGATCGCCCATCTTCCACCGGTGCGGTATCACATTTCATGTCCTCCTCAGGCTAAAACGGACAGCGTCTCACTTCGACTCCCGAACTCTCATGAAAGCCCATGTGTACAGGCCGGAGATACCAGACAGAGGGTCAATGCGACACACTCTCCTAAAACGGGATCGACGGGTCCGCGGCCGAGCGAGCGGCGCGATCCGCGCGCTCGCGACTCAGGCGCAGGAACTGGGGCAGGTCATCGCGCAGGCTGGTCTCGACCGCGGCGCGATCGAGGTCCGCAGTGATGAACAGCAGCCGCGACCGGTCCACCGTGGTTCCCGGCACCTGCTGTGGCGGCTGGAAGACGTGCTGAACTCCGTTCAGGATGACCGTACCGTCCATGCCTTCGACCCGAATCGCGCCCTTGGTGCGGTACATGATGTCGCCATTGGTCTGGGTACCGGCATTCAGCCAGCCATGCATGGCATCCCAATCAAGCGCATGGGCAAACTCGACCGCGAAGCCGTGCAGCCCACCGTCGAGCCGGTCACGATCGTGATAATGCGGAGACGCCAGCCAATGGCCGAGGTCGTGGTTCAGCAGACGGGCCTCCAGACCGGCGCCAAGCAGGGTCCGGGCCAGGATCGGCCGATCGGAGAACACCCGGCCGGCCGAGGGACTCAACCGCTGCAAACAAGCCCGGGTTCCAGGGGTGTCCAGTGCCCCCGGGTCCAGAACGATCCGGTCCGCCAGAGCCAACTGTTTGCCGCCATGTCGCGCGCCGACCAGAGCGTCGGTGCCGGCGTCGGGCAGAACCGTGACAACGCTGTCCAGGCGGAAGTACTCGGTCACCAGCGCGTTGTTCAGCAGGGTTTGCATCACCGGCGCCGGATCGGCATCGGGCAGGGTCTCGATCAGGACCTGGTCGAAGTCGATTTCGCCCTGGGCGCGACGGGCATAGAGCCGGCGCAGGCTGCTCACCAACCCGGAGCGCGTGACGCAGCACAGACAACCGATCGCGTGCGGCACCATCTGTCCGGCGACGCGTTCGACCGCGGCGGCGGCGAACTCCGGCCCATCGGTGTGGTTGCTGATCACCGCCCAACGGTTGCCGCCCCGTTCCAGCAGGCATTCGACGATCTCGGTCCCGGCGCGCCCGTCCACGCCGCACAGGACGACGACCGGCGGTTTTTCCCTGGCCAGTTCCGGGACGAATCGCAACATCGGCGGCTCCGCAGCGGCGGGCGATTTGCCATGCAAGAAACCCGGACACGAACCCCTCTAGCTGCAAAGCGCCGTCCAGAGGGGCCAATCACGTCGCGGCGCAATTCACTCGGTGGTGTAGGCTTCCCCGCAACCCGCAAAAGGTGAAAGCCCTGGGACCGGAGCCCCCGCGCATCGACACTGGGCACACTCTACATGACAGAACCACTCCACGCTTGGATCCGACAGAACACGATGTTATGTTATAACGTTACATATTCAGGCCAGCGGCAAGGAGTACGACGCGGATGAGCCACAAATTCGACGGTGAGATCGCGCTGAGCCTGGACGGGCTGAGCTACCGCGCCCCGAATGGCGCGGTGCTGCTGGACGCGGTGACTCTGCACCTGTGCCCGGGCGAGATCCTCGCCGTCGTCGGTCTGAACGGCGCGGGCAAGAGCACGCTGATCCGGTTGCTGGCGGGTTTGATGGCCCCGTCGGCCGGAACCATCGAGCTGGAGGGCCGTTCCCATGCGACGCTCTCCAGCGCCGAGCGGGCCCGCCGGATCGCCTATGTCGGCCAGCACGACGATGCCGACGGACGATTGTTGTTGCGACACTATGTCGCCCTGGGCACGCTGCCCCATCGTGCCGTGCTGTCCGCGGCCGATATCGACGACCGGGTCGACGACGCACTGCATCAGGTGGGCCTGACTGCGAATGCCGAGGCCCGGCTGGAGCGGCTCTCGGGCGGTGAGCGTCAGCGGGCCAAGTTCGCCCGCGCCATCTGCCAGGCGCCGAGCCTGTTGCTGCTGGACGAGCCGACGAACCATCTCGATCCCGCCGCCAAGGGCGCGCTGCTGTCTGCGGCCTTGCGACTGGGGATCACGGTGGTGACCGCCCTGCACGATCTGACCCTGATCGAGGCATTCGCCACCCATCTCGCGGTGCTGCGGCAGGGGCGGCTGGCCGCCTATGGTCACCCCGCCGAGATCTTCACGCCGGACACGGTTCGGGAGATCTTCGGTGTGCACCTGTACCGCCTGCCCCACCCGCGCGAGCCACGCATCCTGCCATCGCTGGACATCGTGATTGGTGACCAGGCCGACTTCGCTCCCCCCAATCCAACCTGAAGGAGATCCGACATGGCTTATCAACCGATGGTGCGCGCCTTCGCCGGCGTCGTCGCTGCTCTGGCCTTCGGTACCGCACAGGCTGCGCCCGTCACGGTCGACAATTGCGGTACGCCACTGACCTTCGACAAGACACCCGAACGCATGGTGGTGCAGGACATCAACATGTCCGAGATGGCCTTTGCCCTGAACCTCCAGGACCGGATGGTCGGCGTGAGCGGCATCAGTGGCTGGTACAAGACCACCCCGGAATTCGATGCACGACGGGGCTCGATCCCGGAGCTGGCGCCGAAGTACCCGACCATCGAGAACCTGGTCGCGGCAACGCCGGATCTGTTCTTTTCCGGCTGGTATTACGGCATGAAGCCCGGCGGCGACGTGACTCCCGAGACGCTGGCGCCCCATGGGATCAAGACGCTGATCCTGACCGAAAGCTGTGTCCATCTCGACAAGTCCCGACCCGCCGCATCGATGGATCTGCTTTTCAAGGACGTGGAACGCCTAGGGCACATCTTCGGCAAGGACGCTGAAGCGGCCGCGCTGGTCGCCGGCTGGAAGGCCAGGCTGGCCGAAATCAAGGCCGACATGAGTGACGTGTCCGGCAAGCGGGTGTTCCTGTACGACTCGGGCGAGGACAAACCGTTCACTGCGGGCAAGTTCGCCATGCCGACCGCGATGATCGAAGCACTGGGCGCCGTCAACATCACCGCCGACATGAACACGAGCTGGGGGACCACGTCGTGGGAGGCGGTGGCCGCCGCCGACCCCGAGTTCCTGCTCCTGCTGGATTATCAGGCCGGCGGCGGCGCCGCCGATCTGCTCGCGCTTCTCAAAGGGCATCCGGTGATGCAGCACACCACTGCGGTCAGGAACGAAGCCTGGGTGGCGCTGCGCTACGAAGAGATCACGCCGGGTCCCGCGAACATCGAAGCGATCGCGAAAATGGCCGAGGCCATGAAGGCCGCCTTGCACTGATCCACCGGGAAACCTGCGATGCGGCTTGCCGGGGTCCTCGCGCTCGGCCTGGCGGGGGTATTCGGGCTGCTGCTGATCGCAGTAGCGGTCGGCTCGACCCCGCTCGGGGTTGCGCGGGTGGTCGAGGTGGTGCTGGCCGGTCCCGGTGACGAACCGGTCAGCCGCATCGTATTCAATCTGCGGCTCCCGCGGGCGCTGTTGGCGGTGATCGTCGGCGCCGGTCTCGGAATGGTCGGGGTCGCGCTGCAAACCCTGACCCGCAACGATCTGGCCGATCCGTTCCTGTTCGGGCTGTCGTCCGGCGCGGCGGCGGGCGCGGTGGTGGTGATCACGGTCACCGGCAACGTGCTCGGGTTCTGGACGCTGCCGGCGGCGGCGTTCGCCGGTGGCCTCATCGCCTCGCTGATCGTGCTTGGCCTGTTCGGCCGACTGGCCCGACAGGGGGCCAGCCAGATGGTGCTGGCCGGCCTGGCGGTCTCGTTCCTGTTCCTCTCACTGACGCACTATCTCATCTTCGCTGGCGACCAGCGCGCGGCCCACTCCGTGCTGTTCTGGACGCTGGGCGGGCTGGGCCTGGCGAATTGGGACGTACTGCCGATTGCGGTGGCCGGGCTGGCCGCGATCGGCGCCCTCGCCGTGCTCGCGCATCGGCCTCTGGATGCGTTGCTGGCCGGCGACGATGCGGCGGTCACCTTGGGGGTGAACGTCACTCGCTTCCGGCAGATCACGTTCCTGATCTGCGCCTTTGCCACCGCCAGCTTCGTCGCGCTGAGCGGCGTGATCGGCTTCATCGGCCTGATGGTGCCCCACTTGGCGCGCGGCCTTGTCGGCCCCCTGCATGGCGCGCTGATGCTGACTTCGGCCGTGATCGGCGCCGCCCTGCTGCTGGCCAGCGACATCGCCGCGCGCACCCTGCTGGCCCCGCAGGAATTGCCGATCGGCGTGCTGACCACCTCGATCGGCGCGGTGTTCGTGCTGTTCCTGGTGCGGCGGATGCGGTGACGGCAACCCAGGGGCGGGTGGGCGGTCGGAAGTGCCTCGCTACTGAAATTCTGTCCGGTGTCTCCGGCCTGTATGCACGGGCCTTCCCGAGAGTTCAGGAGTCAAACCGAGACTCTGCCGAGCGGGTCGGCTCGGCGGGTCGGGTCGGCTTCGTGGCGGCGCGATTGTCGGTACCATGACGCGGCTCCTCGAATCCAAGGGCCCAGGCATCCGATGACCGATCATCCCCCACCGACGTTCCGCCGCCGACTGGCCGCAATCGCCGACGATGCGCGGTTCCAGCGCGCCATCATCGTGCTGATCGTGGTGAACGCCATCACGCTCGGGCTGGAGACCTCGCCGGCGGTCATGGCGTCCGCCGGGCCCGTGCTCATCGCGGTCGACCACATGGTGCTCGGGATCTTCGTGGTCGAGCTGGTGATCCGGATCGGGGCCAGTGGATGGCGTTTCTTCCGTGACCCCTGGGGCATCTTCGACTTCATCGTGGTCGCGCTGGCGCTGGTGCCATCGACCGGGAACTTCTCGGTGCTGCGTGCGCTCCGGGTACTGCGGGTTCTGCGCCTCATCTCCGCGGTGCCACAGATGCGGCGGGTGGTCGGAGGACTGCTCGCGGCCCTGCCCGGGCTCGGCTCCGTCGTGGCGGTCCTCTCCCTCATGTTCTACGTGGCCGGGGTGATGGCGACGAAGCTCTTCGGGAGCGACTTCCCGCAGTGGTTCGGCACCCTGGGGGAGAGCCTGTACTCGCTGTTCCAGATCATGACCCTGGAGAGCTGGTCGATGGGAATCGTGCGCCCGGTGATGGAGGTCTACCCCTACGCTTGGGCGTTCTTCGTCCCCTTCATCCTGATCGCGACGTTCACCATGCTCAACCTCTTCATCGCGGTGGTGGTCAACGCGATGCAGAGCTACCACGACGCGGAGGCCAAGCACGCCGAAGCGAGCCATACGGAGCACGCTGAACTCCTGGCCGAAGTCCGGGCCCTGCGCGCGGATCTGCAGGCGCTGAAGGCGGAGCGCAGTGACGGTTGACCGGCAAGGACTGCAAATGACCCTTTACCGGAAAATCGGCGTTTGATGGGTCACCCCGGCTTCTGTCCGAAACGGGATATGAGTGCGTTTCAGACCCGAAGCTCGGGACGGTCGGCGAACTGATCGAGCGCCTCGGGGTTCGCGAGCGCTTCCCGGTTCTGCACCGCGCGGCCGTGCACCACGTCGCGCACTGCAAGCTCGGTGATCTTGCCGCTCCGGGTGCGCGGGATGTCCGTCACCGGCACGATGCGGGCGGGGACATGGCGGGGCGTCGCATTGGCGCGGACATGCGATCGGATCTTCGACGCCAGCGCCTCGTCGAGCGCGAGGCCGCCGCGCAGGATCACGAAGAGCACGATGCGGACGTCACCCTCCCACTGCTGGCCGATGACGAGCGCCTCCACCACTTCCTCGAGCTGCTCCACCTGGCGGTAGATCTCGGCGGTGCCGATGCGCACGCCCCCCGGATTGAGCACCGCGTCGGAGCGTCCGTAGATGATCACCCCGCCGCGCTCGGTGATCTCCACGTAGTCACCGTGGCACCAGACGTTGTCGAACCGGGCGAAGTAGGCATCGTGGTACTTGCGTCCGTCGGGGTCGTTCCAGAAACCGACCGGCATCGACGGGAAGGCGCGGGTGCAGACGAGCTCGCCCTTCTCGCCGGCGACGCTGCGCCCCGCGTCGTCGAAGGCGCGTACATCGAGCCCGAGCCCCAGGCACTGGATCTCGCCGCGGTGGACGGGCGTGGCGGGGTTGCCGAGCACGAAGCAGGAGACGATGTCGGTGCCGCCGCTGATGGAGGAGAGGCAGACGTCGCGCTTGATGGACTCGTAGACGAAGTCGAAGCTCTCGGGGACAAGCGGCGAGCCGGTGGACAGGATGGTGCGAAGATTCGAGAGGTCATGGGTCTTCGCCGGCGCGAGGCCCGCCTTCTTGACCGCGTCGATGTACTTGGCGGAGGTGCCGAAGGTCTCGATGCCTTCCTCCGCCACGTAGTCGAAGAGCGCATTGCCGTCCGGATGGAACGGGGAGCCGTCGTAGAGCGCGAGCGTCGCCCCGAGCGCGAGGGCGCTCACCTGCCAGTTCCACATCATCCAGCCGCAGGTGGTGAAGTAGAGCAGCCGCTCCCCGCGCTTCACGTCACTGTGCAGAGCCAGCTCCTTGATGTGCTGCAGCAGCGTCCCGCCCGCACCGTGCACGATGCACTTCGGGGCGCCGGTGGTGCCGGAGGAGTACATGATGTAGAGCGGGTGGTCGAACGGGAGGCGTTCGAACTCGATATCACCCGAGGCCCGGCCGGCCGTGAACTCGTCGAGGGTGACGGCCTTTGCCACTGCAGTGAGATCGGGGGCGGCGGTGGTGTACGGCACCACGACGATGCGCTCGATCGACGGAATCTGCTCCGCGACCGACCCGAGCCGGCCGATGGAGTCGAACCGCTGGCCGCCGTAGAAGTAACCGTCGGCGCTGAAGAGCACCTTCGGACCGATCTGCCCGAACCGGTCCACCACCCCCTGCACCCCGAAGTCCGGAGAGGCGGACGACCAGATCGCACCGATGCTGGTAGTGGCGAGCATGGCGATGACGGTCTCGGGCATGTTCGGCATGTAACCGGCGACGCGGTCGCCCGCCGTCACCCCGGCCGCGCGCAGTGCCTGCGCGACCACGGAGACGGCCTCGTGGAGCTGGCGAAAGTCGAGCGCGTGCCGCACGCGGTCCTCGCCCCGGAACAGGATTGCGGGGGCGTCGTCGCGGCGGCGGAGCAGATTCTCCGCGAAGTTGAGGCGGGCCCCCGGGAACCACGTCGCCCCCGGCATCCGGTCGCCGTCGACGAGCACCGGCCCGTCACCGCGATCGCCGATCACCTCCCCATAATCCCAGACCGCGGACCAGAAGGCGGCGCGGTCGTCGATCGACCAATGGTGCAGCGTCGCGTAGTCGGCGGCGTTCAGACCGTGGCGTTCACGCACCAGCCCCGCGAAGTCGGTGAGGTTCGCGTTCGCGACACGTTCCGCAGAGGGTTGCCAGAGCATCTCGGCCATTGCTGCGCCTCGGGGATTCCGCGATGCCCCGATCCTACGGGAAACGACGGGAACGGTTCGCGAACGTGGTCGGCATTTCGCCGGAATCGTGCCCCGAGACGCTCTCCCGGAGCCCGTCGGCGGGGACGCTGGAGGGGATGCTAGCGCGGATGGCGGTTGCCGAACGATTCGGGCCGGATTCGCGTCCCGGATTTCGAGCAGGTGTGGATATGTGGACGAATTTATGTATGCTTCTGTGTATATGTGACAAAGAGCTTCCTCAACATGAAAGCCATTCAGATCACCTTCGACGAAGCACTGCTCGATCGGCTCGATCGGCATCCTTCGGTTCGAGAGCGAGGTCGGTCGGCGGTGGTGCGGGAAGCTGCGGCCGAGTATCTGAAACGCCGGGACGACGAAGACATCGCTCGGCAGTATCGGGCGGGATATCGTGAACCCTCCGACCTTGATGACGAGATGGAGGGATGGGCGTCCGAAGGCGCGTGGCCGGAGGACCGATCGTGAAGCCCCGCCGGGGAGAAATCTGGCAGTACCGCTCCGGGACACCGGACCAGCGGCGGCCCGTCGTCATCCTCACTCGCCAGGAAGTCCTTCCCCTGCTGCGCACCGCGATGGTCGCACCGATCACGTCCACGATTCGGGGGCTTCCGAGCGAGGTAATCGTCGGCATCGACGAAGGCCTGAAGCACGAATCCGCCATCAACCTCGATCACGTTCAGACCGTCGAACAAGGGCGCCTGCACGGCTTCGTCGGATCGTTGAGCGACGCGAAAATGCGTCGGGTCTGCCGGGCGCTGTCTCTCGCCACCGGCTGCGCATGAGACGTACCGCGACCGAACCGGTCCGGCGCGTTCCCCCGCGAGGCGAGTCGCACGAAGCGGGTCGGATCAGGAGCATCGCATCGAGTCAGGAGCATCGAGCATGAGCGCAGAACCTTCCACGCATCCCTTCGAGACCGATCTCGATCGCACCGCGGCCAACTTCACGCCGCTCACCCCCCTGACGTTCCTCGAGCGCGCCGCCGCCGTCTATCCCGACCACCCCTCGGTCATCGACGGCGAACGCCGCTTCGCCTGGGTCGAGACATATGCGCGGTGCCGCCGGCTCGCATCCGCGCTCGCGGGACGCGGCGTCGGCCTTGGCGACTGCGTGGCGGTATTTGCGCCGAACGTCCGCGCCATCTACGAGGCGAGCTTCGGCGTGCCGATGCTTGGCGCGGTGCTCAACACCATCAACATCCGGCTCGACGCGGCCACCGTCGCGTTCATCCTCGAACACGGCGGGGCGAAAGTGCTGCTCGCCGACCGGGAGTTTTCGCCGGTCATCTCCGATGCGCTGTCCCGGATGGACACTCCTCCGCTCGTCATCGACATCGACGACCCGCTCGCCCAGGGTGGCGAGCGCGTCGGGGCGATCGAGTACGAGGCGTTCCTCGCGGAGGGCGACCCCGCGTTCGCATGGTCCGGCCCGGACGACGAGTGGCGCGCCATCTCGCTGAACTACACCTCGGGCACCACCGGCAACCCGAAAGGGGTCGTCTACCACCACCGCGGCGCCTACCTCAATGCGCTCTCGAACATCGTCGGCTGGAACGTCGCGCACCACCCCGTCTACCTGTGGACGCTGCCGATGTTCCACTGCAACGGCTGGTGCTTTCCCTGGTCACTGGCGGCGGTCGGGGGGACGAGCGTGTGCATGCGCCGGGTGGAAGCCGGCGCCATCTACCGCGCCATCGACGAGGAAGGCGTGACGCACATGTGCGGGGCGCCCGTGGTGCTGGGGATGCTCCTGAACGCGGGCGACGACGCGCACCGGCCGCTCCCGCATCCCGTGCACGTGATGACCGCGGCGGCCCCCCCACCCGCCGCGGTGCTGGAACGCATGGAGCAGGAGGGATTCAGGGTCACCCACGTCTACGGCCTGACCGAAACCTACGGCCCCGCCGTCATCTGCGCGTGGAAGAACGAATGGAACGACCTGCCGATGGCGAAGCAGGCGGAGCGCAATTCCCGCCAGGGCGTGCGTTACCACGTCCTCGACGGCCTGGAAGTCATGGACCCGGAGACGATGACGCCGGTACCGAGAGACGGCGAGACGCTCGGCGAGGTGATGTTCCGGGGCAACATCGTGATGAAGGGCTATCTGAAGAATCCGGCCGCGACCGGAGAGGCGTTCGCCAGCGGCTGGTTCCACTCCGGCGACATCGGGGTCGTGCACCCCGACGGCTACGTCCAGCTCAAGGACCGCTCGAAGGACATCATCATCTCCGGGGGCGAGAACATCTCCTCCATCGAGATCGAGGATGCGCTGTACCGCCACCCGGCGGTGCTGGAGGCGGCGGTGGTGGCCCGTCCCGACGAGAAGTGGGGCGAGACCCCGTGCGCATTCGTCACCCTGCGGCCGGAATCGAGTGCGGTCACCGAGGGCGACATCATCGCCTTCTGCCGCGAAAACATGGCGCGCTTCAAGGTGCCGCGCACGGTGGTGTTCGGCCCGCTACCGAAGACGTCGACAGGCAAGGTGCAGAAGTTCAGGTTGCGCGAGCACGCGGCGGCGCTGTGAATCCGGACCCGAGCCACAAACGAGTAGCGGGTGACGAGGCGATCTGTCCCCGCCAGGCTCGATCGCCCGAACGGGCCGCAAATCTCACCCCGGTTTCGTCTCGCGTGGCCTCGCGGCGAGAAACGCCCGCATGTGAAACGCGGCCTGCGACGCAGAGTACGACGCATTCCGACCAATCGGGCACGCATGGCGGGCGAGGCACCCTGCCCCGAGGCATGACGCACCGCCCGGGCCGGTGATGTGGGCGACGCACCCGTCCACATCGTAGCCGCTCGCGGAGAACGCGCCGACCGGACAGGATGAGAGGCACGGTCGATCCGCGCAGCTCTCGCAAGGGCTGGCGCGGTCGTCGCGGGGCGGAAGGTCGAGACGCTCGCGGAACGCAATCGCGCCCCGGTAGGCATGCCACAGACCGAAGTCCGGATGCACCAGCGGTCCGATGGGCGAGGGATGCACCGGTCCCGCCCGTTGCGCCCACCGGATGAAGGGGAGCCAGGGCGGTCCGCCGAACGGAAAGTGCGCGACGCCACCAAGAGCGTGCGCAAGGCGCGAGACCACCCGACGACTCCATCGATCCAGGGCGTCCGGCGCACCGTCGGCGGCTTCCTCCGACGCCGAAAACGTGGTCCACATGCCGGGGCCCGTGTTGCCGACGAGAACCAATGTCGCCGCGAGAGCGCCGTCCGCGAACGGCGGAACCGCGTCGTCCGCGGCGACGTGGAACGCGCCGCGACCTGCGAGTCCTTCGGCCTCGACGACCGTCAAAATCATCTTGTAGTCGGATGCAAGCAACGCTTCGCGGGGTTCCAGCTTCATCACAAGATTTTCTCACGCAACGAATTCGCCGGATCCGAGCCGGATCAAAACATCTTCCAGCATTCTCGATCCGCTCTCGGCACAATTGAAGTTCACCTGAAGTTCACCCGGTTTTTCAAGACCAGCGCCTCCCGGACGCGCCCGGGAAACCGCTGGACCCATGCCGGATCCGTTGGTTCCCGGCGGCGCCATTGCCCTTGCAGCCGCCGGGGCGCTCGCCTATCGTCCGCCCCGGCTTTATCCGGAGCGGACGATGAGCAACGACAGTCTTCTGAGCCCGCAGAGGGCATTGATCTACATCATGGTGGTGACGGCGGCGGCGGACCGGGAGATGACCGATCGCGAGCTGAAGCGGATCGGGGATCAGGTCCGGAACCTGCCGGTGTTTGCCGGCCTCGCCGAAGGGGAGCTGGTGTCGAGTGCGGAAGACTGTGCGTCCCAGCTCGGACAGGAGGGCGGGCTGGATCGATTTCTGGACGCGATCGCGGATTCGCTGCCGCCGGATCTGGTGGAAACCGGTTACGCGCTGGCCTGCGAGATCGCCGCCGCCGACCTGTACGTCCCGCCGGAAGAAACGCGGCTTCTGCGCATCCTGCGAGACCGGCTCGGCATCGATCGGCTGGTCGCCTCCGCCATCGAGCGAGCCGTCAAGGCCCGTCACACGACCCTCTGATCCGGACACCATCCCGGTCGCCCGACCGCCGGGGATCGACCCGCTGCGTCGGGACTTCCTTCCTGGAGAACTCGACGAAGAAGCGCACCGGTCCGTCGGGCTCGACGAGGTGCGGAACCTCCGGGACGATGACCGCGTCCGACGAAGGGACGACCCGGAACGACCGATGGATCGGCGCCCCCACCCGGTAGTGGAGCGCGCCCGAGACCACGCGGATTCGCGCCCACACTCCGCGCTTCGTCGCGTGCTCCGATCTCAGGCCGCCCGGAATCGTCGTCTCGTCGAACTCCGGAGTCCGGCGGTATGCGACCAGCCCCTCGGGCCACTCCATCCGATCGCAGCGCACGCAGTCGAGTGTCGTGCCGAGCATCGCCGCGCGGCCGGCGCCGGTCACGACCCAGGGTCGGTTCACGAACGGCGGCCGGTGACGCACATGCTGGCCATGGCCGCAGTCGAGTTCGGCGACCCAGTCGCCCTCCTCGTCGAGATGGAAACCGACGATTGTGCGCTTCATGGATGCGGGACATCACAGATCGGGGCGAACCGTTCGGTCCCGGCGGGACCCGTGCCGGCGCGTCGTTCGCGCTGCCCGCGCGCGGGTACACGCGCATTCCCGGCCGGAGGGCATGGACATCCGCCCGACATCGCGCGCGTCGCCCCGCCGGCGGATGTGAACGACACCCGATCCTTCAGGTCCGCGCGGAGAATCCATCCAGGAAGATCATCGCGATTCCGATGATCACGACCCCGGTGCCTGCCACCTGCATCGCGCTGAGCGACTCCTTCAGCGCGAGGTACGAGAGCAGCATGGTGAGCACCACCGCGCCGGTCACGATCACGGGCACCGCAACGTTCGCGGCGACCGGCCCCGCCCCTCCAACGCCGCGAAACAGGTAGAAGTACGCAATCTCGGCGACTCCGATGCACAGGCCCGCCCCTGCCGCCCAGCCGTAGGCCGCCGGGGAGAGCTTCAGCGCGTGTCCACCCCGTGCGAGCAGCCACAGCGCGAATATGCAGGAAGCGGCCAGGGCGGCAACCTGGAGACAGATCGTGGCCAGCACTGTCGATGTGGCCGCCGCCGGAACGTGCAGGGTCGACACCTTCACCAGCAGGTTGTACCCGGCGTAGAGCACCGTAATCGCGAACAGCAGGAGGATGGCGGTCCACATCGCGTCGTCTCCGTCGAACGATGACCGCATCATTCACGTTGCGCACCCGTCAACGCAACGGTGACGGGTGGCGGACACCTGCCGGCAGATCGGGATAGAGCCCCGAAAACGGATCGATCACGACCCGTTCGACCCTCGACGGGCAAAAAGCGTTCGGTCACGCGGTAATGGAGGAGACGGTCGCACGGAACGCAGTCGTCCGAAACCGCGGTGGAACGCGGAGTCGGCATCGTCGTCACCATCAACCTCACCCTTCGACCGAACGCTTTCCGACGAGTGGAACCAGCTCGGCATCGACCACCGTCGAGACGGTTGCCGGGACGGGCGCATCATCGATGACTACGCAATCATGACCGGCGTCCGCCATGATCGATATCCTCACCGTAGCGGCTGATCTCGATGAGGTTTCCGTCCGGATCGTTGAAGTACACCGACATCATGGGGCCGGCCGCCCCGGTCTTGGACACCGGCCCTTCGACGATGCCGATCCCCTCGCCGTGCAGGTGCGCAACGACATCGGTCAATGGCCACGCCGTGATCAGGCACAGGTCGCCGGACCCCACCGCGGCGCAGTTCCGCGTCTCCATGCCGAGCACCTGAAGGTTGATCTTCTGGTTTCCGAAGTGCAGCGCCCGGCGTCCGTTCGCGAACGTGGAGTCCGTGACGAGCAGTGCACGCCGGTAGAACGCGACCGACGCCTCGATGTCGGCGACAGTCAGGACCAGATGGTCGATGTGGCTGATCACTCGATTTCTCCGCTACGGCCCACCCGCATCCTGAGAAATGGGACATGGGACATGAGACACGGGGCATGGGGCATGTCCACGGCATGATGTGAGCAGGATGCCCTTCCCCGCGGCCGGCGCCACCGCGGTCACTTCCATCACCTCACGCCCGCAGCCGCGTATTGCGGGGGTCCCAGGCGGGCTCGGCGAGCACCGTCGCGGGGCGGGGGCGCCCGAGGATGTCGATCGAGAACGTCGTGCCGGGGGCCGCGAGCGCCGGTTCGACATAGGCGAAGCCGAGACTCTTCCCCGTGCAGTGACCGAAGGCGCCGGACGTCGTGACCCCGACCACCCCGCTGCTGGCGATCACCGGCTCTCCGCCGTGGATATCGCAGTCACCCGGCTCGACCTCCACGTAGACGAGCCGCGTCGCGATGCCGGCCTGCCTGACCTTGAGCGTCGCGAGCCGGCCCGTGAAGTCGTCCTTGTCGAACGCGACGAAACGCTCCATGTCCGCCTCGACCAAGGTGATCTCGTTGGTGAGCTCCGCCCCCCAGCCGCGGTACGCCTTCTCCATGCGCAGCGAGTCGACCGCGTACACGCCGAAGTCCGCGATGCCGAACACCTCGCCCGCCGCCCACACCGCGTCGTACAGATCGGCGAGCCGCGCCATCGGGCAGTGCAGCTCCCAGCCCAGTTCGCCGACGTAGTTCACCCGGAGCGCCCGGGTGGGGATCCCGGCCACCTCGATCTCCCGGCCGGTCAGCCAGCGGAAGTGCTCGTTGCCGAGCGCCGCGTCGGTGAGCTTCGTGAGCACCTCGCGCGAGCGCGGCCCCGCGAGCACCAGCGTCCCCCAGTCATCGGTGACGTTGGTCACGGTGACGTCGAGCCCGTCGCGCGGGCTCTGGACGAGGAGGTCCAGGTCGCGGTCCTCGGCGCCGGCGCCCGACAGCACGTAGAAGCGATCCGCGGCGAGCTTCGTGATCGTCGACTCGCCGAGGATGCGGCCCTGCGGCGAGAGGTAGTGCGCGAGCACGATGCCGCCCGTCCGGCGCGGCATGCGATTGGCGGTGATCCGGTTCAGGTACGTCTCGGCGTCCGTCCCGGTCACGTCGAACTTCGCGAAGCTCGAGAAATCCATTACTCCCACCCGCTCGCGCACCGCCCGGCACTCCGCCGCCACCACCTCGAACACGTTGTTGTGGCGGAAGCCCGGCATCTCCTCCCGGCCATCGCGCGAGAACCACTTCGGGCGCTCCCAGCCGTTGGCTTCGGTGTACACGCAGCCCTTCGCGGCGAGTCGGTCGAACAGCGGACTCACCCGCTCGCCGCGCGAGGCGGGGCGCTCCTCGCCGGGCAGGTGCAGGGCGTACATGTGCTCGTAATCCTGATGGGACTTCGCCTTTGTGTACTCGCCGGGGGCGTAGCGACCGAAGCGGCGCGGGTCGAGACCGGCCATGTTGATCTCGCTGTCGCCGTGCACCATCCACTGCGCGAGGTACTTGCCACAGCCGGCGCCGGAGGCGATGCCGATGGACGCGCCGCAGCACTGCCAGAAATTCCGCAGCCCCGCGGCCGGGCCGAGCAGCGGGTTCGCGTCCGGGGTGTGAGGAATGGCGCCGCACACGATGCGCCGGATGCCGGCGTCGCGCCAGATCGGCATCCGCTCCAGCGCGCGCTCGACGTAGGGCGCGAGCCGGTCGAGGTTTGCCTCGAACAGCTCGTTCTCGGAGTCCCACGCCGGCCAGCCGCCGCGGTGGGTCCAGCACTCGGCCGACTCCGCAGTCTCGTAGATGCCGATGAGCCCCGCCTTCTGCTCCTGACGCAGGTAACCGGAGGTGTACGGGTCGCGCACCACCACCATCTCCTCCTCGCGCTCCACGAACTCCGGGATCGGCTCGGTGACGAGATAGGTGTGCTCCATGTTGATGATGGGCACATCGGTGCCCGCCATCCGGCTCACCTCGCGCGCGTAACACCCGGCCGCGTTGACCACCATCTCGCACACCACGGAGCCCTGGTCGGTGACCACCTCCCACTCGCCGTTCGGGCGCTGCTTCACATCCGTCACCCGGGCGCGACGCGCGATGGTGGCGCCCAGGTCGCGCGCCCCCTTCGCGAGCGCGTTGCAACAGCCGGCGGGGTCCACGTGGCCATCCTCGGGGGTCCAGGCGCCCGCCAGCACGCCGGTCACGTCCACGAACGGATTGATCCGCCGGATCTTCTCCGGGTCGATGATCTCGCACTGGAAGCCGATGAGCTTGCCGACGCTCGCGACGTGGTGGAACCACTCCACCTCGGCCGGCTTCATCGCGAACCGGATGCCGCCGCAGCCGTGCCAGCTCACATACTGCCCGGTCTTCTCCTCGAGCTTCGGGTAGAGCCGGACCCCGTAGTCGTGGATCTTCGCCATGTTGTAGTCGGCGATGAAGCTCGGGCATTGGCCCGCCGCATGCCAGGTCGAGCCCGAGGTCAGCTCCCCCTTCTCCACGAGCAGGATGTCCGTCCACCCCTCCTCGGCGAGATGGTAGAGCAATCCCACCCCCATCATGCCCCCACCGATGACGACGACTCTGGCGTGTGTCTGCATGATGGTCTCCAGCGATGCAGTCGGGCGCGTGTCCGGATTCGTTCCCGTGATTTGAAAACACGCAGGGACGGTATGCAATATCGGCGACGGCACAATGGCCTGCATCGCACGCTCCGGGCGCCTACTGCCAACGCGCCCCGGGCCCACTGCGCCGCCGGAAAGGCCAATCTTTACGATGCGCTCCATCAGGACCTGGTCCGGATTTGTTACCGATTCACGCCGGGCAGTGGCCGACTTCCGGGACTGCACCGGGCGACGTACACTTGTCCGTTCCGCTGGACGGACCGTCAGGAGGCACGCATCATGGCTTCGCCATCCTTCGACACGTTCAGTGCCGTTCGCGCGCTCGAAGCAGCGGGGGTCGAGCGCTCCCAGGCCGAAACGATCGCTTCGGCCATCGCGCACACCGACGAACTCGCCACGAAACAGGATATTCGAGCTCTGAAGTCGGACTTCTCCGGCCTGAGATCGGAATTCAAGACGGACCTTGCCAACCTCGAAGCCCGCATGTACCGCGCGCTGCGGATTCAGGGCGGGGCCATCGTCGCCATCGTCACCGCTCTGAAGCTGCTGGAGTAGCCGCCCCGGGAGCCGGGCTCCCGGCGCGCGGGTCGAACGCGGGGCCATTCGGACGGAGGCGGATCCCGGGCCGGAGCCGGGTCCAGGGCAACACGCCCGGATCCGCCACCATCGGCCCCGGGGCCACGCAGATCAGCACCTCCGCCGCGATGGGCTCGAAGTCGGCGCGGAAGTGCACCGAGCTCTTGTTCACGACGATTTCCCGGGTGGTGGGCTCGATGCCGCAGTGCCGGTACATCGACAAGTCCGCGAGCTGCGCCTTGCGGCTTCCGACGAGGATCTGAATGTCGCGGATACGGAGCGACGCCATCGGCCCGAGGTCCATGCGGGCGCCGCCGTACATCGGCCCCGTGCCCGTGAACCGCCCGTCTCCGACCCGCTCGACCCTGAACTCCGCTTCGAACGGCGCGTCGCCCGGAATACCGGACTTTCCGCCGAGCGCGACGCTCAGGGTGGACCCGGCGCCGGCGGCATGCGCGGCGCGCGCCGCCTCCGAGTCCACCATCATCCCGATCGCCGCCTTCGGGGCGTCGTTGCGCACGAGCGCGCGGAGCATCCCGGTGGTATCAGAGTCGCCCCCGGCGCCAGGGTTGTCCTGAGTATCCGCGATGACCACCGGACGGGATGCGGCGCGCGCGATCTCGATGGCCCGCCGCACGCCGTCGTCCGGCGAGTAGAGCACGCCCTCGAACTCGCCCTCCCGGCGCTCGATCTCGCGCGCCAGCGCGTCCACCGCACGCTCGACCGCCGCTTCCGACCTTCCGTAGCCAACCACCGACGGCGCGCAATGGCGGATATCCGCGGCCGGGAAACCCGCCGCCACCGTGAGGCTCGCTACCTCCCCGCCTTCGGCATCGTCGCGCATCGCCATGATGGATTGCATGGGCTCGGCCGTCGTGCACTGCCAGGTAAGCGGGATCATGAACGGGATCTGACGAAACGCGGTGTGGACCCCGCCCGAGCCGTCGAGCAGCCGGTCGAGGTGCTGGGCGGTGCGCCGGCCGGTGTCGGCCATGTCGATGTGCGGATAGGTCCGGTAGCCGACAAGCGCGTTCGCGTGCTCCACCATTTCCGGGGTCATGTTGGTGTGGAAGTCGAGCGAGGCGACGACGGGAATGTCCGCGCCGACGAGCGCCCGCACCCGGCCGAGCAGCTCACCCTCGCCATCCTCCAGATGCTCGGCCACCATCGCACCGTGCAGACAGAGGTACACGGCATCGAAGGGTCGCGCGGCCTGCAGCCCTTCCAGAATGAGCCCGGCGATATGCTCGTAGGCGTGCTTCGTCACGTAGGACGACGGCGAGGCGGCCCCCCAGGTCGTCGGCAGCACGCGGTGCCCCGCGCGCTCGGCCTCCTCGATGAACCCGGCGATGGGGAGGTTCATGCCCCGCACTCGCTCGGGGAGTTCGGGGCCGGTGGTCAGCCCCGGCCATTCGCCGGCGGTCTCGAACGCGGCGAGCGTCGCCAGCGAGGGAGCGAAAGTATTGGTCTCGTGCTGAAAACCGCCGACGGCGATGCGCGCCATGATGCATGCTCCTTGTACGTGTAGTGGGGAAAGGTTGCCGATGCCGGGCCGCGGGGGCGACCGCGGCAGGACATGCAATCCAAGGCATGTCCGGTCGGGACGAGCCGACGGCCACAGGTCTCACGAGGTCGCGAATCCGAACCGCAGACGCCCGAATGTGCTCGTCACCGAGTTCCGTCGAGAACCGCGCAGGGCAGTGCGTCGAATACTCCAAAGCCGTCACCGACGCGCCGTGGCGGCCTCACCCCGCGCCGCGCAGCGCCCGCAGCGCCACGCACGCGGCACCGTAGCCGTTGTCGATGTTGACCACCGCGAGTCCGGGGGCGCAGCTCGAAAGCGAGGCGTCGAGGGCGACCCGGCCGCCGACGGATACACCATAGCCGTTCGAGGTAGGCACCGCGACGACAAGGCCCGGCACCTGGCCTCCCACCACGCTCGGCAGCGACGCTTCCATACCCGCAATCGCGATCACGACCGGCATCGCGCGGATCTCCTCGAGCCGTTCGAGCAGACGCCACAGGCCCGCGACCCCCACGTCGTAAACCTCCAGCGCCGGTTCGCCGTAGTACGCGAGCGTGCGCACTGCCTCCTTCGCGACCGGCACGTCCGAGGTGCCGGCGGTCACCACCGCGACCCGCGCGGGACCGGCTCCGGACCGCGTTCCCGTTCCCAGCACCGCGGTGCGGGACACGGGGTCGTAGTCGAGCACGGCGCGGTGCGCGGACCCGAGGGCCTCGAACGACCCGGCCTCGAGCCGAGTCAGAAGCAGCGGCCGATTCGAGCCGACGCCACGGGCGACGATCGTCTCGATCTGGAGAGTGGACTTGCCTGCGCAGTAGATGGTTTCGTCGAACCCGATTCTCGCCTGACGCGAGTCATCGGGGACGATCTCCCGCTCAGGCATGACCGGCGGCTCCATGCGACGCACGGCCGCATCCGCACGACCGGGAGCCGGCGTGGCGCGCTGGAACTCCGCGCTCTCCGCCAGAGTGGACATGCCGGGCCTGCGGGCAAGAGCCGGCGTCCCGGACGAGGACTCCCCGCCCCCACCGCACACCACGCCTCGAGCGTGAGCGCAGATCGTCCGTCCGCGACGGATGCGGGCTCGATGCAGACGGCGCAGGCATCACCGCGGGCCGGCGACGGGCAGCGGAGTGCAGACCGAGGGCCGCAGGAACGCGCCGCCCATGCGGTAGGACTCGAACCGGAGCGCTCGCGACACCCCGGCCTCGGCCATTCGATGCTCTACCGCCCGCCCGACTACCCTGCGACGCGACGCATCGAAGGCGGCCAGCGCCGCTTCGTCCAGCTCGACCACCACCGCATCGCGGCGCACCCGACACCGCACCGTATCCGCCCCGATCGCGTCCCGTATGAGCCGCTCGCACGCATCGATCGCCTTCAGCACCGCGGGATCGATCCCGATACCGGTCTCGACCCGACTCGACAGGCACGGCGCCGCCGGAAGCTCGGCGAGATCATGGAGCCCGAGCCGGGCCGCAATGGCCCGCACCGCGGGCTTGTCGATGTCGCACTCGACATACGGGTGGCGTACGCCGTGCTCGTCCGCGGCCATCAGTCCCGGACGGAAATCTCCAAGGTCGTCGGTATTGGTGCCGGAAACGATGGTGGCGCCGTCTCCGGCGAGGGGAGCGATGGTCGAGTAGAGGTTCGTCTTGCAGAAGTAGCAGCGGTTGACGGGGTTGGCGACGTAGCGAGCATCGAGAAGCTCACCCGCGTCGATGCGCCGCAACCGCCATCCCTCGCGCCGCGCATACCGCTCGACGCGGCCGGTGGCAGCGGCAGGGACCGCCGCGGAGACCGCGTGGACCACGGTCGACGCATCCGCGAGGGTCCGGTGCGCGACCACCGCGAGGGTCATGCTGTCGACGCCCCCGCTCACCGCCACCGCGACGCGGCCCATGTCTTCGAGCGCGCGTTCGAGCGCCGCGACACGGGTCTTCGGGTCCGAGTCAGCCATCCACCGTCCTCCCTGCATCACCGCATCCCCGCGAACACCTCCGAGCCCGGGTGCCGGTACTTCCCGGCGCCGGTTCATGCATTGCCTCCACCGCCGGCCCGCTCACCCGAGGCGCGCACCCTCTCGCGTTCCGCGTGACCGCCGGCCACCGACGCCAGATCGTCGATCTCCGCCTTGGCGGTAGGAACACCGCCGGGGCGTTGCACCGATTTCACCCGTACCGGACGGCCTTCCACCGTCACCGTCGCCGAGGCGCGGGCCAGCGCGGCCCGACTGACCTCGTGCCATCGCACGCCCAGAGTGGTCGTCTCGCGAAAGCATGCATCGATCGCCGTCGGCACCGCCACGAGGCGGGAGAGCAGTTGCACGTGAACGGCAAACCGGCCCTTCTTGCCGTGGACCGCGTGGCTCGTCACGTCCAGAACCCCGTCGAGACCGCGCAGCCGGTCGAGCGCGACGGCCAGGTCCTCGCCGGTCTGATCGTCGATCTCGAACTCGCACACCGCGATACGTTCGCGGCGCACCGACGCATCGAGAGCGCCGAGCGGCTCGAACGCGAGCAACCGCAGGACGTTGCTCGTACCGGGCAGGCGGCTCGTGCCGAACCCGGTTCCGGCCCGGTCGAGGCGCATCGCATCGCGAAGCGGCTCGAAACTCGGGGCGAGGTGGGCGACGATGGCGGCGCCGGTCGGGGTGATGCGCTCCCCGCGGTGCTGGTCCTGATCGACGACCATCCCGCGCAGCAGTTCCACCGTCGCCGGTACGGGCACCGGAAGTCGTCCGTGCGACGTGTTGATGCGACCCCGGCCGATGGGCAGCGGCCCGCACGACCACGAGGCGTCCAGACGTTCGATCAGCCACGCTGCGCTCACGACATCCGCGATCGAATCCCAGGCCCCGACCTCGTGGAAGCTCACATCGTCGACGGGGACTCCGTGCACCGCCGACTCCGCGGCGGCGAGCCGGGCGAAGATGTCGAGGGCCCGGGTCCGCACTCCGGCGTCGAGATCGGATTCGCCGAGCAGGGTGCGGATGTCGCGGTAGAGGTGATGTGCGTGGACGGCTTCATGGGCGACGCCGGGGTCGACTTCGGGGTCGACTTCGGGGCCGACGCCGTGATCATGATCATCGCTGCCGTGCTCGTGCGGCTTGCGGCCCGTGGGGCCCGTTTCGTGCTCGTACCGCTCGCGATCCTCGGGACGTGTTTCGTGCACCGCGAACTGCGAACCGGTCAGCGCCCCGTCGTCGTGATCGACGCGCTCGACGGTGGCGATGGCATCGAGCCCGGCCCGCGCAAGGGCCGCGACAAGCGGCGGCTCGAACTCGGGCCAGGCGTCGAGCACCGCGGCGGCGAACATGTCGCCGGCGATTCCGCCCACCGGATCAAGCTGGATGTGCATGGTCCGATATTGTATGTCGCCCGCCGGCGTCGCACACTCCGGGGGCATCCGGGGGCATCCGGGGGCATCCGGGGGCATCCGGGCCGGCCGCACGACCGCGCCGTCGGGGTTGCGGTTGCGCCGCCGCGGTTGCCGCGGGGGGACCGGCGGCATGCAACGAAACGGAATCAAACTGGGTCGGGGTTGCCGTTGGGTCCTGGAGGCTTGCGCCGGAACGCGGGCGACCGCCCTCAGCGGACGGCAGGCCCGCGATTGTTGACCAACCCTTCGGGACTCCGGGAGACAACGATGATCGTGGAACTCGAATACGGCCGCGGACGACTGCCGGTGCGCCTGCCCGATACATGCGAGGTCACGGTGCTGCGCAAGCGCCCGCTACCGGTCGTTGAAGATGCGGACGGCGTCGTCGAACGAGCGCTCGTCGAGCCCATCGGCGCCCCGCCGCTCGCACGCCTCGCGCACGGCCGGGGTTCGGCCTGCATCCTGGTGTGCGACATCACCCGTCCGGTGCCGAATCACATCTTCCTCCGGCCGATGATCCACACTCTTCTCGACAGCGGAATCCCTGCCTCGAACATCACCGTTCTGGTCGCCACCGGCCTGCACCGACCGAACGAGGGCGAGGAACTGGCGGAGCTCATCGGCGACCGGTGGGTGCTCGACACAGTTCGGGTCGAGAACCACTTCGCGCGCGACGACGCCGCCCACGTCGACCTCGGGGTCACCGCCACCCGGGGGACGCCGGTCAAGCTCGACCGACGGTTCGTCGACGCCGATCTCCGGATCGCGACCGGACTCGTCGAGCCGCACTTCATGGCCGGCTGGTCGGGGGGGCGCAAGGTGGTCGCTCCGGGAGTCGCGCACGAAGACACCATCCGCACCTTCCACAACGCGCGCTTCATGGAGAATCCGGCGGCGATCCAGTGCAATCTGGGCCGCAATCCACTGCACGAAGAGCAGCTCGAGATCATCCGCATGCTCGGCGAAGTGCACGCCGTCAATACCGTCATCGACGAGCAGCGCCGGCTGTGCTTCGTGAACTTCGGCGAGATCGTGGAGAGCCATCTCCAGGCGGTCCGGTTCGTGCACGACTCCTGCGTGCTGCCGGTCGACCGGAAGTTCCGGACCGTGGTTACCTCCGCCGCCGGCTACCCGCTGGACCGGACCTACTACCAGACCGTGAAGGGCATGGTCACCCCCATCGACATCCTCGCCCCTGACGCCAACCTGATCGTCGCCTCGGACTGTTCGGAAGGGCTCGGATCGCCGCAGTACCGAGAGTCGCAGCGCCAGCTCGTCGCGAACGGCCCGGACGGATTCCTCGCCGGCATCCTCGACAAGCCCCTCGCGGACATCGACGCCTGGCAGACCGAGATGCTGCTCAAGCCGATGCGCCTCGCCGGCATCCACCTCTACTCGCAGGGCCTGCCACCCGGGGACCGCGAGCTGACCGGGGTGAACGTCGTCGATTCCATCGAAGACGCCGTCGCCCGGTCGGTCGAAACGTCCGGCGATCCGGCGGTCGCGGTGATCCCGGAAGGTCCCTACGTGGTGCCCAGATTTACGGCGCCGGCGGTGGTGTCACTCTGAAGCGCGCCTGACGCAGTTCGACCTTCACAGCCCGAGTTCTCCCCACACCATGGCTCCGAGTCTCGACTCAGCCGCAGTTTCCCCGTAACCGCTCGATCGGCGGATTACCGGTATCGGCCTCGGGCCGCGCCAGGGTCATGTCGACCAGCAGGTAGCCGTCGCGCATCACGGCCTCGTCCCGCTTCGCGAGGGCGCGGGTGATCCGGAGCATGTCCGCCTGCTCCTCCGCCGCCAGCGCCTTGCGGTAGCGGACCGGTCCGGCGCCGAGGCTCTCGGGTCGGTATCCCCGCGATTCCCACAGCGCGTTCAGCGGTGCCCAGTCCACGTCGGGACGGGGACCGTAGATGAACCAGGGCCCGGTCGCATCCTCGCAGATGTCCAGAATGCGCTCGAAGGCGCCCGGCAGCAGCTCGCCCAGCGAACCGCTCTCGATGACCAGACCCACGCCACGCAGGAAACCCCTCAGCGCGTCACTCGGGGCGTCCTCGACAAGGTTCTCGTGGAAGATCCGGTCGAGAAAACCGAGCGCGGCAGCGTACTTCAGCGCAACTCCGGCGATATCGACACCGCCGATCTCGAAAGTCGCAGACGCTGAACGTCGGGCGGCGAAGAAAGCGGCGTCGTCCGCCCAGTACCGCCGGGCATCGGCCGGCTGCCATCGGCGCTCGCCGTACCAAGCGTAGAGGTCCGTCATGCGAATGTCGTGACGCAGCAGCGCCCCGATGGCTCCGTACCCACAGGCGAAGTCCAGCACCCCCAAGCGCTCGCCCTGGCCGCGGGCGGCGCACACCGGACCATGCATGGCCTTCAGCGTCCCCGCGAGCACCTCCGGCATGCGGTAGTCGGACGGCCTCAGCGCGGTGAAGTACGGACTCGGGTCCTCCAGATCGTAGACCCGCCCGAAATCGTCCTTGTGCCGGGGGAGGCTATCCGTCGAATCGGTCATTCAGGGCGGCCGGTGATGAACGAGTGCATTCGATCTTTCCCGATGCCGGAACGTCCGAAACGGCACGTGCGTTGACGCAGTGGCGGAAGTCGGACACCGCCAAGCGCAATCTCATACGGAGGCGGTCCGGGAAACGAGATCGGAAATTTCCTGTCTGAGCCGAGCCCAAGCAGGTACTTCAGCGAGAGCGCCTCCTACCGGTAGTCGCTCCAGCAGAATTCGCCGATGCTGCTGAAATTTCTTCCGGAACTTTCTGAGACGATGGCCTTGACAATTGCTGGCCGCAACGAGCGCGGCCTCCAGAATCGACTTGGGATCTCCTACTTGCTCGACTCTTGAAGGTCGCGGCAGGTTCAGCGATTGTCTTCCTCTCGGGTTTCCGGCAACTCTGCGAATTTCGGTCTCATCCAGCAGAATCCATGCCTCCGTCGTTCTGACGGGAATGACGTTGACTCGTTCTATCGCCAATTCCGCATTGCACGCCGCTTGGGCGATCTCCCCTGCACGCGCTTCGACTCCGGCCGAGTCGGCGTCGCGGTGGACGAAGAGCACGTCGAACTCGGACTCCGTGGAGAATACAACCCGCATCTTTCTCTCCAGCACCGAAGCTCTGCCTTCTCCTGGATCGCGTATGTTGGCAAGCGCAACCGCTGTCCCCACCACCTCCGCCGCCCCGCAGTAAGATAATAGCTGGCGGAGGTGTGGAACCAACGCCCGGTCCGAAGTCCCTTCGCACAAAAGGAGAAAGCGAATCACGCGATCGAGCACGAGTATCAGGTCGAACCGAACGGCAGGCGAAGCTGCACACCTTCCGGTGGCTGCAGGTAATCCTGCATCATCGACATTCCAAGCACCGGGCCACCGCTCTCGATATCTGCTCTCCAACTGCCCTTGAGCGGATAACATCGCAGACCACGCACGGATGATTCGCCGCATCGCACCACGGCTTCTTGTGCCAGCAATACATCGTCCGGACTCTGAAGCTGCAAGAAATAGGGAGAATGGGTCGCCAGAATCACCTGGCGCATGACGTTTCCCGCATCAATCGGACCGGCGACATCCACCGCCAAATCCCGAATCAGCTCCGCCATGGCCGACAGTCGTTCGGGATGAATACCGTTCTCCGGCTCCTCTATGCATATCAAGCCTGTGGTTTCCGGATCCTCGGCCAGCACCGAGAGCGCAAGGAATCGCAACGTACCGTCCGAAATCGCGTTCGCCGCAAATCGCTGGCCGCCGACTTCAGTCACCGACAGTGTCAGAAGTTCGCGTACGTCGTCCCGTTCGACCTCGACGTTGGTCACCGGCACAAGCTCTGCAAGCCTGGACGAAATTCTTCCGACGACACTGCCGTCCGGACCTTCCATCTGTTTCAACCGATACAGGGCAGCGGCAAGATGCGCTCCATTGTCGGAGACGACAGTCGGATCTCTTGCAAGGCGGTCGGGACGACGCATGGCGCTCGGTTCGAATGAAAGCAACCGCCATTTCTGCATCTCCCTGCGCGCAGCGAGCACGGTCGGAGTCGCAACCGTATTGGTCGTACCCACGATTGTTCGTGGCGCAGAGCGAGCCGGGGCTCGCTGGCCGGGGCCTCTCGATCCACCATCCTGATGGACGATGATCTCCGCTGCCCCATCCATACCCGGTTCCGTCGAGATATACCCTGTCTTCGCGAACCTCCGATTGCGAACCACCTTGTCCCTGAATTCCGACTTGGAATGAGAAAATCGGAGCCTTTTTCTGGCGTCGCCCTGCCGAATATGGTGCAAGGATTCCGAACGGAGCTCCATATCGAAAATGGACCGGGGGGACTTGTTGGAAGGAGCATATTTCTTGCCGATTTCGACTTCGTACCGCAGAAAAGTCGAGGTGGCCTTGCCCGGACGGCCGAAGTCATCGGTGACGTCCTGCTCGACCAGCATCTCGGCGGCGAGCGTGAAGGAATCTCTGCTCGTCGACTCCGCGCGGAAGAACAGGTCATCCAGTCGGGCGGTATCTTCGGTCCGCGCCCGGACGCGAACTGCGGCTTCGAGAATCGAATGATCGGCCAGCAGAGACAGAAAGTGGATGGCATCGAAGATGTTGGACTTTCCAGTTCCGTTCTGTCCGGCAATGCAGGTGTACGGACCGAAGTCCACGGCAAACCCGATGAGATTCTTGAATCCATCGACTTCGAGACGGGTCAGCATTTCGCGTGGTCTGCCTCTGCCGGGGCGGTGTTCGAGATCCAGATCCAATCGCGTCCCACTACCGCCATTGTACCGTCAAGACAACAATCCGACCGTGAACCCGCAACGGGATCGGCGGGCGGCGCGAGCGGCACCGGCAGGTCGCCCTTCAGCACCATCCCGTGCCGGCGTCGCTCCACCCCAGGGTAGGGAATCGGCGCCGTCAACCGCACACCGCAAGCTGCAATCTCGCCGCCCGGCAAACACGGCGGGAAGCCGGCGGGCGCGGTCACGGTACCGATCGAGTGGTCACGACAGGACGGGACCACTCGACCCGGAACCCAGGGTTGTCGATACCGTCACCAATGCCGCCGATCGTGCAGTCACGACAGGAACACGCAGCCCCGGCATCCGCCGCGCTCGATCGCCGCTTCGGCCGCGATCCGATCGTCCTCGCACTGGTACTGCGGATCGGGATGCCGCTCGATGCGGTCGTCCCCGCTCGCGCCGTCGGGATGCGGACGCATCACCGAATCCTTCCAGGCGTCGTCCTTGCTCCATCGGTACGCCAGCCGGCGTATCGTCCCCGGCGTGTCGATGGTGACGAGCGCTTCCAGCGCATCGCGCAGAATCCGCCGCTGCAGCGCCGTGTCATGCGGCTTCCCCGCCGTGTGTCCGAGCGGGAAGTCGAGGTACACCGCCCGCGGCGGACGAACGGCAGCGGTGATCGAGTACGCACTCGACATGGAGAGGGTCGGGATCCCGCGGCTTTCGATCTCTCGTGCGATCAGTCCCACGGACTGATGGCACACCGGTCAGGCCGGTACGAGCAGCGCGGCGTCGACCGCGTCCTCCTCCATGCGCTCGGCGAGCGCGGGCGCGAGGCGTTCACGGACCCGGCGCGCCGAGTAGATGCCGCCCATGAACGTGTACGCGTTGGGGGCGACCTCCCCGATACCGCCGTCGCCCGCCTCCGCGCGGAGCGTCGCGAGCGGGAACACCACGTTCGGATCGGAGCGGGCGCTGGTGAGGTCGTAAGCGAAGTGCGTCGCCCGGAGCTCGGACATCTCGCAGTCGCGGGGGATGATCCGGTAGCTCGAGTCGTCCCGGTAGTGGAACGCAATCTGGCCGACGCGATAGACCCCCCCGGAGGCGATCAGCCCGATCCGCGACCCCGCGAGCGGCTTCGCCATCGGCGCGAACGGGGGCTCGTCGTCGTTGCGGACCCACTGGTACGGCGGGTAGCCGAGCGCTCCGTACCGTTCTGCGGTGCGCTCGATGTAGTCGACCGGCGGCCTGGACATGGATTCGCTCCTTCGTCGCGGCGTCATGCGCCCGGAGCACGAAGATAATGCGGGCGTCTCCGGTCCCACAAGGCTCGTCTTCAATGAACGACCCCTCACGCCGAACAGGAATCTGCGCTCGAAATTGCCCCGGACGAACGCTCCGGAGATCGAAATCTCGCCGGAATCGCACCACGGGCCAACAGGCGGTGGCCTCTCACGCCGCCGCGCTTCGCGGCGCGTACTCCTCCCGCCTCGCGAGCAGATGCCCCAGCATCAGGCAGAAGCAGCCGAGCACGAAGAGCTTGTTGATGAACCAGTTCGTGGTCCACAGGGTCCACTCGGGCGCACCGAGGAACAGCACGAACTTCGTCACCACGATCCCGATCTCGAGGACGGCGACGACGAGCGCCAGCAGACAGGTGTAGCGCGGGCGCGCGAGCAGGGCCCAGCCGAGCCAGACATGCACCACCGGCCAGAAGTCGAGGTAGACGTGCGTGGCGGGCGAAAGTCCGTGGGCGAGGGCCCAGGCGACGGGGAAGAGGTACTTGATGACCACCGTCCACGCGGCGAGGACGAACAGGAAATGGGCGAGAAATACGGTCATGGCCCGGCGACCCGATGCACCCGTGGATCGCGCCCGACCGCTCAGCCGAGCCGCGTCGCCGCGTCGCGCGTGAACGCGGGGATCGGAATGCCGTGCGGACAGGCACCCAGGCACGGCGTCCCGTCGCACCCGAGACAGGCGCCGGCCCCCGCGCCGAGCGCCGCGTAGTCGGCGCGGGCGAGTCGGGGATCGCCGTAGTCCACATCGTACATGCGGGTGCGCAGCACCTCCGGGATCGCGACCCCGGCGGGGCAACTCGCCTCGCAGACATTGCATCCGTGCCGGCAGTACCGGGCATCCTGCAACATCGCGTAGCGCGCGAGCAGATGCATGTCGGCCGCGCCGACGGGGCCGGAGCCCGAGGCGGCAACGTACTCGTCGATGCCGGCGGCGCTGGTCATCGAGATCACGAGACCGTCCACATGGGGGCTCGACAGAGCCCACCGGAACGCAGCCTGCGCGAAGGTGGCTCCGCCCGTCTCCCAGGGGCGCATGTCATTGATGCGCGCCCCCATCAGCACCTTCATCGCGACCACCCCGACTCCCTTCGCGCTCGCCCGCTCCACGGCCCGTCCCAGCTCGGGCTGGAGCGCCACGAAGTGGAGCTGCGCGCGCAGCTTCTCGTAGAAGCTCGGGTCCTGCGCAAAGTTCCAGGCGACGAGGACCACGTCGGCGAGGTCATGGTCGACCGCATGGTCAAGGCACTCGACGAGCGCGCCTCCGTGGCCGGACATGCCCCGGAAGCGGATCTTGCCGTCCCGGATCGCCCGGTCGGTGAACTCCGCCCACTCGGGGTTCTTCAGCCGACGCACGTCGTTGACGGCGTGGTTGAAGTAGATGTCCACGTAGTCGGTGCGCAGGCGCCGCAACGACCCTTCGAGGGCGGACATCATCTGGCGGCGGGATTCGCTGCTCCACGTCTTGTGCTTCGACGCGATGACGTAGCGGTGGCGCTCGCCCTCGAGCGCCTCCCCGATCGCCTCCTCCGCCCGGCCGGCTCGATAGCTCTCGGCGGTGTCGAAGTAGGTGACGCCGCGCGCCACCGCATGGCGGACGAGTTCCGGATCGGCCGACCGGCTGGATCCGAACGAGATGTCGGAGACGCGCAAGCCGGTGTTTCCGAGCGTGACGTAGCGCCGGACGCGAGGCGCATCGGCGCGCGCGGCGCCGGAGCCGAGCCCGGCGAGACCCGCCGTCAGTCCGGCTCCCGCACCGAGAAACCGCCGCCGGTCCATCATCGCCGCTTCGCCTCCCGAATCGCGCACGACATGGCAGTCACAGCCTCCTGGGGTTCGAGCAGCTTCATTCTTCGGCCAAAGTCGGCACCGCCCTGGCCTGGGCACAGGAATTCCCGCCAGGCCGGAACTTGCGCTCGAAATGGCCCCGAACGGACGCTCCGAAGGTCGAAATCTCGTCGGAATCGCACCACGGGCCAACCTCTCGGAGCGTCGACGGGAATCGGCCTACGTATCCCACTCCGCGAGTGCCGCGTCCACTCCCGCCCCTGGCGCGCTGGCATGGCCAAACCGGCGCAACGTCACCTCCAGCGCGGCCAGACACGTCATCACGTTGTCCCGCCGACACCCGTACCCCATGGTGCCGATCCGCCAGATCCGGCCGTGCAGCGGGCCGAACGAGGTTCCGATCTCCAGGCCGAAGTCCTCGAGCAGCGCCGCGCGCACCGCATCCCCCGGGACGCCGTCGGGGATGTACACGCCGGTCACGTTGGGCATCTTGTGGGCCTGATCGCCGAACAGATCCAGCCCCATGGCGGCAAGGCCCGCAGTCATCGCACGGCTCGCCCGGGCGTGGCGGTCGAACCGGGGTTCGAGCCCCTCGTCCACCACGATGCGGGCGCATTCCCGCGCTGCGTAGAGCATGGAGGTCGCCTCGGTGTGGTGGTTCAGCCTCGACTCGCTCCAATAGTCCATCAGCATCGACAGATCGAAGTAGTTCGACTGGATGATGCGCCCGGCGCCGGCCTCGTAGTCATCCGGACGGATACCCTGCTCCACGTGCCGGCGCGACCGCACCACCGCCTCCACCCGGTCGTTGAAGGTCACCGGCGCGATGCCCGGCGGGCCGGACAGGCACTTCTGCAACCCGGCGGACACCGCGTCGAGCTGCCAGGCGTCGGTCTCCAGCGGCATGCCGGTGACCGACGCGGTGGCGTCGACATGCACCAGCGCGCCGTGGTCGCGGCAGATGCGGCCGACCGCGTCCAGAGGCTGGGCCATGGTGGTCGACGTGTCTCCCTGCACGAGGGCGACGAGCTTCGGGCGGTGTCGCTTCACTGCGTCCTTGATCTGCTGCGGGTCGAACACCGTGCCCCACTCGGTCTCGATGGTGACGACCTCGGCCCGGCATCGGTGCGCGATCTCGCACAGCAAGTGCCCGAACCGCCCGAAGACCGGCACCAGCACCCGGTCGCCCGGCTCCAGCACGGAGACCAGAACCACCTCGATGCCGGCGCGGGCGGTGCCATCGACCAGCAGCGTCCAGCGGTTGGCGGTGCGGAACACCTGCCGGTAGAGCGCCATCACCTCGTTCATGTACTCGGTGAAACGCGGATCGAATTGCCCGAGCAACGGCAGCGACATTGCCTGCAGCACGCGGGGGTCGACATCCACCGGGCCGGGACCCATCAGGCGGCGCGGCGGAGGGTTCAGGGGTTCGAACGGCTGGTTCATGAAGGATCCTCGTGCATGGTTGGTTCGGATACTGCGAAATCGCGCGAGAACACGGCCCGGCCGGCGAAGGGCGGCACCGTTCGATGGAGGCGGTCGCGGATGCAAGCCTCCTGAAGCTTCGGACCGCGATCCGCGCAGAGGCACGATATGGGGGTTCGAAGCGACGGACGGCTCATGGTTCGAAGCGCCTGTGCATCAGGGCCGGTGGTGCGCATGCCAGTGGCGGGCGATGTCGATGCGTCGGGTCACCCACACGCCGTCGTGCCCGGCGACGTGGTCGAGGAACCGTTCGAGTCCGGCGGCACGGCCCGGCCGTCCGGCGAGCCGGCAATGGAGCCCGACCGACATCATCTTCGGGCTCTCGGCCCCCTCGCGGTAGAGCATGTCGAAGCTGTCGCGCAGATAGGCGAAGAACTGATCTCCCGAATTGAACCCCTGCGCGGTGGCGAAGCGCATGTCGTTCGCGTCCAGGGTGTAGGGGATCACCAGATGCGGTCCGTGCGGAGCGTCTTCCCAGTACGGCAGGTCGTCCGCGTAGGAGTCGGAGTCGTAGAGGAAGCCGCCGTCGACCTTGACCAGATCGCGCGTGCCGGGGCTGGTCCGGCCGGTGTACCAGCCGAGCGGCCGGGCGCCGGTGACCCGGGTGTGAATCGCCATGGCCTGCTCGAAGTGCGCGCGCTCGATGTCGATCGGCACGCACTGGTAGTCGATCCAGCGCAGCCCGTGGCTCGCGATCTCCCAGTCCGCCTCCCGCATCGCCGCCACCGCCTCGGGGTTGCGCTCCAGAGCCATCGCCACGCCGTAGACGGTGACCGGCAGCCCGCGCCGCGTGAACAGCCGCCACAGCCGCCAGAATCCGGCCCGGGAGCCGTACTCGTAGATCGACTCCATGTTCATGTGGCGCACCCCCGCCAGTGGCTGCGCCCCGACGATCTCGGACAGGAACGCCTCCGACGCCGCATCGCCGTGCAGCACGCAGTTCTCGCCGCCCTCCTCGTAGTTGATAACAAACTGGAGCGCGATGCGGGCGCCGCCCGGCCAGTGCGGATCGGGCGGGGTACGGCCGTAGCCGCGCATATCCCGGGGGTACGGAGTCTGATGGCTGGTCATGGTGATGCGCTGCGAATACCCGTCGACCGAATCTGTCGGTGATGTATCGGGGGCGATACGTCGGGAGCGATGCGTCAGCACCACCCCCGAACCGCAACATGACGTCCCCGAGGACACGTCCGGGTGTGGATAGTGGCCTGGATCGGCCCGATCATCCAGTCTGCAAGCCTCGACCCTTCAGGTCACGGGGCGGTCATGGCGTGCAATGTCCCGTTGCAGCGGCACTGCGCGGTTGACAGGCATTCACTTCTGGGAATACTCGGAATTCCGCGTCCCGTTCCGGACAACGCGGCTAAGGAACAATCATCGAGGCATTTCAGGAGGATGGACCATGCCGAAAAACCACTCGGCTGCAATCAGCCGCCGAACGATCCTGAAGGGTGCAGCCGGGACCGCCGCCGCATTCGCGGTGCCGAGCTTCTTCGTCAGGCAGTCGCCGGCTGCCACTCATACGCTCCGGATCGGCATCATCCCCGCGTACGCGTTCGGCATCTACTGGCTGGTACAGGACCAGGGATTCGCACCGGGCGTGAACATGGAGTTCAGCGTGTTTCCGTCCGGGCCGCCGGCCATCGAGGCGATGGTGGGCGGATCGGTCGATGCCATTACCGTCGGGTCAGTGCCACCGCTAGCCGCGATGTACAGGAAGGTGGCCGACTTCCGGGAGATCTCGATCTGCGGTGACGCGTCGGGGCTGTTCACCATCTACGGGGCGCCCGACGTCAAGTCGCTGACGGATCTGGAGGGCCGCAAGATCGCGGTGACCTCCGGGACGAACTTCGACTTCTTCCTCGACGTGGTGCTGGCGAACAACGGCCTTCAGGACATGCCGCTGACACGGGTCAACATGGAGCCGATCGACGGCCAGGCCGCACTGATTGCGGGGGCGGTCGACGCGACGGTGCCGCTCGCCACCTCCCGCAAGCTCATCCAGGACCGGATGCCGGGATCGAACATCATCGCCGACGGAAGCAGGATTCCGCTGGAATCACGCCCGAGCATCATGGACGTGTTCATGACCACCCAGTCCGTGCTCGACGCCAACGAGCAGGCGTTCGTCGAAGTCGTCGCCGCCTTCCACGAGAAAGGAGTGGGCATGCTTCGCAGCGACAACGCGGGCGTCGTCGCGCGAATGGTCGAGTGGCAGGCCGGGCTGGGTCGCGCGAGCGTCACCCCGGAGGATGTCGAGCCCCTGCTCAACGGCTACTTCTACTTCGACACACAGGAGATCAAGGACGTCTACGCGCGCGGCATTCTCACGAACGCGCTTCGCGTGCAGTCCGAGTTCCTGGTCGCGAACAACCGGATCGGCGGGATGCCGGATCTGGACGCACTGGTGTCGGACCAGATCATCCGACAGCTCTAGCGCGCCAACACCATTGAATTGATGGATCCAGGGGCTCCATCCGCGCCGATGCGCGAATTCCGGTACGAGCCAGTCATCCATCAGCGGTGAATTGTCGAGCCGCTGGTCGGCGGGGGATCGACCGTTCGCACGCGCCGGGGCACTCGACGGGTGCCCCGGCGCATCGCGTCCGGCCAGCCTGCACGAGCCGCACGGGAGTCCGGGATGCGAAGCCACATGAAAAGGTTTGCCTTTCTGATCTCCGGGCGAGTCATCCTCGGCGCGGCCTCGGTTCTGGCTGTGCTGCTCTCATACTCGTGGGTGACGGGGCAGCCGGACAACAACCCCGCACTGCTGCCGCCGATATCGCACATCGGCCAGGCGTTCGTCGTCAACGTGACCCGGGGCACCCTGATTGACGCCCTAGGCGCGAGCCTCTACCGGATCTCCATGGGCTTTCTCATCGGCACGAGCTGCGCGCTGGTGCTCGGCTGCCTCATCGGCTGGTACAAGACGATCGAATACCTGCTCGATCCGCTGATCGAGGCGGTGCGTCCGATCCCGCCCCTGGCCTACATCCCGATCGTCATCATCTGGTTCGGTATCGAGGAGTTCAGCCGCATTCTCCTGATCTCCATTGCCTGCTTCATGGTCTGCGTGGTCAACGTCGTCGCCGGCATGAAGAACGTGCCCCAGGTCTACGTGGATGCCGCGTCGACGATGGGCGCATCGCGCTTCCAGATCTTCCGCACCGTCGCCATTCCCGCCGCCACGCCGTTCATCTTCACGGGGTTTCGCATCGCCCTCGCCGCGGCGTGGACGACGCTGGTCGCGGCCGAGCTCATCGCGGCCCCGAGCGGTCTCGGCTTCCTGCTGCAGGAGGGGCGCCGCTACTTCCTCACCGATCAGGTGATGATGATCATCGTGATCATCGGGGCCTGCGCGTTCACGATGGATCGACTCTTCCGGGGAGTTCAGGCGCGGCTCACCCGCTGGTCGGAGGCGCGGGAGTGATGTCGGAGATCGTCGTCGACAACCTCTCGCACACGTTCGGCAAGGACACCGGCGACGCGCTCAACGTATTGCAGGACATCAACCTGACTTTCGCGTCGGGGAGCTTCAACACCATCGTCGGGACGTCGGGCTGCGGCAAGTCAACCCTGCTCAAGATGATGGCCGGTCTCTTCGAACCATCCGACGGCCGGATGACGCTCGACGGCGAGGTGATCCGGGGCACGGACCGGCGGCGCGGCATGGTGTTCCAGCAAGATGCGGTGTTTCCCTGGATGACGCTCGCGAAGAACATCTCCTACGGGCCGCGCCTGCGCGGCGCCAGCCGGCGCGAACAGGCGAAGATCGAGGCCAGGTGGATCGAGCTCGTGGGTCTCAAGGGCTTCGAAAACCGATGGCCAAGGGAGCTGTCGGGCGGCATGCGCAAGCGCGTGGACATCGGACGTGTCTACGCCAACGACCCCGACGTCCTGCTCATGGACGAGCCGTTCGGAGCCCTGGATGCGCAGACCAAGGAGCGCATGCAGGCGGAACTTCTGGACATCTGGACGATCACGAAGAAGACGGTGGTGTTCGTCACCCACGACCTGGAAGAGGCGATCTTCCTCTCCGACAAGGTCATTGTCATGTCGGCGCGGCCCGGCCGCATCCGGCACATCGAGGAGATCGCCCTGCCCCGCCCCCGGTCCGGCGAGATGCGTCTGACCGACGACTTCATCCAGGTCAAGCGCAAGCTCTGGGGCATGCTGGAGCACTGAGCGCCGAGGCATCCACCCGCGCATCCGTGATCGGTCGACGGACTCAGGGGCAGAATCGATGGAAGAATCAATGAATTCCCGCCTGCGCAGGCATCCATGAGCCCTTGACCGAACCCGGTCGCGGCGGATCGCGGAGCCGGCAATCGACACAGAGGTCGCCATGAACGTCATCTTCATTCTTGTCGACAGTCTCAACAAGCACTGTCTCAGAACGTACAACCCCGACACCGTCTGCGAATCTCCCGCGTTCGAGGCGTTCGCCGGCCGGTCCTTCGTCTTCGAGAGCCACTTCGTCGGCAGCCTGCCCTGCATGCCCGCACGGCGTGAGATCTTCGCGGGACGCAAGGACTTCCTGTGGCGCCCGTGGGGTCCGCTGGAGGTCTTCGACCCGCGCCTGCCACGCGTCGTGAAGGCCGCCGGCCTCAACACTGGCATCGTCACCGACCATTACCACTACTGGGAGGAACAGGCGAATGGCTACGTGCAGGGATTCGCCTCCACGTTGTTCATCCGCGGCCACGAGACCGACTTCTGGAAGCTGCCGGAATCCGGCCCGGTGCCCCGGTGGGTCGAGAAAATCACCGAATACCGCTCCGCCGAACACATGCGCCAGTACTACTCCAACGTGAAGGACTTCCGGAGCGAAGCCGACTATTTCGCTCCCAAGGTGTTCCAGGGCGCCATCGACTGGCTGGACGCCAACGCCGACAAGGGCGACTTCTACCTGCACGTCGAGTCATTCGACGTGCACGAGCCGTTCGACGTCCCCGAGCCCTATGCGTCGATGTACGCCGCCGCGGGCGCCGACAAGAACGACTACAACATCTGGCCTCCCTACCAGGTCTATGCCGATCTGGAGGCGTTCATGGCGCAAACCACGCCGGAGGAGCTCGCATTCCTGAAAGCGCAGTATCTCGGCAAGATCACCATGGTGGACCGCTGGCTCGGCCGGCTGATGCGCAAGATCGACGCGATGGACCTGTGGAAGGACACCATGGTCATCCTGACCACTGACCACGGACACGATCTCGGTGAGCGCGGCGCATTCGGCAAGCAGTTCCCGCACTACGACAGTCACACCAACGTCCCGCTGGCGATCTGGCACCCCCGGCACCCGGGGTGTGGGAAGCGGGTTTCCGCGCTGACCCAGACCGTGGATCTGTTCGCCACCGTGATCGACGCGGCCGGCGGCGCGATCCCCGAAGCCAACCGGCACAGCCGGAGCCTGCTGCCTTTGCTCGAGCGGGGAAACGGCGCCGGCCCGCGCGAAGCCGCGCTCTACGGCACATTCGGCCAAGGCGCTTGCGTCACCGACGGCGAGTGGACCCTGCTCAAGGCGCCGGTGGAAGACAGGCCGCTCTACATCTACTCGACGATGATCAACCAACCGCTGATCGTCGACAACCCGATCGACGGGCGCGTGGGCCGGATACCGGACCCGCCCGTGGATCAGGGATACTTTGACCCATCCGTCGAGCTGCCGATGTGGAAGCTGCCGATCAGGATCGATCCGCGCACCCACGAGAACTTCCTCTTCCATCGCACCGAGGACCCGGAGCAGAAGAACAATCTCTGGGATAGCGAGCCCAGGCAGCGCCGTCGCATGCTCGATCTGCTGCACGACCTGATGGACGACGAAGGCCACCCCGAAGAGCAGCTCCACCGGCTGGGACTCACGGATGTCGCACCGGAGACATGAAGCCCGCCCGCCGCGAACCGGCCCGAAGCACAACTCACGCGCCGGCGAGGCCGACGCCGGCCCCGGTGAGGTCATCCGGGGTTAGCGTCCGCGCACAACGAGGCGGTGCGCAGGTTCCGGCGCATGGTGCAACGAGCTGTATCAATCGAAGCTACGGTTGTCGCTGCGCCTCGTAGTTGATGACGAACTGGAGCGCGATGCGGGCGCCGCCCGGCCAGCGCGGATCGGGCGAGGTGTGACCGTAACCGCGCATGTCCCGGGGGTACGGAGTCTGATGGCTGGTCATGGTCATGGTACGAATCGCAGGTGCGTCTCGGAGGTCAGTCGATTGCCGGCGGGAGGCACTTGGCCCAGAGGGTCAGTCGAAGCTCGTCGCCGAATAGCTCGTATTCCGGGCGCCGTCTCGAATGTGCCTCGCCGTCTTCGAGGATCTTGCGCACGCCCTCCCCGCGCGACTGCAGGAACACCTGTCCCGTGCGCTTGCTTCGGAGCCTCGACAGGAAGCTGACGAGGAGCTGGTTTCGGGTGAAGGTGCGGTAGGGCATGTCGTCGAGGGTGATGGTGTTGGGGAGCTTGCCGGAACCAGATCCAGCCTTCGCGCATGACTGTATCTTCAGAACTTTCGCCGCGATGCTCAGAGCTGGTCAATCGCACCCGCGAAACGCACGAATCGCTCCAGATCCCGCGTGACCAGGGGATGGGCCTGACGGAGCTTCTTCACCAGGAAGTCCAGGCGGTCCCAGTCGTATTCCAGCTCGAAGTAGTAGCGTTTGAAGTGGCGGAACTTGAGCAGCTCGAACAACGGGCAGAATGTCTCCTGCGACACTGCGGCCGTCCGGACGCCTTCGATCTCCAGGGTCATCTTCTGCAGCAGGTCGTGGTGCCAGCGCGCGGGGTCCAGGCTGTTCTCGAACGACTGCGATATCCGCAGGTAGATCGTCTCCAGGCAGGTGTAGTAGTTCTCCAGCAGCCCCGCAACGATGAGCGCCGAAATCGGCGTCCTTCCAAGCTGCGCGATCTCGCCGTCGAGCGCACCCTCCATCGACCGGTAGACCGCCTCCAACCGGCGGCGGTGCGCCCGGATCAGGGCGACGAGCTCACGGATCTTTTCGCTCATGAACCAGCGCTCCTCGCGTGCGGATACGTTCGGCGACATCCGCCGGAACCTTCTCCAGCTCGACGACATCGACCGGCAGGGTCGTGCCGTTCATCGCGATGCCGAGGACCTGGAAGAATTCGGCCGGTCCGTTCAGCCCCTCGACCGCGATGTCCAGATCGGAGATCTCGCTGAAGCGTCTTCGATCGAGCAGGGACCCCCACTGATAGATGCGGCGCGGGTTCACCTGTTCAGCGACCTCCGAGACGATCGCTCGCATGTCTCGCGTGGCTTGCGCGTAGCGCTCGTCGACTTGCGCACGACGCCGCTGCTCCCGATCCGCAAGGAACATGCGCACCTGGTCGAGATCGATTCCGAAGTCTTCATCCATCCGCGTGACTATAGCCGGTTGCCTGATTCAGGCCGAGCGGGCGCCCGCCTGGGCCACCGCGAGCGCGGTCATGTTCACGAGGCCGCGCACCGTGATGGTCTGGGTGATCACGTGGGCGGAGCGCGCGGCCCCGAGGAGAATCGGGCCGATGGACACGCCGCCTCCCAGACCCCGCAGGAGATTGTGGGCGATGTTCGCGGCTTCGACGTTCGGCATCACGAGCAGGTTGGCCTGACCCTTCAGCCGGCTGTCCGGCAGCAGCCGCATCCGAATGGACTCCGAAAGCGCGGCGTCGGCGTGCATCTCGCCGTCGACCTCCAGATCGGGCGCAATCTCGTGGAGCAACCGCGTGGCGCGGCGCATGCGCTCGGCGGTCGGCGAATCGTGGGTGCCGAAGTTCGAGCGCGACAGGAGCGCGACCTTGGGCTCGATCCCGAAGGCGCGGATCTCGGTGCAGGCGAGCATCGTCATCTCCACGACCTCCTCCGCGCTCGGCTCCGGCGTGACATGGGTGTCGCAGATGAAGAGCGTACCGCTCGGCAGGATGTGGGCGGACATCGTGGACAGGTCCCGCACCCCTTCGCGGGCGCCGATGAGGCCGTGCACGTAGCGCAGGTGTTCGTGAAAGATCCCCACCGTTCCGCACACCATCGCGTCGGCGTCGCCGAGCCGCATCGCGAGCGCCGCCACCGCGGTGCCGCGCGAGCGCACGATGTGCTTGGCCTCGTCGGGCGACACCCCGCTCCGGCCCATGACCCGGTGGTACTCACCCCAGTAGGTGCGGAACCGGGCGTCGTCGAGGATGTTGACGAGATCGAAGTCGCGCTCGGGTTGGAGATCCAGACCGAGGGATGCGATCCGCGACAGGATCACCTTGGGCCGCCCGACGAGGATCGGCCGCGCAAGCCCCTGGGCGACGACCTGCTGCACCGCCTGGAGCACCCGCCGCTCTTCCCCCTCGCCGTAGATGACGCGCTTCGGTGCGCTGCGGGCGCGCTCGAACAACGGCTTCATCACCAGCCCGGAGCGGAACACGAACCCCGTCAGACGCTCCTGGTAGGCGTCGAAGTCGTCGATGGCGCGGGTCGCCACCCCGGAGGACATGGCGGCGCGGGCCACCGCAGGCGCGATCTCGGAGAGCAACCGCGGATCGAACGGCCGCGGGATCAGCATCGCGGGACCGAATCGGGCGGGCATGCCGCCGTAGGCGGTGGTGACCAGATCGGACGGCTCCCGGCGGGCGAGCCCCGCCAGGGCGTCGACGCAGGCAAGCTTCATCGGCTCGTTGATGTCCGTCGCGCCCACGTCCAGCGCCCCCCGGAAGATGAACGGGAAGCAGAGCACGTTGTTGACCTGGTTCGGGTAGTCGGAGCGGCCGGTGGCGATGATCGCGTCGCGCCGCGCCCGGCGGGCGACCTCGGGCAGGATCTCCGGCACCGGGTTCGCCAGCGCGAGAATCAGCGGCTCTTCCGCCATGCGCGCGAGGTGATCGGGCTCCAGTACGCCGGGGGCGGAGAGACCGAGGAAGATGTCGGCGCCGCCGATGACGTCGGCCAGGGTGCGCGCATCGGTATCAACCGCGTAGCGTGCCTTCCAGGGGTCCATGAGCGCCTCGCGGCCCTCGTACACCACGCCCGCGATGTCGGTGACCACCACGTTCTCGCGCGCAAGGCCCATGCCGAGCAGCAGATCGAGGCAGGCGAGCGCCGCCGCGCCGGCCCCCGAGGTGACGAGCCTGACCTCCCCGATGGGCTTGCCGACGAGTTCCAGGGCGTTGCGCACCGCCGCCCCGACGATGATCGCAGTGCCGTGCTGATCATCGTGGAACACGGGGATGTTCATCCGCTCGCGCAGCCGCGACTCGATCTCGAAGCACTCCGGCGCCTTGATGTCCTCGAGGTTGATGCCTCCGAACGTGGGCTCGAGGCTCGCGACGATGTCGCAGAAGCGCTCCGGTGCGGTCTCGTCGATTTCGATGTCGAATACGTCGATGCCGGAGAACTTCTTGAACAGCACCGCCTTGCCTTCCATGACCGGCTTCGCCGCGAGCGGCCCGATCGACCCGAGGCCGAGCACCGCGGTGCCGTTGGTCACCACCGCGACGAGGTTGGAGCGGGCGGTCAGGCTCGCCGCCTCGGCCGGGTCGGCGGCGATCACGTCGCAGGCGGCGGCGACCCCCGGAGAGTAGGCGAGCGAGAGGTCGTGCTGGCTCGCCAGCGGCTTGGTGGCGCTGATGGCGAGCTTGCCCGGCACCGGCAGGCGGTGGTACGCGAGCGCGTCATCGGAGAGTCGGTCGGACATGAGTTCCTCCTGATAAACATGCAGTCCCGGGAACTTCGCTCGGTCCTGCCAGTCCGTCAAGATCGAAAGCAAGGCGGTGTCGGAAGCGAGGCGCGGAGTGCGGTCACCGTGCGGGGACTCTCGGGTCGGTGCGGAGCCGACGCACTCGCCATTGGCCCGGGTGTTGGCACCGGGTTGCGCCGTCAGGGGCATGTCGTTCTTGCCCAGTACGGATATGGACGGACCGACGCCGCCGACGGTCGGGTATGGCCCTGGGTCTTCAATGCCGCCAGCCATTACTGGTCGCAAATCGCAGTCAAGATGAAGTTCATGGCCGAGCAGGAAGGCGGCATCGACAAGATGAAGGGAAAGAAGATCGTTCACCTTCATATCGACTCCGCCTACGGTCGCGAGCCCCTGCCAGCGATGAGAAAGATCGCCGATGACTGGGGTGTCGAACTGGTGGAAATTTCGATTCCACCGCCCGGCCTGGAACAGCAGTCGCAATGGCTCCAGATCCGGAAGGAAAGACCTGACTGGGCCACCTTCTGGGGTGCCGGTTCGGGCATGAATTCGACCGCCATGACCAATGCTGCGCGCGTCGGCTTCCCGCGCGACCGCATGATCTACGTGACATTCGGTGCAGCAGAGGAAGACATGTACCCGGCCGGGGAGTCTGCCAAGGGCACCTATGCGATGGCCAACGCATTGCCGGGCGATCACTTTCCGCTGGTGCAACGGATCAAGGAGCAGGTCTACGGCGCCGGCAAGTTCGCCATGATGCAATGGGACGGGCAAAAAATTCGCACAGGTCACGGGTTGGGATGCTCCGCTGGACCCAGGTTTCATCCGCCAACTGGTGGAGGATTCCGCGGCCAAGTTCGCCAGAAAGAACAACATCGCGCCCAAGCAATGCTAGTGACGCAACAATTCCCCGTTGATGGATAAGTGGCTCGCACCGGAATACGCGCATCTGCGGTGCTGATGGAGTACCCGGATCCATCAATTCAACGGTGGCGTTCCACCACTGGTCACTAACGGAAGAAGCAGTTGAGCTACCAGACCAGATGAAGGGATCGAAAGCGGTGAAGATTGTCGAGCTGATTTCGATTCCTTCTTCTGGCCGTTGTTGTTCAGTTCGACACCGGCTCTCTCTGTGCAGACCCGAGAAGTTGGGGTGCTAGGAATTCCGATGAGCGAGACTTCAGACAACATACTGGAAATCGAGACGATCGAGGTGGTATACGACAACGTCATCGCCGCGCTGCATGATGTATCCCTGATCGTTCCGCGAAGGAAGATTGTCGCGCTGCTGGGCGGTAACGGCGCCGGCAAGAGCACGACACTCAAGTCTGTGTCCACAATGTTGGCAGCGGAGCGGGGCAAGGTGACCCGGGGCAGGATTACTTACGACGGGACTCTGGTGAAAAACCAGGATCCTGCCGAAATGGTCGGCCGCGGCATGGTCCAGGTGCTCGAAGGCAGGCGCTGCTTCGGACACTTGACGGTCGAAGAAAACATAATCGCAGGTGTCTACTCGAGAAAGCTGTCCAAAGTTGAAACAAGAAACGAACTCGAAAAGATTTATGGGTATTTCAAGCGACTCAAGGAAAGGCGGAAAAGCCAAGCCGGTTTCACCTCCGGCGGTGAACAGCAAATGATCGCGGTCGCCAGAGCGATGATGGCCAAGCCGAAAATGTTGCTGCTTGATGAGCCCTCGATGGGCCTCGCTCCCCAACTGGTCGCCGAGATCTTCAACATCGTCAGGGAGCTGAACGAAAAGGAAGGTGTCAGTATCTTGCTCGCCGAGCAGAATACCAATGTGGCGCTGCGGAACGCCGATTACGGCTACATCATCGAAATCGGTCACGTGATGCTCCACGGGACGGCCGACAGCCTCCTGAACGACGAAAAGGTGAAAGAACTGTATCTCGGCATTTCGAAGGAAGGCCGGAAAAACTTCCGTGACGTGCTTAGGGCCGAGGGTCCGTGATCGACAGTTGGGGAACTGATAGAACCGGACTACCGCCGCGGGCCAATCAGGGGACAAACATGCAAGAGACCAGAAGCTTTCCTATAGGCGCCCCGATTTTGGAGTTGAGCAACATTTCACTGAGTTTTGGCGGCGTCAAGGCCATCACCGATACGTATTTCAAAATCCGCGAGCATGAAATTCGGGCCATCATCGGTCCCAACGGCGCCGGTAAAAGCTCGATGCTGAACTGCATTAACGGGATCTACAAGCCTCAGGAGGGCACTATCGCTTTCAGGGGTGAAGTGCTTGCAAAGATCAATCCCAATTTCATCGCGCGAAAAGGCATTTCGCGAACGTTTCAGAACCTGGCGCTGTTCAGGAGAATGTCGGTTCTCGACAACATCCTGGTGGGACGCAAGCTGCACATGAACGCCAACGTCCTCGAAGTGGCTTTTCAGCTTCCGAGGGCGAGGCGCGAAGAAAAGGAAAATCGCAAGAAAAGCGAAGAGATCGTCGAGTTCCTGGAGATCGGGAACATCCGAGATACGCCGGTCGGCAAATTGCCCTACGGGTTGCAAATTATTCGACGGGTCTAGGTCAGGAGCATCAAGTGAGCGCGAAACCTCTCTTCATGTCGTACACGAAAAGTGATGTCATCAATCTCACCGTATTGATGATATTGGCTTTCGTCATCATTCCGATGACGGTCAAGACTGACTACTGGTACAGCTCGATCCTGATACCTTGGCTGTGCCTGTCACTCGCCGCGATCGGCCAGCAAATCGTCATGGGCTATACAGGGCAACTATCCCTCGGCGCGGCCGGCTTCATGGCGGCGGGCGCTTTTGCGTGCTTCAACTTCATTCTCCGCGTGCCGGACATTCCTTTTTTCGTGGCGCTGATTTTTTCCGGACTGATCGCCGCCGCATTCGGCATCCTGTTCGGTTTGCCGAGCCTGAGAGTCAGGGGCATCTACCTGATGGTCGCGACGCTCGCGTCGCAGTTCTTCATCATCTGGATGATCGACAAATTCGGCTGGTTCAAAAACTACGATTCTTCGGGCATTATCACGACGCAAGATATCGTCATCATGGGCAAGCCTTTTACGTCGCCTATGGAGATGTTTTTCGTCATTGTCGTTGTTGTAACCGCGCTGACGCTGATCGCGATGAATATGGCTCGAGGCAGCACTGGGCGAGACTGGATGGCGATGCGCGATATGGACATCGCTGCTGAATCGATGAGCATATCGCTGCTGAAAACCAAACCACAGGCATTTGCGATTAGCGCGTTCTGCTGCGGTGTCGCCGGGGCGCTGTTTGCGTTTACCTATCTGAAGTCGCTGGAACCAGTAGCCTTCGATATCAAACTTTCGTTCAAGATCCTGTTTATGGTAATTCTGGGCGGTCTCGGTACCATCAATGGTACCTTTATCGGGGCGGCGTTCATTCTGCTTTTCCCGGTGTTGCTCAATAGTCTGGGCAACAACGTCTTTCACGGTGCGATCGACGCAACGATCATTTCCTCGATCGAACAGGTGGTTTTCGGCGTTCTGATCATCGTTTTCATGATTTACGAGCCACTCGGGATAGCCAAGCTTTGGGATAACCTCAAGCAGAGATTTCAAAGATCACGATCGTTGGGAAAAGAGTCGTCAAGAGACGAGAAAAAATTGATTGAACAGGCGAATTGAGTATTTCAGACATGAGCAAGCAAACCAAACTCCTGTCGGCACTGATCGCACGCATATGTATCGGTCCAATGCCTGCAAGAAACTCTGATCTATTCCAGCAACGACGATGGGATAAAGATCGACACACGAGGATCATGGCGGCCTGAAACTCCAACTGGAATGCACCTCAAGCAAGCCGCCAGGCTGTCCAGCAAACCGGGATCACCTCAGTCGCGGCCGGAACCACCCCGCCGATCACCTTCGCGGCATGCTCCAAGCGCGGCCGCGCTGTGGCGGGGTCTTTCCCTTGCTGTTGCAGAAGCCGCGCGAACATCTCATCCAGATTGACCGCGGCGTCCCAGATGGCATCCGACTTCGTGGTATCGCCGGCGGCAAGTGCCCGCTTCCGCGCGCTACCCGACCAAACGTTCGGAATCGAGTCGACGATCCGCAAGGTCGATTCGAGCTGCACAGCTTCCTCGCTCTGCATCCTCACGATCGCGCGATTCTGCAAGTCACCGAGTTCTGCCATCCGGCCACAGCGAGGCCGGATGCTATGATCGCACCCCGACCGGGAGCGCTCGCCAGGATGACCGGAGATCGCAACAAACTGCCTGCGCGGTCGACGTCGGCCGAGGTTGACGCCTTCCTGCGAGACGTGGCGGCAATCACGCCGACGAACCGCACCACGGCGACGGGACGCCTGCTCTTCGCGATGGACGCGACCGCGAGCCGCGAGCCGACGTGGGACCGCGCCTGCGCCATCCAGAGCGAGATGTTCACCGAGGCGGCCCGGGTCGGCAGCCTCGCGGTGCAGCTCTGCCACTACAGCGGCTTCCGCGGTTTCGAAGCGACTCCCTGGCTCACGAACTCCGGCGCGTTGCTGCGTCACATGAGTGCGGTGCGCTGCGCGGCGGGAATGACCCAGATCGAGCGGGTCCTGCGCCATGCGAAGACCGAGGCCGAACGCGCGCGGGTCAACGCCATGGTCTTCGTCGGCGACTGCATGGAAGAGGATGTGGATCGGCTGTGCGCGGCGGCCGGGCCCCTGCGACTGCTGAGCGTTCCGGTGTTCATGTTCCACGAAGGCCACGACCCCGTGGCCGGGCAGGCATTCCACGAGGTCGCGACCCTGACCCGGGGGGCTTGCTGCCGCTTCGACGCGTCGAGCGCGGCGGAGCTACGCGATCTGCTGCGCGCAGTCGCCGTCTACGCGGCGGGAGGGCGTGAGTCGCTGGAGGATCTCGGCCGACGCGAGGGGGGCTCGATCAAGTTGCTCGCTCACTCATTCGGCCGAGGCAAGTAGCCTGCCGTGCACCCCATCCTGCTCCTCGTCGCGCTGGTCGCGGTGCTGTTCCTGTTCAGTTGGTACAAGCGCGTCCCGAAGGGGAAACAGCGCCGATTTCGCAACCGGGCCCTGCTGATCGGAGGCGGGATTCTCCTGTTCTTCGCGCTGATCACCGGCAGGCTGCACCCTCTGTTCGCAGGGCTCGCGGCGCTCGTTCCTCTGGCGTACCGCGCGTACGGCCTGTACCAGACTTTCAGCACCATCCGGGGGTTCACCCGGCGCATGAAGGCCGGGGCCTCGCCCGGTCCCACTCCGGGCCAGACGTCCGAGGTCGAAACCGAATACCTCGGCATGCGGCTCGACCACGACACCGGTGAGATGGACGGCACCGTGCTGCGCGGACGTTTCGAGGGTCGCACCCTGCGAGGGCTCGGTTTCCCGGAGCTGCTCGAACTGCTCGACGAGTGCCGGTCGGACCGGCAGTCCATGGCGGTGCTGGAGGCGTACCTCGACCGGGTGCATGAAGACTGGCGCGCGCATCACCGGCCGCCCCCCGGGCGCCAGCCGTCGAACGCGATGAGCAAGGAGGAGGCACGCGCGGTGCTGGGCGTCGACCCGGATGCGACGCGCGAGGACATCATCCAGGCGCACCGCCGCCTGATGCAGCGCCTGCATCCGGACCGGGGCGGCTCGGACTACCTCGCAGCAAAGCTCAACGCCGCGAAGGACCTGTTGCTCGGAGATTGATCCGGACGATCAGAGGAGCACGCTGAACGATAACGGGATGGGAAGCGGGCATGGAGAGTGAACGCTCTCAGTCGGGTGTCGAGGCTCGCCGGCCGACATCCCGGAGCGGCCCCGCAAGGGGCAATGGAAGACGCCGGGGAAGACGCCAGGAGCGGACGAACCAGCGCTCCGTTGCCGGGAGCAGGGCCAAGGTCACCGCTCAGCCGTCGCTCAGCCGTCGAATGCGACGATGACCCGGCGGTTCTGCCGCCCCTTCTTCTCGATCTTCGTCACCCGCACCCGTCCGATCTCGCCGATCGACGCCACATGGGTGCCACCGCAGGGCTGCAGGTCCACCCCCTCGATTTCGAGCACGCGCACCCGCCCCTGCCCCCGCGGCGGCGCCACCGACATCGTGCGCACCAGCGACGGGTTCGCATCGAGCTCTTCTTCGCTGATCCAGCGCGAGGTCACGGGGTGATTCGCGGCGACCAGCCGGTTGAGCCGATCGGTGAGGTCCGCCTTGTCCAGCGTGCTCTCGGGCAGGTCGAAGTCGAGCCGGCCGCTGCCGTCGCGGATGGAGCCTCCGGTGACCGGCGCCGGAATCAGCGAACACAGCAGGTGCAGGCAGGTGTGCATCCGCATCAGCCGATGCCGCCGCTCCCAGTCGATGCGGGCGGTGACCTCGCACCCCGCCAGACCCGGATCGGCCGGAGTCTCCGGGATGTGCACGATCTCGCCCGGGGCTTCGCCCTTGCGGGTGTCGACGATTCGCAGGGCGCTGCCGTCGTCGAGAACCAGCTCGCCGGTGTCTCCCGGCTGGCCGCCGCCGAGCGGATAGAAAACAGTGCGGTCGAGACGCAGCCCCGCTCCATCCACCCGGGTGATACAGGCCCGGCAGGATTTCGCGTACGCGTCTTGCCTGAACACTTCACCAGTGGCCGGGGACGCTTCACCAGCGGCCAGGGCGGTGCTTTGTTCGGTCATCGAGGGGGCTCCATATCGGCCGCGGGAGAAGCCGCCCGACGACTCAGGCGTGCTCGCGCCGGTACTGCTCGATCATCGCCGCCATCCTGTCTTTGGCGAGGAGCTTTTCCTTCTTCATCGTGCCGAGACTCAGGTCATCGAGCGGCAACACGCCGAGTTCGGCATCACGGACCTTCTTCTTGAGTGTGTCATGCTCTTCGTACAGAGCCTGGAACTGCTTGTTGTCATTGAGTAGAACTTCGACGATTTCCTGGTCGTACTCGAACATTGAACCTCCCGGGAACGATGGTCTGGAGAACGGGCCGGAACTTCCTCGTGCAGTACCCTCTGCCGGGCCAGTCTACAACTTCGAAACTGGCCTGTCTCCGCTCGCCTCCCCCCCTCGACCGCACCCGCAGCACCGCGCCGGATCGTTTCACGCGGCGGCGTAGCGTGCCGGTCGAAACCCCGTCGTTTACACTGGAGTCCGCTCCACTCCACGCGTGACCTCCACCATGAACAGGATGCCGATCGAGAAGTACCAGCGGTTCCCGCCCATCAACCTGCCGGACCGGCAGTGGCCGGCTCGCACCATCACCCGCGCCCCGGTGTGGTGCAGCGTCGATCTGCGCGACGGCAATCAGGCGCTCGTCGACCCCATGGACGGCCGGCGCAAGCTCCACATGTTCGAGACCCTCGTCGGCATGGGCTTCAAGGAGATCGAGGTCGGCTTCCCGGCCGCCTCGAAGACCGACTTCGACTTCGCGCGCAAGCTCATCGAGGAAGACCGCATCCCCGAGGACGTGACCATCCAGGTGCTCACCCAGTCCCGCGAGCCGCTGATACGACGCACCTTCGAGAGCCTGGAGGGCTGTCACCGCGCCATCCTCCACCTCTACAACTCCACCTCGGCCCTGCAGCGCCGGGTGGTGTTCGGGCTCGACCGTGACGGCATCACCGATATCGCGGTGACCGGCGCGAAGCTCGTGCGCGAACTCGCGGAGGCAATGCACGGTTCCGAGATCGTCTACCAGTACTCGCCGGAGAGCTTCACCGGCACCGAACTCGACTTCGCGGTCGAGGTGTGCGAGGCGGTGTGCGACGTGTGGGAGCCGACGCCGGAGAAGAAGGCCATCATCAACCTGCCGGCGACGGTGGAGATGGCCAGCCCCAACGTCTACGCAGATCAGATCGAGTGGTTCATCCGCAACTTCCGCTACCGCGAGCGCTGCATCATCAGCTTGCATCCGCACAACGACCGGGGCACCGGGGTGGCGGCGGCAGAGCTGGCGGTGATGGCGGGCGCGGATCGGGTCGAGGGGACGCTGTTCGGCAACGGCGAGCGCACCGGCAACGTGGACGTGGTCAACCTGGCCATGAACCTCTTCACCCAGGGCATCGACCCGGAACTCGACCTGTCCGACCTCGACCGGCTGCGGGGCGTGGCGGAGTTCTGCAACCAGTTGCCGGTCCACCCGCGCCACCCGTGGGCGGGCGAGCTCGTCTACACGGCCTTCTCCGGGTCGCACCAGGACGCGATCAAGAAAGGCATGAACGCCATGGAGCGGAGCAACTCCGGCCAGTGGGAAGTGCCCTACCTGCCGGTCGACCCGCGTGACGTCGGACGCGACTACGAGGCGATCATTCGGGTCAACAGCCAGTCCGGCAAGGGCGGGGTCGCCTATCTCCTCAAGGCCGACCACGGCATCGATCTGCCGCGCAACCTCCAGGTCGAATTCAGTCGCCTCGTGCAGGACGTCACCGACCAGAGCGGCCGGGAAATCAGCTCCGAGGATCTGCGGACGCTCTTCGAGTCGGAGTATCTGCGCGACGACGGCCCCTACGAGTTCGTCGAACACTGGTCGGTGCCGGATACCCACGCTTCGGAACGCCGGGTGCTCACCGCGTCCATCCGCCGCCACGGCGAGGAGCTCACCATCGTCGGTCGGGGCAACGGCCCCATCGCTGCCTTCGTGGACGCACTGAATACGGAGTGCGCAGTGAAGGTCTCGGTCAAGAACTACCATGAGCATGCGCTCGGACGCGGCGCCGACGCGACGGCGATGGCCTACGTGGAGGTGGCGGACGAATCGGGGGATGTGCTGTTCGGCGTGGGACGGCATCCGAACATCACGAATGCGTCGCTACGCGCGATCCTGTGCGCCGTGAACCGACTCCTCGCCAGGGCAGGCTGAGGCCGGCCGGGGCGCACCGGGTCGAAATCGGGCCGGAGACGCGGCGATTCCCGCCGACCCGCCGAGCGGCCGTCTCGCGGCGCGATTCCAGTGGGATTTCGGGCTCCCGAGCGTGCGTTCGGGGGAACTTCGAAGGGGGGTGCAGGCCCGCGGGAATTTCCGACCGGACCGGGACGCGGCGCAGAGGGCGTATCCGGCCGGGACGCATCCGGCACGGGGAGCGGTGGGCGCACGAGACGACGATGACAAATGCGCTGAGGCTGTGGGAAGGCGAGGTGCTCCCCGAGTGGATCGACGCCAACCGCCACATGAACGACGGCTACTACGCGGTCGCATTCGGGGAAGCGAGCTGGCGCGTGCAGGACCGTCTCGGACTGCACGCGGAGTACCGGGCGCGCACCGGGGGAACTCTCTACTCGGTGGAGGCGCACCTCACGTGGGACCGCGAGGTTGCGCTCGGACAGCGGTTGCACATCGAGAGCCTGGTGCTCGGCGTCGACGCGAAGCGCCTGCGGGTTTTTCACCGCCTCTTCGCAACCGACGAGGGCTACTCCGCGGCGACGATGGATGTGATGATGCTGCATGTGGTGCACACAGCGGACGGGGCGCGGACCACGCCGTTTCCCGCCGACATCGCCGGCCCCCTGGCGCGAGTGGCGGCGGAACATGCGCGTCTGGGGGTTCCGGCGCAGGCAGGGCGTGTGGTGCGCGATATCGGGAACCGCACGCCTTGATCGCCGGGGCCGGCCCGGGGCTGATCCGAAGGTGGTCCAAGGGCGGTCCGACACAAGAGCGGTCCGAGACTTGATCGCAAAGATCGGCCGCGCGATGATGCACGCTCGTCAATCAGTGGAACCCGCATGTCGCAAGCAGCGATGCAGATCGGCAGAGCGAGAGAGGCGCTCGATGCTGCGGCCCTGCGACGGGGAGATTCGTCCGGGAGAGACCGGCGGGAAATATCGAGGGTCGGGCCGAGCCGGCGTCCGATGACCGACTCCCCATCCGCCGACGCACGCTCCATGAGCCACATCGCGTGAGCAACCCCGGCGCCGCCACCCCGCCGACGGGTTCCCCGGCGGCCGCGAACGCGGAAGCAGCCTACGTCCGGTTCGACAACGTCCAGAAGAGCTACGACGGCGTGACGCTGGTCGTCAAGAGTCTCGACCTGGACATCGCCAAGGGCGAGTTCCTCACCATGCTCGGGCCGTCCGGCTCGGGCAAGACGACATGCCTGATGATGCTGGCCGGGTTCGAACCGGCCACCCACGGGGAAATCTTCCTCGACGCCCGCCCCATCAACAAGGTCCCCCCGCACAAGCGCGGCATCGGGATGGTGTTCCAGAACTACGCGCTGTTCCCGCACATGACGGTGGAGGAGAACCTGGCCTTTCCTCTGGAAGTACGGCGCATGTCGCGCGACGAGGCGCGCCAGCGGGTGGCGAAAGCGCTGGAGATGGTCGAACTTCCGGGCTTCGGCGGGCGCCGGCCGGCGCAGCTCTCGGGAGGGCAGCAGCAGCGGGTCGCCGTCGCTCGCGCTCTGGTCTTCGAGCCCGCGCTGGTCCTCATGGACGAGCCCCTGGGGGCGCTGGACAAGCAGCTTCGCGAGCAGATGCAGTACGAGATCAAGCACATACACGAAAACCTGGGGGTGACCGTGGTCTACGTGACCCACGACCAGAGCGAGGCGCTGACCATGTCGGACCGCATCGCGGTGTTCGACGACGGCATCATCCAGCAGCTCTCTACCCCCGACGAGCTCTACGAACGGCCGCGGAACAGCTTCGTGGCCCACTTCATCGGAGAAAACAACACCCTGCACGGTGCTGTGACCGAGGCCCGCAACGGCGAATGCCGCGTGGCCGTCGACGGCGGTGGAGAAGTCTCAGCCCTCGCGGTCAACGTGGAGGGCGTGAACACGCGCACCACGCTCTCTCTCAGACCCGAGCGAGCGGAGATCAACCCCGCGAGCACCGACGGACTGAACACGCTCGAAGGCAGGGTGGAGGAACTGATCTATCTCGGCGACCACATCAGGACCCGTCTGACGGTCGCCGGACACGACGACTTCATCGTCAAGGTGCCGAACACCCATGCGCACCGGCGGTTGAAGGTAGGCGAGGCGGCAACGATCGCCTGGTTGACGGAGGACTGCCGCGCTCTGGACCCGATTTCGAAATAGGGCCGGAGCCCGGACGGATCTGTAGACCGAACGCGCCGCAAACGACCCGAGCAACATCCGAGCAAAGACCAAGCAGAGAACGACCGGGCAAAGACTAGGCCAACGCTAGCAAAGACTCAGGCACACAACGAAGGAGACCACCATGCAACACAAGACCATAGCCCACGCGATCGCAGTCGCAGGCGCGACGGCCCTGGCGGCAGGCTCGGCCCTGGCCGCCGACCTGACTGTCGTGTCCTGGGGCGGTGCGTACACCGCCTCGCAGCAGAAGGCCTACGGAGAGCCGTGGGAGCAGAAGACCGGCAAGAAGATCCACTGGGAAAACTATAACGGCGGGCTCGGTGAAGTCCGTACGCAGGTCGAATCGGGAACGGTGATCTGGGATATCGTGGACGTATTGGCCGACGAGGCGCGTGTGGGTTGCGACGAGGGCCTGTTCGAGGAGATTCCCGACGAGTATCACGTCATGACGAAGGACGGGATGTCGATCGACGAGGACCTGATGGTCCCCCGCCCCAACAAGTGCGTGGCGCCGATGATCTGGTGGTCCTACATGATGTTCTATGACGCGCCGGCGTGGGAGGGCAAGACACCTCCGTCATCGATCGACCACTTCTTCAACGTCACCGACTTCCCCGGCAAGCGCGGCATCCACACGTGGCCGCAGGCGTTGATCGAGATGGCGCTGGTGGCCGACGGCGTGGACCCGGGCGATGTCTACGACGTGATGGACACCGACGAAGGGATCGACCGCGCATTCGCGATGCTCGACCGGATCAAGGACCACTCGGTGTTCTGGTCGGCGGGGTCGAAGCCTCTGGAGCTGGTGAAATCGGGCGAAGCGTCCATGGCGCTCGCGTACAACGGCCGGGTCGGCGCCGCGAACCTGAGCGAAGGTGCCACCTTCGTGCCGGTGTGGGACGGTCAGGTGCTCGAGGAAGAGTGGATCGTCGTGCTGAAGGGCAGCCCCAACAAGGAGCTGGCGTTCGAGTTCGCGTCGTTCGCGAGCGCACCGGAACAGCTTGCGGGTCAGGCCCAGTACATCAATTACGGCCCGATGCGCAAATCCTCGTTCGACATCATCATGGCCGGCGAGCCGTGGTTCCACAACGGCAAGGAAATCCTGCCGCACATGCCGAATCGGCCGGATGTCCTGCCGCGCAGCATCATCGCCAACCCCGACTGGTGGGCCGACAACCGCGACCCTATCCAGGAGCGATTCGACGCCTGGCGGGCGCAGTAGCCGCATGACCTGCCGACACCACCTCCGGCCGATCATCACATATCGGCCGGAGGTGGATCGGGCGGCGCACCGCCGCCCGGTCGGTTTCTCCGCGCCGGACCGCGCGTCCCGGACCCGACGCTGAAGGAGTGATGGCCCGGACGGGATGGTGGACCTCCCTGTGACGCCGACGATCTGACGATGGCCGCCAACGCAATCGAGATCCCCACCTCGGCCAGCGGAGAGTTGCTGACCGCCGACGGCCGGCCGCTGAAAGAGAGCCTCCAGCGCTCGCTCCGCCGCCGCAAGCTGACCGCCCTGGCCCTGGTGGCTCCGGCGGTGGTGTTCCTGTTCGTGCTCTTCGGCATGCCGGTCCTGTACCTGATGACGTGGAGCGTCGATGACACGCTCATCAACGAAGTCCTCCCCCGCACGTTCGACATCTACGAACAGTGGGACGGCGAGGCGCTGCCCCCCGAGCCACACTACGAGGCGATGTTCAAGGACATCGCGGACGCCACGGGGATCCAGATCGGGCGTGGCAGCACCCGCATGAACTACGCGAAGTCCAAGTGGAAGAGCCTGATGAAGAAAACGAAGCGCAAGATCAAGGCGCTTCTGAACGAGAACCCGGACTTCGCCGGCCCCTACAAGGAGACCCTGCTCGAGATCGACAAGCGATGGGGGGACATCGCGTTCTGGCACTCGCTGGACATCATGAAGAACCCGTACACGGCGGGGTACTACCTCAATGCCTTCGATCTCAAGTACGGCTTCGACAACGAGATCATCCAGCAGCCCGAGAACCGCCGCATCTACAAGACCCTGTGGATCCGCACGCTCCTGATCAGCTTCATCGTCACCGCCGCATGCCTGGCGCTCGGCTATCCGGTGGCGCACCTGCTCGCCACACTGCCGCTGCGCTACTCCAACCTGCTGATGATCTGCGTGCTGATGCCCTTCTGGACATCGCTGCTGGTGCGCATCGTGGCGTGGATGATCATGTTGCAGCAGGAGGGCGTGGTGAACGACACCCTGGTCGCGCTCCACGTGGTCGACGACGAGAACCGGCTGCCGATGATGTACAACTTCACGGGAACCGTGATCGTGATGGTGCAGATCCTGCTGCCGTTCATGATCCTCCCGGTCTACAGCGTCATGAAGGGGATCTCGCCCGCGTACATGAAGGCCGCCCAGAACCTGGGCGCCCCGCCGGCCATCGCCTTCCTTCGCGTCTACGTGCCGCAGACCCTCCCGGGGGTGGGAGCCGGGGTGATTCTTGTCTTCATCGTCGCCATCGGCTACTTCATCACGCCGGAGCTGGTGGGCGGCAAGGACGGGCAGATGATCGGCAACTACATCGCCCGGCATCTGCGATCCACCCTCAACTGGGGGCTCGCCTCCGCGATGGGGGTCATCCTGCTCGCCGCGATCCTGATCCTCTACTGGGTCTACGACCGAGTCGTGGGCATCGACAACATGAAGATGGGCTGACCCGATGGCGCTCCCCGCCTACTACACCACCGGCCAGCGCCTCTGGCACCGGACGTACCTCGTCTACTGCGGGATCGTCCTGTTCTTCCTGGTCATGCCCCTCATCGCGGTCATTCCCCTCTCGTTTACCGCGTCCCCGTTCCTCGACTTCACCCCCGGCATGCTGCGGCTCGACCCGGAGGCGTTCTCGACGCGGTGGTACAAGATGATGGTGGGGGACTGCTCGGCCGCGGACATCACCACGGTGTGCAGCGACAAGTGGGTGATCGGCGCCCGCAACAGCCTCATCATCGCAGTCATCGCCACCGTGCTGGCCACCACGATCGGCACCATCGCCGCCCTCGGCCTGAGCCGGGTGGACCTGGTGGGTCGCCGCGCAATCATGGCGTTCCTGATCTCGCCGATGATCGTGCCGCTCATCATCACCGCGGCCGGCATGTTCCTGTTCTACGCGGAGCTGAAGCTGGTGGCGAGCTTCATCGGCGTCATCCTCGCGCACACCGTGCTCGGACTGCCCTTCGTCGTGATCACCGTCACCGCGACGCTGGTCGGTTTTGATCAATCGCTGACCCGCGCAGCGCAGGGACTGGGCGGCACCCCGGTGTACAACTTCTTCCGGGTCCAGCTTCCGCTGATCGCACCGGGGGTCATCTCCGGAGCACTCTTCGCCTTCATCACCTCGTTCGACGAGGTGGTCATCATCCTGTTCCTCGGGGGCGCCGAACAGCTCACGCTGCCAAGACAGATGTGGGCGGGGATCCGCCAGGAGATCAGTCCGACCATCCTCGCCGCAGCGACGGTGCTGGTGATCCTCTCGATCCTGCTGCTGACCACTGTCGAGTTGCTCCGGCGCCGCTCCGAGCGGCTGCGGGGAATGAGCCCGGGATAGACCCTAGATGGGCCCGTGCGTCATCCTCTCCGTGCGCGGGGGACACCGCCATCAGGCATCCGGCGTTGCAGGTCGTACTCATCGTCCTTGGCGTGCCGCTGCTCGCCATCGTGCTGCTGCAGGCGTATTTTCTCTACGAGCACATCACCCGGCCGACCGTTGCCGACTGGCCACCGCCAGCAAAGCGGATCCGGTTTCCGGAGCATCACCCTTGGGCGGAGCGGGCAGTGGCGCGGGTCGCGGCGCTGCCACCGAAGGAACGCACCGAGCTGATCGCGGCGATCCGGCAATCGATGCAGCCCGTTCCGGAGTGGCTGGCTGCGTTGAATCGCGCGTCAGTGGCCGTCCTGTGCATCGGTGAGAACCACGAGCCGTACCTGCGCCGCTTTCTCGCCGATCGCCTGTTCGCGACCCTGAAAGCCGATGTGCTGTTGCTGGAGGCCACTCCCCGCGAGGTCCGACGCATACGCTCCCAGGTGGACGGGGGCGAGGCGCAGGTCATGCTCCTCGACGCGGATATCGCACGACTCCTGCGCAGTGCGCTGAAGGCCAACCCCGGACTCATTGTCGAAGGCATCGAGGAACGTCCCGCACAGCGCTCTGCGCGCATCGCCGAGGGCACGGGATCACGCGAAAGCTCGATCGAGTCGAACTTCCGCGCCCGATACCAACCGGGACGCCGTCACGTCGTGCTCTACGGCGCGTTCCACTGCTCGCACCGCGGCGGATGGCTCTTCCAGCGGTTGCGCAAACGCCTTCCGGCGGATGTTCCCACCGACACCGTGCTCAACGTCCGGGTCGCCTGGGAGCACGTGGAAGCCCCGTTCGAAGCGTTCGTGCACTTTCTCGACGAGATCGGGATCGCACCCGGAGACTTCGTGATCACCGACCCCGCAACGCTACCCGCCGAGATCGCCGACTGGTTCCCCTTCCTGAGCGCGAACGAGTTGGGGGCGTTCGGCGCGGTGGCCGTATTCCGGTATCGACACGGGACGACAAAGCTAGCCCTCGACAGCTTCCGGCCATGGCGCCGGGGAGGCGATGAAATCGATATAGTTCTCCCGGTGCACCACCCGGAACGCGCTTCCAGGATAGGCCCGCCTCCAGCCTCCGGGAACGCGCGGGGCCGCGCGGGGCGACCACTTCACCTCCGTTCCGTACAGGCGCCCTCCCCACTCCTCCACCAGATCGATCTCCTGCCGGTCGTGGGTGCGCCAGAAACTGCTCTCGACCAGCCGTCCGCTGTACAGGTTGCATTTCAGCCGCTCGACCAGAATGTAGTTCTCCCATAGTGCCCCCACATCGTCACGCAACGAGACGGGGTTGAAGTTGTTGATCAGCGCGTTCCTGATCCCGTTGTCGTGGAAGTAGTACCGGCGGCTCTTCGTGATCTCCTTGCGCAGATTGCGGCTGAAGCTTCGCCGGCTGTAGATGACCCAGGTCTTCTCCAGCAGGTCGAGATACCGGTCCACGGTGTTCCGGCTCATGCCGAGCTGCGTCCCCAGCTCTGTCACCGACACCTCACGACCGATCTGGAACGCGAGCAACTGAAGCAGACGCAGCAGCTTGTCGGCATGTCGGATGCCCTCCAACTGCAGGATGTCCTTGAACAGGTACGAAGCCACCAGCTCCTTCAGGTAGAGCGCTCGGTCCTCGTTGGAGTCCATGAGAACCACTTCGGGGTAGGCGCCGTAAATCATGCGCGTTTCGAGATTCGCCCGTGTCTCGTGAACCGGCTCGACCTCGCGAAGTTCCAGTTGCGCCAAGGGCAGAAGCAGCAGCACGTATCTGCGGCCGGTCAGCGGTTCGCCGGTCTGCTGCGCAAGCTCGAAGGACGACGAGCCCGTCGCGATCACCCGAAGTCCGTCGACGTGGTCTGCCAACAGCTTCAGATTCAGCCCGATCCGCCGCACATATTGGGCTTCGTCCACAATCAGTGTCCGCCGCCGGCCGACGAATGCCCTCAACTTGGGCAGGGACTCGCTCTCCAGATACTCCCGTACCGAGATGTCCTCACCGGTCACCACAAGGGCATCCGGATCGTGCTGCCGGGCGTAGCGGCGAATCAGGGTCGTCTTCCCGACCCGTCTCGGGCCGTACACCACGACGACCTTGCCGGGCGCCACCAAGTGTTCGAGTCGGCTCAGTTGGGCCTGTGGGATGTAGGAATCGTCTTTCATACTGAACGAATTTACGTTAATTCGTTCAGTTGTCAATCCTGGCCGAGCAGCACCTTGTCCAGTGTCTCCTCGGTCATTCCGCACATTTTCACCGTCTCGGAGATCCGATTGCAGAAGCGCTGGAATTCCTCGACGTCGCTGCGCATCAGCCGCTGACAGTCCGTGGATGAGACAACAACCGCGACATCTCGGTTCTGGCGATAATCGTCACCGTGCCGCACCGCGTCCCACATAGCGTTCACTGTATCAAGGCCCGCCGCGCAGCGGCGCTCGCAAATTGTCCATTCTCGAACACGAGGTAACAGTCTCCGTCCCGCCCGAACCATTCCATGGCGGCCCTGCACTCCAGCATGCACATGGCCCGAACCGACTTCAATCCCCCCGCTTTCGTTTGGCCACCCTCCTGGTATGAACTCGTCCAAGGACCGACGTCGCTGGCGCACACCGCATAGTTCGGCTTCCTTCGTTTCTTCCGCTTTTCCCAGTAGTCCAGAATTTTCGGAGATCGATCCTGCAGGGATTGGGCGACCTCGACTCCCTCCGGTAACGGAGTTGCTTCCGTATCGTATCCAGGGATATTCCCCGCAATCGATCTAAACTTCGCCGCATCTCCGGACAACAGTGAATCGAACACGAGCTTTCCGTTGCGCCACAAAAGCACGCAGGATTTGCCTCCGTTTTTCTTGCACCACTTGACTCCATCCTGCTTTACTCGTTGTCGAAGCCAGTGGGGATCCGCGCCCCCTCCGCCCGTGCGCCATGAACAGGACATGGAGTTCTCCACCTGCGGATCGAAGTAACATGCAGCTTCTACATTCCATCGCTCTACATCTTTCTTGTAGTAGTGGGCCACCACGACGTCCAGAAGATGAAACATGTCGCGCTCATTCAGAACCGTGTCGGCGGATACCGTCACGGGCAGCACGACGGTTGCGAGAACCATCAAGCGTATGCGCCACCCCAGCCACACCAGCGTCGCCCTTCCGTACGAACCCTGTGAATGCGTTTCCTGCGTCATTTGAGTATCTCCGGATTGAGAATTGAATGGAGGTTGGCAGAAGGCGTGAAGCGTGAACTCTTGAGCACGATATCCCGTGGATTCGAACCAATCGGGAATTCATGCTCGTTCCGCGCGTGAAAACCTTATGACCCATCTTATGGCCCCCAAGCTTGACTCGACGTTGTACTGAGTAAGCCAGTCCGGCTCAACCCAAACAGTCGCCAGCGTCTCATCCATCACGTAATCCCGGTGCGCAGCGAGCGCCGCGGCGACATCCGGCGTGCCGTCGATGCGGAGCGTGATCCGATCCGAGACGTCGAGGCCGGCCTGCTTGCGCGCCTCCTGGACGGTGCGCACCAGCTCGCGGGCGAGGCCCTCGCGCTCCAGCGCTTCGGTCAGCGACGTGTCCAGGCCCACGAGATAACCACCCTCCTCCGCGCAGGAATAGCCCTCGGCCGAGGTCGATTCGACGAGCACGTCCTCGGGCTCGAAGGTGATCACCTCCCCCGCCACATCGATGTCGAAAGACCGTCCCGCCGCCACTGCGGTGGCGATGGCGCCGCCGTCCGCGGCGGCGAGCGCGGCGCGAACCGCCGGCACCCGCTTGCCGAAGCGCCGACCGATACGCGGCAGGTTCGGCTTGATGCGGTAGCTCAGGAGATCGGCGTCCGGGGCGAGCATCTCCACCGCCTTCACGTTCAGCTCCTCGAGAATCTGCGGCGCGTGGCGCATGACGGATGCGGCCGAGGTATCGTCCGGGACGCGTACCAGCAACCGCGCGAGCGGCTGGCGCACTCGCACCCCGCTCCCGTTGCGCGCCGCCCGCCCGAGCCCGACCACGCGCTGCACGACCTCGATCTCGGCCATCAGCGCATCGTCGCGCGCGGCCGGGTCCGGCACCGGCCACTCGCTCATGTGCACGCTCGCCGGTGCCGTATCGTCCACGCCGCACACCAGGTTCCGGTGCACGGTCTCGGTGATGAACGGCATGATCGGCGCCATCAGACGGTTGACGGTGTGCAGGCATTCGTAGAGGGTCAGGTAGGCGGCCTGCTTGTCCGGCCCCGCCGCCGCCTTCCAGAACCGCCGGCGGTTGCGGCGCACATACCAGTTGCTGAGCTGGTCGACAAAGGATTCGATCGCCCGGCCCGCCGTCAGCACGTCGTACGCCTCCAGCGCGTCCGTCACCCCGGCCACCGTCCGATGCAGCCGCGCGAGCGCCCACCGATCGATTTCGGGGCGTTCGGCGAGCGGGACATCCTCCGCCAGATCGATGCGATCGAGCTTCGCGTACATCACGAAGAACGCGTAAGTGTTCCACCAGGTGTTGATGAACCCCGACGCCACCCCGCGCACGAAGTCGACGGAGATGCGCTTCTGCGCCTCCGGCGCGATCCGGCACGCCAGGTACCAGCGCAGGGGGTCGGCGCCGACGTGGTCGAAGACGTCGTAGGGGTTGACGATGTTGCCCTGCGACTTCGACATCTTCTTCCCGTCCTTGTCCACGATGTGGGCCAGACAGATGCAGTTGCGGTACGCGACGCTGTCCGACACCAGCGCCGCGATGGCGTGCAGCGAGTAGAACCAGCCGCGGGTCTGGTCGATGGCTTCGCAGATGTAGTCGGCGGGGAAGCGGCGCTCGAACAGGTCTCGGTTCTCGAACGGGTAGTGGAACTGGGCGTAGGACATCGCGCCCGAGTCGAACCAGCAATCGATGACCTCCGGGACGCGGCGGTAGGTGCGTTCGTTGTCCGGGTGCGTAAAGGTAATCTCGTCGATCGTCGGGCGGTGCAGGTCGACCTCCTTCAGGCTCCGCCCGCACAGCCCTTCCAGTTCCGCGACCGACCCGATGCACATGAAGTCGCCCTCGCCGTCTGTCCACACCGGCAGCGGGGTGCCCCAGAAGCGCTCGCGCGAGAGCGCCCAGTCGACGTTGTTGGCGAGCCAGTTACCGAACCGGCCATCGCGGATGGTCTCCGGTACCCAGCGGATGGTGCGGTTGAGCTCCACCATCCGGTCCCGGATCCGGCTCGTCCCGATGTACCAGGCGTGCTTCGCGTAGTAGATGAGAGGGTCGCCGGTGCGCCAGCCGTGCGGGTAGTTGTGAAGATAGCGCTCGGCGCGGAACATCAGCCCGCGCCGCTCGAGCTCGGTGATGAGGATCGGGTCCGCGTCCTTGAAGAACTTGCCCGCGACCGGCTCCACCTCGGGGAGGAAACAGCCGTCGAGCCCCACCCCGTGCACCACCGGCAGGCCCTTGGCCTGACCCAGCCGGATGTCGTCCTCGCCGTAGGCCGGGGCACAGTGCACGATGCCGGTGCCGTCCTCGATGGTCACGAAGTCGGCCGTCCACACCCGGCCGATCGGACCGTCGGCCGGCAGGTAGTCGAACAGGCGCGTGTACCGCATCCCTTCCAGTTCGGCGCCCTTGACCCGCTTCTCGATGGTGTATTCCGCATCGCGCAGCACCGTATCGACAAGGGCTTCGGCGAGGATCAGGGTCTCGCCGGCGGTGGAACCGGCGGCGGAGCCGGGGCCGGTGCCCAAGCTGGGGCCTGAGCCGGGGCCTGAGCCGATGCGCACGAAGACGTAATCGACTTCCGGGTGCACCGCTAGGGCAAGGTTCGAAGGCAGGGTCCACGGCGTGGTGGTCCACACCAGGAACGAGGTGCGCTCCGCGCCCTCGACCGGGAAGCGGACGTAAATCGAAGGGTCCTCGACCTCCCGGTACCCGAGCGCAACCTCGTGCGACGAGAGGGTGGCGCCGATGCGCGGGTCGTAGGGCACCACCTTGTAGCCCTGGTAGATGAGACCCTTGTCCCAGATCTGCCGGAGCAGCCACCACACCGACTCGATGTAGGAGTTGTCGAGGGTGTAGTAGGCATCGCCCATGTTCACCCAGAAGCCCATGCGCTCGGTCATGCGCTCCCAGTCACCGATGTAGCGCATCACCGATTCGCGGCACCGCCGGGTGAACTCCGCCACCCCGACCTGACGCTCGATCTCGGCCTTGTCGAAGATCCCGAGTTCCTTCTCGATCTCGTGCTCGACCGGCAGGCCGTGGGTGTCCCATCCAGCCTTGCGCGGGCAGTGGTAGCCCTGCATGTGCTTGAAGCGGGGGAAGATGTCCTTGAAGGTGCGGGCGAGGACATGGTGAATGCCGGGCCGCCCGTTGGCGGTCGGCGGCCCTTCGTTCCAGCAGTAGAGCGGCCGGCCCTCGCTCGCGCGCTGCGCCTCGTTGAACATGTCGTGCTCGCGCCACAGGGCGAGCACTTCCTCCTCGAGCTTCACGCCGTCGTAGCGGCTCGGCACGTCCGCCAACCCCATGGCATGGCCCGTGGCATGGCCCGCAGCATGTCCCGTGGGATGCGCCCCGGTTTGTCCTGCCGCCCGATCCGCCGCCTGATCCATCATTTTCCCCGCTGTCCCTTCCATCGTCGCTGCTCCCCAAAAACGACAACGCCCCGAGGTCCGATGCGGTGCGAACCCCGGCGGGTGCGCGCACTGCATCGAATCCCGGGGCGAAGGTTCGTCCGCTCGAATCGTGGACGAAGTCGCGGTACCACCCGGTTTCGCCCGCGTCTCGCGACGCGAGCCTCGTGCGGTCACTGCCTGCTTCCGCGCGAACGGCAGGCATCCCCGCAATCCAGGGGGCAATGACCCGGCCCGATGACGGGGGCCGACCGGCCGAGCCTACTGGAACGCGCGCGGCGCGTCCGTTCGGTCGGCGGCTCCGGGGCGATCTTCACCGGTGGCGCGGCGCGGAGCTTCCACCATCCTCCGCTCGCTCGAACCCGCACCGGCCCGGCTACTCCTCCCCTTCACAGCCTTTGCAGCCGCCGCCATGCGACAGCCCGACACAATCATAGCGCCCCGGAACGACGACACGCCATCCGGGCCGACCCGCGGCAGTGTCTCACTTTGACTCCTGAACTCTCGGGAAAGCCCATGCACACAGACCGGGGACACCAGACGGGATATCGAAGTGAGACACCACCTGACCCGCAGTGCGCGTCCGATTCGTGGGGGAGAGCCGACCTACCCCCGCACCCGGGATTTCGTCGGATCGTAGAAGGGCAAGGGCACCACTCGGGCCGGAATGCGCTTCTGGTGGCTGTCCAGCTTTCCGACCTCGACCGCGGTCCCTTCGCCCGATGCCGTCACGTCCATCCGGCAGAGCGCGATGTTTCTGCGCAGGATCGGCGAACGCAGCCCGCTGGTCACGGTGCCGACGCGGGCGCGCCCGATATGAACGCAGTCGCCTTGGTTCGCCGGCTCCTGCCCGACGAGTTCCAGGCCCACCAGCCGGCGCTGCGGCGAGCGCGCGCGCCGAATCAGGGCTTCCCGACCCACGAAATCGTCTTCCTTGGTCTTCAGCGGCACCGTGAAACCGATGCCGGCCTCGAAGGGATCGGTCCGGTCGTCGAACTCGTGGTCGGCGAAAATCAGACCGGCCTCGATCCGCACCATGTCCAGTGCATCCAGACCGAAGGGCGAGAGGCCATACGGCTCGCCGGCGGCCCAGACGGCATCCCATACGCCGCCCGCGTCGCGCGGATGGCACCACACCTCGAAGCCCAGCTCGCCGGTATAGCCGGTGCGGGAGACGATGATCGGTATCCCGGCGTGATCGCCGATCCGGCCGATGGCGAAGCGGAACCAGCGCAGCTCCCGTACCGTCGGCTGGGTCGGCGGCGTCCACACGACGGCATCGAGGATCTCCCGGCTCCTCGGCCCCTGGACCGCCACGTTGTGAAGCTGCTCGGTCGACGACCGGACCCAGACGTGGAGACCGAGCTTCACCGCCTGCTCGCGCATCCACTCGCCGTCATGGTCCGAGCCGCCGATCCAGCGGAAATTGTCCGCGCCGAGGCGGAAGACGGTGCCGTCGTCGATCATGCCGCCGGTCTCGTGGCACATGGCGGAGTAGACCACCTGACCGGTGGCCAGCCGGCGCATGTCCCGGGTGAGCACCCACTGCATCAGACGCTCCGCGTCCGGCCCCAGAACCTCGAACTTGCGCAGCGGCGACAGGTCCATGATCGCGGCCCGCTCGCGGCAGGCCCAGTACTCGTCCAGGGCGCCCCGGTTGGTGAAACTGCCGGCCAGCCAGTAGCCGTTGTATTCGATGAAGTTCCGGGTGTGCCGGGCAAACCGGTCGTGGAAACCGGTCTCCCGGGTCAGTTCGGGATCGGCGTCGGGGGTCATGCGATGGGCCACCGCGGTTGAAAAGACGTTCTCGCGCGGGTAGACCCGCACGTGGATGTCGGTCGGATTCCAGCCGTTGGCGGCATCGATGTCGTCGGGACACGCGGACGATACGCAGACCAGATCGGTCAGCGCCCGCAACAGCACGTAGTCGCCCGGCCGCGACCAGGGGTTGTCGAGGAACGCCTGGTTGGCGTCGTCGAATCCGGTGTTGAAGAAGAAGTTGAGCGCCATCCAGCCACGGCGCGGCGCGACTCCGAACCGCGCCAGCGCCGCGTTGAAGTTGTCGGTGCAGTTGACATGGCCGGGATAACCCATGTCGGAGTAGTACTTCTCCGTGCATGCGTAGAGGAAGCTGTCGTGCCGGCCGCAGGTGTCGCGGACCACCTCGACCATCGGCTGGAGGTTCTGGTCATAGCATTTCGAGAGCAGGCCCGGCGCCGGACAGGCACTGCCCGTCAGCGTGCGGGTCGCGGTCGCGTCCAGGCAGAGTTCCAGGCCGCGGTCGAGACCGGCCACGGCCAGGGCCTGGAAATCCGAACACTCCCGACCCTGCACGTCGATGATCTGGATGAACTCGCCGGCCCGGACCTCGTAGGCCTCCGCGGTGCGGGCGGCGATGCGACAGTCGATGCGCGGGTCGGCCAGGGGCTCCGGCACCGCATGCTCGGTGGGGACGACCGGACAGGCGCGGGTCACGAAGATCTCGATCCGGGTCGGGGGATCCTGCCGGTCGACCCGCATCGCCGCCCCCGGCGCCGCCACGAAACACACCAGCGGCCGCTCGACGGTGAACGTCGCCTCGTCGCCCGGTCGCGAATCCCCACCCAGAACCTCGACCGACCGCGCCGCGGTCGGGTCGAGACCCCGCCGCCGCAAGCCACCGGCGAGCGCACGGGCCTCGGCGTCATCGCCACCGAGGATCGCCTTCAGACCTTCGGCGGTTCCGTTCGGCGCGATCCCCAGCGCTCCGGTGTCGGCGGAGCCATCCGGCGCGAAGGCCGAAAGCTCGGCGGCCTGCCGCCCCTCCCGGTCGCGGACCGTGATGGTGTCGCCCGGCTCCAGGGAAAGGACGACCGCCCCGCCCCCCCGGGCGACATGGCGTTCCACTCCGAAGCCGAGCACGGGGAGGCCCGGCAGGAGGACGGCGCCGGAGGTCGAGGGCCGTTGCGACAGCGGAGACGACCGGGCATTCATCGGACGATCGACCGGGATCCGGGCCGCGCTATCCGTTGCAGAGATAGCTCTCCATCGAATCGTCCAGCGCGTCGGCCCAGAGCGTATGGTGGACCGGAGCCATCGTGCCGGTCATCACGGATCGGTACCCGTTGTCCCGGAACGTCATGATGTTCTGCTTCTTGTGCTTCTTCCACTGGAAGAACGCCTCGTTGGCCCCGTCCACGTCGAAGCTCGGATAGTCGGTCTCGGCGACGAGCTCCCTCACGTAGTCGCCCTGATAACGGATCGCGGCATAGTCGTCTTCGATCGCGTCTTCCCGGGCTTCCCGCTCGGCCACGTCGGCGGCCCGGGTCTCGCGGCCCGGCACCTGAAGCCGGCCCATGATGATGTCGCGCACATACCAGGCCTGGGCGTCGAACATGTTGAAGGTGTACCACTGATCCTGCATGCCGAGATAGAACAGGTCGGGATCGTCGACCCACACCACGCCCTTGTAGAGATCGGCGGTCGCGAGCCGGTTGGCGGTCTTCAGACGCAGCTCCGGCGCCATGAAGGGGAAGTGATGCAGATAGCCGGTGCACAGGATGATGGCGTCGACATCGGCCGTCGAGCCGTCCTTGAAGGTGCAGGTATTGCCGGCGACCTTCCGGAGCAACGGCACCTCCTTCCAGTTGTCCGGCCAGGCGTAGCCCGTGGGTGCGGTGCGATGGCTGACGGTGACGGACTTGCAGCCGTATTTCCAGCATTGGGAGCCGATGTCTTCGGCCGAATAGCTGGTGCCGACGATGAGGATATCCCGGCCCTTGAACTCGACCGCGTCGCGAAAGTCGTGGGCGTGCAGCACGCGCCCGTTGAAGCGGTCGAGACCGTCGAAATGCGGCACGTTGGGGGTCGAGAAGTGACCGGTGGCCACGACGACGTGATCGAAGCTCTCGGTGGTCTCCGCGTCATTGGCCAGATCGTGCGCAGTGACATGGAACCGCCCGGTCGCAGCGTCACGCTCGACCCGGCGCACCGGCGTCCGGAAGCGGATCGCGCCGCGCACATCCGCCTTCTTCACCCGGCCCTCGATGTAGTCGAACAGCACCGCGCGGGGCGGATAGGAGGCGATCTGCTGGCCGAAATGCTCCTCGAACGAATAGTCGGCGAACTCCAGCCCCTCCTTCGGACCGTTCGACCACAGGTAGCGGTACATCGAGCCGTGGACCGGTTCGCCGTACTCGTCCAGCCCGGTCCGCCACGTATAGTTCCACAGTCCGCCCCAGTCGCCCTGCTTCTCGTAGCAGACGATCTCCGGAACCTCGGCGCCCCCGGCCCTCGCGGACTGGAACGCCCTCAACTGGGCGAGGCCGGAAGGCCCCGCGCCGATCACCGCAATGCGCTTGTTCATGGCTTCACTTGTCATCTTCGGCCGGAGGCCCGGGTCACTCCGGGGCTCCGACCATGTTCTCGGGATTGGCCCCTGCGAGCGGGCTCGAATCTACACGAGTACACGTTCATCCGCCAAAGGCGGCCGGCATGAATGAGGGCCATTCATGAAGTCATGGTTGCCGGAAGTCATGGTTGCCCGGAATCCGCGTCCGATATCGTCCGGCGATCGAGCATTTTTCGGGGCGGCGGGCCATCAATCGGGTCCTCATCCATCGATCGGCGGCGCGAACAAGTGGGGGCATGCGCTTGCGCAGCGGAACCCCAAGCGGTGCCACGACTCGGGCGCGCGCAGTCACTGGCGCAAAGGTTCCGGCTCCAGGTACGTACCGCCCGGTTCCGAGACGAACGCACCGTCTGCGTCCACCGCCAGGAAGCGGACCAGGCTGGTCCTCACCGCCTCCGCGTCCCGGTCCGACAGGGCACCGGCCCGACGAAGAATCAGGGCGTCGTCCAGCGTGAACAGCTTGAGACGGACCCGGCAGGGAACGCTGAGCCCGGCTTCGTTCCAGTCCCGGATCGCGACATCGCTGGGCCACTCTCCGCCCCCGGCGGTGGTGATCATCGCCAGCACCGACTGGTCGTGGGTCGCGTTGAAGTCGAGCGACGAGACGATCACCGCCGGCCGGCGCCTCTCGGCCTCCCGATCGCTGAACGGAAAGGGCACGACCACCACGTCGAAGGGCTCAAAGATCACGCCACGCCTCCTCGTCCTCGGCCGACCCCCATTCGCTCATGGTCTCGGAAAGACCCTGAACGTGGCCGTCCCGTCCCCGCGACACCTTGTGGACCACCACCTGCTCGCCGTCCGTCTCGAACGCGAGCGTGTCGCCCGCGTACAGACCGGCCGCTTCCCGGATGCTCTTCGGGATGACCGTCTGCCCGCGAGCCGAAATCCTGGCCACTTTCATCAACCCTCACCTGCAGCGGCGCGTGCCGGCATTGCCGGGTAGAATCACATCGACCCGCCGCCCTGCGATATGGGCGAACGGCGCATCGTTTGTAGGACGGAGACGACATGCCCCGTATCACGCTTCCCGATGGCTCGATCCGGCCCTTCGACGGTCCGGTGACGGGAGCCGACATCGCCGCGAGCATCGGCCAGGGTCTCGCCCGGGCCGCGTTCGCGATCAAGGTCGACGGCACGATGCGCGACCTCGCCGCCACCATCGACGCCGACGCATCCGTGGCCATCGTGACCCGCGATTCCGAGGAGGCGCTGGAGCTGCTGCGCCACGACGCGGCCCACGTCCTCGCCGAGGCGGTGAAGGAGCTCTGGCCGGAGACGCAGGTCACCATCGGACCGGCCATCGAGAACGGCTTCTATTACGACTTCGCGCGCAAGGAGCCCTTCACGCCCGAGGATCTGGAGTGCATGGAGGCCCGCATGCGCGAGATCGTCGAGCGCGACGAACCGATCTCGCGCGAGGTATGGGACCGCGACGAGGCGGTCCGCTTCTTCCGGGACTGGGGCGAGGAGTACAAGGCCGAGATCATCGCCGGCATCCCCGGCGACGAGCCCGTCTCCATCTACCGTCAGGGCGCGTGGCTCGATCTGTGCCGCGGCCCGCACCTCCCCTCCACCGGCAAGCTCGGCAAGGCGTTCAAGCTGATGCGGATCTCGGGCGCCTACTGGCGCGGCGACTCCGACAACGAGATGCTCCAGCGGGTCTACGGCACCGCGTGGGCGAACGAAAAGCAGCTCAAGGCCCACCTGCACATGCTGGAGGAGGCCGAACGGCGCGACCATCGTCGGCTCGGCCGGGAGATGGACCTCTTCCACTTCCAGGACGAATCCCCCGGCGCGGTGTTCTGGCACCCGAAGGGCCAACGGCTCTTCCAGGGACTCATCCACTACATCCGCGAGCGCCAGAGCGCGGCCGGCTACGTCGAGGTGAGCACGCCGGAGATCATGGATCGCAGCCTGTGGGAAGCGTCCGGGCACTGGGAGGCGTTCCGCGAGAACATGTTCACCTCCGAGACCGAAGACGGCCGAGTCTTCGCCCTGAAGCCGATGAACTGCCCGGGACACGTGCAGATCTACAAGAACGGCCCGGTCCGGAGCCACCGCAGCCTGCCGATGCGCATCGCGGAGTTCGGCAAGGTGCACCGCTACGAGCCGTCCGGCGCCCTGCACGGGCTGATGCGGGTCCGCGCGTTCACCCAGGACGACGCGCACGTCTTCTGCACCACGGATCAGATCACGCAGGAATCGATCGCGATGTGCGATCTGATCCTGTCCATCTACCGCGACTTCGGCTTCGAGGACGTGCGGATCAAGTTCGCGGACCGGCCCGAGACCCGGGTGGGCGAGGACGCGATCTGGGACCAGGCGGAGGCCGCGCTCCGGGTAGCCATCGACTCGACCGGCCTCGCCTACACCCACAACCCCGGCGAGGGCGCGTTCTACGGCCCGAAGCTCGAGTTCGTGCTGCGCGACGCCATCGGCCGGGACTGGCAGTGCGGCACGGTGCAGGTCGACTTCAACCTGCCCGGCCGGCTCGGGGCCTCCTACGTCGGCGAGGACGGCGAGCGCCACGTGCCGGTGATGCTGCATCGCGCCATGCTCGGCTCCATCGAGCGCTTCACCGGCATCCTCGTCGAGCACCACGCGGGGCACCTCCCGCTGTGGCTCGCGCCGCAGCATGCCGTGGTGTGCACCATCACGTCGGATGCGGACGAGTACGCCGGCGAGGTCGTCGCGGCCCTGCGGGCGCGGGGCCTGCACGCGGAGGCGGACACTCGCAACGAGAAAATCTCGTACAAGGTGCGCGAGCACTCTCTCGCGAAGGTGCCGATCATCCTCGCCGTCGGCAAGCGGGAGGTGGAGCGACGGGAAGTGTCGATGCGAAGGCTCGGCCACCGCGAACAGCGGGTGGTCGGCCTCGGCGAGGCGGTCGAGACGCTCGCCCGCGAGGTGGCGATGCGAGGCGCGACCGTCGAAGAGGCCGTCGCCGCCTGACCGGCTCGACGGCCCGAATCGACGGGTACATCAACGGGGACCCCCATGACCGCATACGACTACATCATCATCGGCGCCGGCTCGGCCGGATGCGTGCTCGCGAACCGGCTCTCCGAGGATCCGGGGAAGCGCGTTCTGCTGCTGGAGGCAGGCGGGCGAGACACGAGCCCCTGGATCTCGGTCCCGGTCGGCTTCGCGAAGCTGATGAACGACCGTCGCTACAACTGGTGCTTCGAGACCGAACCGGAGGACAACGTCAACGGGCGGCGAATCCCGATTCCGCGGGGCCGCACCCTCGGCGGCTCGAGCGCCATCAACGGTATGCTCTACGTGCGGGGCCAGCCGCTCGACTACGACATCTGGTCGCAGCTCGGCAACCGCGGCTGGTCGTACGAAGCGGTGCTGCCCTACTTCCGCAAGTCCGAACACTTCGAGCGGTCGCAGACCGGTGCCGTCGGTGACGCCCGCGGGACCGGCGGCCCCCTTGTCGTCACCGACCAGTACGAGCGGGACGAGATGGCCGACGCGTTCATCGAGGCCGGGGTCGCCTGCGGCTACCCGCACAACCCCGACTACAACGGGGGCGACCAGGAGGGGGTCGGTTACTACCAGTTCACGATGCGCGACGGGCGCCGGTGCAGCACCGCCCGCGCCTTCCTCCACCCGGTCCGCCGCCGCGCCAACCTGCACGTGCGCACGCACGCGCACACCAGGCGGGTGCTGTTCGACGGCAAGCGCGCGATCGGAGTCGCCTACGACATCAACGGCGAGGCACACGAAGCACGGGCCGGCGAAGTGATTCTTTCGGCGGGAGGCGTGCAGTCACCGCAGTTGCTGGAGCTCTCCGGGGTCGGGGCGCCCGAGCATCTGGCGTCACTCGGAATCGACGTCGTCCACCCGCTGCCCGGGGTGGGCGAGAACTACCGCGATCACTTCTTCCCCCGCATGAGCTGGCGGGGCACCCGTCGCATCACGATCAACGAGCGCACTCGCGGTTTGCGATTCGTGGCGGAAATCCTGCGCTATGCGGTCACCCGCCGCGGCCTGCTTGCGGCCGCGCCCGCGTTCGGCCACGGATTCCTGCGCACCCGCCCGGAGCTCGCGGGGCCGGATGTCCAGCTCCTGTTCATGCCCGCGAGCTACGGCGACGCCAACGACCGGACGAAGCTCGACACCCGGCCGGGCATGACGCTGGGGGTGTACCAGTTGCGGCCGGAGTCCGTCGGCTCGATCCATGCCCGTTCCGCCGACCCCTATGCCCCGCCCGCGATCCGGCCGAACTTCCTCTCGGCGGAAGAAGATCGGGTGAGCCTGCTCGGCGGCATGCGCATCTGCCGCGAGATCATGGAGCATCCGCACCTGGACCCCTACCGCTCGCACGAACTGAAGCCCGGTCCCGACTGCCGCACCGACGAGGATCTGCTGGAGTACTGCCGCAACACCGCCCAGACCGCCTATCACCCGGTGGGCACCTGCAAGATGGGCCACGACCCCATGGCGGTGGTCGACGACCGGCTGCGCGTGCACGGCGTCCAGGGGCTGCGCGTGATCGATGCCTCCATCATGCCCACCCTGACCTCCGGGAACACCAACGCGCCGACCATCATGATCGCCGAGAAGGGCGCCGACATGATCAGGGAAGACGCTGCATGACCGCGCGGACAATTCGGTAGCGCGCCGTCGGACACGAGCGGAGCAACGCGTGACCGACACCGGCGAACCCTGGGCCCTGACCGCGACGGAAGCGCTGCGCCGGATCGAGGCGGGTTCGCTTTCCGCGGCGCAGTGGGTTGCCTCGTGCCGGGAGCGAATCCGGGAGCGCGAGCCCGCGATCCGGGCCTGGGCGAGTCTCGACGAGCACGTGGTCGAAGCCGCGATGACTCGCGAGCGACGAGGCCTCGGCCCCTCCATCCCGGTCGGCGTGAAGGACATCATCGACGTTTGCGGCATGCCCACGATGATGGGCACGGACTTCCACGACCCGGCGCCGGCCACGCGCGAAGGCGGCTCGGTCGCCCTCATGCGCGAAGCCGGCTGCATGATCATGGGCAAGACCGTCACCACGGAGCTCGGGCACCTGCACCCGGGGCCGACGCGCAACCCCCGCAACCCTCGGCATACGCCCGGCGGCTCGTCCTCGGGCTCGGCCGCGGCCGTCGCCGACCGGATGGTGCCCCTGTGTCTGGGGACCCAGACCTCCGGCTCCGTGATCCGTCCCGCCGCGTACTGCGGGGTCATCGGCTACAAGCCCACGTACAACGACTTCGACAAGTCCGGGATTCTGGCCAATGCGCCGTCGATGGACACGCTCGGGATTCTCGCGAGGTCGGTGGACGATGTCGGGTTGCTGCGCCGGATTCTGCTGGAAGCACCGACCGAAGAAATCCGTGAAGCCGATCTTGCGGGATTGCGCTTCGGGCTTCTCACCGCCCCCCCGTGGGAGAGCGCCGACGCCGAGACCCGGGGTTGCCTCGAGGATTTCATGGGCCAGCTCGCCGCCCGCGGGGCGCGGCGGGTGGAGGTGCGGCTCGATCGGGAAATCCCGCGACTGCTGGAGCTGCGCCGAGTGATCAGCGGCTACGAATTCCGGCGCAGCATCGCGTTCGAACGGATTCACCATCTCGACCGATTGAGTCCGATCCTGCGAGAGGGTCGGCTCGCCGACGGCCTGCGGATCGGCAACAGTGAGTACCAGAGCGCGGTCCGCGAAGTGGCGACTCTGCGCGGGCGGCTGGCCCGGACGTTCACGGAGGTGGACATCCTGGTGTCTCCGAGTGCGCCCGGACCGGCCCCGGCCATGCTGGATACGACGGGCGAGGCGACATTCAATTCCGCCTGGACCCTGGCCGGCAACCCGGCCATCACCCTGCCGCTCTTTCACGCGAGCAACGGCTTGCCGATCGGCGGTCAGCTTGTCGCCGGCCTTGCCGACGACGAACGACTGCTGTCGGCATCGAAAGGGATCATGGGCGCCTTCGGCCCCGGCGACCCTTCCTCCGAGACCATCAGTTCGGCGCCATAAGCAAGCCATCTCTTTGTTCCTCGATCTCTTTCGCCATTTCAGGAGAGGTTTGGTACGGTGGGTGCTCGCCTGATTGCCATCTCCGGAATCAGGTCCACGAAGCCATCACAGAACCAGAACCGGGAGTACGCCATGTCACGATTCCGAGCTGTTGCGACCGCCGCCGTCGGGGCGGGAATCCTTCTTGCCTCCGTCGGCGCAAGTGCGGTGGAGCCCGTCAAGCTCCGCTGGGCCTCGGACCACAGCGGTCCGCCGCACCCGGCCGCCATCGCGGAAGTCTATTTCGCGGAGCAGGTGGAGAAGAGGATTCCGGGCAGCAAGGTGCAGATCTACTGGGCCAAGTCGCTCTACACCATTCCGCAGGGCGTGAAGGCCATGACCCAGGGCAACCTGGAGATGATCACCGGCCAGTTCGGCAAGACCGCCAGCGTCGAGCCCCTGGCGAACGTACTCCTGGGCGCCGGCAAGCTGACCACGGTCGGCGCCATCGACGCCGTCGATTCCACCGAGACCTTCAAGACCCTGGCCGACCACTTCGACGAGGCGCACGACATCACCCTGTTCGGGGCCGGACACCTCAGCATGTACATGGGCGCCGGCGCGGTGGAGCGCCGCCTCGTCGCACCGGCGGACTTCGCCGGCAAGAAGATGCGCTCCATGGGTCCGGCCGAGAACGCCCTGCTGAGCGCGCTGGGCGCCAACCCGCAGTCGATGGCCTTCGGCGATGTCCCGCCGGCATTGCAGACCGGTGTCATCGACGGCCTTCTCACCTCGCTCGGCGGCTTCAACGCCACCAAGGAGCAGGCGCCCTACTTCACGGTGGCCGGGCTCAACGGCATCGTCGGCGACTACTACTGGTTCGGCGTCTCGAACCGCTGGTGGAACAAGCTCTCCCAGGAGCAGCGCGATGTCCTGACCGACATCGTCAAGAACGACTTCATGCCGTTCCAGCGCGCCGTCAACTTCTGCAACGACAAGCGCACGCTCGACCGGTTCGTCACCACCGACAAGGGCGCCCCCGGCGTCTACGTCATGACCGGAGCGGAAGCGGCGGCCATCAAGGCGGCCGAGGGCGGTGCGACCGACGCCTGGATCAAGACCAAGGTGGACGACCGCGGCGCCATGTTGGTCGATCAGTTCACCATGGAGGCCGTAGCCCTCGTGGAGGCCAATCCTCCAGGGTCGAGCGCGCTCGAGAAGACCGACTGCTCGATGTACGAGGAGTACTTCGCGCGCTACGGCAAGGGCGCGGATCTGTACCGGGCGAAGAGCCGGAAGTAGAGCTCCGGCGAGGCGGCGCCGCGGACCAGACGAGGACGGAGGGGGGACTGTCGTCGCTCAGGCGACACTCCCCATCCCACGCCGCTCCGCCACTCGTCCCCGCAACCGGCGCGGGCGGCGAACGGGGCCTTGACGATGGACGGATTTCTCGCGTTCTCGCGGCGCTTGCAGGCGCTGCTGCAATCGGGGCTGGGATCGGTCGCGGCGGTGATGATGTTGATCCTGACGCTGTTCGCGCTGGCCGAGATCATTCGCCGCTACATCTTCGGCGTCGTGTTCGAATGGGGGCAGGACGCCATCATCGTCGGCATGGTCTCGGCGGTCGCGATCTACTTCGGAGTCACCCAGATCCGGCGCGGCCATCTCGTGATGGGCGCGATCATCCAGTGGCTGCACTCACGCGGCCACCGCAAGGCGGTGGGCATCACCAAAGTCCTGGTGTCGGCCATCATCGTCGGGTTCTGCGGCGCCATCGGCGTCACCGGCTGGCCGACGCTGAGCTATGCCTGGGACCGGGACCTGACGACCTACAGCCTCCTCATCCCGCTGTGGCCGTTCTACCTGATCCTGATGCTCGGCTTCCTGCTGATGTCCTTCATCGCGTTCCTGCAATTCATCGAGGACGCCGTCAGCTTCGCGCGCCGGGAATATCTCGACGCGGAGTACGACGCGACGACGGATGTCTGAGCCACGCCCGACGAACCCCGGTCGGTGACATGCTTTCGCCAGCCTTCATCCTCGCCGCCCGACGCCGGCGACCTGTCGACTGCGACGGGCGGTGACCTGACATGCTCCCGCTAGCCGCCGCCCTCTTCGCCCTGCTCTTCGTGGGGGTACCGATCGGCGTCGCGCTGGCCGGCTCGACCGCCCTGATGGTGCTGTTCGACGACTTCCTCTCGTTCAGCACCCTGTTCGAAGCCTTCTTCATCTTCCTCGGCAAGTACACCCTGATCGCGATTCCGTTCTTCATCTACGCCGGCTTCCTGATGGAGGCGACCGGCCTGGTCCGCGGCCTCTTCAACTTCGCCGACGCGCTGATCGGCTGGTTGCCCGGCGGCTTCGCCTACGCCACCCTGCTCTCGGCGGTCCTGTTCGGCGCCATCTCGGGCTCGTCCACCGCGATGGCGGCCGCAATGAGCGTCATCGCCTACCCGGAGATGGTCAAGCGCGGCTACCCGAAGTGGATGGCGGCCGGGGTCATCGCGTCCGCGGGCGGGATCGCGCTGCTGATTCCACCCAGCATCACGCTGATCCTCTTCGGCGTGATCACCGAGATCTCCATCGTCGACCTGTTCTTCGCCGGGGTGGTCCCGGGCATCATGCTGGCGATCAGCGATGCGGTGATCATCATCACCGTCTCGATCTTCGTCGTCCGGCTCCCGGCCGGCACCTTCGAGCTGCGCAAGGTCCGCACCGCGTTCCTGGAAGCTCTGCCGGCGCTGCTGATGCCGGTGATCGTCCTGGGCGGTCTCTACGGCGGCCTGTTCACCCCGACCGAGGCCGGGGCCGCGGCGGCCTGCTACGCCCTCGCCTACGGGGCGCTCTTCAAGGGCAAACCGTTCCTGACGAGACTGATGGACGTGACCCGCCGCACCATGAACCTGACCGCGGTGGTGTTCTTCCTGCTCGGCTGCGTCGGGGTGTTCCAGTTCTTCCTCGCCAACATGGGCTGGCCGCAGGAGATCGCCGCTTGGGCGGGCTCGCTGGGGCTGTCGAGGCTGGCCTTCCTCTTCGCCTTGATGGCCTCGCTGCTGGCGCTGTCCATGTGGCTGACCGGCGTCGCCATCCTGGTGCTCACCGTCCCCATCTACTTCCCGGTGGCGCTGTCACTGGGCGTCGACCCGGTGCACCTGGGGATCCTCACCGCGCTCTGCATCGAGATCGGCAGCGTCATCCCCCCGGTCGGCCTCAACCTGTTCGCGGTGAGCGGCGTCACCAAGCTCCCCGTCACCCAGGTGATCCGGGGCTCGTTCCCGTTCTGTATCTCGGACACCGTGGTCCTGATCATCGTGCTCCTGTTCCCGTTCCTGGCCCTGTGGCTGCCAGGCCAGTTGATCACCTCGCACTTCTGATTCATGACCTGAAGGTCGGGTTCGGGCCTCCCGTCGTTCAGTGACGACCACCGGTACAGGCCGCTTCAATCACGAGCGTCGTGTTCGGCGATGCCGGCAAGCTCGACCGGAGGCCGGTCGGGGAAGCGGGCGATCAGCGACAGGCGGCCGCCCATCGCCTCGACCGTCCTGCGCAGCGTGGACAGCAGCAGGTCGCTCCGCTTCTCCAGCCGCGAGATGGCGTCCTGACTGATGCCGAGTTCGCGCGCCACACTCGCCTGGGTCAGCGCGCGAGCCTTGCGCAACTCGCGCAGAGTCATTTCTTCGGCGATCAGCTCGGCGGCCATTTCCTCCACCTTGCGCCGCTCGGCAGAGTCGAGCCCTGCGATCATGTCTTCCATATCCATAGCCATTTCGACAACTCGGGCTCGAACTCCTCGGCAATCTGGACCCGCCAACTCATGACGGCAGGATGGAGTGGCCAAAATATGAAGTCAAGGACATGGAACTGCAGCACTGCTTGACTTTCCAGTAAATGGAAGGTTTAGCCTGACCGCGTTCGCTGGAGAGCGCGGTTTCATGAATATCAGCCCTGACGAAGCGCGCGGTGACGGGGCCCCGGCCAGGGTCGGGACCGGGGTCCGGACCGCCACCCACGATCCCGTGTGCGGGATGCCGGTGGATCCGGCCACGGCCCGCGCCTCGTGCGTGCATGACGGCTGCACGGTCGGGTTCTGCTGCGACGGGTGCAAGGGGAAGTTTCTTGCTGCGCCCGGGCGCTACCTCTACGCGAACGATCCGGTATGCGGCGTCCTGGTCGACCGGATGCGTCCGGGTGCGACCGTGCGCCACGAGGGGCGTCGGTACTGGTTCTGCGGGGAAGCCTCTCGGGAGCGGTTCGAAGCCGAACCGGCGGCATTCGCCGAACCCTCGGCGCCCGCCACCCCCGCCGCTCGCGCGGCCGGAGCGGGCTCGGCATCTCCGGTCGTCTATACCTGCCCTTGCCATCCTGCGGTGCGGAGCGATGTCCCCACGGACTGTCCCGAGTGCGGCATGGCGCTCGAGCCGCAGATACCCACCGCTCGGGTGCGCACCGAGTACGTCTGCCCCATGCATCCAACCGTGGTGCGGGATGCGCCGGGAAGTTGTCCGGTGTGCGCCATGGCGCTGGAGCCGCGGGCGGCGCGGCTGGACGACGGGTCGAGCCCGGAGCTCGCGGACATGCGGCGGCGTCTCGCCGTCGCCAGCGTTCTGACCCTGCCGGTAGTGGTGATCGCGATGAGCGAGATGGTCCCCGGGTTCGACCTGCGCGACCGGCTCGGGCCGGGGTGGCACGGATGGTCCCAGGCGGTGCTCGCCACCCCGGTGGTGCTGTGGTGCGGATGGCCGTTCTTCGTGCGGGGCTGGAATTCACTTCTCACGCGCAAGCTCAACATGTTCACCCTGGTGGCGATCGGCACCGGCGCCGCGTGGAGCGCCAGCACCCTCGCGCTCCTGTTCCCGGACATGCTCCCCGCGGCGTTCCTGGTCGACGGCGTGCCGCCGCTCTACTTCGAAGCGGCCGCGGTCATCGTGACCTTGGTCATTCTCGGGCAGGTGCTGGAGCTTCGCGCCCGCGCCCGGACCGGCGACGCCATCCGCCGCCTCCTCACCCTTGCGCCCGCCGTGGCACGACAGATCGCGCCCGACGGCACGGAGGGTGACGTCGCCATCGACGCCATCACGGTGGGCGACCGGCTCCGTGTGCGGCCCGGCGAGCGCGTGCCGACCGACGGCATCGTGCTCGAAGGGGCGACGAGCATCGACGAGTCGATGGTCACCGGCGAGCCGATGCCGGTCGAGCGCAGCACCGGCGACCCGGTCACCGGCGGCACCGTGAACGGGATCGGCGCATTCACCATGCGCGCCGAGCGGGTCGGTGCCGAAACCCTGGTGGCGCAGATCGCCGCGCTGGTGGGCATCGCCGGTCGGTCGCGGGCGCCGATCCAGGCCACCGCAGACGTGATGGCGGGCTGGTTCGTCCCGGCGGTGGTGATCGTGGCGGCCGTCACCTTCGCCGCCTGGGCCACGTTCGGTCCCGCTCCCTCGCTCGCCAATGCGCTCGTCGCCGCAGTGTCCGTGCTCATCATCGCCTGTCCGTGCGCGCTCGGGCTGGCGACTCCGGTGTCGGTGATGACCGGCGTCGGCCGCGGCGCGCGGGACGGGGTGCTGATCCGGGACGCGAAGTCACTCCAGCGCCTGGAGCGGGCCGACACCCTGGTGATCGACAAGACCGGCACCCTGACCGAGGGCCGACCGGTGCTCGACGCGGCGGTCTCGGTGGGAAGCATCCCGCAAGAGCGGTGGCTCGCCCTCGCCGCCGGCATCGAGCGCGCGAGCGAACACCCGCTCGCGAATGCCCTGACGGAAGGCGCGGAAGCGCGCGGCCTGCGCATCGAACCGGCCGACGCATTCGAATCGCTCACGGGCCGGGGGGTGCGCGGGCGCATCGGCGGGATCGGGGTGCTGGTCGGGAACGAGGCGCTGCTGCACGAGTCGGGCATCGACCTCGGCGCCGATTCGGCCGCCCGGGCCGAATCGATGCGGGCGCGGGGGGCGACGGTGATGTGGGTCGCGATCGACGGCGCGCCGGCGGGCTTCGTGGCGGTCCGGGATCCGGTCAAGCCGCACGCGGCGGAAAGCCTTGTCGCCCTGCGGGCGGCGGGCTTGCGCATCGTGATGCTGACCGGCGACAGCGAGACCACGGCGCGCGCGGTGGCGTACGAGCTCGGCATCGACGACGTCCGGGCCGGCATGACCCCGGCCGGGAAGCACGGCGCCGTCGCCGCGCTCCAGGCCGAGGGACACGTGGTCGCGATGGCGGGCGACGGCATCAACGACGCCCCGGCGCTCGCCCGCGCCGACGTCGGCATCGCGATGGGGACGGGCACCGACATCGCCATCGAGAGCGCCGGCATCACCCTGGTGAGGGGCGATCTCCGGGCCATCGCGAAGGCCCGGAAGCTGTCCGGGACCACCATGCGCAACATCCGCCAGAACCTGTTCTTCGCGTTCGTGTACAACGCGGTCGGCATCCCCGTCGCGGCCGGAGTGCTCTATCCCGTCTTCGGCCTGCTGCTCTCGCCCATGCTCGCGAGCGCCGCCATGAGCGCAAGCTCGGTCTCGGTGATCACGAACGCGCTGCGGCTGCGCAACACGCCCCTGTAATTTCCGGCGATCGCCGCGGACGCTTGGAGAGGGGACGCAACAGCGACTTCCCTCCGGCGGCCGGAAGGGACGTCATGCGACACGATTCCGGTAAGGTTTCGACCTCTGGAGCGTCGTTCGGGGCGATTTCGAAGCATGTTCTGCCCCGGCGGGAATTACCGGGTGACATCCTGCCCGCGACGGAGGAGTGAACGATGCGCATCGGCGAAGCCGCGAAACGTTCCGGAATGGCGGCGAAGACGATTCGCTTCTACGAGGAAGCGGGACTCATCGAACCCGCGTCGCGTCTCGACAGCGGCTATCGCGATTTCAGCCCCGACGACGTGCGCCGGCTCCGGTTCATCCATCGCGCCCGCCACCTGGGATTCAGCCTCGAGGAGGTCAGCCGGCTGCTCTCGCTGTGGTCGGACCGGGAGCGCGCCAGCGCGGATGTCAAACGGCTCGCCCTCGAACACGCCGCACGGGTGGAGGCGAAAATGACGGAATTGCGCTCGATGCGCGACGCCATCCTCCACCTCGCCGAGCGCTGTCACGGCGACGACCGCCCCGAGTGCCCGATCCTCGACGAACTTGCGGGCAAGGCGAGTGCCGAGTGAGGCGACGGCATGAACGTGAACCCGGACCCATACCGGACCCATGGAGGAAAGACGGACCGTGATGCGTCAGGTCATCGCGTGGTTCCGGAGCCTGTGGCCGGGCGGCATCTACGCGCAGCGGTGGGAGATCCAGCAGCGTTCGATGCAGCAGTAGAGGCCGGGTTCGCGCAAACGCAGGCGTAGGGGTCCTGCTCTGGCGGGGGAGTCCCACTCCGGTGGGGGTTCCGCTTCGGCGGTGGAACCGCGAGCCGGCCTGAGCTACCCTGCCACCGCTCCAAGAGAACCCTGAACCAGCGCGGGGCTGGATCATGCCCGCTCCGCCCCCGCCCGCCACGCGGACCAGGCAAAACCTCCGATACGATTCCGCGCCGTAGTCGCAGCGAGCGACCCGGCCATTCATGCTGTTCCAGAACAGGAGACCGACAACATGTACGAAGAACTCGCCCTGTACATCGACGGCGAATTCCGCCCGGGCAGTGAAGGTGCCGGCGAGCACGTCATCAACCCGGCGACGGAAGAAGAGCTGGCATTCCTTCCCCATGCCTCGAAGAGCGACCTCGACCGGGCGCTCGCATCGGCGGCCGACGCATTCAAGGTGTGGCGCGACACCTCCGCCTACGAGCGCAGCCGAATCCTGTGGACGGCGGGAGAGCTCATTCGCGAACGCGCCGACGCCATCGGACGCACGCTGACCATGGAGGAAGGCAAGACACTGGCCGAGGCAGTCCTCGAGGTGAACGTCGCCGCCGACATCTTCCAGTGGTACGCCGAGGAAGGCCGCCGCGCCTACGGACGACTGATCCCGAGCCGGCTGCCGGGCACACGCCAGATGGTGATCCGCGAGCCGGTGGGCCCGGTGGCCGCGTTCACCCCCTGGAACTTCCCGGCCGTGACCCCCGCGCGCAAGATGGCGGGAGCGCTCGCCGGCGGCTGTTCGTGCATCCTCAAGCCCTCGGAGGAGACCCCGGGCACCGCGGTCGCGATGACCCGCGCGCTGCACGAGGCGGGCCTGCCGAAGGGCGTGCTGAATCTCGTGTTCGGGGTGCCGGCCGAGGTCTCCGAGCACCTCATCCCCTCCCCCGTCATCCGCAAGGTGACGTTCACCGGCTCCATTGCCGTCGGCAAGCACCTCACCCGGCTCGCCGCCGACGGCATGAAGCGCACCACCATGGAGCTCGGCGGACACGCGCCGGTGGTGGTCTTCGACGATGTGGACGTGGACAAGGCGGCCACGGTTGCGGCCGGCGGCAAGTTCCGAAACGCGGGCCAGGTCTGCGTCTCCCCCACCCGCTTCTTCGTGCACGAGAAGGTCTACGGCAAGTTCGTGAAGAAGTTCACCGAAATCGCATCGGGCATGAAGCTCGGCGACGGCCTGGACACGTCGGTCGACATGGGGCCGCTCGCCAACAATCGCCGGGTCGACGCCATCGACGCGCTCGTGACCAACGCCCGAAGCTGCGGCGCCGACGTGACCACCGGCGGCGAGCGGATCGGCAACCAGGGCTACTTCTACTCGCCCACGGTGCTCGCGGATGTGCCGGACAACGCTCGCATGATGTACGAGGAGCCGTTCGGACCGGTGGCGCCCATGCAGTCGTGGTCGGACTTCGACGAGGTGATGGAGAAGGCGAACGGCCTGGAGTTCGGCCTCGCCGCCTATGCGTTCACCTCCAGCACCCAGCGCGCGACCGAAGTCTCCGAGCGCCTGGAGACGGGCCTGGTCGGCGTCAACCACTGCGCGATCTCGTTCGCGGAGACCCCGTTCGGCGGGGTCAAGGAGAGCGGCTACGGCCACGAAGGCGGCACCGAGGGCCTCGACGCCTATCTGACGAGCAAGTTCGTCACCCAGATGAACGCCTGATCGTCCTGCCTGACCTGCAGGCGTTCGGCTTCACACCGAACGCCTGCAAGATCCTTCTGCGGCGAACCGCTTACCCGCCCAGCACCTCGTGCAGCCGCGCCGCGACCTCGTCGAGGGCCTCGTCCTCGATGACCAGCGGCGGCAGGAGCCGGATCACGGTCGGACCGGCGGGGAGTGCCAGCACCCCGCGCGCCATCAGGGCCTCGAGGTGGGGCCGGGCGCGTTCCTTGAGTTCGATGCCGATCATCAGGCCGATTTGACGAACGTCGCGGACCTTGGGCGAGGTCCGCGCGGCGAAGGCGGCGGCAAACCGCGCCCCTTTCGTCCGCGCCTGCTCCGCGAGCCCCTCGCGCTCCATCACCTCGATGGTCGCGAGCGAGGCGGCGCAGGCAAGCGGATTGCCGCCGAAGGTCGATCCGTGCATGCCGACCTCGGCCGGCACCCGGTCGCCGACCAGCACCGCGCCCATCGGCACGCCTCCGGCCATCGCCTTGGCGAGGCACAGGAGGTCGGGCCGCACGTCGTGGTGCTCACAGGCGAAGAACCGACCGGTGCGGCAAAAACCGGTCTGCACCTCGTCGACGATGAGCAGCGCCCCGTGCGCGTCGCAGATCTCCCGCGCCGCGGTGAAGAAGGCGGCGTCCCCGAGCCGCACCCCGCCCTCCCCCTGCACGATCTCCACCATCACCGCCGCGGTGTCGTCACTCACCGCGGCGCGCAGCTTGTCCACGTTGTTGAAGGGCACGAAGTCGAACCCGTCGAGCAGCGGCTCGAAGGCTTTACGATGCTTGTGAGTGGCGGAGAGCGCGCCCATCGTGCGGCCGTGAAAGCCACGCATCGCGCACACGAACCGACGCCGACCGGTCGCGTGCATCGCGAATTTGATGGCCGCCTCGTTCGCCTCGGTGCCCGAGTTGCAGAGGAACGCACGGGAGACGCTCGGCGGGGTGATGCACGCCAGCTTCTCCAGGAGCCGGGCCCGGACATCGTTGTAGAAGACCCCGGGGCAGGTGATCAGGGTACGCGCCTGTTCGGAGATCGCCGCTGCGACCGTGGGGTTCGCGTGCCCGACGCTGGCCACCCCCACGCCCGAGGCGCAATCGATCCAGGCGCGACCCGTCGCGTCGTAGAGGGTCGCGCCCTCCCCGCGCACGATAGCGAGGTCGCGCTTCGGGAAGACTTCGAAGGCGTGGCGCTGCTCGGTGGTCCGGATGTTCATCGGATGGCTCCCACTGCTCGGCTCTCCGATCCGGGAACCCGGGCGGTGCGCTGGCGTCACCCCGCGAATCCCCGGATCCGACGCCGCCGCGGGCGCATGGAATCAGTCATCGGATGACCGTCCCGGCGCCGCTGAGCGCGGCGCGAATCGGGTGCTCCACCCGGCCGTCTCCGATGATTACCTCGGCCGCTCCGGTCTCGAACAGTCGCCGCAACGCCAGCATCTTGCGCTTCATGCGTCCCTCGACCTGCGCCTCGCGCCGTTCGAGTTCGATCTTCGACATGGCGGCGACCACGCTGCCCGGATCGGCGGGGTCGTCGAGGAACCCCGGCGCCTCGATGAGCTGGACGATGCGCTCGACACCGAGCGCGGCCTGGAGAACATTCACGATGTCATCGTTCTCCGAGTTGATTGCGCAGCCCTTCTCGTCGGTGATGGGGATGGTGAGCACCGGGGTGTAGCCACCGTCGAGCAGAGTGCGCAGCAGGCCCGCATTCGCCGACCGGGGCTTGCCCGAGAAGTCTCGCCGGATCAGCGTCTTTCCGCCCTCGCGGACCCGGATTCCACGGTTTCGCTCTCCCTGCACCAGTCGGCCATCGATGCCGGACAGCCCGACGGCATTGACGCCCCGGCGCTGGCACAGCTCGACAAACCGCTTCGAGCGCAACCCCGAGTACGCCATCATGATGACGTCGAGCGCGGTCTCGTCGGAGAACACGCTGGTATAGCCCGACACCGAGGTCAGGGTCCGGGTGGACGCGCCGAGGCGCGCGGCAAGGTCGTCGCGCACCGCATTGGCGCCGAGCACCACGACGCAGGGGGCGTCGACGGATGCAAGATCGTCGGCGACCCCGGCGAGATTCACCGCAGCGCCGCCGCCGACCTTGACGATATACAACGGGTCAGTCCTGACCCTGGATGCCCCACTTCTCGTTGAGGGACTTGAAATAGCCGCTCTCGTGCTTGATGCGCATCCAGTTGTTCAGAAAGCCCATCCACACATGGTCATCCTGGGGAGCGATGAACGACAGCGGCAGGCTGTTGGCCACCTGCTGAAAAGGGATGACCAGCGTCTCGTGGGTGCTGGAGAGCTTGCCGGCTTCGAGAATGCTCGAAATCGTGATGTCCACTCGGCCTGCGAGCAGGTCCTGCCAGTCGCGCGCCGGCGACTCCACCTCCCTCACCGCCGCGTTCGGCAGACGCAGCTTCACGAAATCCGCAAACGACGTGCCCAGGTTGTAGCCGATGGTCACGTCCGGCTGGTCGAGATCCTCCCAGGTGCTGAACCGGTCCGCGATCTCCTTACGAGTCAGGGGCAGGTAGCCGGTGCGCCCCCACGGGATGGTGTACCCCGCCGCCTTGGCGCGGCTCACCGTCATCGACGTTCCGGTCATCACGACATCGTACTTGCCGGCCACCACGCCGTTGATCAGGGTCTTCCAGTCGGTGGGCACGAATTCCACCTCCACGCCCATGTCGGCGGCGAGCTGCTTCGCAGCGTCGATCTGATGGCCCCGGTACTCCTTGGTCTCCGGATCCTTGAACGACATGGGATTGAAGTCACCGGTAGTGCCGACCTTCAGCGTCCCGCGGTCGAGGACCTGGTGGAGGATGGATCGGTCGTCGGCGGCGGCGCTGCCACCGGCCACGGATACCGCCAGAACAAGCATGCTCAGCCACTTCGTCATCGTTTCGTCTCCATCAAGAAGTTGGGTGGGAAATCGGGTGGGAAAATCGGGCTCGAGCCCGTGCCGTCCGCACGCATCCGGCCGGGGATGCAAGACCGCAGGCGTCCTGCGGATCCGCCCGTTGCGTACGGAAGACTCCGAGCGACGGTAACATGGGGCGCGAGCCCGGCGGAACTCTCCGGCAGGCACCGGCCGGCATGGGCATCAGGCCGACCCTGCGGATCGAGCCGGAATCGGGGGCTTGGTGCATCCGGGAAACGGTTTGTGGATTCCCGCCATCGTCGGGTCATTTCATGCGACGGATTCCGCGCGACATCGATCGAGCAGGTCGGAGCATCGAAATTTCTCCTGCACCGCATCGCCGGATGACCCCGATCGAGTAGCAAGCCTCAAGGCTCAAACCGGTCCGGAGCCAAATTCCCCGTCCGACGGCGCAACCGCCCCCCGCACGCTGGCTTCCCGGTGCATCGGGTCGAGCCGGGCGGAGTCGAGCACCACGCCCGCGATCCGCCGGCCGGCGGCACGGAGCTCTTCGACCGTCGGACGGGACGCGCCCGGCCACGGGAAGACCGTGTCCTGACAGTATGTCGGCACTGCGTCGAGGCCGAAGGCATCGGGCTGACGCACCGCCTCTCCGGCCGCCAGCGCCCGGATTCGACGCCTCAGCAGCCGGCGCAGCCTCGCCACCCCTGCATCGGACGACGCTCGGTGCTCCAGCGCGTGGATGGCGATGGGCCGCTGCGAAACCTGGGCCTCGTAGTCGCCGGGCTGACGCTGGCGTTCCTCGTAGGAACGCTCATCCTCGGTCTGGCCGACGAAGTCGATCGACTCCCGTCCCACGAGTTCCGGACGATCCTGGCCTCTCGGGTCCAACCGGTCGCTGAAGAACCGCCAGCCGATGGTGCGGGTGGCGGTATCGTCGACCGGCACCATCCAGCGCAGCGTGGCGCAGCGCTGGAAGGTTTTCGGCGCCTCGGCTTCTTCCCAGATTGCGCCGGTCTGATTGGCGTTCGGCAGGATGGTGTCCACGGTCCGCACCCACACGTGCTCGCCCACCGGCCGGGTCTGGACGTTCATCATCCCGAGCGGGGTGTCCTGATACTCGACGATCTGATCGATACCCGACGCCGCCCCGAACTGGACTCCGCTCGATCGCGCGTGCAGGTGCAGCACGTGGATGGGGTCCTGGGTGTTCTCGTAGATCTGGAGCCAGTTGCAGGGGGTGGTGAGCACGAACGGCCGGCGGGTGATGTCGGGCATCCGTTCGCTGTCGAACACGGGAAAGGGCGGGCGCTCCTCCGGCGGTCCGAGATAGGCGAACAGGATGGCCTCGTGCTCGTGCACCGGATAGGCGCCCTGCACGACATTGCGGCACACGGGGCTGTCGGGAGGTTCCGAACCGGCCCGGAGAATGGTGCCGTCGATGTCGTAGTGCCAGCCGTGGTAACAGCAGATGATGCCCCGCTCGGCCACGATCCCGTACTCCAGCGACGCGCCGCGATGCGCGCAGTGGCGGTGGAGCAGCCCCGGGCGCCCGGAGCCGTCGCGGAACAACACGAGATCCTCGCCGAGAATCCGCACCACCCGCGGCAGATCGCCGAGTTCCTCCGACATCGCGACCGGCTGCCAGTAGCGGCGCAGATACTCGCCGCACGGAGTGCCGGGACCGACGTGGGTCAGCTCCGCATCCTCGCGGGCGTCCCTGACCCGGTGATAGCCCTGGAAACCGGCGGGGCGCTTCCCTTCGTTCATGGATGTCTCCCGTGGGAGGGGCTCGCAGATGCTCATTCCCGGGCGCATTCCGGATCGTCCGGAGCGATGAAGGCTACCATGCCCCCCTGCGCTCCCACCGGGCCGAACACGCCTCGCATGCCCTGCTCCCCGGAACCGGTGCGCAAGCCCGCCGCCACCGACAGAGGTCGTCCCGATGAAATTGCTCCGCCCTAGCTTCATTGTCCTTCTTGTCCTGCTCTCGACCGGATGCTCCAGCTCGCAGAACTGGGGGTGGTACGTCATCAACCCGACGACCAGGCAGGGACAGATCAACGTCGAATTCCTGCTCTCCGGCGTGCAGTGGACGGTGGCGCTCACCCTGGCCTGCGTGGTGCTCTCCGTCGTCCTCGGATTCCTGCTCTACCTCCCGCGAATCGCGAACAACCGCTACCTGAATGCGCTCAACCGGGGCATCGTGGAGCTGTTCCGCTCCATTCCGCCCCTGGTCTCCATCCTGTGGGTCTACTACGGGCTGCCCGTGCTCACCGGTGTCGATCTCAATCCGTTCGTCTCCGGGATGGTGGCGCTTTCACTCTACGGCGCGGCGTTCATGGCGGAGATCTACCGCGGAGGGGTCCAGTCCATCGCACGCGGCCAGTTCGAGGCGGCCGACAGCATCGGGCTGTCCAGCTTCGACAAACTCGTGTTCGTGATCTTCCCCCAGGCGCTTCGTCGCTGCCTTCCGGCCATGGGCAACCAGTTCGTCATCCTGCTGAAGATGTCGTCCCTGGTCTCCGTCATCGGCCTGGCCGAGGTGGTGCGCCGAGCCAACGAGCTGGCGGTCACCGAATACCGGCCGCTGGAGATCTACACCTTCCTGGTGCTGGAGTACCTGGTGCTGGTGCTGCTGGTCTCGGCCGGCGTGCGCTGGATGGAACGGCGGCTCGGCGCCGACGAGCAGCAGGGCGCGCGGGAGGGGTAGCGAGAAACGCCGGCAGCCCGTCGGCCGGCTCGACTTCGCGGCGGTGCTGTTCGATGATTCGGACGCCGTTGCGACCGCCGACGGGCCATCGGCGTTGGCGCGGCCGCCTTCCGCCGCACTTCAACGGCCCGTCATCGCACCTCGCGACACCCTCCCGGGACTGCCCATGAAACAGACTTCGAACGGCTCGAACTGGCAGACGACCTACGACATCTGGATCGCGGCTCTCGACAACACCTACCGAGAGCTGGTGGAGACGGCCGCGGCTTTCGTCCCCGATCTGGTCGGCGCCGCCCTGCTCTTCGTTCTGGGATGGCTGCTCGCCATCGCGCTGCGCGCGTTCATCCTGCGGCTGGGGACCGGGATCGACCGCATGTTCTATGCGGTGCGCGACCGGCTCGGCCTGACGCAGGTCGAGCTTCGCTGGCCGATCTCGAGCGTACTCGCCCACACCATCTACTGGCTGGTGATCGTGTTCTTCCTCGCCGCGGTGTCCGAGGTGCTCGACCTACCCGGGCTCGCCGACATCTTCGATCGGATCCTGCTCTACCTGCCCCTGCTGGCGGTATGGGCGGTGGTCCTGCTCGCGGTGTACCTGGCGAGCGGCGTGGCCGCCGGCGCGGTGACCCGGGCGGCCCGCGCGTCGGGGCTCGCCAGCGCCGCCCTGCTCGGGCGCGTGACGCGCGTGTTCATCCTCACCTTCGCCGTGATCATCACCGCCGGTCAGCTCGGCGTGGACGTCACCCTGCTCGTCAATGTGGTCACCATCGCGACCGCGGTGCTGCTGGGCGGCGGTGCGGTCGCATTCGGCATCGGGGCGGGAGGCGTCGCCGGCAACATCATCGCCGCGCACTACGTGCGTCGGAGCTACCACGTGGGGCAGCGGGTGACGGTGGGATCGTTCGCGGGCGAAATTCTGGAGATCACCCGTACTGCGGTCATCCTCGACACCGAGGAGGGTCGGACCATGGTGCCGGCGCGCCTGTTCAACGAGAACGTGTCGGTGCTGGTGGACGGAGAGCACTGAGGTGTTCGGCGGGATCACCACGGCGTTCGTGGAGGCGTATCCCGACGACGCCGCCCGCGTTCTCGGGGACGCCACCCCGCAGGTGACGGGCGAAGTTCTCGGCGCCCTGCCGGCGAGCGTCGCAACGGCGGTGCTGCGGGAGATGAATCCGCAAACGGCGGCGAAAGCTCTCGCGGGCCTCGCACCGGAAGCGGCGTCCCGCATCGTGAGACATCTGCCGGTCGCACTCGCGGCGGCGCTGGTCCTGCGCCTCGACGCGGAAGAACGCGGGGCGTTGATCCGGGCGCTGCCCGCGAAGGTGTCGGTGCCGCTGCGCATGGTGCTGAGCTTTCCCGCCGGAAGCGTCGGATCCATCATCGATCCGCGCGTGGTCACGGTCAGGCCGGAGACCCGGGTGGGCGAGGCGACCGAGATCGCACGACGCGCTCCCGCGCTGCTGCGCAAGTACCTCTACGTACTGGACGATCATCAGCGCCTCACCGGCAAGGTCGACGCGCGCCAGTGCCTGCTCCGGGATCCGGCGCTGCCCATCGACAGGCTCGATCAGGAAGAGCCGGTGGCGTTGCGGGCCCGCACAAGCCTGCGCGAGGCGAGCCGACACCCCGCCTGGGAACACTTCAGCGTGCTGCCCGCCACCGACCACCGAGGCGTATTTCTCGGCGTGGTGCGCCGGGCGAGCCTGCGCCGCGCGCTCGCCGAGGGCGCCGCGACGGGACCGGAGACAGGGCTGGCGGGGCTCGCGCTCGATCTCGCCGACCTGTACTGGCAGACCGCAGCCGGACTCATCACCGGCACGACCACTAGGGACGAGCGGGACCGGGGCGGACCGGGATAGATCCGGGGCGACCCGCAGGCCCGAGGTGGACCATGGACGGGTCGCCAGCCGCTCGGACTCCCGAGATTCCGGCTTCGCTCCCCCACCACACCCGGATCACTCCGGGGCATGGGAATCCGGCACATGAACAGCAACGCCATCACCACCGTCGCCGAGGCCGAACAACGCCTGCAGCGCGAGTTCTTCTCCCGCTATCCCCTCGCCTCCATCGGACCCCTGGAACAGATGGAGACCGCCGATCAGCTCGCGATCTTCGAACGCCAGCCGTTCACGGCGATGCGGCCCGTGTGGAACCGCCTGTCGCCGGACATCGCACGGAGGCTGCTGAGGGCGCTGCCCGAGCCGGTGGTGAGCGAAACCATGCGTGGACTCGACCCGACCCGGGTGGCCAATCTGCTGGCCGGATTCGAGGACCACGAACGCGAACGCCTGCTGCGACTGGCCGGAGAGCGGATCGCGAGAGAAGTGCGCGAGGCGATGCTCTATCCGCCGGATTGCGCCGGCGCCCTCATGGACACCCGGGCGCGGCTGTTTCGCGAGCGCAGCACCGTCGCCGAGGTGCTGGCGCGACTGCGCAAGGACCGCCGGCCCGGACGTTCGGGCTTCTTCGTGGTGGACTCGGACAACCACCTCCTCGGGTGGGTCGAGATGCAGGACCTCGCTCTGGCCGGACCCGACGACCTCGTGGGCGACCTCGTACGCCCCGTCGAGGCCGTCGTCCAGCCGATGGCCACCCGCGAGGAGGTGGGAGAGAAGCTGGAGGAGCACCGCTTGTCGGATCTGGCGGTGATCGACCTCGATGGCCGCCTCGTCGGAGTGATCCGCCACGCCGCCATGGTCGAGTCGGAGAAGGCGCGGGCGAGCGTCGGCATCCAGACCATGGTGGGAGTGAGCAAGGACGAGCGGGCCACCTCGTCGGTCGGCTTCGCGGTGCGCAAGCGCCTGCCGTGGCTTCAGATCAACCTGGTCACCGCGTTCGTCGCGGCCGCGGTGGTGGGGCTGTTCGAGAGCACCATCGCCCAGTTCACGGCGCTGGCGGTGCTGCTCCCGGTGGTGGCGGGGCAGTCCGGCAATACCGGCGCGCAGGCCCTCGCCGTGACCATGCGAGGGCTCGCGCTGCGCGAGATCCGGTCCGCGCAGTGGCCGCGGGTGGTGTTCAAGGAGACCAACGTGGGGCTCTGGAACGGCGTGGTGGTGGCGCTCACCACTTCGGTCGGGGTGCTGATCTGGAGCGGCTCGTGGGGTCTCGGCCTCATCATCGCCACGTCGATGGTGCTCTCGATGATCATCGCCGGCATCGCCGGCGCCGCGATCCCGATCGCGCTGACCGTGCTCGGGCAGGATCCCGCACAGTCGTCGTCGATCGTGCTCACCACGGTCACCGACGTCACCGGCTTCTTCAGCTTTCTCGGAATCGCGACG